>NZ_OMPF01000014.1:0-574118 GCF_900312735.1 Aquimarina sp. AU119 | reverse complement strand
CCATCGGTAACATTTATTGTTTTTGTAGCAGAAGCTGTATCTCCTGCAGCATTTGTCACCGTAAGTGTTACTGTTACTTGTCCTAATGTGGTGTATGTAGTAGAAGCGGTTGCTGTAGTAGCTACTTCTCCATTACCAAAATCCCAATTATACGTTAGTACACCTCCTGCAGGATCTGATGATCCCGAAGCATCAAAACTAACAGCTAATGGAGCAACACCTGTCTCTGCACTTGCTGTAAATGAAGCAACAGGACTTCCGTCAGTCACAGTTATTGTCGTGGTCTTGGTTCCTGTCTTACTTCCGTCACTAACCGTTAATATAGCTGTATATTCTCCAATGGCAGCATATAAATGATCTACTGTTATCCCTGTACCTGTTGTACCATCTCCAAAATCCCAAGCATAGGTTAGAGTATCTCCATTTGCATCGGTAGAAGCTGTAGCATCAAAACTAACATTAACTGTAGCTATTCCTGTTGTAGGAGTAGCTGTAAAATCAGCAACTGGTGCAATATTACCATCTGAGACTACAATATCTTTGGTCACAGGAGTAGAAATGTTAGTACCATCACTTACAGTAAGTGTTACTGTATAGGTCTTAATCTCTGTAAATGTTACTTTAGGTGTTGCTAATGTCGATGTTTCTCCATTACCAAAATCCCAACTATATGTAATTGCGTCTCCATTTGGATCTGAAGATGCACTAGCATCAAAACTAACCTCTAATGGTGAAACTCCTGTCTCTGGAGTAGCTGTAAATGATGCCGTGGGTGTTTCTCCACCGTTTGGTTCTTTACCTCCAGTAAGTACCCCATCTACATAGATAGGAATATTCTCAGAAATTTTAAGATTATTGTTTAATCCTGCATATGAAAAATCATTTGACGCATCCCAAGCTGATACTGGCGCATCATTAGGCAAAGAAACTCTTAATTGAATTTCACTTCTATATTCTCCCTGACCTCCTGGGAAAGGCATTTTGTCTTTGTCAACTTCTATTTCAGCAAAATAGATATTACTACCAGCATCCCAAACTTGTAAACCTGTTGTTGTAGTTGAACCTGCTCCACGTGCCGTAAGCGTATAATCACTAGCTGTAAAACCAGCAGCTACTCCTTCAGAAATATCTACAAAATATCTTGCTGTTAATTTATTTGCAACTCTTGCTGGCCAAGCAGAACGGTTATTCAACCAAATTGCAACCTCAGTAAAACGAGCTTGATCATTATTAATTTTTGCCTCATTAATGAATTCTACACCTGCTTTTTCTGGTTGTGGAAAGTTTGGTAATGGTGTACCTCCAAATTCCATAACCATTCTTGCCAACACTCCTTGATAGCAAGCATTATAATCGGTAGCAACTTCATTTGCCTGGAAATCATCTCTATCTTCTACAAATACATCATTTGCAGCCATAGGTCCTCCCATTAAAGCTCCCCACATTGTATGTCTAGATTCTACTGGATTGGCAGAACTTCTTGACCAACTTGCATGTTGACCTCTATGATGTGGTTTTGTTGGTGGATTTACACCAAAACCTGTAACTAAACTTCTATTATTAGGGTTATCACCTAATGCATATTTTACCTGAGCTACTGCAAAATCGTGATATTGTTTTTTCTTAGGTGTAGCTACATTGTCACTATATATTAATGCCGTTAAGGAAGCATTCATTGCATGACGTAAAGATCCCCATTGCGTCAAGTGTGCCTGACCACCTGGAGAATAACTAACTCCGCCACCTTTTTGCCACCAGTCTAAATGACGTTCTGCATCTGCTTTGTATTTTTCTTTTCCGGTGATAATTGATAATAAGACCATATTACCATAAGATTTATCTTCCCAAACAAGACTCCATAAAAAATCTGGCTGTGCATATTCTGCTTCTGCCTTATCTAAATATTTTTGTTCTCCTGTAGCTTTATAAAGCCAAAGTGCACCCCAAGCTAATTCATCTTTAAAATTACCTGAAGAATATGTTCCTGTAGCTGGAATTCCTCCATCTTCATTATATAATCCTCTATAGGTATCACCAAACTCATATAATTCTTTTGCATGTCTAAGCAATGTTGCACTATATGCAGGATCGCTATCTTTAAAAATGATACTAGCTGAAGCCAATGCTGCTGCTGTTTCACAAGCAACTTCTGTACCTGGTTTGGTAGTTGTTAACGCATAAGATTTACGTTGACCATACATTGGATGTACATCAACCATTTCTGCTGGCATCCAAAAGTTATGATCTTGTGATTTACTATCGGCTACCTGAGCATAAAAAACATTAGGTGATGGGTGGCATTTTATAAAGTAATCTGTTACCCATTTAACATTTCTTTTAAAATGTTCTGTCTGTTTTGCGGCGTCATAACCATCTTTATATTCTAAAAACCCCCAATTAAGTGCGGTCACAGAAAATGCCATTGGAAATCCAAATTTAACATGATCTCCTGCATCATTCCATCCTCCAGTAAGGTCAAGACCTACATCTTTACCATCATTGATTCCAGAATCTGATCGCCAACTAATTCTGTTCCAATCAGGTAAAATACCCGATTGTTGTGTTTCGTAAAATAGGAGAGACTTTTGCAAGGCTTCCCCATAATTAAATTGTGCAGTCATTGTACTACATACTAAGCAGAACAATAACATTACACCCGATCTCATAAAGTTTTTCATAATGTTTAGGGTTTTAATTTTAGTGTTTTTTGTTGGTTTTTTTCTAACAGCTGATTTGTGTAACAAACGGCATTTCCAGAAGGAATAGTTATTGACTTGCTATTTGCTATAAGGTTTTTTTTACTCATAAGTATCAATTGGGTTTTAAGGTTTTTTTATTTAGTTTTTCTATAAATTCTAATTGTTATTCTTATTTATATAAAGAATAGAATTAAGGATGTATGTGTAGAAGTGTTTATAGGAGTTATAGTTTGTGTCATATTTAAATAACAACTAAAGCGTACTTTTTACTTTTAAAAAAGTCAGTTTTTTTATTAAAGTGACTAATAATGCTAGAAAGAAGAAGAAGAATTGAGTGTATATTACTCTATTACAAACATCTACTATTTAAAAAAATTAGATTATTTATTAAATCCGCTCTAGTTCTTTAAAAAGAGAAAGGTTTAAAAAACCTCTCTCTTTCTTTAGATTAAAAATTATCTATTTAACGATCACTTTGCTCTGTGTTCTTTGATTTGATATGACGTCAAATGTTTCTAATATATATATTCCCGATTCTAATCCTTCAATAGGTATTTGAGCTTGTAATTGTTGCTCTTTGCTTTTGAATTGTTGAGTTTTAACAACATTGCCCGTTAAATTGAATAATCTTATCACAACATCGGTCATAGCATCACTTTTCTTAGCTTTATTACTATTAATAGATACATTGATAACATTTACCGCAGGATTAGGAGTTATCATAACATTAGACTCAGGACCCGATAACACTAGAGTATTAGAACCATTACCACAATCAGGAGCTGTAGCAGAAGAACTAAAATAAATAGTAAATCCTCCTGATTTTGAAACTAATACAAAATTTCCTGTATCTATAGTTGCCCAATACTCTCCATCTAATCCTGTAAATCCAGAATCTGTAATTGTAATTGATGGTTCGGCAGCATTAAAATTCTGAGTGATTTTTGGTAAAAAATTATTCCACCAGCTAGGTATACCATTACTTGTATTCATTGAAAACTGCCATAATCCATTATTAGCTAAATCCCAATTGATGGTAAAATTGGTAACATTACTCAAATCAGGACCACCGGTTCCTAAAACATAAATATTTGTATAAGAAACATTAGCAATTGTTGGTAATGGATTTGATAAAGGAGCTCCGAAATTACAACTTATACTACCATCTGTAACGGTAATTGTTTTTGTCTCTGTATCAATATCTCCTGCAGCATTTGTTACTGTAAGTGTTACTGTAAACTGTCCTTCTGTAGTATAAGTAGTAGAAGCGGTTGCAGTAGTTGCAGTTTCTCCGTTTCCTAAATCCCAGCTATAACTAAGCGTACCTCCGGCAGGATCTAAAGACCCTGACCCATCAAAAGTTACAGCTAAAGGAGCAACTCCTGATTCGGCACTTGCTGTAAATGATGCAATCGGACTACCATCAGTAACATTTATGGTTTCTGTTGCTATATCTGTTTTACTTCCATCGCTTACTGTTAGTGTTACCGTGTAATTACCTACTAAAGCATAGATATGGGTTGCAGTGACTCCAACACTTGTGTTTCCGTCTCCAAAATCCCAAGTATAAGTAAGTGTATCACCATTTGCATCAGTAGATGACGATGCATCAAAACTAACCGTTACCGGAGCAATACCTGTTGTTGGTGTAGCCGTAAAATTGGCAATTGGTGCAATGTTACCATCAGACACTACAATATCCTTAGTAAATGGTGAAGAAACATTAGTGCCGTCACTTACTGTAAGACTTACTGTATATGTCTTAATCTCTGTAAATGTAACTGTTGGAGTTGCTAATGTTGAGGTTTGACCATTACCAAAATCCCAAGTGTAAGTAAGTGTATCACCATTTGGATCTGAAGATGCAGAGGCATCAAAAGATACTTCTAAGGGTGCAGTCCCTGATTCTGGAGTAGCTGTAAAGGAAGCAGTAGGAGTATTCCCTCCATCTATTTCTGAACCAAATACCAATACCCCATTATCATATACAGGAATATTAACACTTTCTACTGCTCCGCTGCTTAGTCCTTGTGCAGACCAATCATTAGCAGTATCATAAGGAACTCCATTAGCAACTCTTATATTGATTTGAGTTTCAGTTCTAAATGCGGGGTCTCCTATAGGTGCAATTGACGGTAGATTTGTTATTTCTGCATAATAAACACTTCCTCCAGCGGGTTTAACCGTCATTGTAGCATTACCACCAATACCATTAAGCGTAATATCATAATCAGCAATAGTTTTTCCTGCCGCAATACCTTCGGAAATATCAAAATAATACCTGTAACTTAACTTGTCTGTTACTCTTGCAGGCCAAGCTGTTCTATTTTGTATAATTATACTAATCGTAGATCCAAATGCATTATTGCTATTAAATTTTGAAAACGAACGAATTTCGGCTCTAGTAGGCACTTCATCAACTGGAAAGTCAGGAAGTGGATTTCCTCCAAATTTTCCATACATCCTAGCCAAGACACCTGTGATACATGCATTATAATCACAAGCAACTTCGTTAGCCACAAATTCTCCTCTATCGTCTACAAAATTATCATTATCCGGCTCTTTGGGGCCTCCTACTACTGCTCCATATAGGATATGACTTGCTGCAGTTGGTGGACCACTATCACTATTTGTCCAATTTCCACTATTTCCTCTGTGATGAGGATCATTAGCAGGATTATTTCCGAAGCCATTCATAAAACTTCTATTAATAGGATTATCCCCTAACGCATAGTCTACCATTCTTTTAGCAAAACCTGTATATCTAGCTTGCTTAACTGGATCTGTAGTTACTTTATCTCCATAAATCAAGGCCAATAAAGATTGATTAGATGCATATCTAACGGTACCCCATTGTCTAAGGTGTGGAAGCCCTCCAGGTGTTGTAGGAACTGATTCTCCATTTACATTATGAGCAAAGTAATCCAAGTTACGTTCAATATCTTGGACATATCTATCTTTTCCTGTTATCTGTGCTAATAATAAATAGCATCCATAAGCTTTATCATCCCAAGAGAAGGCTTCTTTATATTTTGAGGTGGTACTTTGTCCCTCTTTCTGTAAATTGTCATATTCTGCTTCTGCTTTTGTTAAATATTTTGGATCATTTGTAGCTTTATACATCCAAATTGCTCCCCAGACTATTTCATCGTTGTAGCTACTAAACGATCTATAAAAACCTGCTGCATCTGTTATAGAGTTTGAATATTCATCTCTATACGTATCTGCAAAATCATATAGTTGTTTCGCATGTTCTATTAAAGTTGCGCTATACGCAGGATCGTCTGCTTTTATTAATATACTCATTGCTGCCATTGCAGCTGCAGTCTCTGCGGCAAGATCAGAACCTGGATTAGCAGCATCAATTTTATATGATGGGCGTTCTCTAGGATATACTTCTGGTGATCCCCACCATCCATGATCTATTCCACCATTACCAACCTGGCCATATAGCTCATTTGGAGCAGTATGACATTTTATAAAATAATCTGTAACAAAACGCAGGTTTCTTTTAAGAATATCTAATTGCCCACTGTTTTGATATGCATCATTAAATTCGATACCTCCCCAAGCCAAAGCTGTAACACTAAATGCCATTGGGAAATTAAATTTTACATGATCTCCTGCATCAAACCAGCCTCCATTAAGGTCTAATCCAACATCAGATCCATCCTCTGTGGTAGAATCTCCCCTCCAGCTTACTCGGTTCCAACTTGGTAACTTTCCCGATTGTTGAACTTCATAAAAGAAAAGCGATTTCTGCAAGGCTTCTCCATAATTAAATTGTGCACTCATTGTACTACATAAAAAGTAGAAAAATAGCAATACACCTGATCTCATAATGTTTTTCATAATGTTTGGTGTTTTAATTTTGGTATGTTTTGTTGGTCTTTTCTAACAACTGATTTGTGTGATAAACAGAATCCAGAATCGGACTAGTTGTTTTCTTACTGTTTGTTTTAACTTTTTTTACTATCATACTTACTATATAGGTTTTAAGGGTTATGATCAAATTTTTACAAAAATTTTAATTTGTTGGTCTTATCTTCTAAAAAATTAGAATTGATTATATATCTGTAGAAGTGTTATATTTAAAGAACAACTATAGCGTCGTTTTTACTTTAAAAAAGTAAACTCTATCTATTTTTGTCTTATGAAAGGAATAGTAATATTATTCCCTATAGACATTAAATAACAGAGATTTTTCAAGTATTTCTCTATGATTAAATTGTTCTGCTAGTTTTTCTTTCATATCACACAATAGAAGAATAATGTGTGATTTTATACTATTTTTCATAGCTATTAGGGTTTTAAGAGTTTAGCTTACGTATTTATGGTTATAAATCTTTTAATATTAGTAATGAACTATCAATCAAATACGATATTGGTAGCGTATTTAATTTCTATAGTCCCTAATCACATTTCTAATTTTTGAAATGTGGGATCATTTCCAATTTTTAAATAGTTTAATTGTGTGTTTCAGAAGTCACACATCAAGCATAGAATGTAGAACTATGCTCATATTTCAAGGAGTCTTTCATAAATTATTTTAGGGTTTTAAGATTATATTCTATAACAAACTTTATTTTAATTCCAACCTTGGTTTGAAGGAAATAAATTCTGCTTGGCAACACGTCTATATTTTAAAGAGTTACTAATCAATGATGTATAGACACTTTTTTAACACTAAAAATTAAACATTCTCATTTTTGCGTTATTTTTTATGGTTATAAGGCAAAATATAGCCTTGCAGAATATAGAATATCTGAGTAAGAAAATTGGTTTTCATAAGTATGGGGTTACATCTAAGTTTTGTTTTTCTACATGGGTTTACACTCTTAATCTTTTTAAGAAATTAAGTTTCAATTCAAATTAGACGAATGAAAAGAGTTCCTGTTAAATTTATTTGATGGTATCTTAATTTTTGCCATTAAGAAGATATTTCTGTATTTGATTTTAGTATTCTTAAAATCATAAATGACCTTATGAATGAGTAAAATGTTTTTTGCATTTCTTGTTAAGTTTTAATTTGTGTGATTTAGGGAAATGAAAACAAAACGTTTTTTGTTTTCAACTTTTATCTACTGGCTTTGAACATTCTATAATTTATAAAAATTTTGATTATAGCCCCAGACGAGTACATTAATATTTAATGTCCTTCCAGCTTTGTCCAGGGCCATACTCTGACAATGCGTCGGTTTTAAAGAGTACATATCATGTTAAAATCATACAGTCTTTCTCTATAAAATATTGTAACATAATTATTAAAGTAAAGTATACTCTAAATGTATGTATTAAAGCAGATCTAAGTCTTGCTATTAGATGATATGGTTTTCATATAGTGAGTTTGTGTAAAACGATTTGTTATAGGTTATAAGTATTATGTTATATTGTTTTGTTAGCATAGAATAGAATAATCTTTTATATTTAAATTGGAATTCAAAAATACTCCTATGCGATGTAAAATTTGATTTTACAATAGGGTACATTAAGGGTACATGGTTAAAAAAAAGAATACATAAAGCGTACTATTTTTATTTTGGTGCGTTGTAGTTAAAAGACGTATAACAAACCCCTAAAACCAAAGTGACCTACCTAACCAACAGAATAGTAATCATTTGTGTTATATTTCTCTATAATACAATACATTCTCAGGATTCTATACCTTCTATTCACCAAATCAGATATATTGATAGCTTATCAGAAATTGCCAAAAAAGATCTTATAGGAAATGGAGATTTATTAAAGAAGTTGTTAACCCTATCAAGGGAGGTTAATTATCCCAAAGGAGAATTACAAAATCTGGTTAATCTCGGAATTTATTATACTAACAACTCTATGATTGACAGCGCTAATGTTGTCTATGAAAAAGGAGAGAATTTAATTAAAAAGCATCAGGATCTAGAATTCATACTCCCTCATATTTATAATAATAAAGCTAATATTTTAACACATCAGGCATTTCATTATCAAGCTTTAAAATATTATCACAAGACACTTGAAATTAATTTAAGACAAAAGGATAGGAAAACGGCAATAATTACTAAAATGAACATTCTTAATTGCCATCTAAAATTAGGAGAACCTGATAAAGTCTTGGCATATTCTAAAGAATTATTAGAAAATAGGGATGTAATTGAACAAGAAGGTCTGCGATATCGTCTATATTCGAGTTTAGCACTAGCTCATTTTGATAAAAAAGAATATGGAAAAGCAATCAATTGGTGGAATGCAAATCTTGAAAGTATTCAAAATTCTGATAAAAAAGGGGAAATTAGTTATATAATGACTTCTATTGCTGATGCATATAGAAGTCTGGGGAATCATGAAATTGCACTTGAAAAATCTATTGAAGCTAAAAAGATTATTCATAATAAGCCCGAATTAAGTTCTTATGCCGCTATAAATTCATTGGTCTTAGGAAAAATCTATAACTCATTAGACAATCCCAAAGAAGCCATTATTCATTTTAATAATGCAATTTTACAAAACCCAGATGATCCAATGGATATTGCATTTGCTTATGAAAGCCTAGGTGCTATTTATAAGAAAACAAATAACTGGAAAGCTTCATCTAACTATTATCAAAAATATGGATCCTTGATTGATAGCCTTTACAACAAAAGAAATGAAGATATTTCTAAAATATCCGAAGGAAAAATACAATTGATAGAAGAAGAATATAAAAATGAACTCTTAACCAGGGATAATGATATTCTAAGCTATAAAAATGAAAAACAAAGACTGTATATAATTTCTCTTTATATTGGTTTATTTAGCTTCTTGTTATTTTTATTATCCTTTGCGCTTTATAAAAAATATCACAGAAGCGAAAAACAAATCGAACTCCTTAAAGAAAATGAAAAAAACATTTTAGAAAAACACATACAGAGTAAAGAAGAGGAGTTTTTGGCTACGATGATATCGGTTAATGAAAAACTAAATAAACTCTCTACTATTAAAAAGTACTTATCTTCTGCCATAAAATATAACAACCATGATGAAATTCTTGAAGCAGAAAAAAGATTAAGTCAATTTATTTCATCTACCTCTGATCTTGGTATTCTAAAAAATCGAATCGAATCGCAATACCCAGGTATTACAGCTCAAATCAATGCTCATTACCCTGATCTGTCAACAAATGATATAAGGCATTGTTTATTGATAAAACTAAATCTATCCATAAAAGAATCTGCTCAACTATTAGGAGTATCTGTACACGCAGTAAAAATGGCTAGAAAAAGAGTGAAGAAAAAAATCAGTATTCCCGAAGATGTTTCATTAAAAGAACATCTCAGGGATATTGTAGAAGCAACAGTTTGATTATATAGTTACTTAAAAAACGATCCCCGGGTAACTACTCCCAGGGATCTGAATTGAAACTTAATTGTATTTAACACAAACTCAACCTATACTAATTATAATAGTTTCAATTGTAAAGTATGATATTGAAGAGTACCGTCTTTTGAATTTTAATCAAATAAATAAACGTTCTTAGTATTCTTTTGATTACTTTATATATACTAATTTAGTGGTCATACCTTCCTCTCAAATATCTTTTAGGCGTTCTCTTTTAGCATTATAATTTGATCTCATTACTCTCCTCCGAAAGTAAATAACAATCCAATATTTATGGTAAAATTACTGATCGAAGCATCACCCACTTTACCCGCATTTAGATAAGCTGCGTTCATATTCAGAACACCATACTTGAAACCAAGTGCCGGACGAATTGCAAAGTTAGATGTGCTTCCTGCAACTACCTGATCTCCCATAGTATTGGATTCTATTTCTATCGATCCTATAGAAGAAATACCTAATCCTAGACTACCATAAGGCCTAAATCCTTCTTTTCTAAAGAAGTATCGACCATTTACAAGGTAACTGCCTATAGCTAATGCTCCAAAGGATACATTTTGCCCATTTATAGTTTGATCACCTCCTACCAAAAAATCTCCTTGATATAAGATAGAGACATCAATATCTTGGGTGACACCATATCCTAATTCAAAGTGTGCAGAAACGCCACCATCTAAGAAATCAGAAGCATCTCCCAAAGGAAGAGCATAACCAAGACCAAAACCAAGTTTAACTTGTGCATTTGTAGCTGTTATACCTAATAAAATAACTGCAGCTAGTAATAAAAATTTTCTCATAATTAAAATATTAATTTATTGTTTGAACTCCTATATACAAACTATCAGACAAAAAAGGAGCTATAATGCCTGACAAAATTTAATGCGTTAAAAACAGATTTTTATGTGATTTTTTTTTCGGGTTTTAATATGATATACCACCATTTTTTTGATTACCAAACTTTTCTAAATCACTCATGAATAATTATTTAAAAACCAATAATTGATTCATGTTCTGGCTTAGAATTGATAGAAATAGGGTTATCATCTTATTAACTCAAAAACAATTTATACACTAGTTAACCATAAACTTGGTACTTGTTGTATTACCATTCGTATCTATTGTCTTTACTGTATATATTCCTGATACAAATTTTTGATTTACTAATAAATGATTCGTAGATTTTCGCTCTCCAAAGGTTTTGTTGTATACATTTTGACCAGTCATATTGTAAATTAAGACCTCTGATATTTTTTGTCCATTAAAATGAATTGTAAATGATCCATTATTAGGGACTGGAGTGATAAGAATATTACTAGGATCTGTTTTACTAATAGTTGGTTTATTATCTATTTTTTTGCTGTTGGAAATAGGAACCAATTCCCATTCTGTGGCTCCTTCGTCTCCTCTCCAATTGCCTGTATTTATTACTTCTCCATTGTCAATCGCTGTCAAATATCCTCTTACTTCATCTTTGCTTAAAAATCGGTAAGTGTTATAACCAACCTTGATAGCTTTCCACTCTCTTCGAGGAGCTGGAATCTTAAGTAGTTCTTCTGCCTCGTAAGATATACTATTATGTAGTGAAGATGCTGCCACCAAAGGCCCTCGGTCTTTCTTATCATTATCTATAAAAAAATACCCCGGGGTAGAAGGGATCAAGTTCCAGTGTGTATCATTATCATCTGCTTCATTATTTCCTTGTTTTACCACTGTATTTGGATCTGCATCCAGGTACTTTTTAGTTTTTACGTTAATAAAATGATAGGTGCCAGATACCTCTTTTTCAAGCCCTATTTCAAAGTCATGGGAGGCATTACATCTATTGATGCCAGCAAAAGTAGCTGTGTAGATTCCAAATTGATCTTTCTGAACATTTGGAATAGTAATACACCTTCCTACATCACTAAAACCATTTGGGCCTGTCCAGGTCCAAGTTCCTTCACTCTCGGTAAACGCACATAATAATACATACCCTCCAATTTCAATTTCAGCGTAATCATCATTTCTAGCTGTATTATTAGTAATACCGTGTTTGTCATATACTGTAGGACTAATAGAACAACTCTCTGTCTTCTCTATTTCTTCAATATAAATGTTTCTAAAAGCTAGATTCTTTAATTCAGATTGCAATGTTATAAATCCAGAAGTTATAGCTTTTCCATTTTTAAAAACGTTCCCTTGATTAATCAAAAATCCGTTTAGATATACAGAAATAAGATCTTCTTCACATCTTATGGTCATTGTATTCCATTCTTTATGAAAATACTCTATGATATCTTTAGGATCACCACGTCTTGGTAATTGTTCCTCTCTTGTTCTTCCATTTCCATACTTACCTTTATTAAGGTAGCCGGGCCTAGCTTTTATATCCATTCCCTTTCTAAGAAGATCTCCTGCTTCACCCTTTTTAAGCTGTACTTCTATAGAGTTTGGAAATCCTCCATTATCTTGATCAAAATTATTTTCTCCATAAATCCAGATACCACTGTTACCATCTTGATCACCACTCCCGGGTGTTAACCATTTATATTCTAAAGTTAATTCATAATTACTATAGGGTTTTGCTGTACGCATACCACTTTGGCGGTCATACCATGTGCCTCCTGTAGCATGTAATTCTCCGTCAGGTTGGATTTTCCAAAACTCATCTCGGTTTCCTTTTCCGTCTTTAAAACCAAAATCCCAACCATCAAAGGTTCCTTTCCATAATTGTTCTTGGGCAGTAACACTGGTTAAACTTAATAGTGCTATTACTAAATAATTTATAAAGTACTTTTTTTTCATTTTTATATTATTTTGATAATCTGTGAAACTATTATTATTCTCTTTTTTTTATTTCATAAATCACCGAGGTGGTTTATGAAATAAAATGTATTCTTTGAATTAAGGATTTTTTGCATATTCGTTTACAATACACAAACGACTATGATAAGGCTTTTAGAAAGTCACTTTCTAAAAGCCTTTAGTTGTCAAAACTCATTAAGATCTATAAAAAATAGGCCTAATTCGTTTTTGATCTGGAGGCAAAAAAAAGTCTTAGTCTATTTTCAATTTTATTGATTCTATACTTTAGAAAACTAGTAAGAGTTTGTCAGTAGGTCAGAACTAGAAATACATTTTATACAACTAAAAAAGATAAAGTGATCCATTTAATCTATAATCGAATCTAAATCAGGGATTTCATCAAAAACACCTTGCTGAACACGTATTTCTTCTCCATCATCACTAATAGCAATAAACTCAAATGTTCCTGAAATTTTAGAATTACTATATGCAGTAATTGTAATCGTTAAAGATCCCATTTTTCCAATTCCTAAATTTCCATTTGTAGCATTATATCGTTTCCCTCCTATAATATAATGACCTGTTATTATATCTTCGGTATCCATATCATACGTTATTGGAAAGGTTGTTGGTATTGGGAAAAATAAACCTGCTATTTCCTCTTCTGTATTTCCTAAAGTAAGAACCCCATTATTAAAAGAGTTCGCTTGTGTAAATACTTTTTCAACAGAACCAATTTTTAAAGTTGCTCTTCCAAAAGATATAGCAGATGAATCGTCATCTTTACTGCATGAGGAAAGAACAGAAACGATAACAAAAAGTAAAAGAAATTTTTTCATAGTAGTTGTATTTTAAGAGTAGTTGCTAGAACTAGAAACCCTAGTTTTTTAATATATAATGTAGTTTCCTGAAATATCTGACAACCCAGGTGAATCACTTTTATCACAAGGAATTAATTGCGTTGAAGCAACAGTAGCTAGAAATAATAGGTAAAATTGTTTAATCATTTTTTGTCGGTTTTATAAAGTTTTAATTTATTATTCAGCAAAGATGATAGGTGTTTTAATATCATCAAAAAACAAGATTCGATCGGTTTTGTAATAGGAATAAGTGGTTTACAGGAGTGTTTTCGAGTGATTAGACAACCAGGTCAAATTTCATAAAACAAGGAAAATCAAACAGATATCGTTTCAAAGACTCAATTTCTTTTTTTTTGTTTTATCAGGTATTAGTGGTCGTTTTATTGGTATTAGCTTACGGTTGTTAAGTCCTATGCTTTTATTTTAGTTTTTCTTTCAACTTTTTAGTTTTCTGTAATATTTCAATCTCCTTTTTAGCGAAATTTGATTTAATAACTTTTTCTTTTTGTGAATCAAGCCACCTTATGAGCTTATCATTATAAAAATAATATCGGTTTTCGTTTATTTTAATCACCTTTGAATCTTCCATATACATTGGCATATTATAAGAATATGCCTGTGTAAAGACAAAAAATAGTTGATCGTTCCACAAGTAATACTCTTCTATTAGTTTACCCATTTCGCCGTAGTAACTTGTAATTATTTTTTTCAATTCAACGTTTTTAAAATATCCTTCAAGTTCGCCACCTTCTGTACTTTCTCCAGACAAGTCTTTTTTAACTTTTTTATAGGAATTTATATTATAATTGATGGCACCAAACTTTTCTCTGATATCAGAAATTATTTCTTGTTCTGTTTTGGGCTTTTCCTGATCTTGAGTGTTTGTAATGTGAGATGATTTGTTTTCTTTCAATGCGAGTTTTTTCTTATCTCTTACTTCAGATTTGTCCTTCTTTATTAGTTTAAGGTTGTTATTTTTTAGTATAAAGTAATCTGTTTCTGTCCATTCCCAGCTTTCTTGTTTTCTCATATTTACTCCACTTACTTTATAAAAAACAAGTATCGAATCTTTTTTGATAGTTAATTTAATTTCATCAAAACTATTTTGAATTGTTGCTGTATAAGGTGTTGTAGGGCAATTCGATTTTTCTAAATCAGATAATACTTGTTTGTCAGTCGAAAACCATTTTCTTAAAAATCCGAGGTGTTTATCAGAGCATTGGTATCCTAGTCCTAAAGCAGTAATTATTTTACAGTCTAAATTACTCCTATCATGATTTGCTTTATCATCCCACCAACACTCGTTCCCGATAAATGTCGCAACATAACCAATTGATGCTTTTTCAGGTTCAGTTATTGAATTCAAATAGTCTTTATTTATGAAAATCGAGTTGATGGAGCTATTTAATACAGAATCGTACTTCATATCTCTCCATAAGAAATTAATGGTTGTATCTTTTAATTGAAGCTTTGCAAGTTCAGTGTTTTTTGATTCTATTTTCATTTCTCGTGTCTTGGTATTTTCAAATTGCCTACAAGAGGTTAAAACGATTAACACCAATATCAAATGTGAAATTTTCATTCTTCTAAGTTTAAGTTGTCTTTTTATAATTATTTCTAAAACTAGATCTCAGGTGAATCATTATGACTCAAGCATATAATTAAGTATTTTGAAGCTATTTTGCTCAGAAATAATAAATAAAGTTGATTAATCATTTTTTGTCGTTTTTATAAATTTTTAGATTTATTATTCGGCAAAGATGATACGTGTTTTAATAGTATCAAAAAGTAGGTGTTCATTGGTTTTGTAATAGGAATAAGTGGTTTTCAAGAATGCTTTCAACTACAAAACCAGGCTTGTAAAATCTCATAAAGCAAAGGGAATCATACGAATACTATTTAATAAATTTGTTTTCCCTTTTTTTGGCTACATCTGGTATTAGTGGTCGTTTTATTGGTATTACTGAATCCAAGCAAATTTTTAAGATAATTTTTAGAGTTTATGCTTTTGATTATTTCAAAATTGAAATATTCTTGCACCCTCATGCAGAAATCACTTATTTATAGAGAATGCAAAAGAATAAACTTTATCATTTATTAGTTAGTGCACTTCTTAGCAGTATAATTAATTACGGATATGCACTACAAGAGCCCTCTCTTTTCCTACATTTAACTGCTAACGATGGGCTTTCTCAAGGCTATATATCCAGCATCATCCAAGATAAAAAGGGATTTATGTGGTTTGGAACCAAAGATGGGCTTAATCGATATGATGGATACGAATTTAAAATCTATAATTATTACTATGATGACCCCTGTAGTATACAAAATAATTTTATTACTGCTATTTCTGAAGATACTAGAGGTACACTATGGATAGGAACTTTAAATGGGTTATATAGTTTTGACCCATTTACAGAATGCTTTCAATTTTTTGAAAATAAAAATCTAAACGCACAACATACAATAAAAACTATCCATATCAATACAAAAGGAATTGTCTGGATGGGAACATCAAAAGGAGATATACTTAGGTTCAATCCTAATAAAAATAAAACCGAACGATATACGATTAGTCATGATAAAGTTATATCTCATATAAAAAGTAATAAATCTGAAAATCGTTTATACATCGAAGCTCTTAAAAATGAGGATACTAGTATTTATATTTTTGATATCCAAAAACAACAATTTGTAACCTCTTATGATACTGTTATTAACAATATTGGATATAGTCATCAAATGATTCAGGAAAATATTTATGGTGAACTATTATTATATAGAAGTAGACATGATAACAGATCCTTGGAGCAAATAAATCTTACGACTAAAGAAACTTGTGTTTTTTATAAACCAAATTGGTCAACACACAAAAAATATAAAAGGAACGATTACTTATATCATAGTGGGATTATGATACAGGATAATAATGGTGCCATATGGCAATCTACTAATTACGGATTAGAAGTTTTTGACCCCAAAAATGGCACGTTTAGCTTTTATCCGATAAAAGGAACTCAAAATTCAATTAAAGCCATTTGGATAGATCAATCAGGAATTATTTGGCTAGGAACAATGGGGTATGGAGTATTCATGCTAGCTCCGACTCTTAATAACATTGAAACCTATAAAAGAGATGAAAATAATCAAAATAGCTTAGATTTTTCTAGTATTCGTTCAATCTATGAGGATACGGATAAAAACATCTGGATAGGTGGGTACGGAGGACTTGATCTTATTGATGTCAAGAGTGGTAAATTACAACATTACGCTGATGATTTTACAACTTATTCTAAAATGGTTGGTATGGATGTCTATGAAATCTATAATGATCCAAACATATCAAAAGACATATTATGGATAAGTATACATGGTAAAGGTTTATTCTTATTAGACAAACATCAAAAAAAATTTACCAGATACCCTAAATATCTATATGGTAATAGCAATTTTATTTTTGATATCGTTCCGGAAAACAAAAACAAATTATGGATTGGGACGTCTAATGGTTTATACATTGTGGACATAACTCATAAATCTTCTAAAGTTTTTAGAACAGATGCACAAAATCCTTATAGTATTCCCTCTAACAAAATAAATACAATATACAAGGACCGAAAAGGTGTTTTTTGGGTAGGAACCGAGGGCCATGGGTTTGCTAAGTTCGACAAACGTACAGAAAAATTTATACGATATAAAGAACGATCTGATAAGAAAAATAGAATCAATTCATATTTTATCTATTCGTTTTATGAGGATAAAAAAGGAAACTTTTGGATCGCAACAAATGGGGGTGGTCTAAATCTTTTTGATCGAGATAAAGAATCATTTAAACATTATACTGTTAAGGATGGTTTACCTAATAATGTAGTATATGGAATATTAGAAGATAAGCGAGGAAATTTATGGATAAGCACTAATAAAGGACTATCTATGTTCAATCCAACACAGGAAACCTTTGTTAATTATGATAAGAGTAATGGCTTACAAGGCAATGAATTTAATGCCAATGCTTATTTTAAAAACAAAGAAGGGAAAATGTTTTTTGGAGGTACAAATGGAGTAAATGCTTTTCAACCAGAGGAAATAAAAAAAAATACCTTTATACCTCAGGTAGCCTTAACCAGGTTCAAAAAATTTAATAAAGAAATCCCCTTACACCAAGTATTTTCATCCGATGGAATGTTAGAATTGTCATATGAAGATACCGTAATTTCCTTTGACTTTTCTGCCTTGAGCTATTACAACCATCACCTTAATCAGTATGCCTATAAGCTAGAGGGGCTACATGAAGATTGGATTAATCTAGGCACTAAAAACACAATCACGCTCACTAACCTATCTGCTAAAAATTACACCCTTCGTATCAAAGCCTCTAATAATCATGGGGTATGGAATGAAGAGGGAATGGCACTTGCTATTCTTGTAAAGCCTCCATTTTGGTCGACTCCATGGTTTCTAATAACACTACTCTTATTATTCGTTGCTTTCTTATATGTAATATATTCATTTCGTATAAGGTATGTTCAACAACAAAAAAGACAACTAGAGCTAGAAGTTGACAAAAGAACCGAAGAACTTAAGGTACTTAATAATACAAAAGATCGTTTTTTTGCTATTATAGCACATGATTTAAGAGGTCCGCTTATTTCCTTTCAAGAAGTACCTTATTTAATAGATCACTTTGTTAAAAATAATGAGTTAGATAAAATTGAAGAGCTATCGCATAAAATTAAAGGTTCTTCTGTTAAATTAAACAACTTATTAGACAACCTCTTGAAATGGGCAATGGTACAACAAAATATGATCACCATTTATCCAGAAAAAATCAATTTATATCATCTGGTAAACGAATGTCTCGATCAATATATAGAAAGTATACAAAGAAATGGTATTAACGTCCTTGTTTTAATAGATGAAAATATTGACATACACGCTGATTATAATACAATCACTTCTATGGTTAGAAATTTATTGAGTAATGCTATAAAGTATACAAAGGAAAAAGGGTTGATCCAACTAAAAGCTACATATAACAATGATAAAACAATTAGATTTACAGTTCAAGATAATGGAATTGGGATGAATCGGGAGACTATAGAAAAGCTTTTTGATATTGGATCTAAAAAAAGTTATTATGGAGTAAGGGGGGAAGAAGGTAATGGTTTGGGATTAATACTTTGTAAAGAATTTGCAAAATTAAATGATTTAAAGTTAGAAGTAGAAAGCATTATGGATAAAGGATCGCAGTTTCATATAATTTTTCCTTATGCTAATAATTAATTTTCCAGAGATTTAGTAATTTCCTCTATTAAAAATCACTAATAAATTTTGTGTTTTTAGACAGATTATCAGGTTTTTCATTATTTAGGAATGATATTTGAATATGGTTTCATAAACGTCATATATCTTATAAATACAAAAAAAAACAGTATTACGTTTTGAAAGTAAATCTTAATTATTGAAATAATAAATTAGTGTTGTGAGAGTACTTATTGTTGAAGACGATGTCATTTATACAAATGCATTAGAAATTCTACTAACTGAAATGAAAATTACTTCATTCAACAGTACTGGAAATTCTGAAGAGGCTTTTCGCCTAATAAAGGCTGTTAAGCCAGATTTGATACTATTAGATATCAATTTAAAAGGAAAGTGGAGTGGAATAGAAATAGCGGAGTATATTCGTAAAGCTGATCTTCCTATTCTAGTAATTTATCTAACTTCATCAATTGATGAAGCTACATTTAACAAGGCAAAAGAAACATTACCATATTCTTATATAACCAAACCTTTAGATAAAGAAAATTTCAAAAGAACCTTTTCTTTAGCTTGTCAACATAAAAAAGAACAAGTCAATTATAAAGTCTTGAGTCACTCAGACTCTCAAATACATCAAGACTTCATTATTTTAAAAACCGATAAAACATTACAAAAAATTAATATTTCTGATATTTCTTTGATCAATGTAGAAGGAAAATACTGCTTCATAATGATTGCAAAAAAAGAAATACGGGTAAAACTTCCTTTAAAGGAACTGGTTGATAAAGTCAACTCTTCAGAATTTATCAAAGTCAATAGATCATGTCTAGTGAATATAAAAAAGATTGAAAGTTTTGATTTAAAAAAAGGGACAATACATGTTGGTCAATATACTATTCCTATCAGTAGAAGAAACAAAACAAAACTTATGCAAGCTTTGACTACATAGATCCCCATTTATCTATATAAAATCATATTTTTCGATCTTCTCTTTAAACCGCTATTAGACTTAAAACTACCTTAGTTTATCTAGCTATTGTAAAATAGTGTATATAAAAAACGATCCCCGGGTAACTACTCCCAGGGATCTGAATTGAAACTTAATTGTATTTAACACAAACTCAACTTATACTAATTATGATAGTTTCAATTTTACTGTTTATTACATTTGGTTCTATGCCCCGAATATAAGCTGTATCTTTCAAATATCTTGATGTTTTTTTGATAGTAATTAACATTTAACGATGACATAATACCTTCATAAAATCATTGCTATTAACTCACTGAAAATCAATTTTCATAGTACTTCTACTATATTTTTGATTTTTTGGTTAGCATATTCTTAACGTCTTTTCTTCAACATTCTTTCTCATGAGCTTTAGAACCATTTTAATTCATCAAATTTTGTACCACTTTTTAATAAAGTGATGCTAAAATTAAAACGATTATGCCTATACATTACCCTATTAAAAAATCATTAAAGTTTTCACAAAAATCAATGGTAAAATGTAATTTCAAATTCTGATCCCTTATATAAAAAACCTATTTTATAAAAAGAATATTCATGTATCCCATAGATAAGACACTCAATAGATAGAAAAGTTGCATAATTAAGACATATTTAACAGCTTGTATTAATTATCTAATTTATGATTACACTCTAAAACATTGTAATATGTAGTTCAAAAACAACCATAAACAAAAACCCTTTGGTAACTACTCCAAAGGGTTTTAAATTGAAACATAACTAATTGCATGTAAAACTACAAACTCAACTTATACAAATTATGACAGTCTCAATTTTTATCTTAATGTTTTTATTTTAAATTATTGTACTCTCAAAGGAGCGAGGTCAATTTCAAACCAACCAGTATTATATCAAGTACCTACAGAATAATTGTTAGATGAACTTTTCTTAACACAATCATCTGCAAAATCGGCGATAATTGCTCCAAGTCTATCATTTTCTAGAGTGTACGTTTGCGTTCTTGTTGCTTCTGTACGAGCTCCTGAAGATTCTTCAGAAATTTGGAATTTTTGGTAAGGTCATAAGAGTTCATTTTATAAATTAATAGATTTAAAAATCAATTTTGTAATCTTCAAAAAAAGCAAAGTTTATTACTCCAATGGTCTGTAGTCTAAAAATCTCCCGTGTTGGTTCCGGGAGGTTTTTAAAATTTATTCCACAGATATATCAAATGTCCAGTCAATATCTGGGTCTCCTCCTGCGTTAGTTATGTCTCCACCAGATACTCCTGCAGCATCTTTAGTAGGTTCATGTCTTAAAACAAACCTTAGCATACCATCACCTGTAGTAGCTGTTGTTGTTAATGAAAATGTTAATCCCACAGGATTTTCAGAGGTAAATTGTACTCCGCTTGCATTCTCATAATCAGATTCTTTATCGGTATAGGCCGTAGAGATGCCCAAATCATCGGTTACATAAAAAAACTGGTGTTCATCTGCTTCCTCTTCGATCTCTTCATTAACATTTTCAGCAGGGTCTTCGGTTTCGTTAAGAATACTAATGGATCCAGTATATGTGGTGCTAGCTTTTAATGGTCCACTTGCTGTTCCCGTAGGTGCAGTTGGACCATCTGCTCCATCAGCATCAAAAAAACGAAGGGTAACAGTATCTGTCCCGTCAGTAAGTGTTACTTCCATCGTAGTAATAACTTCTTCTTCACTTACTGGTGCAGGAGCATCATCATCACTCGAGCAAGATGTTAGTATCAATCCTGCTACAGAAAACACGGTTAAAAATTTACTTAAGTTCATCATTTTAAAATTTAATATTTAATAGTTAATTGATATTCGCAATAAAAAGTTTCTACCCAAATCATCTGCAAAATATCGTTGACGATTTAGATAATTTCTATATGTTGTATTTGCTAAATTGTTAATTGTAAATCCAAGGTTTAAAAAACTTTCATCACCCATCTTAAACTTCATCCCTGTATCAAAATTAAGGAGATGATATGCAGAAGGAGGCGTATTTATTTCAAGTAAAATATCTTGTCCTCTACTAGGAGAAAATACCATTATATTTGGAGGAAATTCATTTTGTCTAAAATGGTATTGACTTTCTAAAGAAGCTGTAAAATCAAACCACTCTGCTTTAGTAAATGTGATTTTATTATTAAAATTAGGAGCAGGCATATTTATTAAAGCTTGTTTATCCTCTGTTTCCTTTCCTTTTACTAAAGAAAACATATGATCAGTTTTCCAGTTTGTGTGCCAATTTGCATATACTTTGGCATCGACACCTAATAATCTAGCATCGGTTTGTCTATACTGCCATACAGGAAAAGCACCTCTAATAGTTAACTCTGTACCTACTGGCTCTAAAAGGATATAATCTTGAATAAAATTAGCATATGGAGCCAATTCCCATCCCCATTTTTGATTATTATTTTTAAGAGATAAAGATATTTTATGAGAAGTCTCCTGATCAATTCTAAGATCTCCTAATTCGATCCTTGCCGCAGAATGATGCAAGCCATCACTAAACAATTCTGACGGATTAGGAGCTCGTTGGGATAAGGCATAATTAAAACGAAACTCATAATCATCCTTAAATATGTATTGCATACCTGCTGTACCTGAAATACTATGATAATCAAAAACCGGATTTGTTAATAACTGCGATCCTATCACATTTCTATCTACAACAATATCCGAAAAATCTTCTTCGTACCCTCTTAGTTCCCATCGCGAGTTCAAATAAAATTTTTGTGCATCTATGTGATTAAAATCATATCGAATTCCAGCATCTAAAATTAAGTTTTCTTTTAGATCATATTCTACAGTAAAAAATGCTCCAACATCATATTTCTCATAATCAGGAATAAGACGCCTTACTCCCGTAAGTGGATCTGCAAAATTCTCCTGATATCTAAACAATGCTCCTGTAGTAAATTTATATTTTTCACTAGAATCAAACTCAAAATCTGAAGTTATAGAATGCGTGGTTAATTCTAAATCTATACTTGGGATTTTATCAAGTTCTTGCGTTCTCCTAATATCAAATTCTAATCTATTGTTGAGTTGGAAATCATACTGTGTAGTCCATTTACCCAATTGTTCAAATCTTTTAAAGTACTTTACACGTCCCAGATGATGTGTTACCTCTTGCCTTGGGTTCTCTATATCATAAGTAAAATCACGAATAATATCGGGTTCACCACTATTTATTGCATTAAAAAGATCATCTACGTTACCTATATGAGATGCTTCTAAAACACCTATCTCATTATCATAAAAAGAATAAAAAACATCCCATCCATAGGTGAATTTATTTACTCCAAATGATGCCGAAAACCCTTTTTCAAAAATCCCTGTGTTAGAAAGAACATAATCTGGAGCTTCAACGTCTCCATATCTTTTTAAGGTTCCATGCACTTTTAAAAACATTCCACTTTCATATGCTTTTGTCAATTTTGAAGTTAAAAAACCTCCTCTTCCGTTTGTACTCCCTGAAAGCACTGTTTTTCCAAATAAAGTATCTTTAGCCGGAGCTCTATTAGTTTCCATAATGATTACTCCACCGATTGCATCTCCTCCATATTTTAAGGCAGAAGCACCTTTGACGACAGTAATGCTGTTGGCGACATTTATATCTACATTAGGAGCGTGTTCATCTCCCCACTCCATATCCTGCATTCTTACTCCATTATTCATGATGAGTATTCTGCTTCCACTAAGGCCTTGTATAATTGGTTTCACAATAGTAGACCCTGTGTTTAATGAAGATACACCTGTTATTTCTTTTAACGCATCACCCAGAGAAGCGTTGCTGTATTTTTCTATTATATTTTTATCAATTGTTTCTTCCTGAGAAGACAACGTTTTGGTATGATTTTCTCCAGATACCTTTACCTCTTGAAGCTCATTAAGATGATGTTCTAAATAAAAATCTTTTGTTGTAACCTTGGACATATCAATGGTAAATACTTGAGAATTACAATCCACATGTGATACAGTAAATGCATAAGATACCGCGCACAAATCATTGATCGTATATGTACCATTGTTATCTGTCACAATTGTTTTATTATTAAATGTTATCGTTGCTTCTTTTAGAGGTACTCCATCATGAAAATCAATTACCTTTCCGGTAAGTGTTTTATCGCATTCTTGTGCTGATAAAATGGTAACTCCTGAAAAAAACACAAGAATAAGTGTGAGTCTTTTCATTTATATGTGTAATAAGAATAAACTAGTAACTATTATAAATGAGTACTAGTAAAGAGGTCAATTAAAATAAATAGTTATTAGGCAGCAGGTGGTGCCTTATTAAGGAATGAATATTTAGATGAATAATCAAAATATTGTTGTACATATTTAATACGAACAACATTTGCAGGAATTGTAATTACAGAAGGGATTTCTATAATCTCTGTGCTAATATATCCATCATTTGGATTCTCTGAAACCATTTGACATACATTACAATCAATATCATTAGCATCATGACCTAAAACATGAAGGTCTGCTAATTGAATAAAACTGAATAATATCAGAAATATCGAAGCTACGATATGTCTATTTGACTTCATAAGTTGCAAATAAAAGAAAAAAAAAGAACAAATGTTATATTTTAATAATCTTGCTATGTTAAAAATTTGCAAAATCTATTGATTTTTTGGCAATTATCTTAAGGTTTTTTGGTAAATCATTCCTCTCCCATGGATGTTTTGCTCCAAAAACATGATCTGCACCTTCTATTAGAAACAACTCACTATTAGCATTGCAGCTATGAATATCTTTACCTTCCTGCACACTGACTGTTGGATCTGCCGTACCATGAATAATTAAATATGGAATCTGGATTTGCTGAGCAGCATTAGTAATAGTAAGTCGTTCTTTATGTGTTATAAAAGTTGTATAAAACTGGAAATAGTGCGGCATTTGTTGTTTAGTTCTTCCATTTTGAACATACATAACTCCATTACTTTGCCATTCTTCAAGAGCTTCACCTTTTGGAAAACGACTTTCGTAGTCTGAAACACTTGCCCAGGTAATTAATTTTGAAACTCTTGAGTCTTCAGCTGCTTTTATTGTTGCGATCCCACCACCACGGGAATGTCCAATCAAAATAATATCCTTTGATTTAACTTCTTTTTTAAAATTAAAACCTGGAGCAGTAATCCAGTTTATAACCGTTTCTAAATCATCTAGTTCTTTAATAAAGTTATTTTGCCCAAAAGCTTCTAAATCTGGAAAATCTATAGGCTGCTCTGCCGTTCCTCCATTATGTGAAAAATTAAATTTTATAAAGAAAAAACCTGCGTTAGCAAACATTCTTGCAACCAAATCCCAGGCACCCCAATCTTTAAAACCTTTATATCCATGACAAAAAACAATAACTGGTTTTGGTGTTCTCGTCTCATTATAAAACACGTCAATTAAAATTGGTTTTTGATGCCTCCCCACTATATTTATATTTTTATCTATAGAAATCATAACTACACTTCTTTTTCAGTGAATGGTATCTCAATATTAAAAATTCCCAAAATCAACTTTTTTAATTGTAATAAATACTCATCAAATACAGCATTAGAAATCTCATGATTTGCCTTACCTCTTACACCTTCTTTTGTTCCAAACTTGATAAATCCTTCTTGGAGGTTTTTAAATGAAATTATACCTGCTTGAAAAGCTTCAGTAACGGGGTTCTCATTATGCTGCATATATGCATATGCCAAAACCTGTATCACTTTACTATATTTATAGTCTTCTGTAATAGTATCCCAATCCATAATGACAACATCATTTCGGGTTACTTTACCTGTTTTATAATCAACTACTCTTAATTGCCCATCCAATTCATCAATACGATCTACTTTTCCTTTAATATAAATAGGAAAATCTAATTCCGGAATTTGTACTTGAGTTTTTAGATTGCTTTCTATGGATATGATTTTTACCTGAACACCATTACTCAATAACTTTTCTTCTGATTTTAAAAAATTATAGATGTATCGTTTTGCAACTTCAAAAATCAAAAGATTTTTACCTTGTGTTATATTTAGTTTTGCATATTCTTTCCTAAACTGACTCTGAAGCTCTTTATCAATCTGGCTTCTCATTTTTTCTATCTCCACTTTGGTAAGAAAAGTATTCTCCAAAGGTTTATAAAAATTCTCAAGGGTATTATGAATAACAGTACCTAGCGTATTAGCTGCAATAGTTTCTTCAACTTCTTCTGTCTCTTTAACCCCTAGAATATATTTATAATAAAAATCCATTGGATTTCGTATATACGTTGTTAATGCAGAAGGTGATAATCCATGTGCTCCAAGGTCTTTTAATTTTTGTAAAATAGCTTGATTCTTCCTTATTTCTAGTGGTTGCTTGATTAGCTTTGGTACTTCTGATGAAATGGTATACCGTATAAGATTATGTTTTGGTCTTTTATCGATATCCAGTTGAAGTAAAAATCTACTTTTTTCTCCACCACCCACTCCTTCATCTTCGGTATTATAAACTAGATATACTTTTTTAGCTCTTTGAATAAGTCTGTAAAAGTGATATGTATAAATCGCATCTTTTTCTTTATAGGTTGGAAGATTATATGCCCTTTTTAAATCATACGGGATAAAAGAGTTTGCACTCTTTCCTGCAGGTAAAACCCCCTCATTCACAGATGAAATAATCACGGTTTCAAAATCAAGACATCGTGATTCTAACATTCCCATGAGTTGTAATCCACTAAATGGTTCTCCTAGGAAATCTAATGTTTCTGTCATCAAAACATCTTTATATATTGTATATAAAGACCCTATAGAATCTAAATAATTGTAACTACTAAACAGGGAAGCAATCTTATTAAACACCAAATGAAAATGATACACATATTCTAATTCGAGTTCATCTTTTTCTTTATCCAGGCTATTTTTAAGAAGCTGTATTATCTTTTTACAGTATCCTAAGGCTACACCTACATCAGCCCATGGTTCAAATAATAACCTCAACACTTCTTTCTCATGATCAGAAACTTGCTCCTGTAGCTTAATTAGTGTTATATACACTATATTTTCCTGAGATATGACTTGAATCAAACGTGATGAAACATCCAATCCAAGTAAGCGGTGGGCCGGAAGACTATTTAAAATTGCTAATATCGATTTATAATATATTCCTTTGGTATTAGGATTCTTATGAAGGTGGAATAACAATTCGAAAAACGCGGATAGTGGCACCTCCTTTAAGGGTAACCCCATTGTAATGTTAAGAGATTCAACAGTACTCGGCAAAGAGTTAAGTATGGGTTGTAGTAATCCTTCATCAGCAAGTACTAATGCGGTATTCTCCATATCAGATTTAGGAATAGAGGAGAGTATCTGACCAATAGATTTTGCCTGACCTATGTTTTTAGGCACTCCAATCGTGGTAATGTCTTTTTGTGCTGAAAAGTAATTTCTAACCCACTTAAATGGTTCTGTTTTATAATACTCCCATTTATTCTTATAACTCCTTAAGAATAAGGATGCCTCGTGATAAGTGTTCTCCATAAAAAACTGATCAGCATCCCAAAACACTTTTGCCACACCTGCTTCTAAAAGAGATTGAAAAATAACTTGTTCTGCGTTATTAAGCGCATTAAAGCCAACTAAAATATGTTTTCTTTTTTCTTTTTTGACATATTCATGGATATCTTCTGATGCTTTCCTATATAATAACCCTTGATATCCTACTTTCTTTTTTAGTAGTTTATTTTTAAAATTATTATAGTAATCTATTAGACTTTCCCAAAACCTAATATAGTTTTTGACAAGGTCTGTCTTTTCCTTTTGTAAGTACCAATGATTTAGATCCTGTATCCCAGATAAATATGAAAAAAAACTCTGGTGATCAATACAATATCTATCGATTTCATTAAAATCATAAACCAAAGTTTGTGCCCAGTTACTAAAGGTTTCAAAATTTTCTTTTTCTAAATGCGAATGCGTATTTAGATACGTTTCATAAAATTCAAATAATGTCTCGACATTATCTATTTGTTGTAACCCGGATAGTTGAGTAATAAATTCTTCTATACTAAGTATTATAGGAGCAAAGAAGGTCTGATCCTTATACATTTCTAAAAGTTCTTTCTTTAGAAAAAGTCCAGCTCTTTTGCTAGGCACAAGAAAAATCAGGTTGCTTATATTTTCTTTTGCTTCTTGTAATTCTAGTAATACTTCTTTTAGGAAACTTTTCAAAGATTTAAATTTTATACCAACGAATAAGTAAACGATTTTATAATTTACTCATTATTCTTAATTAAAGAAAAGAAATTTTGAATGGTTTGTTTACATGGTATAAAAATAAAAAACGTCCCGAAAATTTCGGGACGTTTTTATTATGTATTAAGAGGTTTTCTTATTTTACTAAGTTAATCTCTACACGTCTGTTTTGTGCTCTACCAGCTCTAGTTTTGTTAGAAGCGATTGGTCTGTCTTCTCCATAACCAACAGCAGATAATCTAAACTGATCGATACCATTCTCTGTTAAGTATACCTTAACTGCGTTAGCTCTAGAGTCAGATAATCTCTGATTAGCAGTAGCTGCACCCTGACTATCAGTATGTCCCTCTACCGCAAACTTAGCATTAGGATACTCTTTTAAAATAGCGATAATATCACCAAGAGCTTTGTTAGATTCTTCTTTGATACTAGATTTACCAGAATCAAATAAGATGGTCTTAGCATATTCGTTAAGAGTTTTCTGTACTTCTTCAGTTACTTCTGGACATCCGTTGTTTGCAACAGTACCAGCAACATCAGGACAGTTATCATCTTTATCTAATACTCCGTCACCATCTTTATCTTGGTAAGGGCATCCGTTATTAGCAGCAGGTCCAGCTTCATTTGGACAACCATCTTTACCGTCAGCGATTCCATCACCGTCAGCATCAGGACATCCGTTAAGTTCAGCTAATCCAGCTTCAGTAGGACACTCATCTTTAGGATCTGGTACACCATCACCGTCTGTATCAGGACATCCGTTAAATTCTGCAGTACCTGCAGTATCAGGACAGTCATCCTTTGCATCAGTGATTCCATCACCATCTGTATCAGGACATCCATTGAATTCCTCTAAACCAGGAACATCTGGACACTCATCATCTTTGTCGTATACTCCGTCACCGTCTGTATCTTTTCCTCCGAAAGCGAAAGTAAGACCAGCAGAATGTTGGAAGTGAGTAGGAGGGTAACTCCCTGTTTCGTAATCTTCGAATACGTGCTTGTAAGTTGATTGAACATTAAATGCTAAGTTCTCAGTTAACCAAAAGTTAACACCAAGAGAACCATTAAGTGTCCCAGCACCTAATTCATCAAGCCAAGTATATCCACCACCTACACCTAAGTAAGGGTCGAACCAACCTGTTTTTAGTACATTCTTAAGACTATAGCTAATTCTACCGTCAAGAGCATAGTAAGAAAGGTCGTCTACGTCAACATTAGTTCCATCAGGAAGTTCTCCTGCATTACTTATTTTGTTAACTGACCCAGAAGCCGTGAACGTAAAACCGTCTCCAATATATCTACCAACAGATAATTTAGAAACAGATGGAAGGATATTCCAATGGTCACTAGCATTAAAAAATTCGTCGAAAATTTCACCTTGACTATTAAGATCTCCGCCAGTAGGAAATACATCAACGGCATTAATACCTATAGAAACCGCCCAAGGATTGTTTTCATCTTGTGCATTCGCAGTACTAACTCCAAGTACCAGTAACGAAGCCACTAATAATGTGCTAAGATGTTTCATATTCAATAATTTAATTTTTAAGTGTTAATTAGAGCAAATGTAATATGTTAAACATAACTGTCAAAGACAAATCTAATAAATTTTTCTTAACAGGCCAGTATATATCGAAGCTTTGGAGGGTCTTGTAGTTTTTATTTACAATTTTTCAGCCCCAAAAAAAACAACGATTTTAACCTTGTTAGAGAAAAATTATAGGTTTTATCTCAACAATTACGATACAATTATAAGATAAAAATACCTTTTATCCTTAAATTTTTTTTAGTAATTGTGAAAATAAAGGTTTATTTATATGTGTTTTAAAGTGATATTTTCATTAAAATAAATTAAAATTTTATCCTTAATTGTATGCCCTATCTCCTCAAGAACCGAAGTGTATTTCTCTAATTGTATTGCATGCGAACTATGATAAGCACCTGTTTTATAATCTAGTATTGTCGTCATATTATTCTTGTCAACTACTACTCGATCTGGTCTAAATAATCTTCCATTAGAAATAATATCTCTTTCGTTATATACAATATTATCAATCGAATAATATGTAGCAAGCTGTGGATGATTAATGATGTTTTTTATTTCTTTATACAGTATTTCTTTCTCGTCAATAGCGATTTCTCCTTTTTTATAAGCCTCTTCAATAACTAGCTTAACATCTTGGTATGTTTCTATCGAAGCCATAAGGTCATGTATCAAATTACCTTTCTCTATTGCATTTTGTTGCGAAGTATCCCATAATTTACCAGAATTGGTAACGATATTAACCTTATGCTTTCTAGATGAATCTTCTAATCGAGATAGCTTTACCACTTTTGTCTTACTTTTTTTATCTGTGTTTTGAATATTTGGTCTTATAGGATTTCCAAAAGGATACTCTTTTTTTTCAGCGTCCCATCTGTTTATATTTTTTAAATATGCTATCAACTTTCCAGAAAAAGTGTTTGGATTACTTTCTCCTTTAGTATTTAACTCCAGTTTAGAAATAATATACATTTGTTCTTTTGCTCTTGTTAATACAACATATAACAGATTTAAGGCATCTAATTCTAACTGAGCTTGTCGGTTTAAAACAATTTCTTTGGCTTCGTCACCATAGTCAGATATACTTTTATTATAATTTATAAAAACTTCTTCAAAATCGACATAATGCTCTTTATTCACTGGCAACCATGTCTTTGGTTCCAGCTCTCTATAAATATCTATATTGGCATATGGATAAATAACACAAGAAAACTCTAAACCTTTTGCTTTATGAATGGTCATAATCTGAATGGCTTTTTCTGCCTCTGGAGCCACTATGCTTAATTTATCTTTTTTAATGTTCCAATAAGAAAGGAACCCTATTATACCTTCTGTATGTTTTTGAGAAAAAGCAAATACAACATCAAGAAAGAATTGTAAATATGCTGTTGTAACATCTTTAAGAAAAAAACTGGTAATGATATATTCTGTTGCATCATAAAGTGGTTTTGCCGCTAGTATATCAAAATCAAAATCAACCCCTAAAGACTTTAATTCTAAAGAAAAAGAGTGTTTATCTCTTCCTATCATTTTTTGCAAAAACGAATGTTTTTCTTCTATTGAAAATTGTTCTGTCAAAAAGTGTAAAACATTAATTTTTGAAGGAAGGTGATCAGACTGTGTAAACCATGTAAGCATATCAATAATAAATCCTACCTGAGGAGAATTTGCTATCAATAGTGTTTCAGAAGAAATGATAGACAATCCTTTTTGAGTTAGAAAATCTGCAATTATTGCCCCTTCTTTTTGTTTTCGTACGATAACACAAATCTCGTTGAGTTGATATCCTTTTTCTCCAAGTTCAATAATAGTTTCGAATACTCGTTCTGGATATATCTCATTTTCTTCAGCTACATTTTTTGCATTAACAAAAGATATATTTACGTATCCATTTTTTTTATCGTTAACCTGTTGTTTATTACCTTGTATATAAAGCTCCTGGTGTTTTGTGTTACTAAAATCGGCAGATAAGAAAGTAAATAAGTTATTATTAAATTTGATTATCTCTTCATGGCTTCTATAATTTTTTGGCAAATCAAGGACTTCTTTTTCTTGAGTCGAAAAAGGGTTTTTATTCGATGACAGTTCTATAAATTGTTCTGCTTTTCCTCCTCTCCATCTATAAATAGCTTGCTTTGCATCTCCAACTATTGTAACCTGTCCTCTTTTTCCGGTTAAGGTTTCGGTTGAAACAGCATTATCAATAAGCGGAATCATATTATTCCATTGTAACTCTGATGTATCCTGAAACTCATCAATAAAATAATCCCTGTATCGTTCCCCCAGACGTTCATAAATAAATGGTGCAGGTTGATCCTGAATAGCCTTACTTATTATTGTATTAAATTCTGATATTAATAAAATCTTTCTTTCCTTTTTAATACTTAGTAACTCTTTATTAATAGCATTTAAAACAGAGAGAGGTGTTAAGTTGTTGATACTATTCTGAAAAAGATTTATCTTTATCAATATTTGCTTTGTGGCCAAAAAGGTTTCTTCTATCAAAGGTCGAATACTATCTATTTTATCCTTTTGATAACTGTCTAATTTTGCGCTATAGAATGAGGCTTCATGTATATTTTGTTTCCAAACCGCTTTAAAATCAACTTTTGTATCACCTTCTGCAAGCTTTATAAAATGATTAGGTATAGAGCTACGTGTAAAATCTGTATGTTCTATCTCTTTCTCTTTTATTAATTGCAATACAGCGTTTGATCCAGAAATAATATTTTTTTTACATTCTATAATTTTTTGGGCTAAGAGTTTTTTAAGTTTATCAAAATCATCAATTGTCTTCTCTGAAAGCTTATTGAGATGATCTCGGTCATTTTCGCTAAATAAAAGTCTGGCAATTTTATTTAGTTCAATTGTAATATCCCAGCTTTTGTCTTCCTCAAGTTTACTAATCGCGAAATCAATGATTAATTTAGTAAGCTCTTCATTTATTCCTATTTGAGCCACTACAGCATCCACAGCTTCTTCAATTAAAGAATCCGTATCCATTTCTATTTCAAAATTCATTGGTATCCCCAGATCGTATGCAAATGTTCTTATGACCCTATGGGTAAACGTATCTATGGTTACGATATCAAATGCTGCATAATTATGCAGAATACTTCTTAAGATATTAAAGGCTTTCCTTTTTAGTTGTTGCTCTTCAATCTTGGTTGCAGCAATTAATTCTAGTACCAGATCCTGATATTTTTCTGGCGTACTCGGTTGGCTAATCGCTACAAGGTTTTCTAAAACCCTGGTTTTCATCTCTGCAACAGCTTTATTCGTGAAGGTAATCGCCAAGATGTTCTTGTAACTCTCTTTAAACTCTCCTTTTAGTAATGTAATGAGATACTCCTTTACAAGAGTATATGTTTTACCTGCTCCGGCAGCAGCATTATAAACCGTAAAAGACGTTGTAGAGCTCAATTCTTTTTTTTACTAAAATACTAAAACCCTTCATTTTTATCTCACAGAACCTTATAAATATAGAAGGCACTAAAGCATCTGTTTCATCAAGATATTGGTTTTAATTAATTTATAACAACTATAAATTTTTATTCATCGCTCTAATTGTTAAATTTGATGTCATTTTTATTTTATTAATCAAAATAATAACATATGTCATTTGAATTACCAAAATTAAACTACGCATTTGATGCGTTAGAACCTCATATAGATGCTCGTACCATGGAAATCCACCATGATAAACATCATGCTGGTTACACTAGTAAATTAAACGCTGCAATTGAAGGGACAGATCTTGAAGGTAAAAATATCGACAACATTCTTATCAATCTTGATATGTCTAATGCTGCTGTTAGAAATAACGGTGGAGGATATTACAACCATAATTTATTTTGGGAGATAATGTCTCCTAATGGTGGAGGGAAACCTTCTGGTGAACTTGCTGATGCAATAAACGCAGCATATGGATCCTTTGATGCTTTTAAAGATGCTTTTTCTACTGCTGCTGGTACCAGATTTGGTTCTGGATGGGCATGGTTATGTGTACATCCTGGTGGAAAGGTAGAAATATGCTCTACTCCTAATCAAGATAACCCTTTAATGCCAGGAATTGGTTGTGGAGGAACTCCTATCTTAGCATTAGATGTATGGGAGCATGCATATTACCTAAACTATCAAAACCGCCGTCCTGATTATGTTTCTGCCTTTTTTAATGTAATTGATTGGAATGAGGTTTCAAGCAGATATGCACAAGGAAAATAAATAACTTATTCGACTCATAAAAAAGAGCTGCAAATTTGCAGCTCTTTTTTTATATCTGGAATATTAAGAAATGTCATAAAATAAAAAAAGGTGGAAAGTCCACCTTTTTTTGCCCCAAATCTACCATGAACTTAACCTACTTATGCTATGGCTCTGCTAATATAGAACGTTATTTCATTGTGAAAAAATGTTTTAGACGAAAGGTTAAAATAATTGTTGAAATACACAATTTAACCAATTTTAACACCAATCTTTTTTCTTTTTTTAGTAAGCTCTTTCGTTTTTACCTTCAAAGAAATTTATAAACGCCTTATTTACAACCCTATTCCCTCCAATCGTTGGATAATCTCCAGTAAAATACCAGTCCCCAAGGTTCTTAGGGCAGGCTACATGTAAGTTGTCAACGGTTTGATAAATAATCTTTACTTTGGCGTTTACTGTTTTATCACTTAAAAGTTCTGATATTTTATCACTTATCTCTTGATCAGAGAATCCACTATAGATTTCTTTAACAAAATTTTGTACTTCTGCATCTTCTAAATTTTCCTGTGCTTTGCATTTCTCATAAACCTGCTCTACCAGATCGTAGTTCCCATTTTCTTTTAAAAGCTCTAACGCAGCCTGAAATGCAATTAAACCTTCTAATCTTGCCATATCAATCCCATAACAGTCAGGATAACGAATTTGTGGCGCAGAAGAAACAATAACAATCTTCTTAGGCTTTAATCTATCCATCATCTTGATAATACTCTTTTTGAGTGTTGTCCCTCTTACAATACTATCATCAATAATCACTAGATTATCATCTTGTTTTACCACACCATATGTTACATCATACACATGAGCTACCAGATCATCTCTACTACTATCTTCTGTAATAAAAGTACGTAGCTTGGCATCTTTTATTGCAATTTTTTCTGTTCTCAATCTAGAGGAAAGAATTTCTGATAATCGTTCATCTGTTAATGATTCTTTTTCAGAAAGTATAGTTTCGTTTTTCTGCTTATTTAACTCATCCTGTGCAGCTTCTACCATCCCATAAAAAGAGGTTTCTGCCGTATTTGGAATAAAAGAAAAAACCGTATTTATAGTATCATGATCGATTTCTTCTAAAACCTGAGGCATAATTAATTTCCCCAGATTTTTTCTTTCCTTGTAAATTTCTGCATCACTCCCTCTTGAGAAATAGATTCGTTCAAATGAACATGCTTTTCTTTCTAATGGATCAATAATTTTGCGAATAGAAGTGTCTCCATTCTTTTTGACGATAATTGCTCTTCCAGGATCTAACTCTTGTACATCGTCAAAAGACACATCAAAAACCGTCTGAATAACTGGTCTTTCTGATGCTACTACAACCACCTCATCATCTTTATAATAATACGCTGGTCGAATTCCGGCTGGGTCTCTTAACACAAAAGCATCTCCATGCCCCAGCATCCCGGCCATAGCATATCCGCCATCCCAATCTCTTGAAGATTTTTTAAGAATTTTAGCAACATTGAGTCGTTCTACAATCTGCGGAGAAGCATCAATCTTATTGAACCCTTCTTTTTTTAATTGCTTATATAATTTAGCCACTTCAGAATCCAAAAAGTGTCCAATCTTTTCCATTACAGTTACCGTATCCACCTTATCTTTAGGGTGTTGTCCTAACCTAACCAGGTTATCAAACAATACGTCATTATTAGTCATATTGAAATTACCGGCAACGATAAGATTACGATGCATCCAGTTATTCTGCCTTAGAAACGGGTGTACACTTTCTACACTGTTTTTACCAAATGTACCATAACGCACATGCCCAAGAAGAACTTCACCTATATAGGGTATATTTTTTTTCTGCAGCTCGACATCATCCGTATATTCTGGGTGATCGACTAATTCTTTATTAATCCTATCATTAATCTGCGAAAAAATATCCTGTATAGGCTGCGATTCACTCGATCGGACTCTACTTATATATCGTTCGCCAGGTGCTGTGTCTAATTTAATACTTGCAAACCCTGCTCCATCTTGACCACGATTATGCTGTTTTTCCATCATCAGATACATTTTATTTACTCCATAAAATGCACTACCGTATTTTTCTCTATAATACTCTAACGGCTTTAATAGTCTTATAAATGCTATACCGCATTCGTGTTTTAACGCATCACTCATTGTATTCCAAAAATTCTAAACGTTGTTGTGTTTGTGTTATGTAAACCATAATTAAAAAAGCCCCAAAACAATTGCTTTGGGGCTAACCTTTATATATCAAGACAATTCTATTTCAAATTGCGTTAATTCCTTAAATTGTTGAAGTCGCCTTTGAACTTCTTCCCTATCTAAGTTTTCCATTCTTTCTGTCCCAAATTTTTCTACACAAAAAGATGCAAGATTTGAAGCATGAATAATTGCTTTTTTCATGTTTTCAAATGAAACATCATCTGTTTTGGCCAAATATCCCGAAAACCCTCCAGCAAAAGTATCTCCAGCTCCAGTAGGATCAAAAACCTCTTCTAATGGCAGAGCAGGAGCAAAGAAAATTTGTTCATTATGAAATAATAAAGCTCCGTGTTCTCCTTTTTTAATAACCACATATTTTGGTCCCATCTTTTCTATTGCTCTAGCAGCTTTTACGAGCGAATATTCTCCACTTAGTTGTCTTGCTTCTTCATCATTTATGGTGATAACATCTACTTTTGCTATTACTTTTAAAAGATCATCTAAAAAAGCATCTTCCATCCAAAAATTCATAGTATCCAATATCGCAAGCTTTGGTTTGGTCGTTAATTGTTCCAAAACACCAAGTTGTACTGATGGGTTTAAGTTACCCAACATTACAATTCCCGAATCTTTATGACTATCAGGAACAATAGGATTAAAATCGGCAAGAACATTAAGCTGAGTCTCTATAGTATCTCTAGAATTGAGGTCATTATGATATTTACCACTCCAAAAGAATGTTTTTCCTCCTTTAACAATTTCTACTGCAGAAGTATCAATATTTTTTTTCTTAAGCAATTCGAGATAATCAACCGGAAAATCTTCACCAACCACAGAAACGATAGCAGAAGAAACATTAAAATTAGATGCAGAAAGCGCGATATAAGGGGCAGCTCCTCCTAAGATTTTATCAGTTTTCCCGAAAGGGGTTTCAATAGCGTCAAAGGCCATAGAGCCTACAATAAGTAATTTGCTCATAAAATAGCGTTATAATTTTTTTGCAAATATACGCTTTACTTTCAAGTAAATTGATCAAAAATAAAGTCTTCTAAGATCGTCCTCATGAATCAATATCTTCAAGTGTTCCTTTTAGTGTACTAAATGTTTTAAAAGGTCCTGTTACTAATAGAGAATTTGTAATAAAAGGAGGTAGTGATCCTTCGGGGTTTACATAAAGTTGCTGTGTAATTTTCACCTTACCTTCATGTTCTTCCAATAACCAATGACCAGATAATTCCCGAATTCTAAGCGTACTTTTTAACACGGGGACTTCTTCTGGAGCTGCATCTATATATAATTTGATTTTATCCTTCGAGATTTTTTGAATCCGAAGCTTAGAGACCACATCCCTATCTTTTACAGGCCAAGGAAACTCATTTCTTGCATAAAAAACATATTCTTTATCATTATTTATTTTTACCAAATGACTAACTCCTTCTTTACAATTCTCCATATACTCCGGAGCTTCAAGTAATTCATCAACTACGCCTTTTAGAGAGGTTTTTACACTCGTTATTGCTTTATATTCTTTATATGGACTATCTTTAAAATCCCTTACCCATATTTGAATTCCTTCCTTATCTTTTGCAAGTTTCCATTGCGACTGACCAAAAGTTAACATGGGGACTAGAATACATAAATAATAGATCTTTTTCATAGTATTACACGTTCTAACATTAAACCTTTTTGAAATTGAATTTCTTATTTCAAACACTAGTTTAGTAGAAAAAGGTATCTCCTTACTTACTCCCACATATGTTAAAACATGTTAAACAACTGTTTTACAAAGCATTAAAACATCTATTATTATTCTCTTACAAAACCTGCGAGAATCTATATCTAAGTTTTTGTCTATAATATTTAACCACCCTGATTTAGCTTTTTATTGCAGTAGATCAAACTCTATTCTTCTCAAATATTCATTATAATAACGGTCAAAAAACAGTATTCCATACTACATATAACACACTTTAAAACAGTTTTTTATACTATCTCTCATTTTTAGCAAACAAGATATAAACCATACAATTATTATGTTAAAATCATAAAAATGTTAAAATAAACTTAAAAAAATAGCGTTCTTTACTCAATACAAACTCAAACTTTCAATTAAATTATGAAAAAATTAAATTTAACTAAACTCGTTTTAGTTACAATGCTTTCGGTTTTATTATTCAACTGTGAAAGAGATTCTGAAGACATTATCGAAACAAATCAATTTGCAGGTGCAAAAAATGCTCATGTATGTATCGAAAAATGGGACACTAGCGAAAATAATTCAAAAGCTGCAAGTGTTAAAGCAAAGGAATGGGAAGCTGGTCAAACTATCCGAGTGAAATTTTTAAATGGAAACAATTTTGTACAATCCAAAGTAAGACAATATGCTGTAGCATGGGAAAGTTATGCGAATATTAAATTTGAATGGGTATCCTCAAACAGCAGTGCAAATATCAAAATTGGTTTCAAAGAAGGTCAATTTGCAAATGATGGCGGATCCTGGTCTTATTTAGGAACTGATTCTAATAGTCATGCACATAGTATGCATTTTGGATGGTTTAACGACAATACAACTGATACTGAATTTAGAAGAACTACAATTCACGAATTTGGACATGCTCTTGGCTTAATTCATGAGCATCAAAACCCTGTAGCAGGAATTAACTGGGATAGAGAAGCTGTTTATGCATATTATGCAGGACCACCTAATAACTGGAGTAGAGCACAGGTAGATAACAATCTATTCAGACGTTATGATGCAAATATCTCTAACCATAGTGTATATGATCCAAAATCAATAATGCACTACCCTATTCCTGCAGAACACACTACAGATGGTGTTGCTGTAGGAAGTAACACACAATTATCTGCAACAGACAAGTCCTTTATCGCCACTATATATCCAGAGACTAACACTGGAGGAGGCGATATCTGTGATGGTGTAGCCGCATATAATGGTAATACTTCTTATTCTGTTGGAGATAAAGTAACCTATCAAGGAACTTTATACCAGAGAACATCTAGCGGATGGAATAACCTTGGTGCATGTGGTACTCCTGCTCCTAGTGATATCTGTGATGGCGTAGCTGCATATAATCGTAATACATCTTATTCTGTTGGAGATAAAGTAACCTATCAAGGAACTTTATACCAGAGAACATCTAGTGGATGGAATAATCTTGGAGCATGTGGTACATCTGCCGCTGCAAAAAGTAATACAGTATTCCCTCCTGTGAATAACTAGATAAAGAATTTTAAATACAATGTTTGTATTCATCAATAAAAATGCCCGGACTTTACCGGGCATTTTTTATATATAATATCGTGAATACGTAATTTTAGACTATTTTACTTTCTCCCAAAGTCTGCAGGAATTTCTCCCCAAGCTTGTGTCTCCTCACTGAACTATTTTTATTAGAATATTTATCTTTTCAAAAAAGCTTGAAAACCATAGTATTTAATTGCATTTTGTTTTAGAGAATTTGTACTCCATTCTTCCCAAGTATTCATATAAGGATTATATCCACATTTTAGAGGTTTCGAGTATTGGTCTTCCGGGTTATCGACATATGCTCTACAATCAGTACAAACTCTACGATATTCACAATCTTTACAAGTTTTTATTAAGTCTTTATTTATGCCCCATTTTTTTTGAAAATCTAATGATTTTACAACAGTTTCTATGTCGTCTTTTTTTATATTTCCATAACTTTGAAGCATCGAAGGACAATTTTTTATATTTCCTTCTTTATCAATACTTAATTTTTTATTTAAGCAAGAATTGAACTTCAAAGATTCAGTAAATACAGGAATTTTGATTGAAAATAGTTTAGGATCAATAACTCCACAATGGTTTTGATCGTCTATAACACGAGAAATCACTTGGATTTTCGAATTGTCAGTCTTCGGCACAGTATTTTTTTCTTTCGCAGAGTGTACTACAAAAAGAACTATCCTCGGATACTTGATTGACAATCTTTCAACTTCCTTAATATCTAATTCGTAAGTGAGTGGTAAAAAAATAGTGATACTTCTGATAACGGATTTAGAACAATTCTCAGCAAAAAAAGCCAGTTTATCCAAATCTACTGTCTTATAAAACCTGATTTCTATAAATTTGCATAGTAAATTGGTTAGAGCAGTAGTTATTTTTTTCAAATCAACATAGTCCAATTGTTCCATTTCAATAATAGCATTATTGATATGTTCAGGCGATTTCCACTGTAAATTAAGATCTGGAAACTTTTCTGGTTCATCCGTCCAAAAACCAAGCTCGTTTTTTTTAAGATATTCTAAATATTCCTGAACAGTTTCTTGATCTTCTTGCGAAAATGAATCAATATCCTCTAGTGTATTATTGTTTTTTGTCTCTTCAAGAAATTCTGCAAGAGGTAATGGAATAGAATATACTTTACCTCTATGCAAATCACAAATAGTTGCTAAAGAAGCTCCTTTAACAATGATGCAGTTAGCAAATAACTTAAAACTTTTTTTGTTCATCGAATGTTAATAGTTTTGAAATTGGCTTTAAGGATAATTTGCATTCTACTGTTTCAGAATGATATACCGAGAATTTATCATTATATGAAACTTTTTCTTCAGGATTTTCAGAAACCTTTACCTCTTTTATTTTATGATTCCTAAGAAAAAAAGGAAGGTTGTCTAATTGTTTTTTGAAAAATATCTCTCTTTTAGTTGTCATGTCGTATTAATTCTTCGGCGATTACATCTTCCAGATAATAATTACAGGGTTTTGAAACAAAGCCAAATTGTCCTGTAGGGTTTACTTCTAGAAACACATATTTTTTATCAGGAGTTTTTATTAAATCGATAGAACCTGTATTAAGGTTTAGCTCTTTCATAAGCCTTTTTATTTTAATCTCAATTTCTTCAGGAAGCAAATAAGGTACATTTCTATTAGGTTTTTCATCATTATAGTTTCTAAAATCAATTTTAGTTTGTGAATCTAACTGAGAAAAAATAGCCATCGTATAAAATTTTTCTTCTATATAAAAAGCCCGTAACTCTATATCTTTTTCTACATACCCTTGAAAAAGTGACGGAAAAAAAGTCTCAGGAAGCGATTCAATCACTTCTTCGGTAATTGTATTGGTCTTAAAAAAAGCTACATAGGATTTATCGTTAAAATAAACTGTTTCATATAATGGTTTTGTAATAATTTGTTGCTGTTTTTTAAAAAATTGTAGTAATTCTTTTTTAGAATTTGTTATCAGGGAATCGGGAATATCCAACCCTAGTTCTTTTGCCAATCGAAGCATTGAAAACTTATCACTCTTAACAGATAATGGACTAGGTAATTGATAGGCATTCTGAAAGTTATTAAAAATCTGGTTATTTATTCTTCCTATCTCCTGACCAATTCTCCATCTCAATTCTGCTATATTATCATTGGTGCTTTCCAAATCATTAAATGCTTCTTCTAGATGATTACGGTGTCTTAGAAACCCTCGAAACCAAACACTTTTATACTCACCAAAAGGAATACTTAATTCGTCTCTTGAATTATTAAGCGTTATGCACCAATCCTTACCATTTTCATAATAATCTTCTCCTGAAAGAAAGTCAAATCTAGCATTTTTATACAGCAACCAATCAATGACTTCTTCATAACTGTCATTATTTTCTTTGTAGTTTTTGCAAATCAAAATCATATTAAACCGTAGAACTATAAAATTTAAGACTATTAAAACTCCTTTGTTTTATTTGAGTTGCAATTTCTCCAGTAACTGCTCTATGTTTTCTTCATAGTTAACCGCATGTGGGTGACTTTCTCCGTATTTCATAATATGCATTTTATTAAGTAAAAAAGAAAAATGTTCCCTGTTTATAAAGCCATTATTATAGGCTTTATATATGTAGGGGAATAATACCGCCTGCTTATCAAAAGGCTGATGTAAACAAATTGTTTTAATTGCAGGAGCTACTTTATGATTATCTGATTTAAACGTGGGATACCCATATTCTTTTAAATACTTTGATGTCTTAAGATAATTTAGAGAATCCACTTCATTTATTTTTCTTCTATACTCCTTATATTCTGATGAATTTATATCATAATTATTCTTTTTTAAAATTTCATTTTCTCTATCTGCATTTCTTACATTTTGATCTTGCTGAAATAAATCTGCAAGAAACTTTTCTTTCTTTTCTTGAGTATTTAAGGAGATGATCAAAGAATCGACATCAATGGAATGAGACTGTATTTGATTATTATTTTGTTTGCTACAGGATATTATTATCAAAAGAAAACCAATACTATATATATATTTCAAAATAACTTTGTTTTATTTAAGCTTCATTAAAAAAGCTAAGAACTAATAAAAATTAGCCCTCAGCCTTTATTTTGGTATTAACAACAGAATTCATCATCCCAATCACCAAACCATATTGGGCCAGTACTACTGTTACCCCTATCAGTCAAAGATGCTGTACCACAACTTCCTCCTTCAATAGTTAAAGCATTTTTGTCTTCAATTACATTTACATTTAAATCTTTAAGTTTTTTCATCTTAAATTAATTTTAAAATTATTCACCTACTCTAATCAAGGCTTTTCGGTTTTCGCCTAATCGTCGCGCAACGTTTATCATCTATCTTTTTCAAAAAAGATAGTTTATAAAATGATATTGATTAAGATTATAAACATCATACTATACAATTATATGAGTACTGATATTTAATTTTCGGGTAGGATAATTTCTATGCTAATATAGAATAAATTTGATATTATATCTTATGAATAATCATATTACTTTTACGGTTATGTTTTCCCACTTTCAAAATATAACTCAAATGAGTCTAGTAAAAAACGATTTTACTTTCTTCCAAAATCTGCAGGTATTTCTCCCCAAGCCTTTGTCTCCCATTTTACAATTGTAGTGGTATATGAGTTTTCTTTTAGCCATTGTATTGCACGATCTACAAGATCAAATACCTCATTATTCTTAGAGTTCCTTTTTAATTTTGTTTTACATGTCTTTTGTTTTACCCATCCAATAGCAATTTTAGAATCAGAATAAATAATACGATCGCTCTTTTTCTTTTTAAGATATGCTAAACCGTGAACTAAGGCTAAAAACTCTCCTATATTATTAGTTCCTTCTCTAAAAGGACCTTGATGAAATAATTGTTTTTCGGTTTGTGTATCTACACCTCGATATTCCATCTTCCCCGGATTCCCACTAGAAGCAGCATCTACGGCAATAGAATATAAATTTGGTTCTCCTATTTTTGATAACTGTGTGGCAGTAAGTGTTTTTTTGGGTTTACTTTTACCTTTATAATCGTCGTAATCGCCTTGATATGCTTTTTTGGCTATATCAAAAGAATCAAAAGACTTATATTTTGCATTGGCGTATCCTTTTACTGCTGCTTTACAATCATCCCATTTTGTGTAAATCCCTGGTTTGTGACCTTCCCAGACCACATAAAATTTTTCTTTCTTAGCCATAATTTAAATCTTTGATAGAAATTATCTTCCAAATCATTTTCTGCGTTAGGGATAGTAGTGAAAATCCCACAGTATTGTCATCCTGAGCTTGTCGAAGGGCTACAATACGAGGAATTGTAACGTATAGCCCGCTCGAACGCTACAATAAATAATTAAATTTAAGGTTACTATACAATTTTCTTCAGTTTCTTAATACTAAATACTCACTACTCATTACTTTTTTTATCAGAAAACAGAAGTTCTTCTATAACGACCGGAAAATGTTTATATTCTAAAGCATGAATTGCATTAGCTACATCTTCTGCAGAATTTTCTTCTGAAATTGCAACTTTGGCTTGAAAAATAACGCCTCCTTCATCATAATGCTCATTGACATAATGGATCGTAATACCACTTTCTTTTTCTTTATTTCTTACCACAGCTTCATGAACATGATGTCCATACATCCCTTTTCCTCCATATTTTGGTAATAAAGCAGGATGAATGTTGATGACCTTATTTGGAAAGAAATCGATAATTTTTTTTGGGAATATCCATAAAAACCCTGCCAATACAATTACATCAGGGTTTGCATCTTTTAGAATATTTAATACTTCATTTGTCTGATAAAATGACGTTTTGTCAAAGTGTAATGCCTTTACTTTCAGGTTATGAGCACGCTTCAACACTTTGGCACGCAGGTTGTTAGAGAACACATGAGTGACCTCGGCAATATTTCGTTCATGAAAGTATTTGATTATATTTTCGGCATTGGTACCAGAGCCGGAAGCAAAAATTACGATACGCTTCATAGTATGATAAAATTGTTAATTAGAGAACACAAAAAAAATAATTATTATCCATTTTTAGGTAGCAAAAAGCTAATACTTCGTTATATTTGATAAAATACAAATACATTTTTATGGGATTGTGGGGTTTTAAAATAAAGTTTTTTATTTTTGCCACCTAATTAAAAAATTAAAATTAAACATTATGTCAGACATTGCATCAAGAGTAAAAGCGATAATCGTTGACAAATTAGGAGTAGACGAAAACGAAGTTGTAAATGAAGCTAGTTTCACAAACGATTTAGGCGCTGATTCGTTAGACACTGTAGAATTGATTATGGAATTCGAAAAAGAATTCGATATTCAGATTCCAGATGATCAAGCTGAAAACATTGCAACAGTAGGTCAAGCAATATCTTATATTGAAGACGCAAAGTAATAACTTCACAACAAAATATGAATCTTAAGCGAGTTGTAGTCACAGGACTAGGTGCGTTAACACCTATCGGTAACAATATTGATGAATATTGGAATGGATTGGTAAATGGTAAGAGCGGTTGTGCTCCTATTACTTACTTTGATACCGAGCATTTCAAGACTAAATTTGCTTGCGAAATCAAAAATTACAATCCTACGGATTATTTCGAAAGAAAAGACGCACGCAGACTAGATAAATTTGCTCAGTATGCCATTGTATCTTCAGAAGAAGCTATAAAAGATGCTGCTATTGACCTTGAGAAGGTTGACAAATTTAGAGTTGGTGTAATCTGGGGTGCCGGAATCGGAGGAATAGAAACTTTTCAGGAAGAAGTAATTGGTTATGCCAATGGAAATGGAACACCACGTTTCAATCCTTTCTTTATCCCGAAAATGATTGCCGATATTGCCCCTGGACATATTTCTATTAGAAACGGTTTTATGGGACCTAACTACACAACGGTTTCTGCCTGTGCTTCTTCTGCTAATGCAATGATCGATGCACTAAACTATATACGTTTAGGACATTGTGATATTATTATTACAGGAGGAAGTGAAGCTGCAGTAACTATTGCTGGTATGGGAGGATTTAATGCTATGCACGCGTTATCTACAAGAAATGAAAGTCCAGAAACTGCCTCTAGACCATTTGACGCAACCAGAGATGGTTTTGTTCTTGGAGAAGGTAGTGGAGCTCTTATTCTTGAAGAATATGAACACGCAAAAGCACGAGGTGCTAAAATCTATGCTGAAGTTGTAGGAGGTGGAATGTCTAGTGATGCTTATCATATGACAGCACCACACCCAGACGGAATTGGTGTAGAGCGCGTGATGCTTAATTGTTTAAGAGATGCAGGGGTAACACCAGAACAAGTAGATGCTATAAACACTCACGGAACATCTACTCCTTTGGGAGATGTTGCAGAATTGAAAGCTATTACTAAAGTTTTTGGAGATCACACACCTAACATTAATATCAATTCAACAAAATCTATGACGGGACACTTACTTGGTGCTGCTGGAGCCATAGAAGCTATTGCTTCTATTCTGGCAATGCAAAAAGGTACTGTGCCTCCTACAATCAATCACACTACAGTGGATGAAAACATAGATTCATCGTTAAATTTGACCTTAAACAAAGCTCAAAAACGTGATATTACATACGCAATGAGTAATACTTTTGGTTTCGGAGGTCATAACGCATGTGTGTTATTTAAAAAATTGAAAGAATAATGAATGTTATTCGAAACATATTAAATTCCCGCTCTGAAAAGAACGGGAATTTTTTTTCCAAAATTCAAAAAATATTAGCATTTAAGCCAAAAAACATCGCTCCTTACGAAAAAGCATTTACCCATAGGTCATTAAACCTAAAAGATAAAAAAGGAAATGCTGTTAATTTTGAGCGATTGGAGTTTTTGGGAGATGCCATGTTAAGTAGTGTTATTGCTGCTCACTTATTTAAAGAAGTTCCTGAAGGTAATGAAGGGTACCTTACAAAAATGAGAGCCAAAGTAGTGAGTAGAAAACATCTTAACGAACTTGGTAAAGATCTTAAGCTAATCGAATTAGTAAGAACCAATATTCCTAAATCTCAATTTGGAATAAATATTCATGGAAACCTTTTTGAAGCACTAATCGGTGCCATTTACCTTGATCGAGGTTTTGTATACTGTGAACGCTTTATTAAAGAAGCGGTTATCGATCCTTATGTTGATATCGAAAGTCTCGAAGGCCAAATTATCAGTTACAAAAGTCTACTAATAGAATGGTGTCAAAAAGAAAAAAAGGTATTCAATTATGAGGTATATGAGGACACCGGTAAAGATGAAATGAAGCATTTTGCTGTAAAACTCTGGATTGATGAAAAAGTAGTTGCAAAAGCAAGAGCTACTTCAAAGAAAAAAGCAGAAGAAAAAGCTTCAAAAAGAGCTTATTTTGCATTTCAATCCAAGATTAATATCTAAAGTACTTTTTTAACATCATGCTTTTTGACATTAATCGGTTGAAGTTTGTATTCTTTATAAACATACTCTAATGTCACTGCTTTTTCTTACAATACTTATATAAAATATAGACTCATCAGAAAAACTACAGTTTTTATCGTTAAAAGATACTAACTCAATCGTTTTCGTGAAATAACTTTATGTTTTATTAAACCCGTTAGGTGATTTTATTTGTATATTTCGTGCTAATTCTGAAACAAAAATTCAGCGTGGCTATTCAGAAATTAGTATTAGATACCTTAGAAGATGATGATTATGAACTTATTGCTATTCATTGTTCATTAGCTTCATATAGATTAGCCTTTTTATTAAACAAAAACCTTAATTTAAAACTTTTTAGAAAAAAAGAAGATATTAATTTTGAATATCCTGACTTTACAGCAAATTTTCCGTTGTATCAATATGAGGACCATTTTCAATATAATACATATAGTCTTTTGGCCAATAAATTTCAGGCCTTAGGCGTTTCAAAAAATCATATTGCAGATGGCTTATTCAATACTATAGAAGAAACATATACTACAAAATATTTAATTCCAGAATTAAAGAATGTAGATTATTTTCTAAAAATAGAAACAGAAACATCAAAATTTTCAAATAGTTCCTTAGTAACCCAATTGCTAACGATCTCACAAGTTATTACTGCATATAGTGTAGAATACACTCAACTTAAATCAAAGAACAACTTAATATTCGAATAATGCCAAAAAGTAAAAGAACCAAAATAGTTGCTACCCTAGGACCAGCAACGAGTAGCAAAGAGACTTTAAAAAAGATGCTAGAAGCAGGTGTAAATGTTTTTAGGATAAATTTCTCTCATGCTGATTACAGTGATGTAAAGGAACGCATAAAAATTATACGAAAATTAAGCGAAGAACATGGTTTTAATGCTGCAATACTAGGAGATTTACAAGGTCCTAAATTAAGAGTAGGTGTCATGAAAGGTGATATCATTGTTCATGATGGTGATTTTATCAATTTTGTGACTGGTAAACCTTTTGAAGGCACTTCTGAACAAGTGTACATGAATTATGAAAGTTTTCCGAAAGATGTAAAAGCCGGCGAACGTATATTATTGGATGATGGTAAATTAATTTTTGAAGTTGTTTCTACAAATAAAAAAGACACGGTAAAAACCAAAGTAATACAAGGAGGGCCATTAAAATCCAAAAAGGGTGTTAATCTCCCTAATACCAATATTTCGTTACCTGCATTAACAGAAAAAGATGTAAAAGATGCCATTTTTGCTTGTGAACAAGGTGTAGATTGGATGGCATTATCTTTTGTAAGACATGCGCAGGATCTCATCGAATTACAAGATTTGATTAAGGAACATAGCGAAGATAAAATCCCAATTATAGCTAAAATTGAGAAGCCTGAAGGTGTAGAAAATATCGATAAAATTGTAGCATATTGTGACGGATTAATGGTTGCAAGAGGAGATTTGGGAGTAGAAATCCCTGCTCAGGAAGTACCTTTAATTCAGAAAAAATTGGTTCTTAAAGCAAAAACTGCTCGAATCCCTGTGATTATTGCTACTCAGATGATGGAAACTATGATCGATAGCCTTACTCCAACACGTGCAGAAGTGAATGATGTTGCAAACTCTGTAATGGATGGTGCAGATGCTGTTATGCTATCAGGGGAGACTTCAGTAGGAAAATATCCCGTGCAGGTAATAGAAACCATGACTAAAATTATTAACAGCGTAGAAAACTCAGAATTAATATCAGTTCCTCAAAACCCTCCGCATATACGAACAAATAGATTTATTACTAAATCAATTTGTTATCATGCCGCGCATATGGCTAATGATATTGATGCTAAGGCTATCTGTACATTAACCAACAGTGGATATACTGCATTTCAAATCTCTGCATGGAGACCAGATGCTCATATCTTAGTTTTTACCAGTAATCGTAGAATACTTTCTCAGCTTAGTCTTTTATGGGGTGTTAAGGCCTTATTTTATGACAAATTTGTTAGTACTGATGAAACAGTAGAGGATATTAATAAAATAGCCGCAGATCGTGGGTTTGTTGAGCAAGGAGATATGTTAATCAATCTTGCTGCAATGCCTATCACTGCAAAAGGAATGGTAAATACTCTTAGAGTATCACAAATTTAAGATGGGCGTATAATAAATATATATCTAAAAAAGACCTCACTTTATGAGGTCTTTTTTTATAGTGTTTGTTTTAAAAAAATAGCTTCTAAGTCTTCTATAGTAACTGGTTTCACAAGATAATCCTTAACAGAATTAATATTTTTTGCTCTCTCTATATCCACTGGGTTAATCGAAGAACTTACAATATAAAGTGTAATTATTTTTCCAAGTTTGTTTTTGATACTGGTAAAGTTTTCTAAAAACTCCCATCCATCCATTACTGGCATATTTAAATCTAAAAAAATAATCTCGGGAATGCTTTTTTTATCCAAATTGGTTAGAATAGCTTCAAAATAATTAAGAGCATCTTTTCCGTTTTTGAAAACCATTAAGTTTTCACAAAGATTTTTTGCTTCTACAATCCTTTTTACAAGATTTACATACATACTATCATCGTCAATAATACACGCTAATCCAATTTTATGACTCATAATTGTGAGGTTGGGTATTTGTTTTTAAAATTCTATTATAAATGTTGTGCCTTTATCTACTTCGCTCTCTACAGTAATTTTTCCATCCAAAGATTCTACCTGATTTTTTGTTAAAAATAAGCCTATTCCTACTGCATCCTTATTATAATGAAATGTCTTATACATCCCAAATATTTTATCTTTAAACAAGTTCATATCAATTCCTCTTCCATTATCGGTGACCTTTAGGTACTCTTTATCTTCTTCTTTATATGATTTAATCTCAATGATCGCATCTCTATCCGGGTGCTTATATTTAATTGCATTTGTGATGAGATTTAATAGAATACTTTCCAGATACGCAGGGATATAATTAATCTCATTTAGAGCTTTAAAATCTGATTTGATTTTTGTTTTACCAACAGCAATCATTTGCCCAATACCATTGGTTACCAAATTAAGCGCATCCTGAAATTTGGTTATCTTTTTTTCTTGATCTTTATTTGTATGAATGGCTACAATCTCATTAAGGTGCTCAATAGTTGTATTTAAACTATAGGATATTTGCTTGATCTCTTTAATAAGATCTATTTTTTCTTTTGGGTCTTCTATATCTTCAATAAGTTGAACCAACAAGGACAAATTGCTTGTATGCGACCGTAGGTTGTGAGATACAATATGTGCAAAATTAAAAAGCCGAGAATTCTGAGAAGCGATAATATCTATAGACTTTTGAAGACTTAACTCTTTCTTCTTTATATCATCAATATCCTGAAAAACACCTCTGATTCCTATAATCTCCTTACTCTCATTATATACTGGTTTTCCTATCGCTCTCACCCAAAAAACTCTCTTGTTAGCGGTCACCATCTTAATTTCAGTATTAAAAGGTGTACCGGCCATAGCGCAATTAAAAAAACAATCCGCAGCCTGTTGTTGCGAATCTTCTGCATAATAACTTGCAGAGTCTTTTAGAGAAGGCACATAATCATCTGGGTATTCTAATATTCGCTTAGTTTCAAAATCCCAATAGCTTTTTCTTTTGTGAAAATCTACATACCAACTGCCGGTTTCTGTCATTTGAGCAGTTTCTTTGTAATAGAAATTGTCTTTTGCAATATTCTGTTCTGGCTCAAGCTTTATTTCGAAAAAAAATATAAGATTAATTTCAGATTTTATATTTACCGGTAATTCATCATTAGTTGCACATCTAAACAGTTTATAATTTCCTGTTTTGGTTTGGATCTTTATATGTTGCTTAAAATTTACATTATTACGTCTATAATTAAGAAAATTATCTCTAAATACATCAACATCTTCTTTATGTATTAAATGCTCTAAAAAAAAATCGATTGTGGATTGTATTTCCTTCTGGGTATATCCAAGGCTTTCATAGAACTTCTTTGACCAGATTTCTTTATCAGGATTAGTATACAACTCCCAATATCCAGCATTGAAATCTCGTATTACATTATTAAAAAGTTCATTTTGAAGCATGAAAAATAATTATACTAACAAGATAAGAATTTCTTATTTATTTTCTTCTATTCTGTCAAGCCTGATAGCCAATGCTTTGGTAGAAATCTGAACTTCGACAAAAGATAAAAAAAGCGACATCATAAGGCAAAACAAGCTAACTCCAAATACTATATTTGCCCAATTCATATGTTCTACATATAATAAAAACATAGTGATTACGCTGGTTAGAAAACTTATAATCGCAATCGCTTGCATATTTCTAATTAACCATAATCGTTTTCTTAAGTTTTTAATTTGTAACCCTATGTTTTTTGAAGGAGAAGAAAGGTATTCGCTATGTAATTGTCGTATTAAAGCTGCAATAGCTAAATATCTTGCATTATACGCCAGCATTGTAAGAGATATTGCAGGGAATAATAATGCTGGAATACTCATAGTTAGTGTCATAATCAATATATATTTATGACACTAAGTTAGTTTAATTTGAAATAGTTTATTTTACAACTTTATAAGTTAATCTAGTTTTTTCATTTTCAAGAGATAAAAAGTTAACCCCTTGTGAGAAATCGCCTATATCTATCGGGAATTGACATCTTTCTTTAATAGTAAAAAACAAAAAAAGTTTTTATGTCATTTTATTCACTAATAAATTCACCGATAAACCTAAATGCCCCCTTAAGATTTTCAATATTATTGTTTTGATCCAATCCTTCTCCCCATTGTCCAATAAACGTAGCAGCCGGCTCATCATTTTCACCATTCATAATACCTTTTAATACTCGATTATTAGTATTAAAATTAATTGTTATAAGTGATTCATCTATAGTCCAAGTCCCATCTATAGAAATTATATCACCATCGCTACTTATTAATAATCCAGCAGTACCTTCTTTTGAAAGAGCCAAGGAACCGTCGCTAGTGGTCGTAGATGTATTTGGCTCATCTGATATATCATCATTAAACCCACCATAAAATAAACCTTCAACAAAAGTATTATTAATAGTAACCAATACTGTTGTGCTTTCTAATGCATTGGATGCTGTTATAAAAATATCGGTCTTACCCAAAGGGATCGATCTATCCCATGAAAGTACACCTGTTTCTTCATCAATAGACATATTTATATTAAATAAATCATCTGGTGCAGTATTTGGTAATGTTGTAGCAGAGAAGGTTACCTTCTCTCCTGACCAATTTACCAATGGAGGAGCAGTTTCTCCCGCTTCTAAAAAACTTGTCTCAATGAAATTTTGTTCATACGCTATGTCTAATGTGTTTAAACCACTAGAATCATCATCGTTTTTACAACTCAGTATAAACAATAGGCCAAACATTACTAAATATTTCATAACATCTTCTTTTATACAATAGCGAATACTACGGGGGAATAGTACTCGCTATAAAATCTAATTAATAATTGGTTATCAATATTATTCTGGAATATTAAACAAGGTTTTGACTTCTTCATAGGACATAGATGAATAGTCTATTGAAGATTTTGTAGCAGAAGAGGTAGGATTTGTTGAAACTCCTCCAGGAATGATTACATATCTAAAATCATCAAAAAAACTAAACGCTTTTAAAAGTCCATCTGTTGTTTGACCTCTAACTCGCAAAGATTCAAAACCAGTTCCTTCACCCATTTCTATACCATAAAACTCTTCATTATCTACATTAAAATAAGGAAGTTCATAAACATTAAAAAATAGGGCATTCGCGGGATTACGCCCATATACCAAAATAGCATCAGTATCTTTATCAAATGCCGTTAGACTACTTAATAATAACATACTTTTATCAGAATCTATTCCTCCTGGAAAATCTGCAGGAATCCAATCTGAATAAATTACGTTTGCTGTCCCTGGAGGTCCATCAACACCATCAGCTCCATCATTGCCGTCTGTTCCATTTGTGCCATCAATCCCGTCTATCCCATTCTGACCTGCAGGTCCAATAGCTCCGTCTTCTCCATCAGAACAAGAAAAGATTAATAGTGATACCATCACTATCATCATACCCTTTACTAAATTTGTTATTGCTTTCATTTTTAATAATTTTTTAAAAGTTATGGCACAAACCTAATATGGGTAAGAACATGTAGTATCCGAAAAGTTTGAATTTCAAAGAATCCGGACATTTTTTGAGGTATTTGACTCTATTTTTAAGAGTTAAATACTGGTGTAATACATTTTTTGAATATCTATTTAAAATATAGGAAATTATCGATTGCTAAGAAGAGATCAATCCATTGCTTCTTTACACGCAATTATACGTTTTGCATCAGCTTCTAAACCATAGTTTTGCCACAGAGCTATATCCTTTTTTAACTCTAATGCGTTCTGATCAGATGTAATATATCTTTTAATAGATTGTACAACAGCATCATTACTATCCTTAATTTTTAGTATTGACTTTCCTCCGGGAATGCTATAATTATCTTCATATTCATAACAAAAAACCAGTACCAGATCTCCTTCTTTTACATCTTGTTTATAAAAACAATCAGAAACAAAAAAGTTCTGTTTGTCATACATTTTCTTCTTCAGACTTCTGGACGTTAATACCTCATCAATCTTAATACTTCCTTCTTGGGATGTATAGAGTACATCATTATCTTTAATCGGATTATCAATATGCTGAACAGTACCTAAAAAAACTAATGCATACTTATCCCCACAATGACCAATGAATGGACCTGACTGTGGCCACCAATATGTATATCCAACTCTAAGAGTATCAGGTGTTGCAGACGTTTTTGGGTTCGTTTTTGTATCTATTTCTTTCTTTTGTGTATAACTTGTGCTACAAAAAAGAAGACTAATAATTATTATCGTTTTTGTCAATATATGATGCATTTCTATTCTTAAATTTAATTTGCTTTTTTACTCTCCTAGTATCTGTTTAAATACTATTCCCTCTTTTTGATATACTACGATAAACGTATTACCGTCTTCTCTTTTATAGACTTCTGGTACTGATTTTCTTTCCCAATTTTGGTTTCTATGGACAACTAGATCATTAGTCCAATCAAAAGTATATTCTTTAGCGTCAATTCTAGTAAAGTCTGCGATCCAGTTCTTAATTTCTGACGGTTTTACTTTTATGGCAAACCGATAATTCCAAGATGATGGCCCGGGAATGCCCGTTACTCTGGAGTTCGCAAACCCATTTACATTGAACAATAAAAATTCGGCATCATGAAACTCTGATTTGCTTACTATTTCTCTTTTGAGCGTTGCTACCCTATCTTCTGTGCTTTCTATTTCCACACTTGTAAGCGTATTGTTGTTATGCGAATTCACACAAGAGGTAAGAACAAAGCATAAAACTGTAATCTTATATATATGTCTCATCACTATTATTTTAATTTTTCTATAGAAGATATATATTCGAAACAAAATTCGGCATTACCTTCTCCAGATTCTATTAATTGTGAAGATGTGACTAGAAACATTTCATTTCTAAACTCAAAAAAACCTTTTAGATCATATATTTTACCTCCACTACTTCCCGGATTGCTTGCAACAAAGGTTTCATAAAATATACCTATCCCGTTTTTCAATTTCACATACTTTGGATATTGTTTTTTTTGAGTATCCAGATTTGTTTTTTTGATAGTAAAACTTTTATTATATCTTTTATTCGGATCTAAAATTACATTGATATAATTTGCTCTTTTTATCAGAGTATGTTTCTTCGGAATCCAAATCCCAATATTTAATTCTTGTAATTCTAACCTGATCAACTCCTTGGTATCACCTTTGAAATCAAAATCTCTTTCTTTTGATTTACATCCCAATAGAACACTCATTATTGTTAATACTATGAATATTGATTTCATTCTGGTTTTCTTTCTAATTCATTATGTGAATGTTTATTACAAAACATACTCCAGGAATACCAAATAGTAGCGAAGTCATAAAAACTCCAGCTGCTTTTTTCTTGCTAGTACAAATCCCTTTTTTTACTTAATTTCTCACCTAAATTAATGATTTTCAATTTAGCGTTTTGATTCTTTTAATCTACCAATTCAAAAGTATCTCCAGTAAACTTAAAGGAATAGGCACATCTTTTGAGTGTTTGTGTTTTGTTATATAGTTTAATAATCTCTTCCTCTTCACAATAACAATCTATCGATGTAGCATATTTTTCATTTGGTGTATATACCACATCAATAACATGATTTATCTTGTCATATTTGATTGCATATTCATCTCCTTCATGGGCCAAAGAATAATTGAATTTGTGGACAAGTTTACCTTTCTCATAGGTGTAAAGACTAATATGATCCATGAAATTATTTCCTCGTACCTTATCATGTCCAAACAGTACATAGTTGACCCCTGTATTGGTATGAATAGTATCTATAGTGTTATAGCTATTTGGATAGAATTCATATAGTGTTTTCTTTTCTTTATGGCTATGAATACTTTTTCCCTTATTCCATTTATAATCATCGTAGTATAGTATAGAAACTTGCTCTCTAAATAACACTCCAAATACCTTTGCATCAAATGAAAAATGGAATAATTTGTTATCATCAGACTTTACCATTTTGATCAAATCATCATCTAGTAATGCTGTGATATCTTTTTTTGTAAAGGTCTTATGGTTTGTTATTTTTTGAAGATTATTAATAATCCTATCTTTATAATACCCAATTATAGAATATGCTATAATAGAGTCTTTATTGGTTGACAAATTCTCTTTATGATATGAATTCTTAATCTTATGAATCTCTTTGTTTGTTAGTCCGACATCATTAAGTGCATAATACTTTTTATATTCTTGTAATTTATGGTATTGCGATAAGTCATAATTTGTTTGTCTTACCAACTTTTTAAAATCGCTTTGGGGAAATATCATTATTATACATAATCCAATCATAATAAGAAGCAAAGAAGCAAAACATCTTTTTATCCACTTCTTTGTATTGCTATGATTTTTTATCTTTTTATGCATTTATTTAAAAAAATGTTGGTATTTTGATCTCCTATATATTCTGGTTTCTATTACAAGAACAGTTAAACAGAAAAGAGTATATGAGTACTTATTTTAATCTTTGTGAATCCCTTTAGAAATCGGTTTTGTGATTAGGCTTTATTTCTTTATTTGGTTCAAATGTATAATTGGAGGAGGTTGAGATAGCTCGAATGTTTTAGCATATTCTTCATACCAATTATCGTCTCTGTTATATTCATGTTTTAATCCTTTAGAAAAAGTCCCTTCTCTACATAAATTATAAACTGCTCCTTTTGGAATTCGGTGTATACTAGTTTCAAAATTATAATTATTATTCATACCTAAAGGTTTTTCAATTTTGATAAAAAGCCCTTCAAGCTCAAAACTGTATCTATACAACATATAAAAACGATTATTCTCCCAAAAATTCAAGGCTATTTTAGAAACATCTATTTCAGAATGCCTGTAATTTAAAAACTCAATTGATGGTGATTGCATTAACATCGAGTTAGGAACCTCACTACCAGAATATCTATTTCCTAAAGAATCAACTAACGTTACTTTTAGGTCATCTATTATTTTAGTATCGAATCTTACATCAATAATAATTAAACTTGTCATATCATTTGCGCAATGTTGTCCATATCCTATACCTGTTATAAATCCAAAAAAGACAAGTGCTGCAAATTTTTTCATATCTATTTTTTTAAGAACTACTCCAAAACAAACGTTACTTGTACATAATGTTTATGTAGTTCGTTAGGTTTAGAAGTATTAAAGTATGAATATGCTTTATTACTAGAAGTTTCTATTTTTTGGATGGCTCCAATCTTTTTATTGATATTAGTAGCTGTTATCTTGGCTCTATTCATCGCATCTTGTATTGCCATTTTATCCAATGCTGCAAGATCTGTATTGGTATTTTCCTTGGCAAATATTTCTACCCAAGTAATTGTTACACCTTTCATTTGTTGTCCAAACATCTTTTCTACTTCTTCAAAAGATGTTGTTGCATAGGTGTAATACGAAGTTGTACGATACGTTAAAGCGGTGATTGCGTACAATTTATTTTGCTTAAACTCTTTAAAATCTATACCTATGCCCTTTATTCTATTTTTGTATTCTTCGATAATTTGGGATCTATTTTTGGATTCTATATTTTGATACCCATCAGCTACGAGATCTTTGATCTCTAGATTAACAATATACTCCTTGATCTCAACTTTTTTAGAAGCCTCGCCTCTTACTGTTATTGTATTATTTTGTTGCTGTCCAAAAATTGGAGCTGCACATAATAATAATCCTATAATTAATTTTTTCATGTTCTTATTTTTATAAAATTGATGCATGCATTTGTCTAAATCAAAACACAAGATCTTTGCATGTTTTATTGTTTGTATTTCCTCTTCTTTTTTATTCAAAAGACCAGATATCAGTATAAAAATCATAATAGTTTCCTAGATCCAAACCGTATCCATTAATGACCCATAATTTTTTATCATAGTGTACAGATGTATGTTCTGTTCTTTCAGGAAAGGTTTTAGATACTTTAACTTCTGTCCAGGTTACACCATCGTTACTAAACCACACATCATTAAAATATTTAAAATCATTATTTCTGGTTCCTGCAGTTAACCACATTCCTTTTTTATTAGCCGTTAAAGCGTGATTTCTTCTCGGAAGAAAATCTGCATTTGCTGTAGCAAGAAACCATTGAAAACCATTTGGAGAGTACCATACATCATTTAAAAAATTATTATTTATATCATATCCTCCAATCACCCAGATTTTATTATCAAAAACTACAGCGGCATGATCTCTTCGTTCACCAAAAGGTGCCAGATTAGTGGCCAAATTCCATTTAACTCCATCACTACTTACCCAAACATCTCCTTTTTCAACACCATTTTCCTCTCCTCCAATCACAAACATTCTTCCATTTAAGTCTACCATAGCATGGCTTGATCTTGGCGAAAAAGCAGCATTATTATTGGTCAATACCCAGTTGGTTCCATCATCAGAATACCAAACATCATTCATTTCATCAACTAGTTCTCCTCCTGTTAACCACATTTTACCATTAGAAACTGTTGTAGCGTGATTTGTTCTTCTTGAAAAAGCTGCCTTTTTTGTAGCTGCAATCCAGTTGGTCCCATCATTACTAAACCACGCATCGTTATAATAAATGCCTGGTCCATTACCAGCTATTACCCACATCTTTTTATCAAATATTAATGAGGTATGATTAGCACGACCTCCAAAAGAGGTTTCTTTGGCAACCAAAGTAGACTTCAATTTTTTCTTTGTTAGAGGTAACATCTTTATAGATGTAGTTTCTACTTCTTCTATCTGATTGTCATCGGTGCTACATGATAGCATTACTAAAGACACAAATGCCAGTATTATATATATATGTTTTTTCATTTCAACTATATTTTTTTAATGAAAACCCTTCAATCATTAACTATCTAAAAATAATTGAAGGGCAAAATCACAAACTTAAACACAAGTAGCGTATGTGTTGTTTTACATTTGGCTATTATTCTGGAATATTAAATAGAGTCGCAATCTCTTTATAAGACATGGTAGTATAATCTGGTGTAGATTTTGTTGCAGAAGAAGTTGAACTAACGGCTACTCCTCCAGGTATAATAACGTACCTATAATCATCAAAACGATCAAAATCATTATCAGTATTAGAAGCAGCAAATCCTACTGCTCGTATTGACCCTTGATTAGTGGTAGTATATGTATATCGTTCTTCTGTAGACCTATTTTCATAAGGTAACGGAAATACTTCATCTCCTACCACCAATAAAATATCACCTCTTCCGTATACTAATACAGTACTGGTATCTAAGTTTACTCCTAAATCTGTAATCTGTTGAGCGTTTGCTAATGTAAAAACTTTTTGCAGTAACCCTCCACCTGGTGTAAAACCATTTGGAATCCAATCTGAATATATCACATTTGCGGTTCCAGGGTCTCCTGGATCTCCCGGATCACCTTGGATTCCTTGAGTTCCTTGTGCTCCAGCTGGACCTTCTGGTCCTGCAGGGCCTATAGCACCATCTTCACCATCAGAACAAGAAAATATAGATACAGATAGTACAAGTATCAAACTCAATTTCACTAAATCTTTCATCGCTTTCATTTTTTGTTGTTTTTTAAAAGTTTAGAGTACAAACCTAGTGGGAGTGAGGATGTTGAATATCCGAAAAGATTGAATTTCAAAGAATTCGGACATATTTAGGGGGATTTACCAAGGAATATGAAAATAAAACTCTAATACCAATTTTTAATACACCAAAAAACGTTTAGTATTTACTTGAGAAAATGAAATATCTAGATTTAAGTAAAACTCTGATTTGCACTTTTAAACTGGAAAAGCTATCCTTTTTTGGCAATAATAATCAGGTCTTTTGTGGTAGTGTCTTTGTATTGAGGATGTGTTTTTCGTCTTTTATCCATAATTGTAAATCCGTTTCCTGTTAATGCTTCGATTAAATAACCAGCCTCATGGTAATGAATATATATTTCTTGTTTTCCTCCAGAACTTGGTTGAGTAAAACCTGATTTGCTGTAATCATCTTCCATTGTGCTTACATAGAAAATTCCATTGGGCTTTAATACTACAGATACATCTTGTATAAATTGTAACGCATCTTCTTTTGAGAGATATGGCAAACAAAACCCAGATATAATTGCATCATACTTTTGAGTAAGAGTAGTTATTTTTCTACAATCTAACATTTCAATTTGAGTGGTAGGATTATTTATTTTTGCTAGCTCAATCATTTTTGAGGATACATCTGTAGCCAATAGCTTAAAATCTGGACGTTTTTGAAGCATGTATTTTGTAATATTTCCTGGTCCGCAACCAACTTCTAAAACTTCTGCATTCTTTTTTTCAATAGACTCACAAAACAAATCAAAAGTATCATGATACATTGCCAGGTCCATATACTTATCTTGATATACCTTAGCAAATTTGTCAAAAACCTCTATTGCGATTTTGGTTTTATCCATAACTCTTATAAGTTACCTTTACTCCTTTTTTATTTTTTTCCTTTCTTCAACATTAAAATTCCTACGCCTAAAACTCCTATTGTCAATACTACGAAAACCCAATATTTTGTTGTTTTTTCATTTTCCTTTTGGTCTTCACTATCGGTTTCCTGAGTTACATGTTTTTCTTTATCTGGTTTTTTATTAAACAAACTATCAATATCTTTTTTATAGGCACTGTCCAGTAAAATATTTTGTTTTGGAACAGGTCTATAATCTATAATTTTTCCAATTGTAGTATCCCTGGCATATTTTCTATCGAGATGCATTTGTCCACCTTTTCCATGTTGAATTCTTACTCCTAGTTTAGGTTCTTTATAGTATTTTGTTGTAAACTCTTGTTCTGGATCCATTCCTGATCGTATCCATCTCATTTCATCATCACGTATTTTTTGATAAAACCTGTTTCCTTCGTTAATTTCTTCTATTAACAATTCTTCTAATTCATATAGTGTAAACTTTTTTCCACGCCGTTTTGTATACTGATGAAAAAGAGTAAATACGATTTTTTTCTTATACACTTCTTTTACAATATCATCTTCAATATTATAAGATGCTTTAAAATATGCTCGTGCAGCAAGTTGTCTTGCTCCTCCTTTCCTTCCTGTGCCCATTAATAGGTCTCCTAATACTTCTAATAAAACAGGAGAATCATAATTTCCAAATTTCATCATCCCCATAATACCGATAATGGCCTTTTCTAGCTCTGCATAAGGTAAGTTTCTTATTGGACCGAAAATACCATTTTCTACTTCATCTTTTTGAGACTTACTTGTTGATGTATTCTTTTTTTCCTCATACTTGTTTACAAGAAATGCATAAAAATTTTGTTCATGTTCTGGTTCGGGAAGGCAATCAAGACACCTTCTAAATTTTGAAGAAAGTGGTAGTGGAATCTTTCCATTTTTCATTTTACTGAGCACGTACTCTGCAACGTGTCGTTGATATATTTCTCTACCAAAATGTGCCTCAGGGTTAATTTCTACCGCTTTATCTATGTATTCAATTCCTTTTTTAAATTGCCCATCATGCAGATAAAATGTACCCAAATTAGCATACGTCTTATACTCTCCTGGTTTAATCGCCTCTTTTTTAAGGATAATTTTGATAGCTTTTTTATCATCTCCTATTTTTGAATATGAAACGGCGAGATCATCCAATAACGGAAGACTGTCTGGAAATTTTTGTAGTTTTTCTTCTCGATCTTTTATTCTCCAATAATGAAACTCTGGTGAATGTCTTAAGAATTTTCCCGAAATCAATTCGATCACACTAGGAAATTTTTGCCTTTCCATTTCAATAGTATCATAATCCCAAAAGCATGGAAAAACGGTAAAAAAACTTGCAAAAAAAACTATGGTTGTGAGTCTAGTACGTTTCATTTCTTAAATATAATTTTTATTTACCATATCATTATCAAAAAAAGGATCCTCATTACTGTTGTTAGGTTAGTTAATGAGGATCCCGGGTAATGAAAAGCAATTGGACAAAAAAATCTAATCATTACGTTACTATTGTTATGTAGATATATCTATTCTAATTTTACAATCCAGTAATCCCATTTGCCTTTCCCAGCTCCGCTAATATCTTCTCCAGGACCCCAGACATAACCTGTCACTATATAACCATCATTGGTTTGTTGAATAGCATTTGCATAATCTGGTTCTGGGCCTCCAAAGCTAATTTCCCATGACAATTCACCAAGAGGATTTAATTTTACAACCCAATAATCTGCATACCCTCCATTATTGGTACTCACATCAAAATCACTTGCTCCTGAGTTACCGGCAAAAATATAACCTTGATCTGTAGTCTGCTGAATCGAACGCGCAGCATCACTTTCTGAACTACCAAGGTTAACTTCCCACACTATTGCTCCCGAAGTATCTAACTTTACGATCCAACTATCTTTTTTTCCGTTGTTGTCACTTACATCAAAATCTGAGGATTCAGAATATCCAGCAACAATATAACCTTGATCTGTAGTTTGGTGAATATCATAGGCCAAATCATCAAGTGAGCCTCCAAGATTGGTTTCCCAAATCAAATTTCCTAAAGCATCTAACTTTACAATCCAATAATCTTTTTCCCCATAGTTACCTCCCACATCATCGCCTAAAGATTCTGAATATCCTCCAACAATATATCCCCCATCACTAGTTTGCTCAACTGATTGTGCAATATCAAACTCACTACCGCCAAGATTGGTTTCCCATATTAAGGCTCCTTCAGCATCTAACTTTATTACCCAATAATCAATACCTCCATTATTACCTCCTACATCATCGTTTGAAGAACTGGTAAAACCAGCAACAATATACCCACCATCCAAAGTTTGATCTACAGAAGTTGCTTCCTCATTTCCACTTCCGCCATAGTTAGTTTCCCAAACCAAATTTCCAGACCCATCTAATTTTACAATCCAAAAATCAGCAAAAGAAGTATCTCCACTAATGTCTTGATCATTAGAGTCAGTAAACCCAACTACTATATACCCTCCATCTGTTGTTTGTTGTATACTATTTCCTGCTTCATCACTATTCCCTCCAAGGTTAGTCTCCCATATCATATCTCCAGAATTGTTCAGTTTAATAACCCAATAATCCCCTCCCAGATATCCATCTGCATCGTTATTACCGCCTACATCTCCATCATCAGAATTAGCCGTACCTGCGACTATATATCCACCATCTACTGTTAATTGTATAGCATTAGCCACATCAATTTGAGAGCCACCAAAGGATTTTTCCCATGCTATTGATACTTCTTCATTGATAATCTCACCTTCTTCTGTGGTAAAATCAAATGTATTCTCAGACGTATTTCCATTACCATCAGAAGCAATTACTTTACCATTATAATTAGTTTGAGCAATAAGACCTTCTAACAGGAATTCTGTTGTTTCTAGATTTGTCTGTACTTCGTTATCACCCAGAACCACCGTATACGTTACTTTATCTTCATCGGGGTCAACTGCTGCATTCCAACTCAATAATGCATTATTCTCAGTAATCTGAGTAATCTGTATTGTAAAATCTCCTGGTTTTTGATTTTGAGGTGTTGTCGTTATGTTTTGATCATCATCACTATTACACCCCAAAATCAAAATACATATGAAGATTAAATTTGGTAAAAAATATTTCTTTTTCATCAGTCTATATGTTTTTCTATTTATTTTGGATATACCTTATATAAATCATACTACGAGTCCATCATCTATATAGAGTGTGATAAAAGTAATTGAGAAGAAATAGGTTAATATCCGAAAAGTTTGAATTTCAATGAATTCGGACATCTTAAATAAGTTTTGTCAAAATATGAACATCATCCATTTTTCTGGGGGTCACTATCTAATTATCCCAAGTGTCTAAAAAATGTTTTTACATTTCTTTTGTTTTTTCCCCAATCAACTATTTGGGTTGAAAGATAACATTCACTTTTCATCGTTACATTTCCATTTTCTTCGATTCTTATGCTTATTTTTTCAAACCAAGACCAAATATTTAATGATGACTTTGCATAGATGGTTCTATTTTCTTTATCAATATTTTCTATCTTAAACTTAGATTTGTCAATGGCAGTTTTGATATTATGAATTAATTCAATCTTGCTTGAATCGTACTTTTTTGAAGCTTCGAATTTTACTCCCATTTCTTAATTTTTAAATAATTTGAAAACCTTATATACAATTCTTAACTCTGCATTATATCCATTCCATATCGGCGGAAATTCTTCATTATACCCTTTTTCAGAAATACTTTTACCCACTTTTATCCATAAGAATACATTCCCTTTTTTCTTTTTGTTTAGCTTGATTCGAATTCCCAAATTAATATTTTCATTACTAAACTTTCTTACTATTTCATCATCTTGTGTCTTATAAGAATTTGTACTATAATCAATAGTCATAAAGCGATAGTTTATTCCCGTTTCAAAATGAAAAAATACTACCGGAGCAATTCCTACAGTAAGTCCAGGTAAAGCATACACTGATGTTTTACCCATGGTATACTCTACACCAGCAGATAATTTATAGGTAAAAGGAGGTATGGATATACCTTGTATTCCGTAAGCTATTCCATACGCAAGATTAATATTGAATTTTTTAGGTGTCTGATCATGATTATAATTTTGTTGCCCAAATAAAAGAGGTAGGCTTATAAAATATATGAATACGATACTTAACAGCCTTATTGCTCTATCCCTATGAAACATGAAAAATTCGTTTAGATTAATTGTATTACTAATGATTATTAACCGAGCTTTTAGAGGTATTAACAACAATATTTTCTTAGGGAATTACGGTTTCTGCAACACACCAATTTTCAAAAAAACTAGTATGCTGTATAACAAAATTCTGGGTACCAAAATTTAATGGACAATGGGCTATATTATTCTCACCATTAATTCTGTTGATTTGAAGTTCAGTTCTGTTTCCCAAACCTACTCTTCCCAATATTTGACCTGCATCGACTTGGTCACCTAAAGAAACATTAACATCTAATATGTGATCCTGTATGATAAGCCATGTAGAATTATCATTTGGTTTTATCCATATTTCTAAATCATCAATATTTGAATTCATTCTGATATCTTCTACAACCCCATCTGAAACCGATCTAAGCTGTATATTTGATTGCTTAGTAAAATATTCAATTGCAGGGTTTTGTTGAGTAGGGGTTAGTGACTCACCAAATGCGATAAATGAACTAACCTCATGGATTGTTATTGGTGTAACCATAAAAGATGGTGGAGTCTGGTCTAATGTAATATCATCGTCACTACAACTTGTAATTAATATATAAAAGACCAAAAGCTTAATTGATTTTATATCAAAATCTAGCATAGTTTTATAATATAAAGACATTACCTATATCCCCATATATCCCGAAAATAAACCGCGTTATAATAACCTTCTTCATCTGCAACATCATAATATCCATTAAGAACCCAAAGTCTATCATCAAAATACAAAGAAGTATGATATCCTCTAGCCGGGAAAAATTTTATTACATTCACAGATTCCCAGGCAATTCCATCTTTACTAAACCATATATCATTATGATAAGAACTTCCTTTAGAAGAACCTCCAGTAAGCCACATCCCTTTTTCATTGGCTACTACTTCATGCAATCTTCTTCGAGAAAACTGAGCATTTGGTGTGGCCAAATTCCATTGATATCCATTTTTGGAATACCAAACATCATTAAGATAATTTCCATAATTATCATATCCTCCTATAACCCAAATTCTATTATTATATACTACTGTTGCGTGCCCATGACGTCTGCCAAATGGAGCTAACTTGGTCACTTGATCCCACTGTACGCTATCGCTGCTTACCCATATATCTCCTTTTACCCAATCCTCCTCATCTAAAGGATTACTAAACCCTCCTATTAAAAACATTCTACCATTTAGATTTGTAAGCGTATGATGTCTACGAGCAGAAAAAGGAGCATTTTTTACAGTCTGTACCCAATCTTTTCCATTTTTACTACGCCACACATCATTAAAGTACTGGCCACCACCAGATGGGGATCTTTTACCTCCCACAATCCACATACTATTATTAGCAACAGTCATAGCATGACCTCCACGCTGTTCAAATGCGGCTTTAGAATTTACCTCTTGCCAGTTTTTACCATCTGTACTGCACCATATATCATTTCTATCTTCGAAAAATATTGTATCGCTGATCCTTCCATGCCCGGCGATTACCCACATTTTATTATCAAATACAACAGAGGCATGATTCGCTCTTCTTCCATAAGAGGTTTTTTCACTTATCACGGTGTTTGGAAGATTAATTCCACTTGCTGGTAGTATTTTTTCTGGAGACGTTAGGAGGATTTCTTTGTTAGTAACGCCTTCATGTAGTTCACAACTACAAACTACTAAAAGGATTACCAAAATGCCAAAGATGTATTCTATTCTGAATCTATTTTTCATAGCAATCATTCAAAAGCATAAAATTCAATTTTTCTACTGTTTAATTAAATATTTTCACCTCTCTCGAGCTAGAGACCCAATCTTCACCCGTTTTGGTATCATATACTTGATACTCTATTTCCCATCTTGTAGAATTATCGAGGGAATAGACGCAATAATCTTCAGGGAAAACAAGTGTAACAGAACTATAAGGAACCTCTAACATCTCTTGCAATTCCCAAGTATTAGACGGACAAAGCAATTTTCTTATATATATTCTAAATCCTCTTCTTTCAGATGGTATTTGCTTTTGTGCAAGTGGATACATAATATAAGAAAATACTCCTTTATGTCCAGCTGTTAAGGTTTCTGGACCATAAACACCCGGATCATACGGGGCTTGCAATTCATCATCCCCAGGAAATTCCCACGTTTTACTATCCTGGATGATTTCAATTTTAGGTTCGGATACGTTTTCTTCGGTAATTTCAAGTTCTGGTTGTGTACAAGACGCTATTAATCCCATAAAAACCAATAAGGCTAATTTTTTCATGTGTAATATGATTTTCAGTTTTATTTCCATAAAACTATTGATAATACTACTATTGAATATCCCGTATCATTGAATTTCAAAGAATTCGGACATATTTTAAGAGTTTACCGGTATTCTTTTGGTGAAATACCGGTTAGCTTTTTAAAAGCACTATAAAAAGTAGATTTAGAATTAAACCCAGACTCTAATGCAATAGCGATAATAGTATAGTTTATAAATTCTGGATTTCTAAGTTTTGATTTTGCATCTTCTATTCTAAATCCATTTACATAATCTGTAAAATTGCGACCTGTCACTTTATTTACTAACTGCGACAAATAGTTACCACTAATATTAAGTTCGGTAGATATACTATCTAATCCCAGATTAGCATCTCTGTATATTTTGGCTTCTTTCATTAAAAATTCAAGCTCTTTAAAATACACATTATCATCAGTAATATGACATGCATTTTTTGTCTGTAACTGTTTTAGCTTATTCTCGGTTAATCTGGCAATTAATTGAAATAAGAAAATATGATTTTCAGTAAAAAAATCTTTTTGTGAATGCTCAGAATCTAAAACTCCCACTACCTCATCATCAACAAAAATAGGAATAGAGAGTTCTGACATTCTATTGGCATCATCTATAATATACTCAGCATCATTGGTAACATCGGATATATATTCGAATCTTCCTGTTTGCGCTACTCTACCTACAATACCTTTTCCTAACGGAATTTGAATTGGGCTTATCACTTTTCGTTCTCCATTATTCTTATACCCAAATGCCGCTTTTTGGATTAACATTTTCTTTTCTGTATCCAACATATAGATTACACAATCCTCGAGCTGAAGTTGTGAAATGCAATTTTCTACAATATCCCAAAGTACATCTTCGAGTTTGTTTTTCTCGAATAGTGATGTTGCAAAATAACTAAGTACTGCAATTGTTTCTGGCGTTGTATTTTGTATCCTATGTTCTTCTTTATCAGAAAACAATTGACTCAAACCGGGGATATTAAAATTTGAAAATGTGTTTCTTAGTCCACTTTTCTTATCCTTGTTGATCTCTGGCTCTTGTACTTCGACACTTACTGTGCTAAAAATATGATCATAAACCGTTGTCACTGTTTTTTGAAACAATGTTGGGATGCTATAAAAACCTGAAAAGTTCTTTATAGTAATCAAAAGAAAATACCCTACTGTTAGAAGTAATGCAATGTTTAATACAATCAAAGAAGTAAACATATGGGTCATCTCAAACGAGGTGATATTAATCTTTAGTATTTTGAAAACTACTACACACGCAAAAAGAAATACAAATCCATATAGTAGTATACCAGATCTTTTTACTGCTATTTTATTCCCTATGTTTTTCTTGATATTCATCACGGTTGATTTTTTTGTCTGAATCAAATATAGAATGACTACACTGCTAAAAACAAATGGAATTTCTCGAAATTCTAAGAATTTCGAGATTGATTTTTGAAAATAAATATTTGAATATCAAGTATTTGTGTTGATTTTGTAGTAAATCCCAATAACGACAGAAAATAGTATCTTTATAGTGATATAAATAGACAAAAACCCCTTGAAATTAAAAAAGACATATCTCTTTTTTACTTCCTTATGGATAAGGATGGTATGCGTGTTTATGATTTTTGGTGCGCACATCACTACAGCACAAGACAAAGATTTTGTTATCCCAGATTCTCTTAAAGGATTGGATTATGATAGATTATACCAAACCTATCTTAAAACCTGGCCCGATACTTTAACATCAAAAATATATTTAAATACTTTTTTAAAAAAAGCCGTTAAAGAGGATAATACAATAAAAATAGCTGAAGCCTATGGACTATTATCATATTATGCTATAGAAGAATCAGAAAAGATAACTTTACTAGATCGCTCTATTAAATTAAGTAGAGGATTGGATTATGATATTACGATTAGAGGATATTCCTTTAAAGGAGGGTATTATGTAAATAAAGGAAATCACACATTAGCTTTAGATAGTTATCTGAAATTGTTAGCGATAGCAGAAAAAGTACAGAACACTAAATTTATCTATATAACAAAGCACAATATTGCTTGTATCAAAACCGAAATCGGGAAGCATGAAGAAGCTTTATCTCTTTTTAAAGAATATTATGAGTATATAAAAACTAAAAGCTCTTTTGACACACTTCAATATTTAAAATCAATCATTCCGTTAGCAGAATCCTATCGATATAATAACTCTCTAGATTCAACATCAGCATTTCATAGTAAAGCAATTAAATATTCTCAAAAATCTAGATATCACCATGATCGCTTTTATGGAAAAATTCTTATTAATGAAGGGATTAATTTATTCTTCAAAGAAAAGTTTGATGGTGCTTCTGATAGTATACTCAAAGGTATTTCATTAATAGATAAAAATCACCCAGAAAATAAAAAATCATACGTATTAGGAGAGTTTTATCTTGGGAAACTACAATTGTTACAACAAGATATCATATCGGCCAGAACGCATTTTCTTACAATGGATTCTATTGTACAACAAGAAAAAATTACTCCTTCTGAAGTTAGAGAAGGGTATGAGTTTCTCATTAATTTTTATAAAGTCAATGAAAAAAAAGAGGAACAACTAGAATCCATTAATAAACTACTACAATTTGATAGTATCATCAACCAGAAAACTTCTTTTGTTTCTTCTCGTTTATTTAAAGAATTTGATACTCCCTTGCTTCTGAAAGAAAAGGAAACACTTATTGAAGAACTGAAAGGCAATAATAAAAACCTAAACCTTCTAGTGATTTTTCTTTCATCACTTGCTACTATTGCCATTGTTTTTCTATATCGTCAATACAAAAAAAGGAAAACGTATCAGCAAAAATTTGAGCAACTCATCGATCAAGGCAGATCTAAACCTAGGAAAAACCTAAAGGAAAAACCACAAGCTGATATTGGAGTAGCCAATGATATTATAACAGAGATTCTAAATAAACTTGATGTGTTTGAAACCAACAAACACTTCTTAAAAAAGAACATTAGTACGACCTCTTTGGCCAAAGACATAAAAACCAATACTAAATATTTATCCAAAGTAATTAACCATCATAAACATAAGAATTTTACCAATTATATTAATGACCTTAGAATCGACTATGCAGTAGCACAACTTAAAGAAAATAAAACCTTAAAAAACTATACCATACAAGGTATTGCAGAAGAGGTGGGGTTTAATACTGCTGAGTCTTTTTCATCCGCTTTTAAAAAGAGTACGGGCATCAAAACTTCCTATTTTATTAAACGATTACATAGCTTAGATACTCCATGATTTTATCGGAATTTCGTGAATTTCGTCTAATAACCTCCTCATTTCTAGGCTATATCATCATTTTTACCCTATATTTATTCTTGGAATACAAGAAAAGTAAAACTTAAAAATCAATGATTATGAAAAAAGCAACGGGGAAAAAGTTAACGCTTGAGAAATTAAATATTACAAAATTAGAGCAGATGTCATCTATAAAAGGTGGTCTGACATCTCGAGAACCTGGATGTGATGTATTTAATGAAACTAAGATATATTGCAAAACGAAAAATGAAAATTGTAATACAAAAGCTAGAGGTTGCGAATCTGGTGGTACAACCATAATCCAATGGGGTTAATCCACTTTAAGCTATACTATTATATAAAAAAAACCCTCAAACTATGCTTTTCCTATGCATAGTTTGAGGGTTTTTGTTTGTATATAAATAAAAATATATTTCTCTTGTATAGTTAATAACAAAAGGAATGTATCAATTCATCTCAAGACCAACTTTCTCGGTTTTCTTACCATCACTAATTACAATTTCGTAGCTTCCGATAGGTAAGTAGTATTTTCCATTCTTTCTTTTTACTACTTTATCATCAGGAAATTCTTTTTCGAGAATGTTTTTTGCTTTTTCGGTAATCGTTACATCATACTTTGTATAGTTTAGTCCTTTGTCTCCATCTACAGAAAACTGTTGAAGTATTTTTCCCGAGGCTGTAGTAATCTTAACTGTAAACTTCCCAGGAGCTAATGCATAAAATGTGATGGGTAATGATGGTTCTCTAGGTTCCATCCACTTGCTCCAGGAAACGCCCCATCGTTCTGACCATTTCATACCTTCATTTTCAAAAACATGAAGTCCTTTATTGATAATGGTATTATCAAGTAGTTGTATTGGCTCTATATTAGTTTTATAGATACTTCTACCGTGTGTCCCTAAAAGTAGATCTTTAGCATCTTCCTGAATAACAATATCATGCACTGCTACATTAGGGATTCCTTCAGAGAATGCCTGCCATGTTTTTCCTTTATCCAAAGTTACATAAGCACCATTATCAGTTCCCAAATACAATACGTTTTCATTTTCAGGATCTTCCTTAATTACATTAATAGCAGATGCAGGTAAATTACTTCCAATCGATGTCCAGGTTTGTCCGTAGTTTTCACTTACATATACGTAAGGTGTAAAGTCATCCCATCGATACCCATTAAGCGTCACATATACCCTTTCTTTTTTATGAGAAGAAGCAATTACTCTGGATACCCACAAATCTTTAGGTAACGTATTGGAGATTTTATTCCAACTTCCGCCAGAGTTTTTGGTTACATACACCAATCCATCATCACTACCTGTATAGATTAATCCAAACTGAAAAGGAGACTCAGAAATAGTAGTTAATGTACCATAGGCTACATTTCCTTTTTTGCCTCCACCGGTTAGATCATTGGATATAGCAGTCCAGTCATCACCCTGATTCATAGATCGCATTAATTTATTTCCCCCTAAATACAGGATATCCTGATTGTGCGGAGATAATAAAATTGGTGTTTGCCAATTGAATCGATATGGTGATTCTCCTAACTCATGCTTTGGTTGGATATAGGTCTGCTTTTCCTTTGCTCTATCCAATCTAAAATAGTTTCCAAACTGAAATCCGGTATATACGATATTAGCATTCCGATTATCAATCTGGACCTGCATACCATCGCCTCCCATAATACTTTCCCAGGGATAATGACCACTTTGGTGCCAAGAAACATCTTCTCTGGCATTATGCGCTCCTACCCAAACTCCGTTATCCTGTAGACCTCCATATACATTATAAGGTTTTTCATTATCTACATTAATATAGTAAAACTGTCCTACACTTGGCTGATTGGCTTTGATCCAATGCTCACCATCATCATAAGATATATTTACCCCCCCATCATTCCCGTTGATCAAATGCATTGGGTTTTTAGGATTAATCCATAGGGAATGATGATCTGCATGAACATTTCTACCACTAATACTGGTAAAGGTCTTTCCTGCATCTTTAGACTTTAGGATAGGTACTCCAGATATATAAATATGATCTTTATTTGCTGGGTTTACCTGTATCTGAGCAAAATAATATCCATAGCTATAAAAAATATCATCTAGAAAATCCTCATGAGTTTTCTTCCAGGATTTACCTGCATCATCACTACGATATACTTCTGCTCCAACAACAGGCGTATCAAATAACATGGCATTTGCATCTTCAAGATATTTGGCAAGATCTATAGGTTGTACTGTGCCTCCACGAACTAGTTGTTTTAGATTATCAGCTCTGTATTTTTCCTGAAAACCATTTGTTTTTAGAAATGCATTTAGCTTTTTATCTTCTAGTTTTAAAAAAGCATCTTTTGACATGGTTTTAAAATCTTCTTTAGTCAATCCTTCACCATCTTTTTTAGTATCGCTTTTATCTCTTCTAAACTGGCTATCATGAACTACATATACGGTATTCTCGTCAAAAACAGCAAGTCCAATTCTACCTACACCTTCTCCTGTAGGAAAACCACTTCCTTCTACAGAAATCTTGGTCCAGGTATTCCCGGCATCTGTACTTTTATATACTCCAGATCCTGGTCCGTTTCCTTCAAAATTCCATGCTTTACGATCTTTATCCCAAGCAGCCGCATACATAACATTAAAATTATTAGGAGCAGATGCCAGGTCGATAATACCCGTTTCATTATTAATAAATAAGGTTTTATTCCAAGTGGTTCCTCCGTCTGTAGTTTTATATACTCCGCGTTCTTCATTAACAGAATACAAATGTCCTGTAACTCCTACTACAACCTCATCGGGATTATTAGGGTTAATAACAATTCTCCCTATATGATGTGAGTCGGGCAATCCTACATTTTTCCAGGTTTTACCTTTATCAGTAGATTTTAAAATCCCTGTCCCGGCATAGGATGATCTCGATGAGTTATTCTCACCTGTTCCTACCCAGATGATGTTATTTTTCCAATCTACTGCAATATCGCCTACGTTAATAGTTTCTGCAGTATCCAAAACCGGATCAAATGTGGTTCCGTTATTTACAGTATACCATAATCCTCCTGAAGCATATCCTACATAAAATTCTGCAGTATTTTCTGGGTTGACATCGACATCGACTACACGTCCACTCATTACGGTAGGGCCAATATTTTTAAAAGGAACATGCCGAACTAATGAAGAAGTTTCCATTTGCTTTTTGGCAGACAATCCCTTTTGTACGGCCTCTGCAGGTGTTGGAGATTGCTGAGCAAAAACTATAGTTGACAGCAATACGAATACTAATGACGATGTGAATATTTTCATTTTGATGGATATTTAGTGGGCTGAAAGTAGATATTGTGAAAATAACCTCAAAATTTTTAGATATTGTTTAACAATACATCCTTTTTGCTTTAGTATTTTTGGAAATCCGTAATGAGCATTTAATAAATTAGTATCAGATGAAATACCACCAAATAGATAGCAATCTTTTCATAAAGAATAGAAAGAACTTTACAGCGCAAATGAAACCTAATAGCATTGCCGTATTTAACAGTAATGATATCTATCCAATTAGTGCAGATAGCACTATACCTTTTGAGCAACACAGGGATATCTTCTATTTAAGTGGTGTAGATCAGGAAGAAAGTGTTTTACTTCTTTTTCCTGATGCTCCGGTAGCAAAACATCGTGAGATTCTATTTTTAAAAGAAACCAGCGAGCATATTGCCATTTGGGAGGGTGAAAAACTCACCAAAGAACGCGCTTTGGAAGTTTCTGGAATCAAAACTGTGTATTGGCTTCAGGATTTGGAAAAGATTTTTTTCGAGGTTATGACGCAATGTGAAACCGTATATGTCAATACGAATGAGCACTACCGATCAAATGTAGAAACCGAAACTCGAGAAGATCGTTTTACCAAATGGTGGAAAGCAAAATATCCCGCACATACGGTTGCCAAAAGTAATCCTATTTTACAACGATTACGTTCTGTAAAAGACGCTATAGAAATTGATCTGATGCAAACGGCATGTAATATTACTGAAAAAGGGTTTAGAAGACTTTTGGGATTTGTAAAACCTGGCGTTTGGGAATATAATATCGAAGCCGAATTACTACACGAATTTATCAATAACAGGTCCAAAGGATTTGCATATACTCCCATAATAGCAAGTGGAACTAATGCTAATGTTCTTCATTATATAGAAAACAATCAGCAGTGTAAGGCAGGAGATTTGATTTTGATGGATGTTGCTGCAGAATATGCTAACTATTCTAGTGACTTATCCCGTACAATTCCTGTGTCTGGAACCTATACCAAACGACAAAGAGCCGTGTACGATGCCGTACTGCGTGTTAAAAATGAAGCGACTAAAATGTTAGTACCAGGAACTATCTGGGCAGATTATCATGTAGAAGTAGGTAAGATTATGACTTCAGAATTATTAGGGCTGGGATTATTAGATAAAGCCGATGTACAAAAAGAAGACCCTGAATGGCCTGCCTATAAAAAATATCTAATGCACGGTACTTCTCATCATATCGGATTAGATACTCATGACTACGGTATTTTAACCGAGCCTATGCAAGCAAATATGGTATTTACAGTAGAACCAGGGATTTATATTCCGGATGAAGGTTTTGGAATACGACTAGAAGATGATGTTGTTATACAGGAAAAAGGAGACCCTTTTAATCTTATGGCCAATATCCCTATAGAAGCAGAAGAAATTGAAGAGCTTATGAACAAGTCCTAGGCTTAATGTATCATAAAAATTGATACTATCTTTAAAAAAAGAAAAGGCAATGACCACCTACTTATTTACCGATACTTAGGTGGCTCTATTCCTTTCATTCGTAAATACGTGACCATTTGTCCACGATGATGTGCATTATGATTCAATACATCAATAATTTTATCTGTTAACTTAGAGGTTTCTTCTGCTTTAAGAACAAAGTCAATGAAGGCATTAAACTGTTCATTTGCATAAGTAATCAATTCTTTTTTACTTAAACCATCCTCATCACCAGGGTTCCATTTAATAGGAGTTCCCTTCATTACTTCAAGATTCCATTCTATGGAGTATATAATATGAGAAGCCAAGGCAGTATATGATCTAACATCTTTATTTGGTTTATATCCATATTCACTTTCTGGCATGGCTTCAATGACTTGTATGGTATATATTTTGGTATTCTTTAAACGTTCCTCCAGATAATTGTATTTTTTAATCAAATGATTATCTTCTTCATCTGTTATAAATCCCATAACAGTAAACAAGGCTGTACTTAAAAAGGTTAATATTAGTATTGCTTTAGTTTTCATAATAAAGAATATTTTTAATTCATAATATCATCTTAATAACGAACTACTAGATTAAAGAATAATTAAAACTTTCACTATTTCAAATGTCTTATACCATAGAACTAATTCATTCTTTTTCAATTATTTAAATCTTAAATTATGTTTTATTCAAACCTCACCTACTTTTGTCTTAAGATTTGTTTGGTATGATATTAACCATATGTCTTATGCATCCTTTATTTTACGTGTTGAATGGAACAATATTTGATGCTTTATATAGTCTAAAGGAAAATATTTTCATCCTTTCATTAGTTGAATACAAAAAAGATCATAAAACCATCAAAATCTTTAACTTATGATAATCTTAAAACCAATCTCTAATTTTAAAATCATATGTCTCTTTTTAGTATTTCCGTTCTTCGGTTATACCCAACAAGTAGCTAAAATTGATTATAAAGATGATTCTAACTTTCCCAAAGGAAAAATGGGACAAGTAATTCAAGAAGTGATAGATGTATTTAATGCAAATAATGCTCAGAAAATAAGTCAATTTATTACAAAACATCGCAGTGAAGATATCCTGAAGAAATTCTCTATGGAAGATATTCAGGAATATTTATTAGACAACTATAGAAAAACAGGAGGGGTTAATTTTCATAGTATAAGAACGTATACCCCTTCTCGCCCTGATAAAACAGTAGTCATTGTTAAAGGTAATAATTTTGATTCCTGGTATGCAATCACTTTAAGTTTTTTGAATACCACAGATTACATAGTTGATAGTCTTTGGTTTTCATCTGCAAATATACCTTCTAATGTAAAAGAATCTCAAATTTCTGAAACCGAACTTATCAATAAAACTTCTGCCTTACTTGATAAAATTTCTAAAAAAGATGTCTTCTCGGGTACTGTATTAATTGCTAAAGGAAGTGAAGTCTTATTTGAAAAAGCATATGGTGAAGCTTCTAAAAGATTTCATGTACCAAATACAATAAATACCAAGTTTAATTTGGGGTCTATGAACAAAATGTTTACTACTACTGCGATTATGCAACTTGTAGAAAAACAAAAGGTAAAATTAAGTGATCCTATAAGCAAATATATTGATGAGAGCTGGCTTCCCAAACAAATTACAGATAAGGTTACTATCCACCACCTTCTATCTCACACTAGTGGATTAGGGAGTTATTTTAATAAAACATATTGGAATTCGTCTCGAGAATTATATAGAACGATTGAAGAGTTTAAACCATTGGTCAAAGGAGAAACACTTGCTTTTACCCCCGGAGAAAAATTTAGATATAGCAATACCGGAATGTTACTTTTGGGAGTAATTATCCAAAAATCATCAAGTCAGGACTATTTTGAGTATATCAAGAATAATATCTTTACCCCTTCTGGAATGATTAATTCTGACTCTTATGAAATGGATCAGCCTGTAGAAAACTTAGCTATAGGGTATATTCCTGTATCAAATAACGCATTAGGATGGAGGAATAATATATTCAAACATATAATTAAAGGAGGGCCTGCCGGCGGAGGCTTTTCAACCGTAAGAGATTTACATAAGTTTGCATTGGCTTTAGTTGATAAAAAATTAGTTTCAGAATCTTCCTTAGAATTACTTTGGACTGATCATGCAAAATCAAGATACGGATATGGTTTTGAAGTAAAAACCAGTACTGCAGGAAAAGTAGTCGGTCATGGTGGTGGTTTTCCTGGTCTTAATGCCCAACTTGATATTTTTTTAGATAACGGGTATATAATCACGGTAATGTCTAATTATGATCGAGGTGCAAGTCCCGTATCAAAAAAGATTAATACATGGATTGAAAGATTAAAAAAGTAGTATCTCTACATATATTTATATAATTTAAGAACTCTTTACTATATATTTTTACTCTCTTATAGAATATTTATATCAGTTCTTTCGTTGAGTATACAAACCCTCTTTTTTATTGTATGCAACGAATGAAAATTACTGCTGGCCACCAGCAAGCTATGCCGTATTTGGTAGTTGAAAAAGCCGAAGAGTTTATTGATTTTATCAGAAAGATCTTTCAGGCTCAAGAGATGGTTCGAACTCTCGATGTTGATAATAGAATACAACATTCTGAAATCAAAATAGGAGAGAGTACAATCCTTCTTACCGAAGCATCAAAACATTACCCTGCGCACCCAGGATCAATGTATGTATATGTAAAAGATACCGACCAGACGTATTTTGAAGCTATAGACGCAGGTGCAAAATCTCTAATGCCTCCTATGGATGAGGATTATGGTGCACGTGGTGCTGGCTTTAAAGACCCTTTTGGAAACGTCTGGTGGATCGCTACACTTAATTAATTACATCCCAAATCTACTTTGGATTCGGCATCATTATTTGGAATACAGAATCCTGATTGTACTAGATTAGGAACATACCTAGCCAGATTTGGATCTCTTAATCCATTCTCGATAAATAAGGTAAGATTATTGATCTGATTTTCTGTAAGTTCTTGTACGTTTACAAACTGTTTGGCCAATCTTTCTACAGGTACTTCAGGGTTTTGAGGAGTTCCGTTAATTTTATATTCAATGACATCTCTAACCGAAGTAAATGTTCCTCCATGACCAAAAAATCCATTATCGATTAAGTTATAAAGTGTTGGTGTTTTAAACTTATAATTGTCTTTTGTTTTCTTAGTAAATCCTCCTCTTCCTTTTTTTACATTCTCAAAACCTGGGGTATCCAAAACAATTGCTTTAGAAGAATTATCAAAATCATCCATTCCAAAAGCATAGAATTTTTTGTCATTTAATGCTGGACCTGTATGGCATTTAAAACATTTTCCTTTACCAAAAAACACTCTTGCTCCCTTTTTCTCCTTCTTAGTAAGTGCTTCAAAATCTCCTTTTAACCATTTTTGCCATGGAGATTGATTGGGTAAGACCGTTCTTTCATAAGCGGCAATAGCTAATGCAGCATTTTCTTTGGTATATCTTTCACTTTTTGGTACATCGGGAAAAGCTTTATTAAACAGTTTTTTGTAATTAAAATCTTTTACAAAATCTTTATCAATTAATAACCTATGTACATCTTGTCCCTTTATCGCCTGAATTTCTACTCCTTGAAATCCTAAAAAATTCTCTGGAATATTTGTCCAATTAGCTTCTGTACCGGCATTTGTTCCTGTTCCTCCAAATTGACCATTCCAAAGCATCACATCTTGATAAGCAACATTTAATATCGTTGGGGATCTAATGGGTTGTATATCAACAAGATTTAATGGAATACTGGGATCTATAATTCTGCCATTGCCATTGATACCAAATCCCGAACCAGCTTCTCCTATACCTTGTCTAATTCCGGCACTAAATCCTGCAGCTGCATGATGGCAGGAAGCACAAGAGTACATCGCTTTATTAGACGCTACCTTAGGATTTCCTCCTGTTGCTGTTTCATGAAAAAGAAGTTTTCCCAATTCAACTTTCTTTGCTGTAATTAAATTTAACGGATCTTGAGGAATATTAACATAATCATCACTATCCGGCAGAATAAAAAAAGAAACTCCAATACCTTCTGTTACACTATCCAATCTTTGTAATAATTTTTGATCTTGTTCTGTCGGGTTTGAAGTATTTGAATACGTTTTTGAGACGTCAGAATCTATCTCAACATAATCATCATTATTACAAGATATTAAGACAAGAATCAGGATAAGAAAATAGTTTTTTTTCATGGAAATAAATTTAAATTAAACACTAAATTTTTCACTGAAAGGACTATTTGCAAAACCAACGGTTGAACAATGTTTTGACTAAGACTATGTTAAATATATATTAAAAAATCGACAAAATACATACTTAAAGGTCAAACCGTATATATTTTGTGTAAAAATGATTGTTTCCCCGGTTGTAACTTAAAAATAAACTATTTTGTATTTTATAAGTCTATGAAGTTTTTATATAAAATTGACGTATTAACCTTAAACAAAAAACATCTTTATCATTATTATAGCATGCATTCTTAAACAAATCAATGTTCTTCTCGAGAAAAACGTCAAAAAACATTATGCTTTATTCAAGGTGTTTATTTTCGTAAGAAATAGACTACTAATCAACATCAAAACTTCTCATAAAGTGCCCTTGCTCTTGCTGCTTTTGGGTACAAATACATTCATAATGACTAGAGTAGTTAGCGCTGGCAAGAGCCAAGCCAAACTATAAACCCCTAAAGGAAGGATTTTTAAAAGCGAACTAACAAGATCACTCAACCCAATAGAGCCCAGAAAATCAGGAATACTAAATAAAATGGTTACGACTACCACTGATCTAAAAACCAATGAAGAAGTAAATCTATCCGGCAAAACATTTAGTAGTATTAAAATTATAGTGATAGGGTATATAAACATGAGAGCAGGAACAGCTACATTAATAATATAATGTACATCAAACTGTCCCATAAGTACTCCAAGAATACATCCTATAATCGCAGTGATTAAATATACTTTTTGAGAGCCTCCAAATAGTCCTTTCATAAAATCTGCAGTACCTGTTACAATACCTACTGCTGTAGTAAAACATGCCAGTCCTACCAAAATACTTAAAAAGATTTCACCAACACTTCCAAGGGTTTTGAGACTTAAGCCTGATAACAAGTCAGTTCTGTTGATGTTTTCGTCAAAATCAGATCCAAATAATGCTCCGCTATAAATCATTCCCGCATAAATGATAAAAAGACCGATCCCTGCCAAAATACCAGATCGCATAATAAGACTTCGGTTTCTATCAAAGTTATTTTCTCCTTTAATCTTTAGTGAAACAATAATCACTCCACCTACTACAACTGCACCTATAGCATCAAAAGTCTGATACCCCTCAAGTAATCCACTGACTATAGGGGTTTGAAATTCTGAAGGACCAATCTCTGGGGTTAGTACAGAAAAAATACCTATACAGATAATACTTAACACAACAATAAATATAATAGGAGAAAGAAATTTACCTAGTATACTTAAAATCTTAGAGCGATTAAGTACAAAAAGCAAGACTAATGCAAAGTATATTGTACTAGTCATCCAGGCACTGGTTCCAAAAAAAGGTTGAATTGCCATTTCATGAGTTACCGAGGCCGTTCTGGGAGAAGGTAACGCGATCGAAATCAAATATACTAACACACAATATATAAGACTAAACGTAGGTGATACTTTCTTGGCAAAATCCAACATTGTTCCCTGAAGTCTTGCATGTGCAAAAATTCCTAGTAACGGAATGATCACAGCAGAAATAACAAACCCTATAATGACCATTAGCCATGCATCACCAGCCTTAAATCCCAGAAGTGGAGGGAGCATTAGATTACCGGCACCAAAAAACATCGAAAATAATGCAAATCCTGCAACGAAAGTTTCTTTATTAAATCTCATTTAATTACGTTTATGTGCCTAAAAATAAACTTTCATAATGATATTAGCATATAAAGGAATTAAAATAAATTATTCTGTCTTTGGAAAAGGTACTCCTGTGGTTTTTCTACATGGTTTCTTAGAGAATTCTACCATGTGGAAAGAAACTACTATTCACTTATCCAAAAGTTATTATTGCATCACTATTGACCTATTAGGTCATGGTGATACCGAATGTTTAGGATATATTCATACTATGGAAGACATGGCACAAGCAGTCAAAGCAGTTTTGGATTCTTTGAATATTGTAAAAGCAATTTTTATAGGGCATTCTATGGGAGGCTATGTCGCATTAGCATCTGTTGATCTCTTTCCTGATGTAGTTTCTGGATTAGTCTTGCTTAACTCGACATCATTTCCTGACAGCCCAGAAAGAAAAACAAATCGAAGCAGAGCTATTGATATTGTAAAAAATAATCCAAATGCATTTACCAGTATGGCAATTGCAAATCTTTTTGCAGAAGAAAATAGATTGGTATTTGCAGAAAAAATCAAATCAATTAAAAACCAAGCTTCCAGAATGCCATTGCAAGGAATCATTTCGGCTTTAGAAGGGATGAAGATTCGAAAAAATCGCACTTCTGTTTTATCAAATTTTAATAAACCCAAAGTAATACTTGCAGGTATTAAAGACCCTGTTTTACCCTACTCACAAAATCTTAAAGAAGCAGAACAATTTAAAATCGATCTTGTGTCTTTTAATGGTGGACATATGTCTTACCTAGAAAATGAAGAAGAATATATCAATACGCTTCTTAAATTCTTAAGCTTGTTTTAACGTATACGTTTAGAAGGAATTTCCTAAAAGTATTCGGGGAATATAGCAAAAACACCAGATGAAATACACTTTTATAGGTCAAAAATCACTGTAAAAGCCTTGGTTTAGTTAAAAATCAATGTTTTAAGGCAAGTTTTTCTTACAAAAAGACTATTAATACGAAAAAAAATATTATTATTGTATTGATAATGAACCTCTAATCCGTTTCTATGAATTTTTAACCCCCCTAAAAATGATGAAAAAATCTACCCCAACCCCCACATTTTCCTTTTCTAAAATCTATTGTTCTTTATTTGGTCATGATTATGTACTTTCAAAAAATGTAACACATCATATCAAAGAATATACCTGTTCCCATTGTAATGAACAAGCAACTACAAATAGTAGAGGAAGATTAGAAGTAATGACTCCTAAATTAAAAGAAATTAACAACGCTTTGGCTTCTGTACATGCTAAAAAACTAGCAAGAACTAATACTACAGATACTTCGTTTCAGGCAGCTTCATAATATGCTATCCTTCTATCGGATTCCATCCCTGAGCTTTTATTTCTATTTTTTCATTAGCTCTGGTTACTAATCCTATTCCACTTTTCTCATCTGTTATGTGACCAATAACTGTAAGACTAGGGTTTGCTTTAATTTTGGGGAAATCTTGTTGTTTTATCGTAAAAAGCAATTCATAATCTTCTCCTCCATTTAATGCCACTGTCGTGCTATTTAGTTGAAATTCCTCACAGGTAGAAATTACCGTAGGGTCTAATGGTATTTTTTCCTCATAGAGATTTACTCCAACCTTAGACTGTGTGCATAAATGTATAACTTCAGACGATAGTCCATCACTTATATCAATCATACTGGTTGGTTTTACATCCAATGCGCTAAGAAGTTCTGAAATATCTTTACGTGCTTCTGGTTTAAGTTGTCTCTCGATGAGATATGTATATTGATCCAGATCTGGTTGCGAATTAGGATTAACTTCATATACTTTTTTCTCTCTTTCCAATACTTGAAGTCCCAAATATGCAGCTCCTAAATCACCTGTAACTACTAAAAGATCATTTTCCTGAGCTCCACTGCGATACACCAATTCTTTTTCTTCAGCATATCCAACTGCTGTAATACTAATTAACAACCCTGTTGTCGACGAAGTCGTATCTCCTCCAACCACATCAATATTATAAATTTTTGCAGCGGTTTCAATTCCCGCATATAATTCTTCTAAAGCTTCCAAAGGAAATCTATTAGAAACTGCAATAGAAACCGTAATCTGAGTTGCAACTGCATTCATCGCGTACACATCAGAAAGATTTACAACTACAGCTTTATACCCTAAATGTTTTAAAGGAACATATGATAAATCAAAATGTACTCCTTCAATTAATAAATCTGTCGTTAAAACGCATTTTTTATTATCAAAATCCAAAACCGCAGCATCATCGCCAATACCAAGAGAAGTTGTTTTTTGCTTAATCGTAAAGTTCTTGGTCAGGTGGTTAATAAGTCCAAATTCTCCTAATTCAGATAACTGCGTCCTTGATGTATTTTTATCTTCAATCATTTTGCAAAGATAATCTATCGCTATTAATTGGCATTATTTTCAAGTATCATAATCTTCTACTATAGCTTTTACTTATTGTAATATTGTTAGATAAATGTTAGGTTTCGTGTATAAAATCTACTTAAGTAGTATATTTGCATTCAATTTAGAATTAATCTATTATACAGTAATATGATCAAAGTATCTGATATAGCAAAAAATAAGGTCATCGAATTGATGAATGATGATGGATATGATGCTTCGACCGATTATGTTCGCGTAGGTGTAAAAAGCGGCGGGTGTTCTGGATTATCTTATGATTTAAAATTTGATAAAAGCCAGGAAGAAGGAGATAAAGTTTTTGAAGACAACAATATAAAAATCATTGTTGATAAAAAAAGTTTCCTTTACCTTATCGGAACAACTCTAGAATATTCTGGAGGCCTTAATGGTACCGGTTTTGTATTTAACAACCCCAATGCCAGTAGAACCTGCGGTTGCGGAGAAAGTTTTTCATTATAGTTTTTAAACTTTAAAACAAGATCCTGAATAAACTCAGGACACAAAAGATGGCGTATACTGAAGACGACTTAAAAAAAGAATTAGAAACCAAAGAATATGAGTATGGATTCTACACTGATATAGAATCTGATACTTTTCCTGTGGGTCTTAATGAAGATATAGTTCGTGCAATCTCTAAGAAAAAAGAAGAGCCCGAATGGATGACCGAATGGCGACTTGAAGCTTTTCGTGTATGGGAGAAAATGGAAGAGCCCGAATGGGCAAATGTTAGATATGAAAAACCAGATTTTCAAAGTATTTCATATTATTCTGCTCCAAATAAAAAACCAAAATACAATAGTATTGATGAAGTAGATCCAGAGTTATTAGAGACCTTTAAAAAACTTGGTATTTCTTTAGATGAACAAAAGAAACTTGCCGGCGTTGCTGTAGATATTGTAATGGATTCGGTATCTGTTGCAACTACTTTTAAAGAAACTCTTGCCGAGAAAGGAATTATATTCTGCTCTATTTCTGAAGCTATACAAGAACATCCAGAATTAGTTAAAAAATATATTGGTTCTGTAGTTCCGCAAAAAGATAATTTTTATGCTGCCCTAAACTCTGCTGTTTTTAGTGATGGTTCTTTCTGTTATATCCCAAAGGGAGTTCGTTGTCCTATGGAGTTATCGACTTATTTCAGAATTAATCAAGCAGGAACGGGTCAGTTTGAACGCACCCTTGTTGTTGCAGATCAAGGGAGTTATGTAAGTTATCTGGAAGGCTGTACAGCTCCATCTCGTGATGAAAATCAGTTACACGCTGCCGTAGTAGAACTAATCGCATTAGATGATGCAGAAATAAAATATTCTACCGTGCAGAATTGGTATCCTGGTAATGCAGATGGAAAAGGAGGAGTTTATAATTTTGTAACCAAAAGAGGGATTTGTGAAACTAATGCAAAAATCTCCTGGACACAAGTTGAAACAGGATCTGCAGTAACCTGGAAATATCCTTCTTGTGTATTAAAAGGAAATAATTCTGTTGGAGAATTTTATTCTATAGCAGTAACAAACAATTATCAACAAGCAGATACTGGTACAAAAATGATTCATCTTGGTAAAAACACCAAAAGTACTATCATTTCTAAAGGTATTTCTGCTGGAAAATCGCAAAATAGTTATCGAGGACTAGTGCAAATTAATAGCAGAGCGACCAATGCACGTAATTTTTCACAATGTGATTCATTATTGATGGGCAATGAATGTGGCGCACATACGTTTCCTTATATAGAAGCAAAAAATAAAACTGCTCAAATAGAACATGAAGCTACTACTAGTAAGATAGGTGAAGATCAAATTTTTTACTGCAATCAACGAGGAATTGATACTGAGAAAGCAATCGCTTTAATAGTTAATGGTTTTAGTAAAGAGGTATTGAATAAATTACCTATGGAATTTGCTGTAGAGGCTCAAAAACTTCTGGAAATTTCTCTAGAGGGTTCTGTGGGATAATTGTGAAACCATCAAATCTGCATTAATGAAAAAATTATTTATTCTATTTACTCTAAGCCTTGCCCTTTTTTCTTGTAAATCTAAAAATGAAGAACCTACTTTAATACGAGGTGAGTTTATTCTTATTGATGATGCTGCCGTCATTATGGGTAATGGCTTTATTTATGGTGTAATAATTAATGATATTACACATGAACTAGCCAAAAAAGTCGCTCCACTACAAAGAGAAGAATATGATATGGTTCCTGTAGTGATTAAAGGACTTATAAAACCTAATGAAGGAAATGGATTAGAAGAATGGAAAGAGATAGTAGAAATAACTGAAATCATAGGAGTAAGTGCACCAACCTCTGAGTTGCCAACGAAGATTAAGTCTTCTCCGCAAGACCACACTTCTTCCTCTGAAGCAGATCAAGAAAAAGAAAATTAAATAAATTGCCAAAAGCACCTAAATATTCAAATTAAGAGATGATGCTGAAAATTAAAGATTTACACGCAAGTGTCGAAGGAAAAGAAATTTTAAAAGGTCTTAACCTGGATGTAAAAGCAGGAGAGATACATGCTATTATGGGACCTAATGGTGCGGGAAAAAGTACCTTGGCTAATATCGTTGCAGGGAAAGAAGAATATGAAGTTACCGGAGGAGAAATCCTTCTAGAAGGAGAGGATATAGATGAATTAGCAGCAGAAGAACGAGCACATAATGGTGTTTTTCTATCTTTTCAATACCCTGTAGAAATCCCTGGAGTTACCGTTACTAATTTCATGAAAACCGCTATTAATGAAACTAGAAAAGCACAAGGACTGGAAGAAATGCCAGCAAAAGATATGCTTAAAAAAATTCGGGAAAAATCTGAATTATTAGAGATCGACCGTAAGTTTTTATCCCGTTCACTTAATGAAGGGTTCTCCGGTGGAGAAAAAAAGAGAAATGAGATCTTTCAAATGGCTATGATGGAACCTAAGTTAGCTATCCTTGACGAAACAGATTCTGGACTTGATATCGATGCATTGCGTATCGTAGCAAATGGAGTTAACAAACTAAAAAGCCCAGAGAATGCTATTGTTGTTATTACACACTATCAACGTTTACTAGACTATATCGTTCCTGATTTTGTTCATGTATTATATGATGGAAAAATCGTAAAATCTGGCACCAAAGAATTAGCTCTGGAATTAGAAGAAAAAGGATACGACTGGATTAAGGAAGAAATAAATGCATAAGGCTATGGAGTTAAAAGAAAAATTAGTGTCTTCCTTTTTAGCTTTTGAAAACACAGTAGATGTAGATGCTCCTATACATGATATTAGAAGCCAGGCTATCAAAGTTTTTGAAGAAAAAGGGTTTCCTACCAAAAAAGAGGAAGCTTGGAAATACACTTCGTTAAATTCTATTTTAAAACATGATTATAGTATTTTTCCAAAGGAAGAAAATGCCTTAGATTTTAAGGATATAAAAAAGTACTTTATTCACGATATAGATACCTACAAGATTGTATTTATAGATGGTAAATATTCTTCTCATTTGTCAGAAACTACTCATGAAAAAATTGATGTATGTTTGATGTCTTCGGCATTAACACATGAGAAATATAAGCCTATTGTTGACAATTACTTCAACAAAATAGCTCGCCAAGATGGACTTACTTCTTTAAACACTGCGTTTTCAAGAGAAGGGGCTTATATCTACATCCCTAAAAACAAATTAGCAGACAAACCTATACAGATTATACATTTCTCTACAGGAAAAGAATCTGCACAAATGCTACAACCACGTAATCTTATTATTGTTGAAGAAAACTCTCATGTACAGATTATTGAGCGTCATCAAAGCTTAACAGATAATCCAGTACTTACAAATTCTGTAACCGAGATTTTTGTAGATAAAAGAGCTGTGGTTGATTATTATAAAATCCAGAATGATAATCAAAATGCATCTTTAATCGACAATACCTATATCGATCAGCAATCACAAAGTCTTGCGTCGGTGCATACTTTTGCTTTCGGAGGAAATATAACAAGGAATAACCTTAATTTCTATCAAAAAGGAGAAGGTATTGATTCTGTACTTAATGGTATAACCATTGTTGAGGGTAAACAACATGTAGATCATAATACATTGGTACATCATACTCAACCTAATTGTGAGAGTCATCAAGATTACAAAGGTATTTTTGACGAAAAAGCCACAGGTGTTTTTAATGGAAAAATTATTGTAAACAAAGAGGCTCAAAAAACAAATGCTTTTCAATCTAACAATAATATCTTGTTAAGTGATAAAGCTACAATCAATTCTAAGCCTCAATTAGAAATTTTTGCAGATGATGTAAAATGTTCTCATGGATGTACTATCGGTCAGTTAGACGATAATGCATTGTTTTATATGAGATCTAGAGGTATCGGAGAAAAAGAAGCAAAAGCCTTACTCATGTATGCTTTTGCAAATAATGTTTTAGAAAGTGTAAAAATACCTCAGCTCAAAAGTAGAATCAACAAGCTAATTGCCAATAAATTAAACGTTAATATCGGTTTTGATTTGTAAACTGAATGTTTTGATATAAAAAAAGGCCAAATCGATTTAGATTTGGCTTTTTTATTTTGTATTGTTTTATTCTACTGCATCAACCATATCCTTTAAAAAGGTATTAAAATCTACTCCGGCATCTCCAATAAGTCCAAATCGTACAATTACCAAATCTTTAGAAGGAATAATAAATACCCGTTGTCCTTGGTATCCATTAGCAGAAAACATATCCCTGGGTGCATCTGGATAAAATCCACCAGCATTTAACCAAAAATGACCTCCATAATCCCCTTCGGATGTTGGACTAGGAGTAGTCACATACTCGACCCAGGATGGATCAAAAACCTTAGTTCCATTCCAGTTTCCCCTATGAAGGTACAATAATCCAAACTTAGCCCAATCCCTTGTTGTTGCCCAAGCATAAGAAGACGCTACAAAATTACCCGTCATATCCGTTTCTATAAGCATAGAATGCATTCCTATTTTATCAATAAACTCACGATAAGGGAAATCCAGATATTCTTGATATGTATTAAACTGTTTCCTAAGAATTCCTGATAATAAATTAGAAGTTCCAGAGGAATAATACCAATTTTCATTAGGTTTATGTATAGCCTTTTTATGAATTTGGGGTGTCGTCATATCTCTCTCCAAGTATAACATTTTTGTAATATCAGAAATAGAACCATAATCCTCATCCCATTCGAGACCGCTATTCATCTGTAACAAATTGTTTATCGTGATCTCTTTTCTTTCGTCATTTTGCCATTCAGATACAGGAGCTTTGTCATTGATGTTTATTTTACCTTGTGTTTGTAAAACTCCATACATTGTACTAAGCACACTTTTGGTCATAGACCAGCCTAATACCATTGAGTTTTTATCAAAACCATCAATATAACGTTCAGCAATGATTTGATCTTTATAAAGTACAAGAACTGCCCTTGTTTTTTTTATATTTTCTCCATTCGTATCAAAAATCGAGGCAGCTGTTTGTCTTACCTTCTCATAGTCTATATTTTCAAATATCGTATCTTTTTGTGGTAAGTTTCCGTAAGGATATTCCAGATTCGTTTTTACAATAGTTCTATTCGGAGTTAAAAATGGTTTATTTTCATCAAATTCATCATCAATTAAAATGCTCCCCAACCCTTCTCGATAAATTGCCTTTCGTTCTTTAAACCCATATACATTCGCTATAGCATACTTATTATCGATATCTACTTCATCAGTCGCCAATCTTACATTAGGAACATCATGATCTGTTTTATCTGTGTATTCAAGACTTCTATGTCCAATAAAAATAGATGAACTCATATTTTTTGCAGAAAATCCAGAAATGATTTCAAGTTTTGGGTAATTCAGAATAACTACACCACAAATCCCTACAAATACAATAAGAAATACTATCCTAATAATTTTTTTAAATCGCTTCATATATAAAAGGGTTAAATCCATCTAAAAATAAACAATCCTACCTAGAAAACGCATATATAATAATTGGTATTAGTATTTTTGCAGAAACAAATTGCTATGCTAGATGTACAAAAGATACGACAAGATTTTCCAATACTTTCCAGACAGGTAAACGGGAAACCTTTGGTGTATTTTGATAACGCTGCCACCTCTCAAACACCACAAGTGGTCATCGATGCTATTGTTGATTATTATAGCAACTATAACGCTAATATTCACCGTGGAGTTCATACTTTATCTCAGGAGGCTACTGATGCCTATGAGATTGCTCGTAAAAAAGTACAGAAACATTTTAATGCAAAACATGCTCATGAGATTATTCTAACCTCAGGAACAACACATAGCATTAATATTGTAGCTACTGGTTTTTCTAATCTTCTTTCTAAAGGAGATGAAATTATCGTATCTGCTTTAGAACACCACTCCAATATTGTACCCTGGCAAATGCTTTGCGAACGAACCGGTGCTGTTCTTAAAGTAATTCCTATGAATGAAGAAGGGGAATTGGTGATGGACGCATACAATCAGTTGATTACTGATAAGACTAAACTTGTTTTTACCAATCATATTTCTAATGCTTTAGGGACAATAAACCCTATTGAAGAAATCATTAAAAAAGCTCATGATGTTGGTGCTGCTGTGTTGATCGATGGGGCACAATCCTGTCCTCATATCAAACCAGATGTTCTAGCGCTGGATGTAGATTTTTATGTTGCTTCTGCTCATAAACTTTGTGGACCAACCGGTGTAGGTTTATTATATGGAAAAGAAGAGTGGCTCAACAAGCTCCCTCCTTATCAAGGAGGCGGTGAGATGATAGACCAGGTGACCTTCGAGAAGACTACATACGCAGGACTTCCTCATAAATTTGAAGCTGGAACTCCAAATATCTGTGGCGGAATTGCATTTGGTGTAGCACTAGATTATATGAATAGTATTGGGTTTGAAAATATTGCAGCCTATGAAGAAGAATTATTGCACTACGGAACTCAAAAATTATTAGAAATCCAAGGATTAAAAATCTATGGAACATCCAAAAATAAAACATCTGTAATCTCTTTTAATCTAGAAAATATTCATCCTTATGATGTTGGTTCTATAGTTGACAAATTAGGAATTGCTGTTCGTACAGGACATCACTGTGCGCAACCTATTATGGATTTTTACAAAATCCCAGGAACAATAAGAGCCTCATTTTCATTCTATAACACCAAAGAAGAAATTGATGCTCTTGTAGAAGCTATCAAGAAAGCCCAAATAATGCTTTCTTAAAAACAGCCTTGTTTAAAAATATAGAGGGTCTTGGGAATCAAATGTTATCTCGTTAAAAAAACAATAAACTATAGCTGTACTACGTTTTAAATTCTATAATTTAACCTACCCCAATGCCTATGAAACCTAATTTTCTTTTTCTAAAATACTGTGTGTTTTTATTTTCAATAGTTCTTTTAGCCTCATGTAGTAGTGATGATTCTACAGAGACAGTAACTATTATTAACCCTCTTGATAATCCTTTTGATGGAATTCCTGCAGGAAACCCAAACGGAAATTCTCCTATCCCAGCTGAAGCATCCTTAGAAGATGTCTCTAATCCCACTACTATAGTTGGTGACGGTACTCCCGAAAGCTGTACAGGTCAGGTTTTTATTGATGCTGTGACCAAAGGAGGAAAAATCGTTTTTAATTGTGGCCCTGATCCTGTGACTATAACATTAAATCAACCTGCTAAAGTGTTTAACAATACAAGTCAAGAGATTGTTATTGATGGAGGAGGCTTAATTACTCTAAGTGGGAATAATCAGACTAGAATTCTATACATGAATACGTGTGATCAAAATCAGGTATGGACTACAGATCACTGTCAAAATCAGGATCATCCCAGACTTACGGTTCAGAACATCACATTTGCCAATGGAAATTCTACCAATGAAACAGAATATGATGGAGGAGGTGCTATCTGGGTTCGTGGAGGGCGTTTTAAAGCTGTAAACTGTAGGTTCTTTAATAACACTTGTGCTTCTGTTGGACCAGATGTAGGAGGAGGAGCAATTAGAGTCTTTAGCCAATATAATAACCTACCTGTATTTATTGTTAACAGTACTTTTGGCGGAAAAGAAGGTTTTGGAAACTCTGGATCAAATGGCGGTGCAATTAGTAGTATTGGCGTCTCATGGACTATCATCAATAGTCTTTTTTCTCATAATTCTGCTATTGGGAATGGAGGAAACCCTAGCCAATCCGGAACTCCCGGAGGAGGAAGTGGAGGAGCAATATACAATGATGGAAATACCATGACTCTCACGCTTCTTGGTTCTCATATAGAGGCAAATCAAGTTAATGATTTTGGTGCCGCTATATTTTTTGTTTCCAATGATCATTCTGGTAATGTTATCATCAATGAATCTACTATTCAAAATAATATTGGAGGTTCTTGGTATCCCTCTTATCCAGGAATTTCTGCACACGCAGATACCGATATAAGTGTTACAAATTCTACTATTACAGAATAAGAACACTATTCCTATACAATCTATTATACCAAAAAAGGCAATATTCTTTAATGTTGCCTTTATAATTTAACATTTTTGAATTACCATACTGTTAAACACCTATAATTTTTGTTAAAGATTAAAACAAACTATGTTTTTTTCTCGTTTTATGAGTAAATTGATGTAATGCCTTATAGTATTCTGATAAACAAATAATTATGATGCATAAAGTTCAAAATATAGTAGTTCTAATGATGCTTTTTATTCTTTTTGAGAGTTGTATAAATTCTAAGAAAGAAAACAAAGAAGAAGATCATCAAGAAGAAATAGAAACTCCTGATCAAACTCAAAATGAAACCATTACGAGATGCAGTACAATGGAGGTACTCGAGAAACATATGGTTAGAACTCCTGGGTTACGATCTAAAATGGAAGCTATTGAAAAACAATGCGAAGCCTTTATTAAACTTCGAAAGACAGGTCGAGTCAACGTTACTGATACAATAGCTATACCAGCTATAGTTCATGTTATTTACAATACAGAAGATGAAAATATAAGCGAAGAACAGATTCGCTCTCAAATCGATGTACTTAACAAGGATTTTACCAAAACCAATACCGATATATCGCAAGTACCAGAAGAATTTGCAGAAATAGCCTCTACAGTTAATATTCATTTTTCATTAGATAGTATTATAAGAGTCTCTTCAACAAGGCCTTCATGGGGTACCGATGATCAAATGAAATTTTCTTCAAATGGTGGTTCTGATGTAATCACTCCAGAAACACATCTTAATATATGGGTCTGTGCTATTGGAGGAGGTATATTGGGATATGCACAATTCCCCGGGGATAGTGCATCAACCGATGGTATTGTAATTTCGCCACAATTTTTTGGAACTAAAGGGTTTGTTTCACCTCCTTTTGACCAGGGAAGAACAACAACTCATGAAGTAGGACACTGGCTTAATTTAAGGCATATCTGGGGAGACGGAAACTGTACTCAAGATGACTTTGTTGAAGATACTCCTGCATCCGATGGCCCAAATTTTGGATGTCCGGTATATCCATCTGTCCGTTGTAACTCAAATGATATCACTATGAATTATATGGACTATACAGATGATGCGTGTATGTATATGTTTACAGAAGGTCAAAAAGATAGAATGAGAGCCGTTTTTGCAGAAGGAGGACCAAGAGAAAGTTTTGTAAAACCCTCTGTTGTTAATTAAATATCCAATTTGGTATTTTTAAATAAAAAAAAGAATTTATATGAGTAAGTTCATGTTCTTTTTAAGCACACTTTTTTTGTTTTCTTCATGCCAGGAAACGAAACGGGTATATATTGGCAGTACTTTGGTTGACTGCATAGGGATAGCGCCTCAAAAATGCATGTTATATAAAGAAAGTCTTGCCGATGAGTGGACTTATTTTTATGATGCTATTGATGGTTTTAAATATGAAGAAGGATATGATTATGAAATCGAAGTAAAAGTATCTAAAATAGAAAAACCTCCTGTCGATGGTTCTTCATTACAGTATACTTTTGTTAAAATGATATCAAAAGAAAAAAATCCAACTATAGCCCATAAAGTACCGGTAAAAACTATACCAAATCAAGATATTATCATTACAAACATTGAATATCAAGCACACTCAAGAGGTTCATTTTTTCAAGTCAAAATTAATAAAGATCGCATTGAGAAAACTTCAGATAGAACCTTAAAAAATAGTGCTTCAAAAAATTGCTCAAAAGAAGATTGGAATACTATTCTTTCCCTTCTGGAAACTATAAATATCGATCAGATTAATACGTTAAGCCCACCAACGGAAAAACGATTTGTAGATGGTGCACAACAAGCTCAACTAAAGATTATCTCTTCAACCAAGGCATATACTTCTAATAGCTTTGATCATGGCAGTCCTCCCAAAGAAATACAACAATTAGTTAATACTATACTATCATTGGCAGAAAGTATTGAATAGCAACAATTCTTGTTGTACTTTTGTTGAAAATTTGCAAGAATGACGATACAAGAAATTCAGGAAGAGATTGTGGATGAGTTCGGTATGTTTGAGGACTGGATGCAACGATATGAATACATGATCGAGCTGGGAAAATCACTTCCTCTTATTGAGGAAAAATACAAAACCGAAAATAATATCATTAAAGGATGTCAAAGTAAAGTATGGGTACATGCCGAAATGAAAGATGATAAAGTCGAATTCACTGCTGATAGTGATGCTATCATAACCAAAGGTATTATCGCCATACTAATTCGTGTTTTTTCTGGTCAGCATCCCTCTGCTATTATTAATGCAGATACAGATTTTATTGACGAAATTGGCTTAAAAGAACATTTGTCGCCAACACGAGCAAACGGTTTGGTAAGTATGATTAAGCAATTAAAAATGTATGCTATTGCATATCAAACACAACTAAATTAATCCTTTTTTGTCAGGCTTAGCCTGTCGAAGTCGACTAAAAAATAATGAAAATGAGCGAAATCACTATAGATACTAATGAACTAGGAGAAAAAATTGTAAGAGTACTAAAAACAATTTATGATCCAGAAATTCCTGTTGACATATATGAATTAGGACTAATTTATGATGTCTTTGTTAATGAAGATCATGATGTAAAAATCCTCATGACGCTTACATCTCCCAACTGTCCGGTTGCAGAATCTCTTCCTCAGGAAATACAGGAGAAAGTAAAATCTCTAGATGCGGTGAATGATGTAGAAATGGAATTAACTTTTGATCCACCGTGGTCTCAAGATCTTATGAGTGAAGAAGCAAAATTAGAATTAGGAATGCTTTGATTTGATTTTACGTAACTTTCTAAAATAGGAAAATGAGTCCTGAACATTATAATAAATTAGAAAGAATGTATCTACAAGCTAATATTAACACCGAATTGTATGATACTACCAAAGTCAAAATTTCTGAAGAAATAGCTCAAATTGAACTAGAAATTTCAGAACAATACTTCCATGCTCTGGGAGCTATACATGGGTCTGTCTATTTTAAATTACTTGATGATGCTGCTTTTTTTGCTGTAAATTCGATTGTAACAGATGTTTTTGTTCTTACGACTTCGTTTAACATTAATTTGGTGAGACCTGTCAACAAAGGAATTATTACAGCTATAGGAAAAGTAAAATTTAAGTCTAGAGGTCTATTTGTTGCAGAATCTATATTATACAATGAAGATGGAAAAGAAATTGCATTTGGAACTGGAAATTTTGCAAAAAGCAAAATAGAATTATCAGAAAAAATAGGATATCAATAGCCCTATAAAAGAACAAAAAAATAATGCGATGGCTGAAGAGATTGTAAATAGAGTTGCCAATAACAAAAACCTAATCACCTTTGATTTAGAAGATTACTATCCTGAAGGTAATCGAATACTTTTTGATATTAAAGATTGGCTTTTTGAAGGTCTACTTTTAAGAGAAAAAGAGTTTAGAAAACATATTGCAGAACATGATTGGAGTCAATACCAAGATACTTATGTTGCACTCTCATGTTCTACAGATGCAATTATACCTGGTTGGGCTTATCTGCTTTTGACCAGTGCTGTACTACCTTTTGCAAAAAAAGTTGTTGTTGGGTCTTTAGAGAATCTTGAAACCATACTTTATAATGAAATTATAAATACTCTTGATTTTTCAGAATATCAAGATAAGCTTCTTATCATTAAAGGCTGTGCCAATAAACCTGTTCCTCAAGGCGCATATATTTCTTTAATTCAAAAATTACAGCCTATTGCTAAAAGTATAATGTACGGAGAAGCATGTTCATCTGTCCCTCTATACAAAAGGAAATAAGCCTTTTTGTCTGTTAATTTTGTCTTTTATCGAAAAGTACTGGTAAGATATCTTCAACTCATGGCAAAAATCGTTACTTAAAATATATTTGCCAACATAAATTTTTATCCAGATTATTTATCTTGGTTAAGTTACCCCTCTTAACTAAAGTGATCATCTGATCAAAAATCTTAAAACTATCTATATCAAATGAAAAAAACATTTTTAACAGTCGTGCTATGTATTAGTGCTACAATGCTATTTGCACAAGAAGAAGAAAAAAAAGACGATGCTCCAAAAGAAGGTTGGACCAGAGGCGGAAACATTAGCTTTTTATTTAATCAATCTGCTTTTAATGCAGAATGGCTTGGAGGAGGTACCTCTAACATTGCAGGAAATTTATCGCTGTCCTATGATTTTAATTATCGTAAAGGAGACCTAACCTGGGACAATAAGGTTCTTGCAGATTATGGTTTAACAAAAATTAAAGACCAGGAATTTACCCGTAAAACCAATGATCGATTCGAATTTAACTCTTTGGTAGGTAAACAAATTAAAGAATCATTATGGTATTACTCTTTTTTCTTAAACTTTAGAACACAATTTGCTCCTGGATATGTATTTGGAGAAGAACCTGTACTGGATGCAACTACCGGAGATGTTATTGGTACAAGAGAAACCAGAACAGAAACAACACATATTTTCTCTCCTGCTTATTTACAATTAGGTCCTGGTATGTTATGGAAAAAAAGCGACAACCTAAAGGTAAATATCGCTCCTGCAACAGCTAGATTCATTTTTGTTGATGGGGATTTTACTGATGTAGGGAATGATCAAGCAGCAATTGATGCATTTAATGATGCCGGAGGATATTTTGGAGTTGACGCCAATGACTCTTTTCGTTTTGAGTTTGGAGCTGCACTTAATGGGTATGCTAAATTTGAAATTATGAAAAATGTATCAATGGAGAATATTTTAAATCTATATTCTAATTACCTTGAAGATCCACAAAATGTTGATATTGATTATACTGCAAATATTGTAATGACGATCAACAAGTATTTGTCAACAAACTTAACTTTTCAAGCCATCTATGATGATAATGCCATTGGAGCATTTCAGATTAGAGAGGTATTCGGGTTAGGTGTAAATTACGGTTTCTAAAAGAGAAAAACCTATTATAAAAAAAGCGTGCTTTTGTTCTATAAAGGCACGCTTTTTTATATGTTTATTGTTTATCTATCTCACTACTAGATATCATTTTCATATGAAATTCCTGTTCATCTTCTCCAGTGATGTTAAATCCAATACGTTCATATAAATATTTTGCTGGATTTTGTTTTAATACTTTTAATGTTAGATTCTTATGAGAAGTTTCAGCCTTTATGGCCAAATCTTTAATTAAGCGCTTTGCTATTCCTTGACCTTGATATTTGGGCAATACCTGTATTTGTAATATTTCTATTGTTTTTTCCGTTTCTATACACTTCAATAAACCAGCCCTCTCAGTTGATTTTAAAATCAGGTAAGCACTATCGTAATGAAAGTTTATTCTAGATAAATGTTCTTCGTCAGACAAATAGATTCCGGCTTTTTCTAAATGTTCTACCATGGTCAATTTTCTCAAGTGAAGAAGAAAGTTTTTATCTTTCTCTTTTGCTTTTACTAATTTTAATTCTTTCATAAAAGATCGTATTACCAAACGAATATACTTCTATTCCTTAAAAAGCAAGAGCGAGGATAACAAAAGTACCTCGCTCCATTTCAATATATTATTTGTTTAGCGGTTTATTTTGAACGATCCTCTGCAGCAGGGATTCTTCTTTTAGGCTTTTTATCATTTTCTTTTAGCGTTTTCATAACCTCTCCTATTGCACTATCAAGCTGCACATCCATACCCTGAGCATCTTTACCTGGATCTTCTGGAATATGAATATCTGGTTCTACACCATGTCCTTCTGCGAACCATGTTCCATCTGGATTATACATTCTAAACGTAGGTACGGTAACATACCCTCCATCGATTAATTCTGGTGCTCCCGAAATCCCGATCAACCCTCCCCAGGTTCTTGTGCCAATAAGTGGTCCAATTTTTCTTTTCTTGAAATAATCAGGAAAAGCATCTCCTCCACTACCACTCCATCCATTGATAAGCATTGCTTTAGGTCCATAATGTCCTCTTGGAGGCCATGCCCAGTCATTACCTTCTCTTACTTTATAGTAACTTAATAATGGCCTGTTTAAAAGCTCTACAAATCGATCAGGAATTTGACCTCCATTATTAAATCTTTCATCGATAATTAATCCATCTTTATGATGTTGCGCATAGAACATTCTAACCAATTCTTCTTGTCCGTCTATTCCCGTACTAGGCACATAGATATACCCTATTCGTCCTCCTGATTTTTCCTCAACATATTTTCGTTTTTTCTCGATCCAGGCAAGGTTTCTAAGCCTTGCTTCGCTTTTTATAGGACGAACAAGATAACGCCTAGCATTCTTGCCATCTGGTGTTTTACTAACCTCAATCTCTACGGTTTCATCTGCTTTTCCTTCTAATGCAACAAAAGGATCTGCATAATCTGTTAGTTCTATTCCGTTAACACGTAACACATAATCACCTTCCTCTACTATAACTCCAGGTTTTTTAAGTGGAGATTTTACCTCTGTATCCCAGGGAGCAGGTTCAATGATCTTTTTTATTCTGTATTTACCTTGATCCATTTCCCAGTCAACACCTAGATATCCAGTAGTTTTATTTGGGCTTCTTTTTACATCTCCACCACCTCTGTATGTATGGGAAGCATTCAATTCTGCAATTAGCGCGCCTGTTATTTTATTCAGATCATTTCGACTTGCTGCATATTCAATCAAAGGTTCATACTTTCTTTTCATCGCATTCCAATCCAGTCCGTGTAAGTTTTTATCGTAGAAAAAATCTCTTTCCAATCGCCATATATCTGTAAAGATTTGTTTCCATTCTTCTTTTGGGTTTACCGTCATTTCCATCTTAGAGGTATCTATTTTGTCCTCTAGTGACTGATCTTTAGCTACCTCTATGACACCCATTTTTCCTTCACTGGATACTAATATGTTATTTCTATCAAACGAGAGTTCGTAATCTTCTACATTCTCCATAATGGTCTTTTCTTCATCCTCTTTAAAATCATAATACTTTAATACAGATTTTTCTTCTTTAGATCCAGTTCTGGGATGTTTTAAGAAAATGATTTTATCTTCTGCCGCACTTATTCTTCCCGTATTTCCTAATTCCACCGGTAAGATTATCATTCTTGATTCTATTCCTTCAAAATCTATAACTACTGGTTTTTTATCTTTATCATCATCCTTCTCTTCTGTCTTCTTCTTTTTATCCTTGTTTCCTTCTTTTTTATTTTCTTCTTCCTGTATGGCAACCTCATCATTTTTAAGTTCGATAGGGTGTATCGCATCTTTGGTAAGTGGTATAATTCCTATTTTGGTTGCATTAGGATAGGTCCAGCTATTATCAAAATCACTATATACAGGGTCAAATACACGGTCTGTTGTACAATAGATATAGTTGTCGTCTGCAGAAAAAACAGGATTACTATCGTTATAAAAAGCAGAAGTTATAACATGTTTTTCCTTTTTTTCTACAGCATATATAACAATATGCTGATTTCCGTTTTCATGAGAATTTGCATAAGTCACGTATTGACTATCACTGGACCAGCTTACTGAGAATTCTGACAACCCTCCTTGAAATAATTGATTTTCCTGATCTATAGCCTCAATTGTTTTATTAGTAACGTTGGCTAACTTTATATGCATTTCCTGATCTATAAAAATCAGTTTTTTGCTATCTGGAGACCAGAATAACTGGTACCTAAAACCAGGACCTTGAGTGGCTATTTGTTTTTCTGAATTAGTTTTTAGGTCTCTGATCATTAACTCATATTCACCTGTTTTATCACTCCAATATGCAATGTATCTTCCGTCTGGAGACCAACTAGGATATCGCTCTGCAACACCACTGGTGCGTGTTAGGTTTTTGGTAACTCCATCTTTTCTTGGCACCGAAAAGATATCACCTCTAGCAGCTACAACGATCCTGTTACCATCAGGAGCAATTCGTATATTTTGTATGTATTTTTCTGCTTTTTTTACCTGAGGTTTTAATGCTGTAAAATCTCCAATAGCACTTATTGATATTTCTTTTGTCGCTTTTGTTGTTACGTCGAGAAGAAATAATTTACCTCCGGCTTCAAAAACGATTTCGGTTTTTCCTATTGAAGGTCTCTCGATATCAAATTCATCAAAAAAAGTGATTTGCTCATGTTGTTTTGATTGTAGATTATATTTCCAAATATTGAACTTTTTAGAAGCATCCTTATCCGAAAGATAATAGAGATCATCATTATTCCACATTGGTAATTCATCATTACTATCATTCTTAGTAATGTTTTCTGAAGTCAACGTTTTAAGATTAAAAAGATAAATATCAGAAGCCATTCCTCCTCGATATCGTTTCCAATTTCTGCTAAGCCTGGACTTATCAGTCATAGCAACAAGTTCTCCATTGGTATGTATATCCAATTCTTCAACTTTGCTTATGGGCATTGATATTGGTAATCCTCCTTGAATTGATATCTTGAATGCTTTAGCAAATCGCTGTTTTCCACTCTTCATTCTCGAAGTGTATATTAAAAACTTACCATCTTTGGTCCAACCTTTAATGTTGTCTGGCATTCCGTGAGTAGTTACTCGTTTTGGAATGCCTCCTGTTACAGGAATGGTATAGATGTCGGTATTACCATCATAGTTGGCGTTAAATGCAATAGTTTTACCATCTGGAGAAAATTTCCCCATAGTTTCTCTTCCTTCTTTTGTTGTTAAGCGATGAGCTGTACCTCCTTGCTTAGTAACAATCCATAAATCATCAGCATATGTAAAACATATATGAACCCCCGATACATCTGGGTATTGTATCATTTTTGCAGGTAGCTGGCTATAGTTTACGTTTGAGAATAAGCATAATATGATAAATAATGCAATACTCTTCATGAGATTTTTCATAATATGAACGTTTTTGTGATTGATATGTGTTATTTGTTTAGACCTATAATTACTTAAAATGTTACATCAAATGAACTGATTATTAACTTGTTCTATTTGCCTGTCACAAGATCAAAAATATCCCAAAACATCTTCTCATTTTATAATATTTTGACACATTAACCTACCGTTAACGTTAATAGAGTGTACAATTACCAAATAATAAGGGGTTGATTTGTTAATGTTAATAGATAAGTGAACCAAGATAAATATTCTGGTATGACGTTAACATAAAAGCAATTTTCTATGGATTTTTTAATGAATATTTTTGATTTGAAAAAGCTTGGGACATACCGTATATTTGCACCAGCCCCTGCAATAGAAGAGCAAATGAGAGGATTTTTTTTAACTGTTTCAATTCTTTTTTTAATAACAGATACTTCTGGCCAGGAAAAAGAAAAAACAAAACGTCTGGACTCCATCCAGGTGGACTTAAAACGATCTCTGGATAGTATTTTAAAAAACACCACAAACGACCTGAATATCATTGTTTTAAAGCAAAAACTAAAAGAAATTACTCCTAAAAAACCAAAAGAAGAACATATTGGATGGAAAAATAAGGCAAACTTCTCTTTACTTTTTAATCAATCTGCCTTTAATTTTGATTGGCAGGGAGGAGGAACATCTAATATCGCTGGAAATGTTGCCTTAACCTATGAATTCAATTATAAGAAAAATAGCTTGACCTGGGACAACAAAATGATTTCGGACTATGGTCTTACTTTTTTAAGAGGAGAAGATTTTCCTAGAAAAACGAATGATAGGATAGAATTTAACTCAAGGCTTGGACAAAGAATTGGAAAAGGCTTTTGGAATTATTCGTTGTTTATCAATTTCAGATCTCAATTTGATAAAGGATATCGATTTACAAAAGATCCTGATACCGATGAAACTATTCGTATCGAAGAAACCCACTTCTTTTCTCCAGCATTTATACAAGTTGGTCCCGGTATATTATGGAAAAAAAGTGATAATCTAAATGTAAATATTGCTCCCGTGACATCTCGTATGATATTTGTGGATAAAGAATTTACTAATGTTGAAGGGTACGAAGATGGGGATTATTTTGGTGTTGATGGAGGTGAAAGTTCTCGTTTTGAATTTGGTGGTTCTTTAGCCGCTTATGCCAAATTTAAAATGTTGAAAAACGTAACTATGGAACAGCTTCTCAATCTCTACTCTAATTATATAGAAGATCCAGAAAACGTTGATTTGGATTATACCTTAAATCTTAATTTACAAGTCAATAAATACATCACCGGAAGTTTTGTCTTTCAATCCATTTATGATGATAATGCGGCCAGTGGATTTCAGATTCGAGAAGTAATTGGATTAGGTCTTAAATATGAATTTTAGACGTGTGCCATTTACATTTTGAATGTACCGAATAAAATACTCTTTCAGTACGTTCAAAATATAACTGATATTATTCTTCCATAATCTCTGGATACAAAAAGTTATTATACGGGAACCGGGTGACATGAATATCTCTTACTTCTTTATATACCCGATTTCTAAAATCATCTATATTTTCTTTATGTATTGCAGAAATAAATAAAGCATTATCTCCTATTCTACTCATCCAAGTTTGTTTCCATTCTTCCAAAGTATAATGTGCTTTGGTTCTTTCGGTAGTTAGGTCATCATCATCTATCGTTTGATGTTGATAAGAATCAATTTTATTAAAAACCATGATAGTGGCCTTATCTCTGCAATCAATCTCACCAAGTATCTTATTCACAGATTCTATATGGTCTTCAAATTGAGGGTGAGAGATATCTACTACATGAAGTAATAAATCGGCTTCTCTAACTTCGTCTAAGGTACTTTTAAAACTTTCCACAAGTTGGGTTGGTAGCTTTCTTATAAACCCAACAGTATCACTAAGTAAAAATGGAAGGTTCCCGATAACTACTTTTCTAACCGTAGTATCTAATGTGGCAAACAATTTGTTTTCTGCAAATACTTTACTTTTGGCTATAACATTCATCAAAGTAGATTTACCAACGTTGGTATATCCTACTAAAGCAACTCGAACCAATTTACCACGGTTTCCTCTTTGTGTAGCCATCTGTTTATCAATAGTTACTAATTTCTTTTTAAGTAAAGAAATTCTATCTCTAACAATCCTTCTATCAGTTTCTATTTCTGTTTCTCCAGGACCACGCATTCCAATACCTCCTCGTTGTCTTTCTAAGTGAGTCCATAGACCCGTAAGCCTGGGAAGTAAATATTGATATTGTGCCAACTCAACCTGAGTTCTTGCATAGCTTGTCTGTGCACGTTGTGCAAAAATATCAAGAATCAAGTTTGTTCGATCAATGATTTTGGCTTTCAGAATACGCTCTATATTGCGTAATTGACCTGGCGATAATTCATCATCAAAAACTACAGTTCCAATTTCATGCTGCTCAACATAAGCCTTTACATCTTCCATTTTACCACTACCTATAAAAGTTTTGGAATTGGGCATATCCATTTTTTGGGTAAATCGTTTTACCACTTCTCCTCCGGCAGTATAGGTAAGAAATTCTAATTCATCCAAAAATTCTTCAAGCTTTTCCTCATCTTGGTTTTTGGTTACAATTCCTATTAAAACCGTTTTTTCGTATGCTATTTCCTTCCTTTCTAACATTAGCTACCTTATCTTCTATATCTTAATTTATTATATTGTGCTTTTAATCAAGTGTACAAAAGTACAATAATAATATACTCAGAAGTCTACAATCCAAAAGGTTTCTTAGAAAATTAAATCCTATGGCCAATACATATTATTTCAATAAAAAATCTACAAATCATTATACCGTAGCATTTTATAATCTTGAAAACTTATTTGATACTAAAGATGATCCACATACTCTGGATGAAGATTTCTTGCCAGATTCTGAAAAACAGTGGAATCGAAGTCGATATGAAAAAAAAATATTTAAACTTGGAACTGCTATTTCCAACATCGGATTTTCTAAAACGAGAAAAGCTCCTATCCTTGTTGGGGTAGCCGAAGTTGAAAATAAAAGTGTTCTCGAAGACCTGGTTAACTCTAAACATTTAAAAGGAAAAAACTATGGTATTGTTCATTATGATTCTCCCGATGAACGAGGTATTGATGTAGGTTTACTATATCAAAAACAATATTTTGAAGTTACTAATTCTGAAAGTGTTCAGGTTTTGGTTGACAATGAAAATGGGATGAGAGATTATACTCGAGATATTTTATGGATTACAGGAAATTTAAATAATGAACAGATTCATGTTTTAATAAATCATTGGCCCTCGCGAAGAGATGGTGCCGAAACTACTGCTTATAAACGAATCGTTGCTGCCGAAAGAAATCGTGAAATTATTGATCAGATCACTGCTGAGGATCCTAATGCAAAAATCATTATTATGGGAGATTTTAATGATGACCCATCTAGTCAAAGTGTAAAAAATCACTTGGTACAACATGATCTTTTTAATCCCATGGAGCAACTCCTTACTCGATATAGCGGTAGTACCAATTATAGGAATCAGTGGAATTTATTTGATCAAATTATTTTCAGTCATAATTTCCATAAATATGAAAAAGGAAAACACAGCTTCTCTGATGCAGCCATATTCGATGATGATTTTCTAAAAATCTATAAGGGCCGATATAAAGGAAACCCTTTTAGAACTTATATTGGACGAAAATACATAGGTGGATATAGTGATCATTTTCCTGTGTATATAAAACTAAGGCTCAATTAAGATTACAAAAGAGGGGATTTTAACCCGCTGAAAATAGCCGAAAAAGAGTGTTAATATCATTCTAAATTATAATAGCCAAATTGTTTAAAAACGAGACACCTTGATCAAAATTGATCAAGGTGTCTTGATTATATAAAAAGGATTCTGTACTCCTTTCTACAAAATAATTTCATTGGTTTAAAACAAAATGTTTTTTTAGCATCAATTTCTAATTATTCTCAATGTCTTTTCTCTTTGCTCATAATTAATTTTAACAAAATACATCCCAGACTCAAGATTGGCCGTATTTAATTCTACCTCTTTTGAGTTGGATTGAACTTGAATAGTTTTTAATACTACTCCAGAAATGTTTATTAAACTAACGCTAGTACCTGTCAATATATCCTCTCCTTTAATGACTAGTTTATCCTGAACGGGATTATTAAATGTTTCTACACTAAAGGCTGTCAATGGTAGTGTGCCCTCACAATTAGGAGCAGCGGTCTCTTTACTAAAATAAATAGTAAAACCTCCTGTTTTAGAAACTAACACAAAATTACCTGTATCTACCGTTGTCCAATACGCACCATCCAATCCTGTAAATCCAGAATCTGTAATTGTAATTGATGGTTTCGTAGTATTAAAGTTTTGTGTGATTTTTGGTAATAGATTAATATACCAATCGGGAATACCGTTATTGGTACCTAAAGAAAACTGGTATAATCCGTTATTCGCAAGATCCCAATTTATAGTAAAATTAGTAGCGTTATCTAGATTTGGGCCTCCATTACCTATAACATATATATTCTCGAATGCAGAATTAATAGCCGGTAACGCCTCAGTAGTTGGTGTTCCAAAAGCACAACTCACACCACCATTGCCATCGGTAACATTAATCGTTGTGGTCTTTGTTCCAGTTTTACTTCCATCACTTACTGTTAATATTGCAGTATACTTTCCAACAGTAATATATTCATGTACTACAGTTATACCTGATCCGGTATTTCCATCTCCAAAATCCCAAGTATAGGTTAATGTATCTCCATTTGCATCTGAAGATGCAGAAGCATCAAAACTTACTGTCACAGGTGCAATGCCTAAAGTTGGTGTAGCTGTAAAATCAGCCACTGGTGCTATATTGCTATCAGATACTACAATATCTTGAGTAACAGGAACAGAAGTATTTGTACCATCACTCACCGTTAGGCTTACTGTATATGTTTTGATCTCTGTAAATGTTACTTTTGGAGTAGCTAATGTTGATGTTTCACCATTCCCGAAATCCCAGGCATAGGTAATTGAATCTCCATTTGGATCTGAAGAAGAAGTGCCATCAAAAGACACCTCTAATGGAGCAACACCCATTTCTGGAGTAGCTGTAAATGAAGCTATTGGTTCTTGTGATGGTTCTCCGCCACAATTTGGTGGTGTGCTAAATTGCATTTTGGTATCAAAATCTGTATTTGTATTGATCACAATATCTTTCAATATTAATTCTTCACCTACAGACGATGTGATTCGTAACTGCATTGGAGATTCAATACCTGCTGGTTCTATAAAAAAGTTAAATAACTTACGTTCTACATTAACCCATGCATTATCTTTAAGATATTCCATTTTTGATACTGCATGTTTGAGATCACGAAACTGAATTGCAGTCCAATATTTTGTAGATCCTGATTTAAAATTAACTTTAATTGTTTTACTAGCCGCTAATGGACATGGAACGAATTTCCAGGTAACAGGTACTCGTCCATCTATTGGATTTGCAACTTCAGAAAATGCCTGTTGTGTTAAATCTACATCACCTGGTTTACATTCTGGACAACGATCTACTACTTTTACAATAGTTTTGCCGAGAGAACCGGTTATCTCTAGACAAGCTCCACAAGAATTACTACCATCATAATCTGTATTGTTTAATGCACAATGCATAAAATCATCTGCTGCTACTGGAAGCGAGCAATTTCCTCCTTCGCTTCCTGCTACACCTCCATAAAAAGTAGCTTCTCCAGATTTTATACTGTCATTACATTGCGCCACGCAATTTATATAGCATGATACATATGCTATAATAATTAAAAATTTAAGTTTCATAGTTAAGGTTTTAAAAGTGAGTTAATATCCTCTTAGGTTATTATAAAATATCCTATACCTTATACAACTATAAAACTGTATTCATATTTTACTTTAAGAATTCAATCCATACAATTAAACAATAATATATATTATCCTTCCTCAAAAATTTAACCTTCCTTCGCCTATGATTCCGGTAGAAAAAGTATCCCAGCAAAGATCACAAGTATTGTCCAACCAAACCTCGGCCTCTGAGACTATATCAGAAGCCCCTACTGCAAATTGTACCTGATCTGAGTCCAATATTATCAAATAGTATCTTTTTAGGTACCACCCATCTTGACCTTGTAGTTGAATAAATGCATTTCTTAATTCAACCCACGCTACATCTTCTTTAGGTAAATTAGTTTTTATAAGATAATAATCCCATCCGCCTTCTCGATCATCTCCTTCGTTATCCAAAATAACATTGATGTCGTAGTACTCTCCTTTATTGGTATTAAAACCTACATGAGCTTTCACTTTGCCATCAGTATCATTATCTTTTTTTGTCCCGGTATAGTTCCATATCCTGTACAACAATTCTGTACCCGAACCTTTATTATCACTCTTATTATTGGTTAAATACACCGCTACGGCTTCATTAAATTTTGTAGACGCTTGTTCCTCGCTTACATCTCCATCAAAGCTCATATGTAATAACGGACTTATTGTTTCTAATTCAGCTTCATCTATAATTTTATCACTGTTTCCTGTTGTACTCATAAAACCTGCCTGGTCATTTGTATTTATAAACTCTGTAACCCCGTCGGGTTGTTCGCACGATACAATAAGCAAAACACCTAAACTAATCCAAACCATCTTTTTAAAACCCCCAAGCTTTTTCATTTATTCTGTGTATTTAATTCATAATATTTTCTGGATATGAATTAGTGTAAAACATGTTCCCCAACACGATAACTAAACTCCATACAAAAATCTACCTTATAAATATAAATTATTGATAATCAAATACAAAGGGTATAAAATCCTATTTCACCAGGGTGGTTTTACCCTTTTTAAAAACGTCTTTTTCGCCCTTTACTTTTTATTCTTCATTTGGCTTAATGTCTTCTATATGTTTAAATCTCTAGGTTTCAGATAAATTCAATAACAGAAAAATTACTTGTTAAAGTTTTTTTAACATAGTAAGAATGATCAAATCGATCTAATGCCATACCTTGCATAACGCAAAAAATCACACAAACAAACTAATAGTCATGAAATTAAAATTACTTTTAATTCCATTTGTCATCTCTTGTTTTTTAGGGGCTCAAAATGGATTTACGCAGTCTGTATTTATTAATGAAATTCACTACGATAATGCAAGTACAGACGTAGAAGAAGCAATAGAAATCGCAGGGGTTACAGGAACAGATCTTTCTGGTTGGAGCATTGTTTTGTATAATGGATCAAACAATTCTGTTTACAATACAATATCAATTTCTGGAATACTTCCTGACCAACAAAATGGTTTTGGAACCTTAGTAGAAATTCTTCCTGTGAATGGATTACAAAATGGTTCTCCTGACGGGATCGCCTTAGTAGATAATAATAATGCTGTAATTCAGTTTCTAAGTTATGAAGGCGTTATAACAGCAGTTGACGGTCCTGCAGCTGGGGTAACAAGTACAGATATTGGAGTATCAGAATCTAGTAGTACAAGTGTAGGTGCTTCTTTACAATTATCAGGAGCCGGCACAGTAGCATCAGAATTTATTTGGGAAACTACACCTACAAACACTTATGGAGCAGTAAACACAAATCAAACTTTTGGAACACCAGTTATCGTTCCTGTAATTAATGAGTTTTTATTTAACCATACAGGATCAGATACAGACGAATTTGTAGAGATATTGGCTGGATCAGAAACTGATCTAAGTGAATATTGGATATTAGAAATTGAAGGAGATAGTAATGCTTCTGGAACTATAGATGAGGTAATACAACTTGGGACTACCGATGTTAATGGATACTTCACTACTCCATTTGGTAGTAATACTTATGAAAACGGAACTGTAGCGCTACTTCTTGTAAAAAACTTTACAGGAAATCTAGGGCAAGATCTTGATACCAATGATGATGGTATTTTGGATATTACACCTTGGGAAGAACGTATAGATGACATCGGAGTTAATGATGGTGGTGCATCAGATCTTAATTATGCTACCGTTACATTATTGCAATCTTTTGATGGAAATTCATTTACTGTTGGTGGGGCTTCAAGGTTTCCAAACGGTCAAGATACCGATGTTGTAACTGAATGGACTAGAAATGATTTTGATGGGAGTGGACTACCTAGTTTTCCAACAGCTATTGCAGAACCGGGAGAAGCCGTTAACACTCCTAATCGCGAAAACGTTGTTATTGACAATGTTGATCCAACCGTATTAGTAATCAACGAAATTGACGCAGATACAGATGGATCTGACGTTCTGGAATTTGTTGAATTGTTTGACGGCGGAGCAGGAAATACTTCTTTGGACGGGCATATATTAGTATTCTTTAACGGTTCTAATAACCAAAGTTATGCTACCTATGACTTAACTGGTTCTACAACCAATGCTAATGGATATTTTGTTATCGGAAATGCTGATGTTGCCAATGTAAGTATAACATTTCCTGGTAATGGATTACAAAATGGAGCTGATGCGGTAGCGTTGTATAAAACAGAAGCTACTAATTTTCCTAACGGAAGTGCCGTAACTACTGAAAACTTAATTGATGCTATTGTATATGACACTAACGATAGTGATGATATAGAATTATTGATCTTATTAAATACTGGAGAACCTCAGGTAAATGAGGATGAAAAAGGAGATAAGGATTTTCAATCTTTACAACGTTTTCCTAATGGAACGGGAGGATTAAGAAATACCACTTCATATACACAAGCTATTCCTACTCCAGGAGCAGCTAATACAAATGCAACAGAGGTTGTCAATCTTATTATTAACGAATTGGATGCAGATACTCAAGGTTCAGATGCATTGGAGTTTGTAGAATTATATGATGGTGGAACAGGAAATACTTCTCTTGACGGGTATGTATTGGTAAATTATAATGGAAGTAACAATACAAGTTATAATGCTATCGATCTGGATGGATTCTCTACAAATGCCGAAGGATATTTTGTAATTGGAAATGCAGATGTTGCCAATGTTGGACTAGTGGTACCAGGAAATTCTTTCCAAAACGGTGCTGATGCTGTAGTCTTATATTTTGGTGACGCTACCAGCTTTCCTAACGGAACAGCAGTTACCACAGAAAATATCATCGATGCCATTGTGTATGATACAGATGATAATGACGATGCAGAGTTGTTAGTATTACTAAATGCAGATCAACCACAAGTTAATGAGAACGCAAATGGAAGTAAAGATGGTGAATCCCTGCAGAGAGTACCCAACGGACAAGGAGGCGCTCGTAATACAGATTCTTATGTAGCAAAAGCTCCTACACCAGGTACTGATAATGATGGTGTTATTGTAACACCAGGTGAACCTGTAACTATTGCTGAAGCCAGAGCACTGGCAGAAGGCACTCCTGTAACTATTGCCGGAGTATTAACGGTTACCGATAGTTTTAATGGCCCTGCATTTATACAAGATGCTACAGGTGGTATTGCCGTTTTTGATGATCTGGTACAAGCAGACGCTAACATAAAAGTTGGAGATTCTGTTACAATAACAGGGGTCAGAGCTGCTTTTAATGATCAGATTCAGATCAGTTCTGTAGCAGAAGTAGTAAATAACGGTCTTCCGCAGAATCCTATTACCCCTTTAGACATTACGCTTACAGAACTTGCAAACCATCCAGGTGAACTTGTTCGTGTTCTTAATACCACCTTTCCAAATCCAGGTGATCTTTTGTTTGGAAACGCTAACTTCACGCTTACTGATGCTAGCGGAAATGGAGAATTACGTATCGACAATGACGTAGCTTCTGTGGTAGGAAAAGCACAGCCTGCTACTTGTTCAGAAATCACAGGAGTAGTGGGACGTTTTAGAGAATTCTTCCAATTGTTACCAAGGCAGGAATCTGATATTCCTTGTGCAGTAGAATTTATTCCACCTGGAGACACCGTAGGTTTCCCAAAAGAAGACACTTTTGATGTTGTAACATGGAATATCGAGTGGTTTGGTGATGAAAATAACTCACCAGTAGGCCAAAACCCTATGTCTGATGCTATCCAAAGAGATAGTACTGCTACTGTGTTAAGAAAATTAAATGCTGACGTATACGCAGTAGAAGAGATTGCTGATGACGCCTTGTTTGGTGAATTGGTAGCACAATTACCTGGTTATGATTATATTCTGTCTGATGCCGTCTCTGGGCCTGGCTCTGGTAGAGTATCTCAAAAAGTTGGGTTTATTTATAATACTGAAACTGTTTCTGTAGTAAAAACCAGAGCAATGTTTACTTCTATTCATCCATTATATAATGGTGGAGATGACTCTGCTTTGGTCAACTATCCAGATGAAACATCACGTTTTTATGCAAGCGGAAGGTTACCATTCTTAATGACAGCAGATGTTACTATTAATGGAGTAACAGAACGTATAGATTTAATAGCATTACACGCCAGAGCAAACAATAGTAGTGATCCGCAAAATAGATATGATATGCGTAAGTATGATGTCGAAGTACTAAAAGATTCATTAGATGTAAATTTTGCTAATAATAAAGTTATTCTTCTGGGAGACTATAATGACGACGTAGATGAGACCGTAGCAGATATTCCATCCACTATTTCTAGTTTTCAGGAATACGTAGACGATACTGCTAATTATACCATTGTCTCTTCTGCATTAAGCGAAGCTGGATTTCGTTCTTTTATTTCAAGAGATAATATGATTGATCATATTGCTATCACCAATGAACTCGATGATGCGTATATACGAAATTCTGTAACTGTTCATTATGAAGTATATGATAATGATTATGCGTTTACCACTTCAGACCATTTACCTGTTTCTGCACGATTCTTACTAGAACCTGAATTTGTTGACAATGAATGTTCTGTTGGATCAGTTATCGCATTTGATCAAGGACCAAGAAAAGATGGAAGAAGAATATCTTATTTTAGAAGCAGACCTGAGCGTGCTATAGGAAATCCAAGAGAACGACGATTTATTAATTTTGTAAGCTTAGGGTTTGGTGGATCCATCACCGTAGAATTAAACAATGAGATTTTTGACAACAAAGATACTAATGAATTTGCGGTATTCGAATCTACAGGATTCTTTGATAATATTCCTTGTAACTATTATCCTGAGTCTGCAGAAGTCTTTGCTTCACAAGATGGTGTAAACTTCGTTTCTTTGGGAACAACATGTCAGGACGGAGAATTTGATCTTGCAACTGGTAATTTACGTTCTGCTAAATTTATTAAAGTTGTGGATATTAGTAATCGAGCTATTTTTCCTTGGTTTGCCGATGGATATGATCTAGATGCAATCGTATGTCTTGAAAACGGAGAACGTATTGCTGGTAAAAATGCAGTTGCTTATGCAGATAACCCAACAGCTATGGAAAGTGAAATGTTTAATGAAGAGTTTGGTATAGAAGAAGCAGAAGTAGCTGTCTCTCCTAACCCTGTTCTGGATCAATTATCTATAGAATTTAGTACATCAATTACTAAAGGAGATGTAGATATTATGATTACAGATGTAACCGGTAAAACGGTATATAACCAATCCGTTAGACTTAATAATGGACAGTCTAAAGTCTCTGTAAATATGAGTGATTATCCTAAAGGATTTTATGTGGTACGTGCTTCAAATGTAAACGGAACTCTTAATGTCACTAAAAAGATTATTAAAAAATAATTGAATTCATCTTTTAAAAATTGATGAAATATAAAATAAAAACCCTGCGAAAAAACTTCGCAGGGTTTTTTTATGCTCTATTGTGTCTAATACTCCATAGTTCGAAAACGAAAACTATACCAAATGCTCAGAGCTAAGCTCAAGAGATTTTTAATGAAGTTCAGCTACAATTATATTCTGCTCATTTGTCTTATCTAGTAGTAATCTTACTATAATCGATAAGATATCCCGTTATAGTTTTTCTGATACTTCAGAAAAAAGTTTGCTTCTCAGATATTTAAGTGCTCTATAAATTTGAGTATTTACAGTATTTACCGAAATCTCCATGATCTTACTAATCTCTTTATGACTTAGCTCCTCATCTCTGCTTAGCTTAAAAATGACTTTACATTGTGATGGTAATTGGTCAATTAGAAAATCCAACTCATTTTGGATTTCTTTATACATCATCAATTCATCAGGTTGAACATCAAGTTTCTCAGACAATTGATATTCAACCTGATCTAATCTCTCATTTTTTTTATTATTTCTCTCAATATGATTCAAACATCGATTACGAACAGCAGCATATAAATACCCTTTTAAGGATACGTAAATTTTGATTATTTCTTTTTTTTGCCACAATTGAAAAAAGATGTCCAAAACGACTTCTTCAGCATCGCTAGGATTTAGAAAACTTTTGGCAAATGCAAAGAGTGGATCATAATATTTGAGAAAAACAACCTCTAACGCACCTTTATCTCCATTTTTTATTCTGTAAAATAGATCAATATCTGCTTGATTGTCAACCATCGAAGGTGCTTTTTACAAAAAAAACAAATTCAAACTCTCTTTTTTCCTAAAGATGATTAAATAATCGTTATAAAATTTAGATTATAATTTTCATTTCAGTTTTCAATCTATTGGTTTTAAAATTCTCTGCTTTTGGTTATCAAAGAATTACGGCTTTACCTCATTATTTCCATTATGTTAAGAATGTTTTCTTATTGTTAAATCATAAATTCCTTGTCATAGCAAGATCCTATATTTGTGTCTTAAGAGGTATATGAAAGAGCATGAAAAATATAACCTCATCCTAAAATATTTAAAAGGTGAAGCTTCCAAAAGCGAAGAAAATACTATTAAATACCTTTTAAAAAATGAGGATTTCAGACAATTATTCGCTCAACTAAGTGATATTTGGAAAAAATCTCCATCATCAGAATCTATTCATTCTGAAAAATTTAGAATTCTAAAAGAACTTAATAGTCGAATAAATGAATACGACAATACCAAAAGAGAACAACGTACTTCTAGGAAAAGATCAGATAAAGTAAAACCTCTTCTTAAAATTGCTGCTGTTATTTTAATATTGATTATTCCTCTCAGCATATATTATACACAGAGAAAAACCAAAAATCAAATTGCCCAAAACCAAATTACAAAGTCTACAGAATTAGGACAGAAACTTACCTTAACGTTATCTGATGGGACTAAAGTAAAGTTAAACTCTGGCAGTAAACTTATCTATCCAAAAGTTTTCGACCAGAAAAAAAGAGAAGTTGTTCTAGAAGGGGAGGCTTTTTTTGAAGTCACAAAAGATACTGAAAGACCTTTTCTAATAAAAACTGATAATATTATTACTAAAGTATTAGGAACTTCCTTTAATACTAAAGCATTTCTGGATGATCAGAATATTAAAATTTCCTTAGTGGAAGGAAAAGTAGAAGTATTGGATACAAAGAATGGTGAATCACAATTCCTAAATCCATCAGAAGAGCTAATATTTAATAAGATTTCCAGAGAAAAAACTAAACAACCATTTGATACAAAAAAAGTTATTTCTTGGAAAGACAATATTTTAATCTTTGAAAATGAAACCTTAGAAGAGATTGCTGTTGTTCTTAACAAGTGGTATGGGGTCGAGATTATCCTAAAGAATGAATCTATAAAAAAATGTAAACTAAAAGCCCGATTCGAGAACGAATCATTGATCAATGTCCTTAATACTATAAAATATGCGGGAGATTACGAGTATACTTTTTCAAAGGGCGTTGTTCAAATCAGTGGTAACGGATGTTAACTATTAAAAACAGAATGCCAATGTAAAAGAGTTTTATTAAAAAAAGAAGTGCCAAAAAATGACACTTCATTAATCAGTGACAGTAAGGGGTTTTATTTTAAAAGTATGGTCAGATACTTCTAAAATCCCAAACTGTTGTGTTCCAATAAATAATTACTAAAACATACTAAAAATATGAAAAAAAACTTATTTAAAGCATTAGTCGTCATGTCAAAATATGCTTTGTACATTTTTATTTTACAAATACTATTTATAAGCACTGTATTCGCAAACAGTTCACATGCACAAAGCATCAAAAACATCTATTTGGATCTTGATGTTAAGAGTGTTAAACTAAAAGAAGTCTTTGAAAAGATTGAAGATGAGACGCAGTTTCAATTTGCTTATTTAGAATCTAGTATTCCACTCAGTAAAAAAATTACAATTCAAGTACAACAAAGAAGCCTAGAATATATTCTTATGGAAATCTCTGGGGCATTAAACCTCAAATTTAAAAGGGTAAATAATAGAATTATTGTTAAGCCCCAAAATACATCAAATACGTCCATCATCGAAGAAACAATACAAGATAAAATAAATGTAGAGGGAACAATTACTGATAGAAAAACAGGAGAAGCCCTAATGGGAGCTACCATACAGGTAAAAGATAAAAATGAAGGTACTTCAACTGATTTTGATGGTAAGTTTTCTCTTAGAGTATTAGAAAATACAACTCTCGTATTTTCTTACTTAGGATATGAAAATCAAGAAGTACTGGTTACTTCTGATATTATTTTAAAAATTGCTCTCGAAGAGAGTTCTAATGCATTAAATGAGGTTGTTGTTACTGCATTAAATATTAAAAGAGCAGAAAAAACTATTGGGTACGCCACACAACAAATTGGTGGCGTAGAAATGAAAGAATCTAATGAAACAAACCTGGTTAATACATTAACTGGTAAAATTGCAGGGGTTCAGATCACCAACTCCAGCGGTGCAATTGGGGCTTCATCATCAATTGTTCTTAGAGGCAATAATTCTATTTCCGGGAAAAATCAACCTCTGTTTGTAATTGATGGTGTACCTATTAGTAATGAGGTTCATCAGACTTCTCGTGTTTTTGGAGGTCCATCGAATCCTAATCAAAGTGGATTTTTAGGTGAAGGCATTGGTGGTGGAGAACAACAAGTTGACTATGGAAATGCAGCTGGCGAAATCAATCCTGCTGATATAGAAAGTGTTCAGGTCCTTAAGGGCGCTAATGCTGCCGCTTTATATGGATCTAGAGCAGCAAATGGAGTAATACTTATTACAACTCGTAGTGGTAAAGGCCAAAAAGGATTAGGGGTTACGATTACATCTAGTATATCGATGCAAACCCCTCTAAAAACCCCAAAATTTCAAACAGATTTTGGAAAAGGTAATAATGGCCTTTATGAGTATCCAGATCTAAATGCTGATATCGGTAGAAATTTTGGTCCAAGATTTAATGGTCAACTTATCCCTCAGTACAATCCAAATAACCCAGGTACTCCTATTAATAAACCATGGGTAAATAGGTTAGGTAAAGATCCTATCGGAGATTTTTTAGAAGCTGGAACTACAATGATTAATGGGTTTTCAATAACAAATGGTCATGAAAAAGGAAGTTTTAGATTGTCATATACCAGATTTGATCAAAAAGGAATGGTTCCTAATACAGATTTAGAACGTAATACTATTGGCTTCAATGCAACATATAATGCTACTCCAAAATTTACCGTTGGAGCATCTGTCAATTATATTAACAGTGGTAGTGATAACAGACCCAATATTGGAGCCAAAAGTGAATCCAATATCATTTTCACATTATTAAAATTGGGTGGTAACGAAAGTTTGGATGAATTAAGAAGAAACTATTGGGAACCCTTTAAAACAGATGTGCAACAGGCAACATCTGATGCGAGCGTTAATAACCCATATTTTTTAGTAAATGAAAACCTCAACGGTAATAGAAGAGATCGAGTATTTGGAAATATTCGTTTTAATTATAAAATAACGGATCATCTATCGCTTGATATAAAAACAGGTAGAGATTTTTATAGTGACAAACGAACAACCACAAAGGCATTTTCTCATATCCCTTATCAAAACGGTTTTTATGGAGAAGCCAGCGTGTTTTTTAAAGAGGATAATTCAGATTTTTTATTAACATATGCTAACAAATTAAGTTCAGATTTTTCTATTACGTTAATTGGCGGCGGGAACCATTTTAATCAAAAAATCGAAGAACTTAGAGGAAATAGTGGTTTTGATGGATTAGTGACTCCCGGATTCTTTAATCTTTCTAACAGTGCCACTATACCTACAGCCCAAAATTTTGTTTCCCGAAAAAGAATAAATAGTCTTTATGGGGGAGCGACCATTGGATACAAAGATTATCTGTTTCTAGATCTTACAGCCAGAAATGATTGGTCTAGTACGCTCCCAGCAGATAATAACTCTTATTTTTATCCTTCTGCATCGGTAAGTGCCTTGATTTCAGAAATGTTCGACCTTTCCTCTCTACGCACTGATTATTTAAAAGCCAGAGCCAGTTATGCAGAGGTAGGAAACGATACAGACCCCTATCAAACTAATCCTCTAACTTTTAACGGAGGCTCTGCACAAGGAATTTCTATTAATTCTCTTTCTAGTACTTTAGGAAATAAAGACTTAGTTCCAGAGAATATAGTTTCAAAAGAATTTGGATTAGAAGCTGGCTTCTTTAAAGGTAGACTTGGTTTTGATTTTACATATTACCAAATTGATAATAAACAACAGATTGCTACTATTCCTCTAGCAACAGAGTCTGGTTTTTTAAACCAGGTAATTAATGTCCCAGCTAAAATTTCAAATAAAGGATTAGAACTTTCTCTAAATGTTGTTCCTATTAAAACATCTTCTTTTACTTGGGATGTAACATTAAACTGGGCCAAAAATGAAAACAAAGTCACTGATCTTAATATTTTGGATGAAGGAGAAAGAATTACATTAGCAGAAAGATGGATAAACCTTGACATTACTAATAATGGTAGTTTTGGGGATTTCTACGGGGATTACCTTTTAAGAGTAGACGATAATGGAAATTTAGGCAGAGAAGGTGTTCAAATATTTCGACCTGATGGAAGATCTGAAGAATCTGATGATGTAGGAAGTCTAGTGGATGAGGCAAAACCTTTATTAGGGAATGCTACTCCAGATTGGATAGGAGGAATCCAGAACTCTTTTACTTATAAAAATATTAACCTAAGTTTTTTATTTGATATTAATAAAGGAGGAGAAGTACACTCTAGAACATATGTGGTAGGAAATCAGCTAGGTTCATTAGAAGAATCTACAACATTGCAAAGACGAGATGATCCTTCAGCAACTCAAGGAGCAATTAATGAAGGTAATACTGTAGTACCAGGAGAACAATGGGTCGAACTACAAGGTGCATTATTGAATCGAGATACCGGAGAAACTACCCCCACAACTATCTACGCCCGTACCTCTAATTTTTATAAAAGATATTTTGATAATGATGCTGTAGGAACATTTGATAGAAGTTTTGTAAAACTTAGAGAGCTCAAACTCACATATAGTTTACCTAAACCTTTTTTGGAGAAAGCAAAGCTTCAAGATGTCAGTATTTCGCTATTTGGAAGGAACTTATTGATATGGGATAATGTTCCTCATATCGATCCTGAAGTAGCAGGATATAGTGGAGAGTTACCAGGAGGAGAATTTTTTGCAATTCCTTCTGCGAGAAGTATTGGAATGTCTCTTAATGTCAAATTTTAAAAACCATCAACGATGAAAAAAATCAAAACGTTTTCATGTAAATACATAATAATATTTAACCTATTATTGATAAGTAGTTGTAGTGATAGCCTCGAGGAAATTAATGTAAATCCCAATCAATCCGTAGAAAACCCTAGTGTTGATTTGTTATTTGGTTCTATATTACCCGGCTTCGTAGGGCAATTAATATCTTCATATAATACTCCAGGGCAATTATCTCAGCAATTTGCAGTCAAAAATTCTGAAGTAGGTATCTTAACACACGATGAAGATGCAATTAGTAGAAGATTTTGGGAGATTGTATATTCAGAAAACAATGGTGCATTAAGAAATGCAAGTTTTCTCACTTTTGAAGCAAAAAATCAGGAAAACCAAGTATATGAAGCTATTGGGTTAATATACAAAGTATATATACTTAGCTATACCACTGATCTTTTTGGGGATGTTCCTTATATCGACGCAGCACAAGGTTTTCGATTTGAGGAACGTTTCATCTTTCCAAAATATGATGCTCAAACGACAATATATGAGTCGATGATTAATGACTTAGAAATAGCAAATGATTTACTAAGTAATTCTCCAGATAATCAAACTATAGATGAATCACGAGATCTTTTGTTTGAGGGAGATAAGATGTTATGGAGAAAATTTGCAAATACCTTACAATTAAGGTTATTAATGCGAATATCTAATGTTCAAAATGTAAGTGTTCTTGTTAATAAGATATTTAGCAATCCAACAATATATCCTATTTTAGAAAGTATTGAAGATGAACCCGTGTTTTTATATGAAACATTGACCGAGTGGCCTTTCAATTCTGATAGAGCTAACATTGATGATGTGCGATTATCTGCTACTATGGTAGATATCATGAAAGGAGAAGGAGGAGTCAACAAAATAGCAGATGAACAAGACCCTAGATTGTCTTTCTTAATAGCACCAACAGCAAATTCTATAACCGCAGGGACACCTGAATTCATCGGACAACCTGTAGGGATCGCTTCTGATATAGAAGAAAATGAAAATAGATCTTTACTTAACTCTAATTTTCAAAACCTGAACAAATTCTGGCTAATTACCTATGCCGAACTTCTTTTTATAAAGGCAGAAGCAATACATCGAGGGTTTTTGTCAGGTAATGCAAATATCCCTCTTATAGATGGAGTAAGAGCATCACTTAATCGATATGGGATTGATCCTTCTTCAACAGAAAGCATGAATTACCTTACAAGTATCAGTGATAATTTTCCGGGTAACGAAATAAAACAAATCGCAATTCAGCGTTGGATGGATCAGGTCAATAATGGATTCGAAGGTTATAGCGTTTGGAGAAGGTTAAACTTTCCTGTCCTTGCTCCGGGAAGAGACGCTGTAGCCACCGAAATTCCTACTCGATATTTTTACTCTAGTAAGACTACAGATAAAAACCAGGTTAATGCAGATGAAGCAATTAATCGTTCACCATTAAATGGAGTAAATACCACTTTTCAAAAAGTTTGGTGGGACACAGAGTAAAATCAAAATAATACAAATGGAAAACACGAAATTGGTTTTCCGTTTTTTGATCATACGAGCTATAATCTCAATTGAAATGCTTGTCAAAAATCTAACTTAAGATCTTTTTATTACTTGTTTACCCCCTTATACCTGGCAGGTTGATTTAATAATGCTTTGAAATCTAGCCTGTCAGGTTTAAAAACTAACCCTTATAATATGATATTTTTTCAAAAACTAATATTTAAATATACACTACTCCTTTTACTAGCAATCGTAATAGGAGCTTGCCAAAACAATCAAATTAAACCTAAGAAGGAAAAGGAATCGATCAAACCTGATAAACAAAATCCAATATCACAATCTGAAATATGGAGATTTGTGGCATTTGGTGATTGCAGAGGACATAGCTCTGATGATCCTGTTAATGTTTCTGTTTTACAAAAACTAGTAAACGAAATCATAAAACAAAACGTCGACTTAGTAATGTTTACCGGAGATATTTGTTATGGGCATGCAAATCGCAAAGAACTTGGAGATGAGGGAGCTTTAATTGATTTAAAAAAACAAATGTTACTATTTAGAAATACAATCGAACCTCTTTATGATAATAATATAAAAGTTTATATCGTGAGAGGTAACCACGAAACAACTCAAAGATACCCTGATTTGCCAGGAACAGCAAATCATAGACCAATATGGCCAAAAACTAAGGAAATATGGGATAACGTCTTTAGTGGTAAATATAGTATGCCCCAAAATGGTCCAGAACAAGAAAAGAATGTAACATTTTTTGTCAATCATAAAAATGCTCTAATAGTTGGTCTTGACCTTTATACTTCTAGAGATAGCCTAGTAAATAAAAATGGTAGTATACCCAAACCTTCTACTAAAAGAGTTGACCAAAAGTGGCTCAATCAAATTCTAAATACCAATAAAAAACCTCATGTTTTTGCTTTTACTCATGAACCAGCTTTTAAAGTGGATCATCACGACTGTATGCATGGAGATGATAGTTATGGATTAGACTATACAAAGTATAGAAATCAATTTTGGAAAAGCATCAAAGAAGCTGGTTCTAAAGTTTATTTCTGTGGTCATGACCACGGTTATGCATTAGCAGAAATCAATAATGACAAAAGAGAATCAATATATCAAGTAGTGGTAGGCACAGCCGGTGCTGGAAAAAGCATTACTCCCAATTATGATGGGTACAATAACCCATATACAATACAACCTTTAGATCAATCCCAATCTTATGGTTTTGTAATAGGAGAAATACAAGGAGATCATGCCTCTATTGTATATCGATATATAAATGAAAAAGGAGAATTTCAGAATAGAAAAGCCTTAAAATATCAAGCAAAATCCATTAAGATAAAAACCGAAAAATAATCGTAATTGTAAAACCTCTAAAACCAAAAAAATGAAAAATCAACTCAACAAAACGCTAATTCTTGCAACGTTCATTGCTTTATTTTGTATTACTGAAACATATGCTCAGTATGCTCATAAAATTAACAGACAACGTAGGTATGACGAGGTTTCCTGGTTAATCACCCATAACGCATATAATAATAGAACTGATGGCCCAGCTGGGTTTTTTGGATGCTTGGGGGGAGGAAATCAAAGTGAAGGAATTCAAAAACAACTACGAGACGGAGTACGAAGTTTTATGGTAGACATCTATCGTGTTAACGGAGAACTTAGATTGAAACACGGAAGTCCAAACATGTGTATGATGGATGCTAAAAATTTCAACAATATTATTGCCAATTGGCTAGAGACACACCCTCTAGATATAATCACCCTACATATTGAAGCCGGACCGAACTTAGGTAAGTCTGGGTTAGATGATATTTTCTTCGGAAGAAGATCAGGGTACAAGAATATATCTGGCTTTATCTATAACCATAAGACTTTTGTAAGTGTAAACAGACCAAAAGGATCAGGATCAGACGTTTATCCAAAAGTCGAAGAAATGTTAAACCAAAAAAAGCAACTTGTAATTTTTACAGAACGAAATTATAATAGTGATCTCTATAGATATGAATTCTTACACACTGCTCAAAACCCCTATAGAGCAGGACAAGTAAACCAACTATTTAATGCCGATAAATTTGTTGTAGATAGAGGTATCGATCATAAAACTATTCTAACTGTAAACCATTTTGCAGGTGATGCTCCAACATATAATGGTGATGTAAATAAATCCAAAGATGCTAATAAAGATGTGTGGGCAAAAGCAGTTACTGCCTGGTATATGTTTGGACATAAACCATCAATAGCTGTAGATTACTATAACTTATCGAATGGCAATAAACCTATGAATCAAATTGATGATATTAATAAAATAAATGAGGTTAGAGGTAGGTTTATAGATAATAAAGATGCTAATAAACATGTAAAAGGTGTAAAAACATATCTGGCAGAATTTAAAAATGGTGCCTGGAGAAAAATTAAAAACAACGAACATAAAGGTAGAAGAGCAGAGTGGAACTTATTCTATTCATTCCCGGCAAGATCAAACGATAACCGTGCAATATTTTTTGAACACCCAGATTATACCTTCTCTCCAAGTCACATCAAAACAGGTGATTATGATGGAAATAATAGTAGAACCTACGTGGTTGATGTGACTGCAAACAGAAAAACAAGATCTAAAATTAACGATGAGATGCCTCTAGCTTCTGAAAACTCAACAACTTTGACTATTACTCCAAACCCTTCTTTAGATAATAAGTTGATTATAGCTTATTCTCTTGAGGCAAAAAGTCAAATAAGTATTAATATGTATAGTTTAACAGGTAAATTAATTGAACCCTTAATCAATACAAAAGTTCTTAATGGAAATGGAGAATTTGAATGGAGGTCTACCAAAAATCTTAAAGGAGTTTATCTTTTAAAGGGATATATTGGTAATCAACCTTTCACTAAAAAAGTGCTTTTTAAATAAGTTCTCTTCTCTTTTAGAAAGCTGTCAAATGGCAGCTTTCTTATATTATTTTAGAATCTTAATCTTTAAAATAATCCAAAGATCTTTTTTCTCTTAGCTGTATTAGGTCTATTAAGATCAAGAATGTCGGTTACTTTATGTTTATCAAATCCATCAAACAAACTATCTACTCCTTTTTTCATCTTAAGCGCTACTTCTTCTGTATACAATGGTATTAATGCAAAAAAGTTTACTGTTTTATTCTCTAGTTCTAAAGACATAAACTCCTCTCCTAGTACAATCGAAGGAAGTAATAGCATGGTATTTAATCCTGTATTTTCTGTAAATGGTGCTGGAGGATCCCCATTAGGTATTGTATGTCCGAAACCTAACCAGGTATCATATTCATGAGGAAATCTTGCTAAAAATTTAAGCCAGTATATCGGCCAATAGTTACTATCATCTTCAAAATCTTCTTGTGATATTTTCCATTCCTCGGGTAAGCATATGCATAATTCTGCATATGCAGCATTGTCTACCCCTTCTGGTGTATTCATTGCTTTATCACTCATCCCCGAAGTAATTAAAGTATGAAATGGTTTTTCTTCTGTAGGTTGTACCCAATGTACATCTATATGAACCTTATCAGAGATAATTTCATGAAAAACCATATGTATCGGTCCGATATACTTTTCTATATGATTTGATATATCTTCAATAGTATCATCATCTCCAAATGCTGGCTCGAATTCTTTAGGGGTTTTATTCTCATATCTGTAGATCGGAGAACCTGATTCTGATTTTTCCATTCTTAGTTAACTTTTAATAATTGAACAAATGTATCACCGAGCATTAACTCTCCCATTTCTCTGGGAGATTTCTCGTTTTTATTTTTAGTGTCTATGTCTGCTCCAGTCTTTAATAGCAATTCTACAATATTATAGTCTCCTTTGGCATTAAAGATAGCTGTCCAAATAGGAGGATTACCATAATTGTCTTTACTATTTATATCAGCTCCGTGCTCTACTAGAGTTGAAGCAATTTCTATATTTTTATTTTGAGCCGCAAAATGTAAAGCTGTATATCCTATTTTATCTTGAAAATTAATATCTGCCTCCTTATCAATCAATAATTTTAAGATCTCAACATTTCCTTTTGCCGCTGCATTAATAAGCAACGTCCTTTTATACGTATCAAAGCAATCTACACCAAACTCGTTTATCAAATTTGTTATTCCTTGAATATCATTATCCTTAATATAATGATCTAAGTATTCAAGTTCTGGTGCAACTTTTATAGGCCTTCCTCCTTTTCCCATTCGATAATTGTGTTATTTTGAGCTTACTTTTTTCTATTTTGAAACCTACTATTTAAACAATAATATAGGAAGTATAAACCCTAATAACATCGGGATAATATGAACTAAAAGGTCAAAAACATTTAATTTTCGACCATCTTCATAATCATACCATGAATACCTTTCATAACTTGGTTCCTTATTGAAAGTTTTCTTATATGCTATTCTTAATAAACCATAAGATAAAACATAGATAAAGGGGCCAAATAAACTATATGATAATTTCCCTGACAAAACAGCTATGTAATAGTTACTAGATATGTAGCCAAATAATCCAATTAAAAGAGTAATCAAAAGCAGAATTAATAATAATTTGTTATTACGTAATTTCTTCATAAAACCAAATACAGAAATAATGCCTGTCATTGAAAAACTAATAATCATAATTGTGTTTTCATATTCGTATGCCATTTATTTTATCGTTTTTTAAAACTAAACAAAAATATTTTTCTTACTTACCGCTAACCTTAATATTATCAATATGATATCGTGTTGTAGCTCTTGGGTCCCCTCCTATGTATCTAAAACCTATTCTAACGACACCCTCAACACAAGATAGACGTATTGGTCCCGTTGAACCAAAATTGCCAAAAGCATTTAGAGGGCCTCTTGGTACTGTTGCGTCGAGTTTTGTCCATATTGTGGTTACAGGATCCCCTGTAAAATTATTAGTAACAAAAACCTCCATAATGTTACCATTATCATATCCAGCTTGTATATCAAAATTTAAGAATTCGTTTGTTGATATGTCCAGGTTAATATCTGGTGTAATGAGCCACACCTCGTATAGACTTTCTTTGGATCTAAATCCTGTTATCTGCGCATATTGATTGTTATCAAAATCTCCTATTTCATAATCCAATTTTCCATTATTTGTATTGATATTAATCCATCCAGAATTTACCAAATCTTTAATTTTAAGATCTGTAAAATCCTCTTCAAATAACACCGTAGTACTTTCTGAATCAATTGTACATTCTAAAACAGCTGGGTCACACCTCGTTTCTGTATCAAAAACTAATCCCATTGGATTATTAAGTACTAGATTATACCTGTTTCCCAAAAAATTCTTGGTTAAGATTCCTTCAAAACTCCCTTGACCTGATGGTAAGGTAAGACCTTTAAAGTCTGAAAATGTACTCGTGCTCAATACTGTTGTTCTTCCTGTTATACAGCTTTCGACGATACGTTCACCATCAAATTTGTCATTAGTTTCTGCTGCAAACGTAAAGGCATTATCTTTTAGAACGAGGTTTTTGTTAAACTGAATGTTACCAATTTTAATATACAGATTAAGCAATTTATCTGTAAAATCTTCTAAAGTAATTTCTAAAGGTATAATTGTCGCTATTTCTGCAGACCTAATAACAACTTTGTCTATAGAAAATGACGGAATCGCACTAATATCATTTCCTTCTGAAACTCCTAAAGTTGGAATCCCATTTTTGATACCCAGAGATAAACCATCCAATTTAATATAAACTTTACGGCCAAACTCATAGGTTGTAAATAATGGATTATCATCAATTAATACCCGTACGCCAGAAGATGGATTCGTGTGCGTATTCTGAAGTACTAATTCTTTAAAAAAATTACTGGCTTTGTCACTTGACACCACATAGCCTTCTATTATATTGTTTGTGTTTTCAAAAACGACTTTGGCGTTTTCTCCTTCTTTTTCTAATTCCTGACCAAGAACTCCTAGTATCGCATCAATGGTAACTATAGTTCCTTCAATTTGGGGTTCATCAACTACCAATTCTGGAGTTTTAAACTCCTCTTCTGATGAACAAGTTGTAAAAATACAAGTCGCAATAAGGACTATAAAAATTTTCTTTATGTTGGTTATATACATTTTTAGATGTTTTTGTTAGCATGAAATTATTATTTACTCAATTATATGGATAGACCTCACAGGTCTTAAAGACCTGTGAGGTCTGGTTTTAAAATCTTACATATACGTTTAAGTAGTACGAGGTACCGTATCCAAAGAAATATTTAGAACCAAAAACGGGTGTGTCGCGCTGAGATTCTTCTAGTGCTAATCGATAATTTGCATTTCTGGCTTGTTCAAATCCTCCTGTTCTATATTCCTGATTCAGAATATTATTAATCGATGCAAAAAAACCTATATAATACTTCTTGATTCTCCAGGATTTACCTCCAATCACATTTACTAGGAAGTAATCCTCAAATTGCTCCTGTTCTAAAAGAGTTTGAGCAATAGTTTCATCATAATTATTGAATGGCAAACCATCTGTATCCTGATAAAAATTTGAAGTTCTTGCAAAAGGGCTAATGTTTATATATGCATTAGAAAAATAATTCGTTGTCGCTCCAAACCACCAAAAATCGGGATCACGATATTCAAAACCCAATTGAGCCGCACGCTGTGGGCCTCCTGCAATATGATATCCTTCTAAAAAAGATTTTCCAAAATCCCGTGTTCCCTGAACTTCCAAAAAGGCATCACTCGTGCTGGTTAATATCAAATCCGGGTTATTAACATATGTATAGCTTCCTAATGCAGCCGCACCTTTAAGTTTTATTGAAGGTGTGATTTGGTATTCGACCCCTAACTCACCTCCTATATGAAGCTTGTCAATATCAGTAAGAATCTCTTGTACAAAACCAACATTAGATCCAGATATCGCTTCAGTAAAAAAGAAAGAAATATTAGTTGCATCCTGTATACCTGTATAATATCCTGTTACTTTGGCTTTGATTTTTGGAGAACGAAATATATAACTTGCATCTGCAGATTGAATTTTTTCACTTTCCTGAGTTCCTCCAATCAATGTTGCTATAGTATTATTATTTTGTCTTGCATTCGCAAACGCATTACGAATTGTGGGCGCTTTATTAAAATATGCACCCTGAAACGTAATGAAATTATGTCCATTGATAGCAAAAGTTCCTCCTCCTTTTACTCCATAATTCGTAAAATCTATGGGTTCACTTTTTCCAAAAGATGCATTTCCCGGAAAATATCCATTTTCAAATATCCCATTTCTTTGATAAGATGTCTTTGAAACTGTACCTCCTAAAAAGAAATCTATTCTATTAAATTTGAATTGCCCTTGAATAAACCCATCAAGTATTGAAGCATCAATCTCATAGTTATAATCATAACGGTCACCGACTCCAACAATACGATTAGGGTTACGCAAATCACTTTGTGCTCTATTTACTAATTCTTGAGAAGTCAATCCGCTTGTTGATAAAGCAAATACATCTACATCCAAAAACCCTACTCCACCTAAAAGATCGGTTACCTCAGCAAAATTTTGACTTTTTAAGCTTCTATAATTAATCACAGAGTTTAACGTGATATTTGAGCTGAGTTTACTGTTTACTATAACATTACTACTAAGTTGCATATCTTTGGTTTTATCCTCGTATAAAATATACGTAGCATTACCTCCTTGTTGTGTGTTTTGTTGATTGGTTCGAATTAAATCATCCCAAAGTAACTGACCACGATCAATTAAGTTTTGTTGTGCTAAAAAAGCATTTTGATAATCCAACGGACTAGGGTTTGGGTTTTTCAAAAAAGAACTAGGTAAATTATCTGGATGCACTGGATTTGTGTCTGCACTCCTTCCTCCTCCGATATAAGTTTGTTGTCCATTTGGTCCTTGTATTAAATCACTCCCTCCATTATCAATTCTACTGTTTCCTATACTACCTGTTTGAAACGCAATATTTGTATTTATTAAGGTATTCGGAGTGATATTCCAATAATGGTTAAGCATCACAATAGGTTCTTCAATTTTTCGCTCCCTGGAGTTTCTTAATTTTCCATCTTGATATCCCCAATTAGGGTTATATGTATTTCCTTTTAGATTAAATACTTCTTCTGTAATTGCAGTCGATCTCCCTCTGCGATTTGGAGTATAAAACCCAGTTAGATTAAGGCTATGTGTTTTCCCTAGTTTTTTTTCAATTGAAATAAAGAATGAGTTTGCATCATATAATGTACCATCAACAAAACCTTCATTACCAAACCTTCTGGCTAGTGATACAGAAAAAGCCCATCCATTGGTCATCACACCAGAATTATACGTTCCCATTATTCTCCCTAGATACGTACGATTAGAGGAGGCATAAGAGATTCTTCCTCCCTTACGATATTTGGAAGCACGCATAATGATATTGGAAGTTCCTGAAAGACCTCCGAAAGTATAGTCGTTTTCTGAAATCCCTTGAGAAAACTCACGATTACGTTGCATATCATTTAGTCCTCCCCAGTTACTCCACTGTGGTCTTCCATTAAAGAGTTTATTCATTTCTATACCATTGATTAAAACCTTTCCGTTCTCATTTCCTAAACCTCTTGGGCGAAAAAATGTCGAACTAAAATCAAAAGCAGCCGCATTAAGAAATACATCTCTAGTAGACTGAAGTAAAGCTGCCGCATTAAAGGAGATATCATGGTCTTCATCCAATTCATTATCAGAAAGACTAATAGTTCCTATTTGCAGTTGCTCATCATTAAAATCATATTGTAAATCTATGTCACCCAGGTCCAAGGCTGTATTTTCATTAATAATAATAGGAAAACGCTTGGTTATAAATCCTTTTTTTGAAATGACAAGTATTTCCTCTCCTAAAGGAAGTACCACATGACCAAAATCAAACTCACCATTAGCATTTGTTAGTATAGAAACATTTGATTCTAAGGTTTGTATAGATACTTCTTCAAGGCCTTTTCCTGATATTGCATCTATAATTTTTCCTTTTAACTCTGTTTGTTGAGCATGTAGAAAAGAAATCCCAAAAAAGAAGATCAATACAATCTGTTTTGGATTAAAAAAGTGATACACCATAAATCTTGTTTGTGTTAATTAATGGCAATTATAAAATATCCCAGTTTCATTTTTCGACACTGGAAAAAATAATATTTGCATCTGATTTCTAACTCTAAAACAATTTTATGATCTTAAGAAGCACCACTATATTTTTGATTTTTTTATTATCCTCATCTCTTTTTTCTCAGGAAAAGAAGGAGTATAATATTCATACCATTGCATTTTACAATTTGGAAAATCTTTTTGACCCTGAAGATGACCCAATAACATTTGATGATGATAGAACTCCAAATGGAAAGGACCATTGGACATATCAAATTTATAACCAGAAGGTTAAAAACATGGCAACTACAATTTCTGAGTTGGGTATAACCATAACAAAAAATGCTCCTGCTATTTTGGGTGTCGCCGAAATAGAAAATAGAAAGGTTTTAGAAGACCTTGTTAATGATTCTAGTCTGATAGCTAAAGACTATGGCATTGTTCATTTTGATTCTCCTGACCGAAGGGGTATTGATGTTGCTTTATTATATCAAAAAAGGTTATTTAAACCTAAAAACACTAGTACTCACGAACTCATACTTTATGACACAAACACCAATAAACGAGTATATACAAGGGATCAATTGCTGGTAAGTGGGTATCTTGATGGTGATCTAATTCATATTATTGTAAATCATTGGCCCTCAAGAAGGGGTGGTGAAGCCAGGAGTCAATACAAAAGAAAAAAAGCGGCAGTATTAAATAAAAAAATAATGGATTCATTATTTGCTATTGACCCCTACGCAAAAATTATTACCATGGGTGATCTTAATGATAATCCTAATAATGTAAGTGTTAAAAAGGTTCTAGGAGCAAAACAGCATAAAAAAGAGGTTTTTTTAAAAGAAGTATACAATCCAATGTATGCTATGGCCAAAAAGGGGATGGGTTCTCTAGCCTGGGGAGATCGATGGAATTTATTTGATCAAATTATTGTTTCTGCAAGCCTCTTATTCACAGACTATTCTAGTTATCGATATTACAAAGCGGGTATATTTAATCCAGAATATTTAGTTACTTCTAAAGGTAAGTATAAAGGATATCCATTTCGTAGTTTTGCTGGTGGTTCTTATACAGGTGGATATAGTGACCATTTTCCTGTTTATGTATATCTCATCAAACAAAAAAAGGGATCAAAATGATCCCTTTTTTCTAAAAACATATTTCTTAAATTCAGTTTGCCCCGATTTGAGCACATGCAGCATTAAATTGTTCATCAAAAGTCGAGCCATCTGGAATATCCTGAGCTGCGCCTCCTTCTACACTAAAAGTTCCGTCTCCGTTATCACAAACTTCAATACTTACTGGCCCATTCGAACATGTTCTGCAATTTCCATTTCCATCATCATCACTACCACATGCAGTAAGGCTTAGTACAAGGATACATACTGCAACATACATAAGATTTTTCATAATTTTGGTATTAGGTTAAATTCTGATCACGAATATAGAAGCAAGAATGTTGATTAACAAATATTTAAGTTTATAAAAAAAAGAGACTCGAAAAGGTCTCTTTTATGTATATTATTTAATCTTCTCTATAAAGTAAGTAAGCATTACTCACAATCAGAAAGTTCTATATATCTGCTATATGGAATCCCGGTGTCTTTATCTTCAGTATCTTCATCGCCATCAACAATAAAAGCATTTCCATTTTCACCTCTACATATCGTCTGTGTTATTCCGCTGTTAGTACAACTTAAACATGTTCTCCCAGAAAAGGTACAATCACCTATTCTTTTTAATTCTTCCTCTAAAGCTTCTTTTGCCTCATCATCGGCAAAACAACCATTAATTACTACAGTTTCTAATGCCGTCCTATAAGCATTACAAACATCTGTAGACGTTTGATTTTCGCCATATGCCACTGCAGCCTCTGATAAGGCTACATTTGCTTCGCCACAATCTACATCGTCATCACTCCCACATGCTGCAAATCCAAGGGTAAGGACATATGCAACAGCATACATAAGTTTTCTCATCTTACTTTTTAGTTTTAGGTTAAGTAGCTTCAAAAGTAAGAAAATTAAACCGGATTCTACAAAAAGCCTATATAACAGGGTTTTATAAAGGGATATCTTTCATGTTTTGAAAGACAGTATATTAGAGCGGGATATCAAAAATCAATATTTTTATTTTACTACTTCTATATCAATAGGTTTACCTATATATGCTAAAAAACTACCATCTTCTACTCTCTCTATTTCTTCACTGTGCGATGATATAATTCTAATATTTTTAACGTTATCTTTAATGAATAAAGGGATAATTTCTGGGTCTTCTTTGGTTAGTTCTATGATGACCTTGTAATGATTTTTATCTTTGATTTGTATTTCCTGAATTCCAGGATATTTTTCGGCAAGCTCAATAAGTTTATAATAATCATCTGTATGAGAAAATAATCCCTCCTGAGGGTTGTTTTTTGGGTCTTTCATCTCTTCTGTAGTAATTAATCTAAATGATCCATGTTCCCCAAATTGGTCTCTAAATTTATCTATTGCATACTTATTAATATCACTATTTCCGGTAAGTGCCATAAGATATCCTATGTCATTTAATTCGATGTTATCCTTAAGTTGATCTCCATAAATATTTCCTTCCACTGCTTCTAGACCAAGATCTTTTGCTTTCTTTATATTATCCCTATTGCTATCTACCAATACTACATGACGATTATTTTTTTTGATATATACTGCAATAAGTCTAGAAACTTTGGAGGCGCCAATGATTAGAATCCCATCTGATTTTTTAAGAAAAACCCCAACTAATTTAGCAAAAAGACGTGCTGTTGTAGCATTAAGTAAAACGGTTCCAAGTACGATCATAAATACTAAAGGAGTAATATACTCTGCTCCTGGCACACCTACTTTATACAGTTTTAACCCAAATAATGAAGCAATCCCCGCAGCAACAATACCTCTTGGACCTACCCAACTAATAAAAAGTTTCTCTTTGATTTTGAGTCCCGAATTTATTGAACTTAGAAATACTCCCAATGGCCTAACCAGAAAAACGACAATGATAAAAAGTAAACCTGCTTCCCAGTTATATATTAGTTGTAAATCTTCAATATTAATATTTGCAGACAAAAGAATAAATAATATTGAAATTAAAAGAACACTAAGTGATTCTTTAAAATATAAAATCTCATCTATATGAGGAAGATTAATGTTTCCCAGCACCATTCCCATGACTACCACAGAAAGTAGTCCCGATTCATGAGCAAAAACATCAGACAATACAAATACACCTAATACTGTGGCTAATGTAACTACATTTAACAAATAATGAGGAACAATCTTCCTTTTTAGAGAAAAAGCAAGTCCGTGTGCAAAAGTAAAACCAAAGGTAAAACCAAATAATACTATTTTACCAAATTCTATTAATGCTGTAAACGTAAATTCTTCGCCTCCTCCTACTCTGATAAACTCAAAAACTAAAACTGCTACTAAGGCCCCTATAGGATCAATTAAAATCCCTTCCCATTTCAGTACTGCAGATACATCTTTCTTAAGAGGTATATTTCTTAAAATTGGTGTTATAACAGTAGGACCTGTTACAATAATTAATGAAGAAAATAAGAATGAAATGGGCCATGAGAGTTCAAAAATAAAGTGTGCAGCTAATCCTGCTCCAAAAAATGTAACGACCACAGCAACTGTAATTAATTTTATAATCACTGGCCCTACATTAAAAATTTCACTTCTCCTAAGGGTAAGTCCACCTTCAAAAAGAATAATACTTATAGCGAGAGACACAAAATAAAACAAGCTTTCTCCAGGAAACAAACCTTTGGTACCATTCCAGATTGGTTGTATCAGTTTGGTCCCATCACTTGTATATAACGTGGCAAAAGGACCTACCAAAAGTCCGATTAAAATCAATGGTAAAATTGCTGGGATTTTAAATTTCCAAGCCACCCATTGTGCCAAAATCCCTAAAATAATTATTCCTGCTAGTTCTAACATGATTTGTCTTTACCCAAATATATACAAGAAAGATCATTATTTTTTAAAACACAGTAGAAATAAATGCTATTTTCAGGTTTCAAAAATTAAGTCTATATTCTACCCCACTTAAAATTTAAAAATTTAAAAACGGTCTTGAACGAATTATTCAATCATAAATTTAATACTATTCTTATTGGCGTAGCCTTTTCTCCTAATCTAAAAAACAATATTTTTGAAGCCATGCGGATGGTCGATTTTTTTGATTCAAAATTGATTATAGTCCATGTTGGAGAGAAAACACAGGAAAAAGAAGAAAAAATTAAAGAATTAATTTCAGGGTTTTCTGAAGATGATGAAAAAGTAACTATTATTTGGAAACAAGGTGATCCTGTAACCGTTATTATTGATACTGCTACACAACATAAAGCAAATCTTATTATGCTTGGGGCTATCCCTAGAGAGGATTTTCTTAAATTCTACATAGGATCAATTGCTCGAAAAATTACTAGAAATGCACATTGCTCTGTACTCTTAATTATAAAACCTTCAGAAGATTTGAGGCCTTGTAATCACATTGTGGTCAATGGTCTTAAGGATAAAAAAACAAAGCAAACCATCATTGATTCTTTTGAAGTTGCACAAAATTTGGGTGCACAAAAACTCACAATCATAGAAGAAATTTCTCATCAAGAAGTTAAAATCGTAGTAGAAGATGACCAATCTTTACTTAAAGACACGCTAATAAAAGAACAATTAGCAAAAAAAGAAGATATTAGAGTACAGCATATTCTTAATGATGTACCTGAAGATATTAAAAGTGGTATTTTAATTAAAACGCAATCCATTTTTGGAAAGAGAGGATATTCAATTGGGCATTATGCAAAAGTCGTTGCGGCAGATTTACTCATTATGAACGCTCCAGATAGAACTACGTTTTTGGACCGTATTTTTGTTCATGATATCGAACATATTCTATCAGAATTACCAACAGATGTTCTAATAATGAGATAAATGGAAAAGACGAACACTACAACATCTGGTTTTATATCGCAGTTGCCAAAAAACATCTTTTCTGGTTTTGTGGTTTCATTAATTGCTCTGCCTTTGGGATTAGGTTTGGCATTAGCTTCAGAAGCGCCTCCTATTTCTGGAATAATTGCAGCTGTTGCCGGAGGGATTATTGTAAGTATTTTTGGAGGTTCTAATGTTACCATAACGGGCCCGGGGAATGGATTAGTGGTTGTTTTGCTTGGCGCTATTACCACCCTTGCAAATGGTGATGTCTTTCAAGGGTATCTTTTTACTTTAGCCGCTATTATTTGTTCTGGTGCATTAATGATTATAATAGGTCAATTACGATTAGGCATTTTAAGTGATTATTTTCCTTCTTCTGCTATACAGGGTATGTTAGCAGCCATAGGAATAAGTATTTTCGCAAAACAGTTTCATGTTATGCTTGCTAATACAAGTATAAAAGGTGATACCATTTCCTTATTGGCTAGTATTCCAGATAGTATTTTAGTGCTCTTTAACCCAGAATACCGAGCTGTTGCTATTGCAGCACTGGTTGGAATTATAAGCTTTCTTATAATGGTTTTTTATGGCAAGATCAGGAACAAATATTTTCAATTAGTTCCTGCACCTATGTGGATTGTTCTTTTGGCCATTGGTTTAAGTTATTATTATGAAATTTTTTCTAGTCAGCCTTATCCCATAGATACTTCACTTTTGGTTCAGATGCCTGATGACGTTTTTTCTAATTTTCCTTCTCCTGATTTCTCTTTGCTTTTTGACTTAAAATTTATAAGTGTAGTACTTGCCATTACATTAATATCAAGTATTGAATCATTATTGAGTATAAAAGCTGTAGATAAGTTAGATACGGTAAAAAGAAGATCTAATGTAAATAAAGATCTAACAGCATTAGGGATTGCATCAATTGTTAGTGGTTTTATTGGTGGTCTCAATGTAGTTACAGTAATTGCCAGAAGCTCTGTCAATGTGAACAATGGAGGGACAAACAGAACTTCAAATTTCTTCCATTCTATTTTCCTGATTCTATTTGTCGTTTTGTTTCAGGATCAACTTAGAAGAATCCCACTTACAGCATTAGCAGCAATTTTAGTCTACACAGGTTATAAACTAGCCGCTCCCAGAAACCTGAAAGATGTGGCAAAAATAGGTAAAGAACAGCTTCTTATTTTCTTTGCCACTATTATTGCTACAATAACTACCAATCTAATCACAGGAATTCTAATCGGAATTTTAGCAACTATTATCATACATTTTATTTTAAATAAAAGTGTTATGTTTTTTGCCAGAAACCTTTTTAAGCCTAATGTACTTATGTTTAAAGAAGAAATCAATGGTAATTATTTTGTGAGTGTTAAGAATTTTTCAAACTTTATGAATTATTCACAACTAAAAAGAAGACTTGATACCATCCCTGAGACTCAAGATGCAATTATAGATTTTTCGCTTTGTGATTTTGTAGACTATACAGTACAGGAAAGCTTAATAGGATATCAAGAAACTTTTAAACGAAAAGGAGGGTCTTTTGAAATTACTGGACTTGATATTCACGGCACTTCTTCAGAACATCCTCTCGCAGTAAGAAGTTTAATTCCTTTCTCCAAAAAAATTAAAATCAGCGCAACATCTAATTTTACCAAAAGACAAGTTGATCTACAACATATTGCATCTAATTTTTCTTGGCAGTATGATCCAAAAAAAAATATTGATATTTCTAGTGTACAAGATTTTGTGTTTTTTAAAACCAAAAAAATTAACTATATAAACAATTCTATTTACGACACTCAGTCAATTTTCAAAATTTCAGACATTGAGTTTTCTGAAGGAGAGTTTATCGCCAGAACACTTGTCAGAACAACTGTTTTAACTATAAACTTGAAAGTTGAGATTCCTAAATTTACACTTGACAAAGAAGGTTTGTTAGAATTTGTATATAAATTTGCTGGTTTCAAAGACATTAACATACAGGGGCATCCTGATTTTTCTAAACGATTTTATCTTTTGGGAGAACATCCCGAGCAAATTAGATCATTTTTTAAAGATGAACTAGTCCTGTTTTTTGAAAGTAACCCGTATTATCATATAGAATGTAACGGTATTTATTTATTAGTAATGCGAAAAGAACGCCTGGCAAGTATTAAAGAGATTAAAGCACTTCTAGACTATGGAACTCGTTTAGAAAAAGTTATATCTAGTATACAATCTAACGAAATAGTGTTAAAAAGTCCAAAAATTAAATCCTGATCCTTATCATTTTTTCTATTTTGCAAAGATTTTTAGTTGATTATGAACTTATACCCAATAAAAGCAGGAAATTTTAAACTTGATGGAGGCGCCATGTTTGGAGTCGTTCCTAAAGTACTATGGAATAAAACAAATCCTGCAGATCAAAATAACCTTATAGATATTGCTGCAAGATGCTTGCTTATAGAAGATGGTGAAAAGTTAACTCTTATTGATTCTGGAATGGGAGATAAACAATCAGAAAAATTCTTTAGCCATTATTCGCTATGGGGCAATGATAGTCTAGACGCTTCTCTAAAAGAAAAAGGGTTTCACAGAGATGATATTACTGATGTTTTTATCACGCATCTACACTTTGATCATTGTGGCGGTGTGGTACAATGGAATAATGCTCGAACTGGATATGAATTGGCTTTTAAAAATGCTAAAATATGGAGTAACGAAGAGCACTGGCAATGGGCAGTAGAACCCAATGCTAGAGAAAAAGCATCATTCCTTAAAGAAAATATCATCCCAATTCAAGAAAGTGGTCAATTAAACTTTATATCCAGAACAGATACTTCGTTTCAAAAAAACTCTGAATTAGGTTTTGGCGTACTATTTGTTAATGGACATACAGAAAAGCAAATGATCCCACATATAGAGTACAAAGGTAAAACGATTGTGTTTATGGCAGATCTTCTGCCTACAGTCGGGCATATACCCCTACCTTATGTGATGGGATATGATACCAGGCCATTGTTGACCTTAGATGAAAAGAAGCTATTTCTTGAAAATGCCGCAACAAATGGTTGGTATTTATTCCTGGAGCATGATGCTCATAATGAAATAATAACCGTACGACATACAGAAAAAGGTGTACGTCTTAAAGAAGTTTTTACCTGCTATGAAATATTTAATTAAAAGAAAAAATCAAATGATTTTATCATCAAATAAAGTTTTTGTTACTATTGCTTCATCAATGATTCTTGCAAGTTGTGGTAGCCCCTCTATTATTTCTGTTCCTATAGAAAATATTGATTCTATTCCTTTAAAAAACATGGATCTTACTGAAAATCAATTGAAGAATTGGAATTCTTTTGATTTAGTATCTGATACAATTCCGGGAATGAGTGTAAATAAAGCATACACTGAACTTATTCAGAATAAAAAAGGACAAAAGGTAATCGTTGGTGTTATCGATAGTGGTGTTGATATAGAACATGAAGATCTTAAAGAAGTTGTTTGGACCAATCCAAAGGAAATCAAAGGAAACGGAAAAGATGATGATAATAATGGATATGTAGATGATATCCACGGATGGAACTTCTTAGGTGATTCTGAAGATGAAAATCTGGAGTTTGTAAGAATTATGAAAAAGCTTAAACCAAAATATACTGGTAAAACTTTAGCTTCTGTTGCAGAAGTTGATCGAGGTGAATATCAAAATTATATTGAGGCAAAAGCCGAATTCGAAAAGGAATATCAAGAAAATTCGGGACAAAAAATACAATACGAACAAATTCTACAACTTTCAGAAGCTTCTCATAAAGCTATTTCGGCTGCTCTAGGAAAAGAGGATTATTCTAAAGAAGAGCTTTTAAAAACCGAAGCTAAAACAGCAGAAATGCAACAATACGTTGCTTTTTTGGCTCAAATGTTTGGATTCATGGATCCAGGAGATACCATACCAGATTTTATAAAAAGTATTAAAGAAGGTATAGATCATTTTACAGAACAGCTAAATTATAATTTAAACGCAGAGTTTGATGGAAGAACCGTGGTTGGTGATAATGTTGATGATATAACAGATACCAAATATGGTAACAGTAATGTGATGGGGCCTGATCCTAAAAAAGAAGGACTAAAACACGGAACCCATGTGGCAGGTATTATTGCTGCAAAAAGAAATAATGGTAAAGGGATGAATGGCGTAGCTCAAAATGTAGAAATAATGGCTATCAGAGCAGTTCCTAATGGTGATGAGTATGATAAAGATATAGCTCTAGCATTACGATATGCAGTAGATAACGGTGCAAAAGTGATTAATACTAGTTTTGGTAAATATTATAGTACACATCCAGAATGGGTTAGAGAAGCAATTCGTTATGCTGCATCCAAGGATGTGCTTATTGTTAATGCTGCTGGAAATGAAGGAACAGACTTAGATCAAAAAGCAGTATACCCTAATGATCAAACTGATAATAACACAGAAATAGCGGATAACTTTATTACTATTGGTGCTTTAAATTATGTGTACGGATCAAATCTTGTCGCAGATTTTTCTAATTATGGAAAAAGCAATGTAGATGCATTTGCTCCAGGAGTTAAAATCTGGTCTACTACTCCTAACAATTCTTACGAATATTTACAAGGAACCTCTATGGCTGCTCCTGCTGTCGCTGGTGTTGCAGCATTAATTAGATCTTATTTTCCGTCTCTTAAAGCAGCACAAGTAAAACAAATACTTATGGATAGTGGATTAAATACAAAAACCTCTGTGGTTATTGGTGGTGAACAAACCAATGTTGGAAGTTTTTCAAACTTATCCAAGTCTGGTAAAATGGTGAATCTGTATAATGCTTTTATTATGGCAGATAAATTGTCTAAATAATTTTTAGTATGATGATTAAAAAAATTGCTTTTATCTTTTTTATAGGAATCTACACTATAGTTGCGCAAAATAATACTTCATATTGGCAACAAGAAGTAGACTATACTATGAAAGTGGACATGAATGTTGAAAACTTTCAATATCAGGGAACACAAGAATTAATCTATTCTAATAATTCTCCAGATACCTTATATCAGGTCTTCTATCATTTGTATTTTAACGCATTTCAACCGGGAAGTGAAATGGATATTAGATCTCTTAATTTTCCTGATCCAGACCCTAGGGTTGGAAATAGAATAAGTAAGCTTAAACCTGATGAAATAGGGTATCTCAAAGTTTCTTCTTTAACACAAAACGGAAAACCTATTACTTATGAAACTTCTGGTACCGTTCTCGAAGTTAAATTAGATAAACCCGTTTTACCTGGTGAAAAAGCAACTTTTTCAATGAAATTTAATGGTCAGGTTCCTTTACAAATACGTCGTTCTGGTAGAAACAATAAAGAAGGAATTGCATTGTCGATGACCCAATGGTATCCAAAAATGGCAGAATATGATTTCGAGGGTTGGCATGCTCACCCCTATATAGCAAGAGAATTTCATGGTGTTTGGGGTAACTTTGATGTAACGATAAACATTGATAAAAAATATGTTCTAGGAGGTACGGGGTATTTGCAAAACCCACAAGAGATTGGACATGGTTATGAAAAGCCGGGTACTAAAGTTACTAAAAAAGGAAAAAAACTTTCTTGGCATTTTAAAGCTCCAAAAGTTCATGATTTTGCTTGGACCGCTGATCCAGAATATCTGCATGATGTGGTAAAAGTTCCTAATGGACCTACGCTTCATTTTTTATACAAGAATAATAAAGAAATTATTGATAAATGGAAAGATCTTCAACCAAAAACGGTTGAACTCATGAATTATTTCAGTGAAAAAATAGGAAAATACCCTTACGAACAATATTCTGTCCTCCAAGGTGGTGACGGTGGTATGGAGTATGCAATGTGTACATTAATTACTGGTGAAAGAAGCTTTGGTAGTTTGGTTGGCGTTACTGCACATGAAATGGCACATTCCTGGTTTCAACATATTCTAGCAACTAACGAATCCAAACATGAATGGATGGATGAGGGATTCACTAGTTATATTTCTACACTTGCTATGAATGAAGTTATGAAGCAAAATAATCCTAATTCATTACGTGGAATTTACGGCGGATATTATCAACTAGCAACTTCTGGTATAGAACAGCCACAAACTACACAAGCTGATCGTTATATGCATAATGCCGCATATGGCGCTTCTGCATATTCTAAAGGAGCTGTTTTCTTATCTCAACTAGGGTATATCATAGGAGAAGATAATCTTGCTAAAACAATTAAAAGATATTTTGATGATTGGAAATTTAAACACCCTACTCCTAATGATTTTAAGAGGGTAGCAGAAAAAGTATCAGGAATGCAATTAGATTGGTATTTAACCGATTGGACTCAAACTACCAATACTATTGATTATGGTATTAAAGAAATAACAGAAAATAATAATAGAACTCAGGTCGTTTTAGAACGAATTGGGCAAATGCCTATGCCTTTAGATGTTTATGTAGAATACAAAGACAGTACGATAGAGTCATTTTATATACCTTTAAGAATGATGCGTGCAGAAAAAGCAAATCCAATTCCATCAATGAAACGTACAGTTTTAGCAGATTGGCCATGGACTAATCCAAATTATTACTTGGATCTTTCAAAATCAAAGTCTGAAATCAAATCAATAACTATAGACATTAGTAATACACTAGCTGATATAAACCCTAGTAACAATAGTTTTTCTGAATAATTTATAAAAGAATTTTTATAGAAGAAACCGGCTTTAGAGCCGGTTTTTTTATCAGTATTAGTATAATCACTACATTTAATGCCCCATGAAGGCTACTTTTAATAAAAAAGAGAAATTAAAAAGTAAAAAAGAGATAGAATTGCTTTTTTCTGAAGGAAAATCTATCTCAAAATACCCTATTAGGTTAGTATACAGAAAATCCCTTTTTGAACAGAATGTAACAATAAAAGCAGGCGTATCGGTAAGTAAGAGACATTTTAAAAATGCTGTGGATCGCAATCTTATAAAGCGTTTATTACGCGAAAGTTATAGAAAAAATAAGTATATTGTACCCAACACTACTCATCAATTCACTTTTATGTTTTTATATTCAGGTAAAGAAATACCCGAATATTCATTAGTTGAATTTAAAATAAAAGGAATTTTACAAAAATTTGTTGAACAGGAGATCACATCAAAATAATGATTACCATTATATGGTTTGCAAAACTTATCCATTAAAAAAATACCTATGAAGAAGAGAATCATCTATCCTGCTATTGCTGTCGTTGTTTTACTATCTACGGTTAGTTTTAAATCTGATTTTTTTGAAATTGCAAAACAGATCGAAATTTTCACTACAATGTTTAAAGAATTAAACATGAACTACGTAGATGAAACAAATCCAGCCGAATTAATGGATACAGCTATTAAGGCTATGTTAGACGATCTAGATCCGTATACCAAATATTGGAATGAACAAGACGTCGAGGCTTCAAAAATTCGTAACGCTGGAGAATATACAGGTATTGGAGCTTCTGTAAAGACAATAAAAGATAAAATCATTATTGTAGAGCCATATAAAAATTATCCTGCAGATAAAGCCGGTTTAAAAGCCGGAGATGAAATCACACAAATTGGAGATATCAAGGTAGCAGATTTTAAAGAAGATGCTGGAGAACTTCTAAAAGGAGCTAGTGGTACCAAAGTCGATATCATCTATACCAGACAAGGACAAAGTAAAGCCACCGTACTTACAAGAGAAGAAATAGAAGTAGATGCTGTTCCTTTTTATACTTTACTTGACGATAATACTGGATATATTGTTTTGTCAAAATTTAATAATAAGGCTTCTAGTGAAACCATTGATGCCCTAAATGATTTAAAGGCAAAAGGAGCAAATAAGGTAGTTCTTGATTTAAGAGGTAACCCTGGTGGTTTATTAAGTGAAGCTATAAATGTTACTAATATCTTTGTTCCTAAAGGAGAACTTATCACTACAACAAAATCAGTAGTAAAAAAGTATAATAAGGAATATTTCACTAAACGAGAACCTGTTGATATTCAGATACCCTTAGTTGTGTTAGTAAATGGTCGTAGTGCTTCTGCCAGTGAAATTGTAGCTGGTAGTATACAGGATTTAGATAGAGGAGTAGTTATTGGTGCCAGAAGTTTTGGAAAAGGATTGGTACAAAGACCAAAAAAATTAACTTATGGTACTCAGTTAAAAATTACTATTTCTCGCTATTATACCCCAAGCGGCAGATGTATTCAGGCTCTGGATTATTGGAATCGAGACAAAAACAACAATGCTGTTCGTATTGACGAGCAAGATTTTAAAGCTTTTAAAACTAAAAATGGAAGAACAGTATATGACGGTGGTGGTATACAACCAGATATAGAATTAGAAACCTCTAAATTCAGTAAAATAACTACTGCTTTATTAAAATCAGACGCTATTTTTGGGTATGCAACAAAGTATTATTATGCTCATAAATTAGAAAAATCAGGCGATTTTAAATTTACCGATAGTGATTATGAAGAGTTTAAAAAGTTTGTGAAACAAAGTGATTTTAACTTTGAGACAGAAACCGAAAAAGCGTTTGAAAAAGCACTTAAAATAGCTGAACGCGAAAAATTAGATCAAGGTATAAATACTTCTTATGATGCCTTAATTGCTTCTGTAAATGCTTCTAAACAGACTGCATTAGATAAACACAAAAATGAGATCGTTAATTTACTTACCGATGAGATTATCAAACGTTACTTCTATCGTGAGGGATTATATGATTATTATGTAACCCATAATCCCGAAGTAGCTAAAAGTCAAGAAATCCTTAACAACACTAAGAAATACAACGAAATTTTGAAGTAAGTAGTCTTATCATTTTTTGATAGAATTTTTATTTTTTAAAACATTTAGATCATACCTTCTCTCTGTTACTGGTTTACCAAAGGTTGTTGATTCTATTTCCTTTGTTAACTCAAATCCGTGATTAAGGTATAAAGAAGCTGCAGTCTCTAGTTCATCTGCTGTCAATAAATAACATGATGTATATCCACAGGAGTGGAAAAAATCCATATACAGTTGCATTAATTTTCGACCCAAACCAATACCTCTGTATCTTTTTTCTATATAAAAATAACGCAACTGAGCACTGTTATTTTCTCTTTTCATAAGTAAAAGAAATCCAATTATTTGACCATTATGTTCACAAACCCAAACACGTTCTTTATCTGGGTTATAAGATTGATAAAATTCGTGGATACCACGAGCTACATAAGTTTCAAAAGAAATACCATATTGAAATTCTTCAGCATATAACTTTCCATGTCTATATATAATAAAACCTAAGTCTCCTGGTTTTAAATATGTTCTTATTTTTATATCATCAAGTGCGATCTTTGACTTGTTAGACAATGTTTTTATGGACTCCATATTTTGTAGAAGTGTTTGCGACTCCAAAGGAGATAAATGTGCAAATACTCTTTTTAATTGATGCTCTGAATTGGTATTAAGTTTCAGGAATTCCTTTTCTCCTAACTTGGTTAATTGCAACATAAAAACTCGTTTGTCAGTTAGTGAAACAGTTTTTGAAATTATTTTTTGTTTTTCAAAACGTTTTAAAATACGGCTTAAATACCCTTTATCAATATCCAAAAGTTCAATAATATCTGATGCTGTAAACCCCGGATTATGATAAATTTCAAATATAATCCTAGCCTCAGGCAAAGAATATTTACTGTCTAAAATATGAGTGTCTAAAAGCCCTATTATATTGGTATAAAATCTATTAAAAGCTCTTATTTTACTAATGTATTTTTTATTCATAACAATTATTAGTTGACTAAGTCAACTAATATACGATATTTATACTACATTTTAAAAAAGTAGTAAGGTATCTATCAATTAAATTATCATGGCAATATGAGGGATTCCGTCTTCAAGATATTCATCACCTATCTTTTTAAAATTATGAGTTTCATAGAATTTTTTTAAGTAGGTTTGAGCAGATATTTTAATTTGTTTTGTTTTGTAATAGGTTTCTATTGCATTAATACTTGTCTTTATTAAATCATGACCATATCCAAATTGTCTTTCATTTTTGGAAACTACAACTCTTCCTATACTTGCTTTTTCAAAATAATCTCCAGCATCAAATAATCTGGTATATGCAACTATATTTTCGTTTTTCCATCCGATAACATGAAGTGCTTTTTGATCTTTATTATCAATATCTTGATATACACAATCTTGCTCTACCACAAAAACTTCTGCGCGCAAGCGCAAAATTTTATACATTTCTATTGTCGATAGCTCATCAAATCGCTTAACTTCAAACTTAATATTCATATCTTCTTAGTCTTGTACAATAATATCTTTATTATCTTCTTTACCATATTCGGGTTGAAGTGTAACATGGTTAATACCAAATTTTTTCTGAAGAACATCTTCAATAGTATGTAATACTTCTCCAAACTCTGAAACCTGTATATCACTATTAAAATCTATATGAGCTTCTAAATGTGTTTCTTCTTCATTAAGTTGCCATACATGTATATGATGGATACTTTTAATTTTTGGTAATGCATTAATTGTGTTTACGATTTCCTTTACTTCTATAGTATCAGGAGTGTACAACATCAACACTTTGAAAGATCTTTTTAATAAATCATAGCCCACTATAATTAGATAAATTGCAATTGCAAAAGTAAGCACGCTATCTACCCAAAACAGTCGATAATATTTCATTAACAATCCTCCTATCAAAACCGCTACAGATGCCATTAAATCTGTAATAAGGTGTAAATATGCTGATCGCATATTCATATTTACTTTACTATCTTGTTTTAGAAGTAGCACACTTAATCCATTACCTAAGATTGCTACTACAGAAAGTATAATGACAATATTTGCACTTATTTTGTGAGGGTTTTGTAACCTTTCTATTGCTTCAAAAACAAGTATTATTGCTATAACAACTAATGAAGCAGCATTTATAAATGCTGCCATAATTTCTGCTCTTTTAAAACCAAATGTTCTTTTTATAGACGCTTCCCTCTTTGCTAATCTATTAGCAAAAAAGCTAACGATTAATGAAATTACATCACTAAAATTATGTAGAGCATCTGATAACAGAGAAAGACTTCCTGATAGCAAACCACCTATGACCTGTGCAATGGTAATGCCTATATTTAAAAAAATAGAAAATAATAAACTACGCCCAGTGAGTTCATGATCAGAATGTGAATGATTATGAGCGTGATTTTCTATCATATATTAGATGCACATTGGTATTTTATTTACCCTGTTTAAATGTCTACCCCCTTCAAATTTTGTTTCTAAAAACGTCTTTACTATTTCAATAGCTTGTGGTTGTGATGTAAATCTTGCAGGTATACATACGATATTGGCATTATTGTGTAATCTTGTCAATTCTGTAATCTCCTTTGTCCAACAAAGTCCTGCTCGAACATTAGTATATTTATTAGCTGTCATTGCAACTCCATTTCCACTTCCGCAAATTAAAATTCCTAAATTAACTTTCTCACTATCAACATCCTTTGCTACAGGATGAACAAAATCAGGATAATCTACACTAGAATTATCATCGGTTCCATAATTTGTAACTTCTATACCTTCAGATTCTAAATATGACGCAATTGCAAATTTATATTCAGTTCCTGCGTGATCGTTTCCAATAGCTATTTTCATTTTTTTGTTGATTTCGTTATTTGAACAAAGATAATTCAATCCAAAAAAAGTAAACTCCAAAAAATCAATAATTTAAATCAATATTACCTCAATGTTAATAACTCATAACCTTCTGTTAACATACGATGTGCATAAATAGTTCTTAAAATTCAGAAACTTTTTTTGGTAATCTAAATTTTTATTAGAATACAAGCAACTCAACAACAAATCAAAATTTTAACTTGTCTTTTTTTAGATAAGTTTTCAGGTATTAACTCAATGTTATGAACTACGGTTTTACCGTAATAATATTAAAAATTTTATGTGTTTATAATCTATTAACAACTGTTAATTAAATTTTACTTTTAGAAGATTTTCAAGCAATTAGTATATTGATATCCTGTTTATATGTTTCTGAAAATTTGATATTACTTAAAAAGCAAATAAAATTTAGAAAAGTTATACCGCTATCCACACTACATAATAATAATCATTATTAATTTTAAATTTTAAAAAAAGAAAAAGATATTTATAATATATGTTGACAACTGTTTTTAATTGTAACATAGACTATAGATTCTAAATTTATACAATTGTGAGATGAGAATTGGTATTAAGATCATTTATGATTTGAAGTACTCTTTGTTTGTCCCTCTTATGGATTTTGAGGTTTATTCCTCCTAAGGCATTGGAGTAGAAAGGAAAAACTCCTATCATTGTTTCGTTTTCAAAAAAATAAGAAATTCCTTCCTGATCAAGAAGGTGTTTTAATACTGTATACTCAAAAGGATAAGTATACGTTTTAACGATAACAAAATCTTTCATTCAATAGTTTTTTCCTTGATTGTAGTCTATTTACAATATACAAAATATGATAGAACTATTAAATTGGTAATAAGATAAATAAGTGATTAAAATAGAATATAGAAAGGTAAAAACTAGTTAATTTGAGTGGCTTCACGATCAATTTTAACTGAGCTATTTATTTCAGATTCATCCAAAGTATCTTTTTTCTGATCAATAGTATTATTTATATATAGGGTAAAAGAGTAAATACCCAATAAAAATATCAGAACAAAAAACACTATAATTTTATGTATTTTTTTGATTTTATTCATATCTAAATAAATACTTAACGAACAAAAGGTAATCCTAGTGTATTAAAATTAAGTAAATTTTAAGAAAAAAAACCATTTTTGTTTAAAAAATAATAATGTAACCGTTTGATTTAGAGATAATGTAATTTATTGGGTATAAACAGTTATATCCTTTTAAGGATTAATAAAAGTTTAATCCTAAAACTATTAATGTTAAAAGATAAGCTGTACTTTTATCATAAATAATAGAACAGATATTAATGAAAAGAAAGAGTAGAAGAAGAAAGAAGTCCCCAAAAATAGAGAATATTACCCAAGGAATACTCAAAATATTAAAGTCAGAATCCAATAAAAGTTTTAATTATAAGCAAATTGCCGCAAAATTTGGAGTGGATGATGCCAGTAGTAGAAATCAGATTATTAAGAAATTAACACAGTTAGCTGCAAAAAAACAGATTGAAGAAGTTGAAAGAGGAAAATTTAAAATAACTCCGAATATAAATACATATACTGGTATTCTTGAGATAACTTCAAAAGGTACAGGATATGTTATCGTTAAAGATTTAGAGGATGATATTTTTGTACCTAACAATAATTTGAATAAAGCTTTACATGGTGATGAAGTAGAGGTATATATTTATCGTAGAAAAAGAAGAGGAAAGAGTGAAGGAGAGATTTCTAGAATTATTTCACGTAAGAAAAATGAATTTGTTGGTGTAATTGAAATTCAGAAAAATTATGCTTTTGTAAATATGCAGGATGCTAAAATGTATACTGATATTTTCATTCCTAAAAACAAAATAGGAAAAGCAGAACATGGAGATAAAGTACTGGTGAGCCTTGAAGATTGGCCTGAAAAAGCTGATTCTCCGTTTGGTAAAGTAGTTAAAGTACTTGGTAAACCAGGAGAACATAACACCGAAATCCATTCTATTTTAGCACAGTATGGATTACCATATGAATTTCCTGAAGAGGTAGAAGAATATGCCAATACATTAGATACTTCTATTCAGGAGTCTGAAGTGAAGAATCGTAGGGATATGCGAAAAATACTCACGTTTACTATCGATCCTAAAGATGCTAAAGATTTTGATGATGCATTATCATTTGAAGTTTTGGATAATGGTAATTATGAGATCGGAATTCATATTGCAGATGTATCTCATTATGTTAAACCAGGAACAATATTAGATGATGAAGCATATGAAAGAGCAACATCGGTGTATTTGGTAGATCGAGTAGTACCTATGCTACCAGAAGTTTTATCTAATAATGCATGTTCTCTAAGACCAAATGAAGAGAAATATACATTTTCTGCTGTATTTGAATTAAATGATAAAGCAGAAATTAAAAACCAATGGTTCGGTAGAACTGCGACTTATTCTGATGCTAGATTTGCATATGAAGAAGCGCAGCATATTATTGAAACTGGTAAAAATGTGATTCCAGCAGAAATTTCGCTTACAGGAAAAGAGTATAAGACCGATCAAAAAATAGCCGATGCTGTCTTAAAAATGGATGATCTTGCTAAAATTATGAGAGCAAAACGAATGGGAGCTGGAGCTATTTCTTTTGATAAAGTAGAAGTAAAGTTTACTCTAAATGAAAATAATGAACCTGTAGGAGTGTTTTTTAAGACTTCTAAGGATGCTAATAAACTTATTGAAGAGTTTATGTTACTTGCTAATAAAAAGGTTGCAGAGTTTATAGGAAAACAATCTCCTAAGAAAACATTTATTTATAGAGTGCATGATGAGCCAAATGATGAGAAGTTAGCAGCTTTACAAAATATCATAGGTAGATTTGGATATAAACTTGATCTTAGAGATAGAAAAACAACAACAAAATCATTAAATGGATTATTAAAAGATGTTCAAGGTAAAAAAGAACAAAATTTAGTAGATACATTAGCAATTCGTAGTATGAGTAAAGCAGAATATACTACTCATAATATTGGACATTATGGTTTGGCTTTTGAGTATTACTCTCATTTTACATCCCCAATACGAAGGTATCCCGATGTTATGGCACACCGTTTGTTGCAACATTATCTGGATAAAGGAAAATCTGCTTCTGAAGATGAATATGAAGAAAAATGTAATCATAGCAGTAGCATGGAAAACCTTGCAGCCAGTGCAGAACGTGATTCTATCAAGTTTATGCAGATAAAGTTTATGAAAGATCATGAAGATGAACAGTTTTTAGGAGTAATTTCTGGAGTGACCGAATGGGGTATTTATGTAGAAATAATTTCTAATAAATGTGAGGGCATGATCCGCCTTAAGGATATGAGTGGTGATCACTATGTTTTTGATCAAGACGAATATGCGGTGATTGGAGAACATACTAAAAAAGTATATCAGTTAGGAGATGAGGTGTATGTGAAAGTAAAAAACGCTGATCTTATAAAAAGACATTTGGATTTTACCTTGTTAGGAAGTAAAGAAGATGTAGAATAATTTAGGGATAAGTGTCGTTTTTTATAGAAATAAAAATATAATATAAATCTTAAAAAATAGGGCGATGAAAAAATTAGCATTTCTGTTAGTTATGTTGTTAGTGACGTTAGGACAGGCACAAGATATCATAACAAAAAATGTAGGAGACTTTAACGAATTAAAAGTTTTTGATAAGATACAACTCACTTTAATTGAGGGAAAAGAGAACAAAATTGAGATAACTGGTATTAAAAGAAGAGATGTAGATATTGTTCAAAATGGTAATCTTCTTAAAGTGAGAATGCGATTGGATAATTTGTGGGATAATAATAATACTAAAGTAACTGTATATTATAAACAAATTAATAAGATTGATGTTAATGAAGGATCGAGAGTAGAAGTCGATGGTTTAATTACTGCAGAAACTTTAGATCTTAGAGCGCAGGAAGGAGCTAGTATGATGGCAAAAATAGATGCTGGTTTCATATACGCCAAGGCAATTACAGGTGGTGAAATAGAACTTAGGGGTAATGCAAAAGAGCAAGAGGTAAGTATTACTTCAGGAGGGCAATACTATGGAAGAGACCTTAGAACAAATGATACTCAGGTAAAAATTAGTGCTGGAGGAATAGCAGAAGTAAATGCTAAAAATTATATAAAAGCCAATACTAATGCTGGTGGAAGGATAAGGATTTTTGGAAATCCAAAACAAATGGATACTCAAAAACTTTTAGGTGGAAAAATTGTTGAAGTTAACTAAGTAGTTTTTAACTTTGTAGTAAATACGCTTAGACCCTATGCTTCAAGATGCTCAAGCAGCAATACCATTAGGTTTTTTATTAGCCTTTTTAATAGGGCCTGTTTTTTTTGTACTACTAGAAACAGCAGCTATAAAGGGATTTAGAGCGGCATTGGCTGTAGACTTTGGTGTTATCTTTGCTGATATTGTATTTATTCTTATTGCATATTTTAGTACTAATCAAATTTTAGAAAAAATAAAAGATGATCCTGCCTTATTTATCTTTGGTGGAATGTTGTTATCAACTTATGGAGTAATTTCTTTTATTCAGGAACGAAAAAATTATAATAAAGTTAGAGATACATCTGTAGAAATTATCAATAAGCATAATTATATTATGCTGTTTATAAAAGGGTTTCTTCTTAACTTTATTAATATCGGAGTGTTAGGTTTTTGGTTAAGTGTTATCATTGTGATCGGACCACAATTGGATATGAATACTAATAGGATTTTATATTTCTTTGCAATGGTATTGGGAACTTATCTTTTTATTGATTTTTTTAAAATGTTGCTTGCTAAGAGATTAAAAAGAAAATTAACCCCAAAAAGAACATATACTATCAAGAGAATCATTAGTATAATCATGATCGTATTTGGTGTATTTCTTATTTTAAAAGGTGTCCTTCCTGATACAATGGAGAAACGAATACAGGATGAAATCGAAAAAATAACTCCAGAAAGTAGATTTAAATAAAAAAACCTATACAGCTGTATAGGTTTTTTTTGAGGTGTCGAGCGGATTCGAACCGCTGTAGATGGTGTTGCAGACCACTGCCTAGCCACTCGGCCACGACACCCAATTTTTGCTTGGAAGGCAAATGTAAAAAAATTTATGATTACTTCTTAAATGATTTTACATTAAAACGATATTCGTATAAATTTAACATATTAAAGTTAACGATTTTTACTTCTGGTAATGGTTACCATCTCTACATTACCGCCAATTGGTGGGTTAATTTTAGAAACATCAACAATTGCTTTGTCAACTAATGGTAATTCATCAAATATTCTAACCAAAATTCGTTCGGCTGCATGTTCTAATAATTTAGAACGAATAGCCATTTCTTCCTTTACAATATGATTAAGATGAACATAATCTACAGTTTCTGATAAACGATCAGATAATGCAGATTTTGATAAATTAGCTTTAATTTTTAGATCTACTCTATAATCAGATCCTATTTTTTTTTCTTCCACAAGGCATCCATGATAAGCATATACCTTGATATTTTTTAGTTTTATTAATCCCACTGGGTTTTTATACAAAGGTAAAAAGAATCTTCATTAATAGAAGGGTAGAATACCCCCTTTTCAAATCAATTATGATATAAACAGAATAATTGTATTAAAGATTTTCATAGAATAGCTGAAGAACATTAGAATTTGTAGTTTTGTGTTTTATTAGAATTACAAATGTCAGAAGAGAAAAAACCGCTTAATTTTATTGAGCATATTATAGAGGAAGATCTTACTACAGGAATGAGTAAAGAAAATTTACGTTTTCGTTTTCCTCCAGAACCTAATGGGTATTTACACATTGGTCATACTAAAGCAATAGGTATAAGTTTTGGACTTGGACTTAAATATAATGCCCCTGTAAACTTACGTTTTGATGATACTAATCCAGCCAAAGAAGAGCAGGAATATGTAGATGCTATCAAAGAGGATATTAGTTGGTTAGGATATCAATGGGATAAAGAATGTTACTCATCTGATTATTTTCAACAATTATATGATTGGACAATTTTATTGATAAAAGAAGGAAAAGCCTATGTAGATTCTCAATCTGCAGAAACTATTGCTTCTCAAAAAGGAACCACAACAGAAGCTGGTACCAATAGTCCATATAGAGATCGTTCTGTTGAGGAAAACTTAGACCTTTTTCAAAAGATGAAAGAAGGTAAATTTGATGAAGGTGAGCATGTGGTAAGGGCCAAAATCGATATGGCTGATCCCAATATGTTGATGAGAGATCCTTTAATGTATAGAATTCTTAAAAAATCTCATCATAGAACAGGTGACGATTGGTGTATTTATCCTATGTATGATTGGACACATGGTGAAAGTGATTATATAGAAAATATTTCGCATTCATTATGCTCTCTTGAATTTAAACCGCATAGAAAGCTATATGATTGGTTTTTGGATCAGGTATATGATGAGAATATAAGACCAAAACAGAGAGAATTTGCAAGACTTAATTTGAGCTATACTATTATGAGTAAACGTAAGCTGCTTAGATTGGTTGAGGAAAGAGTTGTATCTGGATGGGATGATCCTAGAATGCCAACAATTTCGGCATTACGAAGGCGTGGATATACTCCAGCATCAATCCGAAAGTTTGTGGAAACTGTAGGGGTAGCAAAGCGAGAAAATGTAATAGATGTATCCTTATTAGAGTTTTGTGTAAGAGAAGATCTCAACAAAACAGCAAAACGTGTAATGGCTGTTTTAGATCCAGTAAAATTGGTGATTACAAATTATCCGAAAGGAGAAGAAGAATGGTTAGATGCAGAGAACAATCCTGAAGATGAGGCTGCAGGTTCTAGAAAAGTACCTTTTTCTAGAGAATTATTTATCGAAAGAGAGGATTTTAAAGAAGAAGCAGGACGAAAATTCTTTAGACTAACGTTAGGAAAAGAAGTACGACTTAAGAATGCATACATTATAAAAGGAGAAGGTGTAGTTAAGGATGATGAAGGAAATATTACAGAAATTCATTGTACATATGATCCAAAAAGTAAGTCGGGTAGTGGTACCGAGGAGTCTAAGCGTAATGTAAAAGGCACATTACATTGGGTTTCTATACAACACGCTATTCCTGCAGAAATTAGAATTTATGATCGATTATTTAATGATGAAGCACCTGATGGACATAAGGATAAAGACTTTATGGAATTTTTAAATCCAGATTCTCTAAAAGTAATCACAGGACATTTAGAACCAAGTCTTGCAGAAGCAAATCACTTAGACCAGTTCCAATTTCAGAGATTAGGATATTTTAATGTTGATAATGATAGTAAATCAAATACTTTAGTTTTTAATAAAACTGTTGGCTTACGAGATACCTGGGCGAAGACTAAACCTGCATCTACACAACAGAACACGCAGAATAATTCTCAAAATAAGCAAAGAGAGGTACCTGCAATTGAAGAAATAAAAAGAGCGGGTAAGAAGTATACTAATCTACCAGAAGATAAAAGAGCGGCTCTTAAAAAGAGAATTGAAGAAGCTGCAAAATCGGTAACACTAGAGGAACTAGTCCCGCTTTATGAAACTGCTGTGAAAAAGGCTGGGACTCGTATAGCAGTTATGATTGCGTTACATATAGTTTTAGAAAATAATGAACTTGAGCCTGATCAATTGGCTAAAGATTTTATTATTAAAGCTGTAGATGATAAAAATGAACTTTTGCAAATAGAAAGTCAACAATTAGCTACCAAATATAAAATACAGCCCTAATAAAATACCCCTTATTAAATAATCTATTTAATAAGGGGTATTTATGAATTAAGAAGTAATCGCTGGATTAATTATCTGCGATATGTTCATCTAATGGAATTTCAATATCGGTTTTAAATCTCGGGAACAATTTTTTGGTTTCAGGATCATCCAGAAGCTTGTTAGATTCTACAAAATACCATTGTGATTTCTTTTTATCATAAAACCCAAATAATGAACTTTTTAAGGTTACAAACCTTCCATTAAAATCCATTTTAATAGTATTTTTTACCAAACATCTATATTCGTTATTTTCTTTTTTGATATCAGTTATTTCATCTGCTTCAGAACTAACTATTTTTATTTTTTGAGCATCCATGGTTTTAAAAATTTCATCCATAGTTTCCATAAGATTTTCCTGGCCATACGTTTTTAGAATCTTTGGATGAGTATGTTTTAGGATGTTACTTAAATTGCGATCAAGTGAAGCCTGGGAGGTAGCTTTTGCATCTCTTAAAGCAAATTCCTTTAAGGTATCTATGTTTTGAGAAAAAACACTTCCTGTAACAAAAAGGAAAATAATAATATAATGTTTCATCTGTTCTTTTTTATAGTTATACTTCAAAATTAATAATATACTTATTTTACTTATTATAAGGTGTTTATATAAATATATTAGATATATTTTGTTAACAAAGGTACTATTCTTTTAAGTATTAAAAACTTAAGGTACACTAATTTTAGAACGAATGGACTTATAAATTGTTATTTTATAGTTAGTTTTTTTGAATTTTTATAGGTACCATTTTGGAAGACAACAAGATATATTCTGCTTGATAGAATACTACCTGTATTCAGGGTCATTTCTTGATTTTGAATCTGGTTTGTATATTGAAGTTTACCCTGAATATCATAAATATTTATATAGGTAGGGTCATCCAATCCTTTGGTTATAAAACTTGCTTCTAATCCAGCTGGATTTGGATACATTTTTACATCAATAATATCCTCTACTATTTGGATATCTGTGGGAGTTTCTAGAGCAATATTACAGTATTTGTTTGTGTAATAATTTGATCATTGTATCCCCCAATAGGTCGAATATCAGCAACAACTTGATATGATCCTTTTGGTAATTGATTATTTAAAGATATAGTGACTTGATTTTGACCATACCCTTCTAGAAGGACTAGATCTGTAACAAAAACTTCTGTTGCTGTATCATTTAAGATCCGAAATTTGAATTCTCTGTTTTGATTAGCTTTATAAAGATATGAAATGGTAATTTCTTTTTTTTGATTATCTAATACGGGATCTTTAAGAAATTGTAAGCTTTCTTCAAATACTTCTACGATTTCTGTTGTATTTACTGTGTTTTCAATTAGTTTAAAGTTGTCTGCAAAAGCTTCGTCAACGTCTGACGGAGCATAGAAAAAAAATTTTAAGTTAGTTTTGTTTCCTGTATTAAATTCTAATGAGCTTTTGGTATATTCTGTATTAGTTAGATTTTTACTAGCAATGGCTACATTACTAGCCGCATTTTCTTTAATTCCAAAGTTTATAGATCCGCTAATTACTTTAGCTTGAGCCGTAAGGGTATAATTGGTATTTGGTTTTAGAGAAACTACACGTTCATAAGCGCCAGTACCTTTGATATGCGCAGCGTATTTTCCTTCAAATGTATTTGTGCTAACAACTTCTCTAATTGCTTCACTCCAACCACTCCATTCAATTAAATTACCTTTTTCAAAACCCCCGTTATTTTCTATGATATTATTTGAAGGCAAGGGTTCTGCTTGATCTATAGGAAATAATCGATATGAACGTATCCAATCATAATATGAAGTATTGATAGAATTATCTGCTAGTTGTGCATCAGAAGGATATGGTTGAGCAAAAGTATAGGTTTCAGTAACCATATTAATGCCCATTGGCTCAGAAAATGGTGTGTCTACCACGTCTGTTCTTGCAATGACAGTCCCGGCGTATGCACTATCTACATAGAAGTCAAATGTTTTAGCATCTTTCCAATAACAGCCATAAGTATGAAAATCTTCCCATGATTCTCCACCTACAAGATTTGCATTAGCTTGCATACCATTTCCTTCTATGGCATTGTTTCCTGCAGAGTAAAATTCTTCAGGAGCTCCATTACAGTCTACATAACGATAGTGTGTATTAAAATTCATTTTGGTTCTAAATCCTGAAGCCCAGGGTTGATTGAAATCACCTCCAACGCTTTCGATAATATCTAATTCCTGGCTCCATTTATCCTTTTCGCAATCTGGAGTAAGTTTGGTAGATTCTAGAATATTTTTTTTGTCATTAGACATCCAAAAAGTAGTAGACATAGGAATTTTTGAAGCTTTAAACTTGCATTCATAATAACCGAAATGTGCAGTTTGTTGCAGAGATTGAACAGCACCTCCTGCGATAGTATATTGTCCATCTGGTACTGTTAGTTTTTTGTTTCTGATTTGCATATTCCCATCTTGTAGTGAAATTGTTGAAGGATCAAATTTTGCTGGAATTCGTCCTTGCCATCCCTCGAATGAATCCCTCCATTTAGACATATTTAGGGTGTTACCATTAAATTCGTCAGAATATTGATCAAACAATACCCATCGATAACCACTGGGTGGGATAGGAGGTTGAGCAAATGACAAGAAATGTATAAATAGAAGTGTTATTACTAAAGTAATTTTTTTCAAAACGGGATGTTTTATGTTATAAATTAAAATTACTGATAATATGATATTTGTTCTATTTCTGATGTTTTGTAATGTAGAATGAATTATCTATTATGTATAACAAATGTGTAATTTATAATATTGATGGTATTTATCGATTCTATAAGAAATGATGATAAAGGATAAACGTGTTAAATAATTTTTCATTTATTGATATAGAATTGTGTTAATTTTTATATATAAGAAATTATTATAAATATTGTATTTTTAATAAATGATAACTATTAAAAATGAGTTTATATAAAAGGATATAAAAGCAAATAAAACAATAGTAATATAAGATTACTGTTTTGTTGTAGAAACATTCTTAGAACGCTTTATTTTGAGTTTTTTATAGAATACACTAAAATTTTAAGTTTCTAGATAAAAAATAACCCAATCAAAAAATATGATCGGGTTATAAGATTCAATTTGTATTTCAATTATTCGTTATCAGGTTTTTTCCTAATACCTTTTTTTGCATTTTGTTTTTTCATCTCTTCACCAATTTGATTTGATGCTGTGAATGATGCAATCATATTATTTAACATATCACTACCTGCCTGTGGAGAATTTGGAAGAAGAATTAAATTACTATTTGTTTCTTCACCTATTGATTGTAATGTATCATAATGTTGTGTTACTACAATTAAAGCAGATGCTTCTTGGGAATTGATACCCACATTATTTAAAACATCAACACTTTCTTCTAAACCACGAGCTATTTCTCTTCTTTGGTCTGCAATACCTTGACCTTGTAATCTTTTACTTTCTGCTTCTGCTCGTGCCTTGGCAACAATTTTGATTCTTTCTGCTTCTGCTTCATATTCTGCGGCTACTTTCTCTCTTTCGGCAGCGTTAATTCTGTTCATAGCTTCTTTTACCTGTAGATCAGGGTCTATATCGGTTACTAGAGTTTTTATGATGTCATAACCATAATTAACCATAGCTTCATTTAGTTCTTGTTTTACTGCAATTGCAATATCATCTTTGCGTTCAAAAACATCATCAAGTTTCATTTTAGGTACTTCTGCACGTACAACATCAAATACGTAGGAAGTAATTTGGTCATGTGGGTTTTCTAATTTATAAAATGCATCGTAAACCTTTTCTTTGATTACCTGAAATTGTACAGAAATTTTAAGACGAACAAATACATCATCTTTGGTTTTGGTTTCTACTAATACATCTAGTTGTTGAATTTTAAGATTAATACGTCCCGCAATACGATCAAAGACTGGGATTTTAAAATGTAATCCTGAGTTTCTAAAACTCAAGAATTTACCAAATCTCTCTACAACTGCTGAAGTTTGCTGTTTCACGGTAAAAATACCGGATATCAGAATGATAAATCCGAAAATCACCAATGGAATTAAATATAGACTCATTATTTTATGTTTAAGTGTTAAAAGTTAATTGCTAATCAAGTTACTAATAAATAATAGATGAATGTTTTTTATTTTGATATAGTTATCATGGCTGTATATAAATTAGCAACATATGTTATATCAATGATTTCCCAACCTTCTTTAGAAGATTTGTTTAAAGCATCTTCGACTTTTTTTCTTAATTTCTCTATTGACCAGGTTTCAGATACCTTAATTACTTTAAATTGTTTCCCCATAGTTTATAAATTAAAATAGTGCTTATTAATGTGTAGCTTTTTTTATGAATATGTTACACCCTGTATAATGAAAAACACCATTATTACTAACTGTAATAATGGTGTTTTTTAAAATTTTTATATAGATTTTTAATTTATTTCTATAGCATTTTCTATACGTTTGATAGTTTCTGTTTTACCAATAAGTGCAGCAATCTGAAATAAGTCTGGCCCTTGTAGTGAACCGACTAGTGCAATTCGTAAAGGCATCATAATCTTTCCAAAACCTATTTCTTTGCCTGTAATCCATCCTTTTACAATAGAAGAAATATTATTTTCAGAAAAATCTGTAATATCATTAAGGATTCTTGTTAGCTCGTGCATAAGGATAGGAGTGTCTTCTTTCCAAGCTTTTTTAACGGCTTTTTCATCATATTCACTTGGAGACAAAAAGTAAAATTGAGTCAAACTCCATAAATCATTGATAAATGTAGCGCGTTCTTTTACAGTGGTAATGATAGTATTTAAATCTAATGCTGTGGTTATATTTTTATCAGAGAGCAGAGTTTCAAATTGTTTGGATAGGATGGTGTTATCCATTTTTTGTAAATGTTGTTGTTGGAACCATTTTGTTTTTTCTGGATCAAATTTGGCTCCTGCTTTATTCACACGTTTTAAATCAAACTTTTCAACTAGTTCTTCTAAAGAAAATAGTTCTTGCTCTGTTCCTGGATTCCAACCTAAAAAGGCTAACATGTTTACTACAGCTTCCGGTAAATATCCATCTTCTTTGTATCCTGAAGAAATGTCTTGTGTTTTTGGATCTTCCCATTGTAATGGAAATACTGGGAAACCTAATTTATCTCCATCTCGTTTACTCAGCTTTCCTTTACCTATGGGTTTTAGTATTAAAGGTAGATGAGCAAATTTTGGAGCATTCCACCCAAGAGCTCTATATAATAATACATGCAATGCCATAGAGGGTAGCCATTCTTCACCACGTATAACATGACTGATTTTCATTAAATGATCATCAACGATATTAGCAAGGTGATAGGTGGGCATGCCGTCACTTTTAAAAAGTATTTTATCGTCAAGGATATTTGTGTCAATTTTTATGTCGCCACGGATCTCATCGGTAAGATGAAGTGTCTCATCTTGTGGTGATTTAAATCTTATAACAAAAGGATTACCAGAATTTAGTTTCGAATTAACTTCATCTGGTGTAAGAGACAATGAATTGTTTAGTTTTTCTCGATTATGCCAGTTATAGATAAATGTTTTTCCTTTGGCTTCATGATCTTTTCTATGAGCGTCTAAAGTTTCGGTAGTGTCAAAAGCATAATATGCAGATCCATTTTTTATTAATTCATCTGCGTATTGTCTATATAAATCTTTGCGCTCACTTTGTTTATAAGGCCCAAACCCTCCGTCTTTTCCTGGTCCTTCATCAAATGGAATATTACACCAATCAAGTGCATTTTTAATATATTCTTCTGCACCAGGAACATATCGGTTTTGATCTGTATCTTCAATTCTAAGTATAAATGTTCCTTTATTTTGTTTTGCAAAAAGGTAGTTAAACAGTGCGGTTCTTACACCTCCTATATGTAAGGGTCCGGTTGGACTTGGTGCAAAACGTACCCTAATATCTTGTGTCATGATGATGTGTTTTAAAACTACAAAGATACGATCTTAAATAGGCTATTAAAATGAATTTTGTGATAAGTAGATATTTGTTTTATTACTTACTTTCTAATAGTTTTCATTTCACGTGGAACACGTTTATTCATAATCAAAAACCATATGGGAGGGAGTAGTGACAAAACCATAGATGTGGGATATCCAAAAGGTAATTGTGGACTTTGATTATGATGATCTAGGGTTTGATATTTTTTGGATGCTCTGTGATGGTGATCACTATGACGTGTAAGTTCATATAACATAATTCTACCTAAAGTATGATTAGAGTTCCACGAGTGAATTTCTCTAACTCTCTCATAACGACCAGAAGATGTTTTAATCCGTTTTAAACCATAGTGTTCTATATAGTTGATAGTTTCTAAAAGCAGAAACCCAACAATCCCACTTAGTATTGCAATTTGTAAACCAAAGCTTTTGAAAAAATAAAATATAAGTGCAAGATAGATAGAAGTTATAATTAGATACCAAAACATATCATTTTTGGTAGAAAAGAAAGATCGTTTATTTTTTTTCAATTGATCTAATTGTATCTTCCAGGCTCCAATATATTGACCAATTGCAGATGTTATCCAAAATAGATAAACAGGGTGATTATATTTTGCGGTGGCAGGATCATCTATTGTTGCCACTTTTTGATGATGACCAAAATTATGTTCTATATAAAAATGCATATATAGAGAAGGTAATAAAAGGGCTTTACCGAGAAAACGTTCCTTGGTAAATCGATGTCCTAATTCATGTCCTACATTTATACCATTTGTACCAAAAACTATACCGGTAGAAATAATTATTCCCATGATTTCATAAGTTTCAAATGACGTTTTTGATGTTACATATAACGTGATTCCTAAAATAGAATAAACGATGGGAAGATTAAGATAAAGCATCCAATCAAAAATCTTTTTTTTGAGAGTGGATGTTTTAGTTTTTTGATCTAAGTTTTTAGTGGATGAATGCGTAAATAATTCTAGTAAGGGGATAAATCCAAAGGCATAGATAGGAGTTAAATAAGTATAAATACCTTGTAGCCAAAGACCAAGTATTGCCATAAGTGGTATGGTATAGGCACACATGTATTTAAGATCCTTCATAACAACTTATATTCTAGGAGGTTGAATTATCATAAATATAACAATTCTATTGAAAATAAAATTGTAGATTTAGAGGTTAATGCATAATGAAGGCTTAAAATATGGAGAATTTTCAATTCATAAGAGAAAAATTAGAAAGGTTTATAAAGAAATATTATGTTAATGAACTGATACGAGGTATTATCCTTTTTTTCTCAATAGGTGTTCTTTATTTTTTAATGACTCTATTGATAGAGAACTTTTTATGGTTAAGCAGTTTGGGCAGGACCATATTATTTTGGCTATTTGTAGGGGTAGAGCTTAGCTTATTTGTTAGGTTTATACTTGTACCATTGGCTAGATTATTTAGATTGACTAAAGGGATAGATTATGAAAAAGCATCGGGAATAATAGGTGATCATTTTCCAGAGGTTAGTGATAGACTTCTTAATCTTCTTCAGCTTAGTGAGAATGAATCTTCATCGTCGTTACTGTTGGCGAGTATTGAACAAAAATCTAGTGAATTAAGACCAATTCCATTTAAATTGGCTATTAATTTTAAGAAAAACATCAAATACTTGAGATATGCTGCCATACCGGTAGTGATTTTTTTAATATTGTTTGCTTTTAATAAAACTAGCTGGATTTCAGATAGTTACGATAGAGTGGTAAATTATCAAGTTGCGTATGAGCCGCCAGCTCCTTTTAGATTTTTTATTGTAAATAATGACTTAAATGCTTTCGAAAACAAGGATTTTGTTGTTAGAGTAAGAACAACAGGAGATGTTATTCCTGATAATGCTACAATCACATATAATGATGAAGTATATTTTCTTAAAAATACTGGCGTAGGTGAATTTGAATATACTTTCATTCAGCCTAAGCAATCTTTAGAATTTGTGATAAGTGCTAATGATGTAAATTCGATTCCATATAATCTTTCTGTTGTTCCTATTCCTGCGTTATTGAATTTTGAAATGAAATTAGATTATCCTGGATATACAAGAAAAAAAGATGAAATTCTAAAAAGCTCTGGTAATGCAACTATACCAGAAGGAACCAAAGTGGATTGGATTGTACATACTAGAAACACCAACAGGGTAGAGTTAAAAACTAAAGATTCTATAGTTTCTCTTTTGAAGGAAGGGACTAGTTTTTCTTATCAAAAAAGAATATATGCTAACTTGGATTATGAGATCACTACCTCAAATCAAAACGTGGAACATTATGATAATTTGGCTTTCAATCTTAATGTGGTAAAAGATCAATATCCTGAGTTGAATTTAAAATCGGAAAAAGATACTGTAGATAATCAAACGATCTATTTTTTTGGTAGAATAAGTGATGATTACGGTTTAAGTAAACTGAGAATGGTATACTATGATGCAGAAAATGCTACTGATAAAAAAATTAAAAATTTAGATATTAACCAATCGGTTTTTGATGAATTTATATACGCTTTTCCAGCTGAGATTGATTTGAAAGAAGGAGTCAATTATGAGTTTTATTTTGAAGTTTTTGATAATGATGCTATACATAATTATAAAAGCACAAAAAGCCAGGTATTTAATTTTAGACAACTCACAAAAGATGAAAAGGAAAACTCACTTTTACAAAAACAAAATGAAGCGATTTCTGGATTAAATAAATCTCTCGACAAGTTTAAAGAACAAGAAAAGGTGTTAAAAAGTCTTAGTAAAACTCAGAAAGAAAAGAAAAGATTAGATTTTAATGATAAGAAAAAACTTGAGGATTTTCTAAAAAGACAAAAACAACAGGAGAAGATGATGCAGGATTTTTCTAAGAAACTCAAAGATAACCTTGAACAGTTTGAGAAAAAAGAAGAGGAAGAACCTTTCAAGGATGCGCTTAAGGAAAGACTAGAACGTAATGAAGAAAAGCTTAAAAAGAATGAAAAACTTCTGGAAGAAATAGAGAGGTTAGCAGATAAAATTCAGAAAGAGGAATTGACAAAAAAATTAGAGGAACTTGGAAAGGAGAATAAAAATCTAAAGAAAAATTTGGAGCAGCTTTTAGAGTTAACAAAGCGATATTACGTAATAGAAAAGCATGAAAAATTGACTAATGAATTGAACGAGTTGTCTAAAAAGCAGGAAGAATTATCAGAAAAAAAGGATGAAGAAAATACAAAGGAAAAACAAGAAGAAATAAATAAAGAGTTTGAGGAATTCCAAAAACAGATGGATGAACTAAGAAAGGAAAATGAAGGATTAAAGAAACCAATGAATCTAGATCAGAAGAAAGAGGATGAAAATGATATAAAAGAAGAACAACAAAAAGCGAGCGATAATCTAGAGAAACAAAATAAACCTGAAGCTAAGAATAATCAGAAAAGTGCTGCTCAGAAAATGAAGCAAATGAGTAATGGGATGAAAATGCAGATGAATATGGCGGGAGGAGAGCAACAACAGGAAGATATGGAAATGCTTAGACAAATCTTAGATAATCTTGTTGATTTCTCTATTGCACAGGAAGGGTTGATGAAGGAATTTAAAGGGATAAATATGGATAACCCTAGTTATTCTACAAAGCTAAGAAGACAAAGTGTTTTGAGAGAAAACTTTATTCATGTTGATGATAGTCTTTATGCCTTGGCTTTACGTACACCACAGATCACAGAAAGCGTAACCCAAAAGCTTACAGACATAGAATTTAATATAGATAAATCGTTGGAGCGTTTAGCAGAAAATCAAGTTGTACAAGGTTCCGCTAATCAGCAGTACACGGTAACAGGGTCTAATGATTTAGCTTATTTATTAAGTAGAACTTTGGACCAGATGCAGAACAGTATGTCTGCCTCAGGAAGTAAAGGTAAAAGTGGTAAGAACGAATTTCAGTTACCAGATATTATAAAAAAGCAACAAGAGCTTAATGAGAAAATGGGTGAAGGAACTGAGAAAGGTAAGAAGGAAGGTGAAAAGAAGGGTGAGGAAAAAGGTGAAGGAAAAAAGGGTGAAGGAAAAGAAGGAAAGGGAGAAAATGGAGAACAAAACAAGGGAGAAGGAAACGGTAATAAACAAGGAGAAAACGGAAAAAAGAAGAATGGTAATGGTGAGAATGGAGAGGGAGAATCTGAACAATTAAGAGAGGATTTGAATGGAGAATTATATGAGATTTATAAACAACAACAAGAATTAAGAAATGCTTTGCAGGATAAAATTAAGGAGGAAGGAATAGGAGATAAGAAAGGAAGTGCCTTACTTAAGAAAATGGAGCAAGTCGAACAGGAGTTATTAGAGAAAGGTTTTAATGAAAAAACCCTTGGAAAAATGTTGGATCTTAAACATGAATTATTAAAGTTAGAAGATGCTACATTAGAACAGGGAGAAGAAGAAAAGAGAGAAAGTAAAACGAATCAGGTTCAGTTTGGTAACCAAGAAGCTAGTCAATTAGAGAAGGCTAAACAATATTTTAATACTACTGAAATATTAAATAGACAAGTATTACCTTTGCGGCAAAATTATAAACAGAAGGTACAAGAGTATTTTAATAAAGACAATGATTAATTTCTTTTACGAAACAGACTTTAAACTTAATTACCAAGAAACTCTTTCCTTATGGATTGGTCAGGTGATTTCATCCGAAAATAAATCAGAAGGTGAGATTAATTTTATCTTATGTGATGATGAATATCTACTAAAAATTAATCAGGATTTTTTAAACCATGACACCTATACTGATATTATTAGTTTTGATAATAGAATGGGTAATCAGTTGAACGGAGATATTTTTGTTTCTGTAGAAAGGGTAAAGGAGAATGCTGTTGATTTTGGTGTTTCTTTTGATGAAGAAATGAGACGTGTATTAATTCATGGGGTTTTACATTTTTGCGGATATAAGGATAAAACAGAGGAAGAGAAAGCTGTTATGAGACAAAAAGAAAATGAAAAACTATTAATGTTCCACGTGGAACATTAATAGTTTTTGAATAATATTTTAAGAAATGTTCCACATGGAACATGTGATTTAAATGAGTAAAAATTGTGTTCCACGTGGAACAAATTAATAGAAATTATGTTTGATAAGGAGTATGATGTTATAGTAGTTGGAGCGGGTCATGCAGGAAGTGAAGCTGCGGCGTCAGCCGCAAATTTAGGTTGTAGTACATTGTTAATTACAATGAATTTACAGAATATTGCGCAGATGAGTTGTAACCCTGCTATGGGAGGAATTGCAAAAGGACAAATTGTAAGAGAGATTGATGCGCTTGGTGGATATAGTGGAATCATAAGTGATCGTACGGCAATCCAGTTTAAGATGTTGAACAAATCAAAAGGACCTGCAATGTGGAGTCCAAGGGTACAAAGTGATAGAATGCGCTTTGCTGAAGATTGGAGATTGATGTTAGAGCAGACGCCTAATTTAGATTTTTATCAGGAAATGGTTAGCGGTCTTTTGGTAGAAAATGGTGAGATAAAAGGAGTGAGAACTTCTCTCGGAATTGAAGTAAAAGCAAAGACTGTTGTCCTTACTAATGGAACCTTTTTGAATGGATTAATTCATATTGGTGAAAAACAATTTGGAGGAGGTAGAGCAGGTGAAAGAGCAGCGACTGGAATAACAGAACAATTGATTGATTTAGGTTTTGATTCTGGAAGAATGAAAACAGGTACACCTCCAAGGGTCGATGGAAGATCTTTGGATTATTCCAAAATGATAGAACAGCCTGGAGATGATAATCCAGAAAAATTTAGTTATACAGATTTAACTAAGCCATTAACAGAGCAGAGATCATGTCATATGACATATACTTCTTTAGAAGTTCATGATTTGCTTAGAGAAGGTTTTGACCGATCTCCAATGTTTAATGGGAGAATAAAAAGTATAGGCCCGAGATATTGCCCCTCTATAGAGGATAAAATTAATCGTTTTGCGGATAAAGATAGACATCAATTATTTGTAGAACCAGAAGGTTGGAATACAGTTGAAGTATATGTAAATGGATTTTCAACTTCTTTACCAGAGGATGTTCAGTTCAAAGCTTTAAAATCTGTAGTTGGTTTTGAAAATGTAAAGTTTTTTAGACCAGGTTATGCTATAGAGTATGATTATTTTCCACCAACACAGTTAACGCATACGTTGGAGACAAAATTAGTTTCAGGGTTATTTTTTGCCGGACAAATAAATGGAACTACAGGATATGAAGAGGCGGCTTCTCAAGGATTAATGGCAGGGATAAACGCAGCACTAAAAGTTAAAGAGGAGGAATCTTTTATTTTAAAAAGAAGTGAAGCTTATATTGGTGTTTTAATAGATGATTTAATTACTAAAGGAACAGAAGAACCATATCGAATGTTTACTTCTCGTGCAGAATATAGAACTCTTCTGAGACAAGATAATGCTGATTTTAGACTAACACCAAAATCTCATCAAATAGGTTTGGCTTCGGATTCAAGAATGAGGAGAATGGAGGAAAAGGAGAAAAAAGCAAATGATTTTGTTCAGTTTTTTAAAGATACTAGTGTTTCTCCAGAAGTAGCAAATCCGGTTTTAGAAGAAAAGAAATCCTCTCCGATACACCAGAGTGGAAAATTGTTTAAGTTGTTTTCTAGACCACAAATTACTTTAGAAGATATAAAACATTTTGATACGATAACAAAGTATATTAAAGAGAATGATTTGGATAAAGAGATTCTGGAACAAACAGAAATTCAGGTTAAGTATTCTGGGTATATCGAGAAGGAAAAAAATAATGCAGATAAACTTAACCGTTTAGAAGATTTAAAAATCCCAAAGGACTTTGATTATTCTAAATTAAAATCTTTGTCTTTTGAAGCAAAAGAAAAAATGTCAAGGATAAAACCTGCAACGGTTTCTCAAGCATCTCGAATAAGTGGAGTTTCTCCGAGTGATATTTCTGTGCTTTTGGTTTATATGGGTAGATAATGAAGAGTGTATTTTGTAAACAAGAAAAACCTATAAAAGGAAGAATTCTTTCTGTCTTAGTTTTGCTGGTTTCTATTGCATTTCTTTTCTATACAGAAGAATCAATTTTATCTAGATTAGTCTTTTTCTTTTTTTCATTAATTGTGTTTGGATATTCTGTTTCTTATAAAATCAATAAGGATTTTAATAATCAAAAACTTTTCTCAGTTTTTGGTTTTCCTGTTTTAAAAACAAAACTCAATTTGGATTTTCCAGATTATATTTCTGTTTTCTCTGCCTCTTTTAGTTTGGATAATGAATGGGGTGCGGTTAGTGCAATTGGAACGAAAGAAAGGCATAGTAAAATTGTAGTTCGTTTTTTTACCAAAAACAAAAATTTTACTCTTTATAAAACAGAAAGATATGAGAAGGCTTTAAAGGTAGCTCATGAGTTAAGTGAACTTTTGGAAGTAGAAATATATGATACGATTAAAAAATAGTTCCACGTGGAACATTTTTATGACAACGCATACAACAAAGAAAAATAGATAATGAATAGTATAATTTGCAAAGAGCCCAAAACAATACCTAATAAATTGTTTTCGATCTTTATAATGATTTTTGCTATTCTTTCTTTTTGGTTTGAAAAATCTTCTTTACTTACAACTGTTTTATTTTTCTGTATGGGGTTGATTTGGTTGGGATATACAAAAGCATTTAAGATTACTAAAGATTTCATGAATGAAGAGTTATATCTGTTTTTTGGATTGATTATTTGGAAATCTAAACTAGAGTTAAAATTTCCAGATTACATTTCTGTTTTTAATGCCTCATTTGTTCATCGTGAAGAAATAGATGGAGATGAAACTAGATTTAAAAAATGGGTTGTCAGATTTTTTAAAGACAATACTCACTTTACAGTTTTGAAATTAGATGACTATAACAAAGCTTTAAAAATCGCTAATGATTTAGGAGGGCTTTTACAAGTTGAAGTTTATGATACGTCAAAAGAGTAAATTTTAAACAAAACTAGAATTGATTTTAAATTTTCATTATTATTATAAATGAATAAACAAAAAGTGTTAGATTTTTTTATCGAGTGTAAGGATCACACAGTTTCTGGAGAAAAATTCCAATTACTTTATGATCGAGAATATGATATGTTGATTACATCTCCAAAACCAAATGAAAATAATTTACATAAATATTATGAAAGTGAAGATTACATTTCTCATACAGATGCTAAACGATCTCTCTTTGAGAGATTATATCATATTGTTAAAACCTATTCTCTAAACAAAAAAGTAAACCTTATTAATAAGCTAAGTAAAGAATCTGGAATGCTTTTGGATATTGGAGCAGGAACAGGAGATTTTTTAAATACAGCTAAAAAAAAGAACTGGAAGGTTGAGGGAGTAGAACCAAATGATCAAGCAAAGAAGTTAGCAAGAAAAAAGGGAATTGAATTAAGATCAAATACTACAAACTTAGAACCACAGAGTTTTGATGTAATTACTATGTGGCATGTTCTTGAACACATACCTGATCTAAAAGCTCAAATTATAGAATTAAAGCGTCTTCTAAAACCTAATGGTGCTATTCTAATTGCTGTCCCTAATTTCAAATCGTACGATGCAACCTATTATAAATCCTTTTGGGCTGCCTATGATGTGCCAAGACATCTTTGGCATTTTTCTAAAACAGCAATACAGAAACTTTTTGAAGAGAACGATTTAATGCTTGAAAAAACGCTGCCGATGAAATTTGACTCTTTTTATGTTGCGTTGCTATCAGAAAAATATAAAAATGGTAAAATGAATTTTTTCAAAGCCTTTTGGTTGGGATTACGTTCAAACGGTAAAGGAAATCGATCAGGCGAATATTCTTCCCATATTTATGTGCTAAAAAATATGTAATTTCTATTTTAAGTGTTTTTTCTGCTTTTTTGAGACAAACAACATGTATTTGTATTGTTTTTTTTCAAAAACGCTTTAAAACGTCTTATTTTTGTTGGTTTTTAATAGATTTTCTGGATTGAAATCATACACACTATTGTTTTTTCTTATATAGTATTTTTTTGAGGAGATATAATGAATAACATCACTCGAACTTTGATATTTTTGCTCAGAACTAAATTTTTGAAAAATGAAAAAATTTTTATGGATTGCGGGGGCGGTATTAATTTTTGCTTCTTGTAATCAACAAATAGAGAAAACAGGTTTTGTTAATAACACTAAAGTTGTTTCTGATTTTAAAGAAATGAAAGTAGCTCAGGAAAAATGGACAAAACGTAATAATGAAGTTCGAGCAGAACTTGAGGAAAAAGCTAAACAGTTTCAGATTGAAGTACAAGGATACCAGATGATCCAGAAATCTATGACCAAGGCTAATAGAGAGAAAAAAGAGCAAGAACTAATGGCTAAACAACAAGGCCTGCAACAAGAACAACAAGCCAAAATGCAGCAGATTCAACAAGGTAGTCAGGTTGAAATAGATTCTATCATTAATAAAGTGATGGATTATGTAGAAGAGTATGGTAAGAAAAATGGATATACCTATATTTATGGAAATACAGATGCTAGCAAGGTTATTCTTTATGGTAAAGAAGAATTAGATCTTACAGATAAGATTCTTGAGGAATTAAATGGTGGAGAAAGTATAGAAGAGAAAGAGAAAGATAGTACTGCTGTAGAAACAAAGACTGAGGCTAAAGAGTAGTTTCAATAGAATATTATAATGTAACCCTCACTGAAATCTCAGTGAGGGTTTTTTGTTTCTTATTATATATAATTCATCTTTTTATATATTTTATTTACGGTTTTTTAATTTTTATGTCCATTAATTATACTGTTTTATCGATATGTATCTTTCCTGTATCTTTCCTGTTTTTGATTCTTTATAACATTTAAATATCTGATAATCAATTAGTTGTGTATTGTGTTAAATAACAAAACATTAACAAAGCACCCTGCCTTAAAAGTACCTTAGAGTTTAAATTTGTAGGAATAACCTTCTAATATGAAATACTCTAAAAACCTAATGGTATTTATTATCATGACCTGCTTTATATCTTCTTCATTTAAAGTTATGGCTCAAGAAAAAATCGAGAAACCTATTTTTATAGGTACCGATGGAACACCTATTTCTATTCAAAAGCTTTGTATTACAGATAGACAACCAGATCGCGGTGCAATTGCAAAAGCGGGAATGTTTTTTACTGCTGGTACAGAGTTCGTATTAGAACTATCAGATGGAGATGGTGTTTTTTCTGATCCCCCTCGAGTATTGTCAAGATTTACCACACCTATTGATATTCTTCTTGAAGGTGATATAGAATTCCCTTTATTTTCTATCCCAATAGACTTGGGTGGTGAAAACTATAGTTTGAGAGTGAGTGTACCCGCGGATAATATAATAGGAACTGTACAAGAAAATATTGTTATTTATTTTTTTGACACACCTAACAGTGTTGTGGTGAACAAAATAGATTCTAATGTACTATGTGATGGAGGATCTATTGGTTTACAAGCTATACCTAATGATTTACCTAAATATATTTGGTATTTTAATGCGAATCCAGATAGTGATAATATTGATAATGCAGATATTATCCCAGGAGAATCTGGACCAATATTGGATAACATAACAGAAGAAGGTTTATATTTTGTACGTATCGATTTTGGTAGTTGTACAAGTTCTTTTGCCTTTAATTCGGGTAGCAGTATAAGGGTTTTTGATTTTGATACAACTGAGATAAAAATTAAAGGACCTGCTTTGCAGGAATTTTGTCCAAGTGCTCCTAGAATGTTAGAAGTGAATATAGATGATCCTAATTTTATATATAAATGGTTTAAAGATGGGGTTTTAATTCCTGATGAAGATAGTTATATATTAAGTTTGCCACAAAGTAATTTTGGAGGAATGTATACAGTAGAAGTAATAGGTTCTGATGTTTGTTCTATAACTACAGAACCTGTAGAGGTGGTTAATTTAGGTTCAGATATTTTGACTCAACCACCACCTTTGATCATGTTATTACCCACGCAACCAATATTAACCTTATCAATAACAACTAATGCACCTTCCATCGGTAGTACTATAGAATGGTTTAGAATGGTTGGTGCAGGAAGGGTTCCGATTACAGCAAAGCTTCCAATTACTGATCCCGGAGCTTTGTCTATTGATGTGAGTGATCCTGGAGTCTATTTTGCAGAGGTATTTGCAAACGATTTTTGTGGAGACATACTTACAGCAACTACAGAAGTTTTTGAGCCTGTTGGTTTTCGAACAGAAATTTCGACCTTGTTGGATTGTGATGATAATACAGGAATATTAAGTTTAGAAAACTTGTTTGGTATAACTGCTACAGGATTAGAAGTTCCTATTACTATACAACAATATCCTTTTTTTGATTTTGAGTGGTTTTTAGACGTCCAGAGCACGGGAATTACAGAAACGACGTTAAGTGTTAATCAAGACAATATAGGAGAGATATACGCACTAGAAGCTACTCTAACAGGGACTTCTTTTGATACAGCAAGATCAAATGAATTGATAGTAGAATTTTTATCCGAAGTTGTTGAAATTACACCTTCAATGTCATTTCTTCCTCCCGGAAGTACAATTACTTTAAGCGCCCCACAAAGTACCTCTTATATTTACGAATGGTTTATTATTATTGATGGAGAAAATCAAATAGTAGTTAATGGCGACAATATTGTAAGTGGACAGGGGACAAATTCTATAGAAATTAATACTACAGGAGAGTATTTTGTAAGAATAACACTGTCGGATTGTGTAATAGACTCTAGACCAATGATAATTTCTAATGAGAGAGGAACGTCTGAAATTATACCCAACATAGTGACCCCTAATGGGGATGGCATTAATGATAATTGGTTATTACCAAGCTCACTTTTTAACCAACAAGATGTTGAAGTTATTATTTATAATTTAAAAGGACAAGTTGATTTTACTTCAAAGAATTATCAGAATAACTGGCCATCAGAAAACTCGAGTTCTTTGGGTCAGAATCCTATTTATTATTTCATGATTACAAAAAATAAAACCGTAGTCAGAAAAGGATCGATAACCGTAATGAGATAAATTTTTATATGTGAAATTATGGGGATATAAAGTGTTAAAATGATATTGTTTTTCCTTGAATTATAAATCTTTTTTTAAGGGAATATGACGTCTTTTTAACAAATCAACTTCAATAGTTTTTTTACACTTCATCGAAAAAAGTTGCCTTTTTCGGTGTATTTTATTTGTGTAAAATGTATCAAAACAACGGGAATTTGTCTCATTATTTTTGAATTTTTGCTGTTTTTTAACCCCAAAAGAGGGGATATTTTAACCTTTTCTATCGCTACAAAACGATTTTTTATATTGACCCAATGCTTTGATTAACAATTTTTTATGTATATTGAAGTGTCTTTTAAGATGATGTTAACTTTGGGTAATATTAAGCAACAATCTAAAGGTCAGAAAATTATTACAAAAAAAAATGAAATTTTAGTTTGATATAAACATTTAATTTATAATTTTATGTCTTGGTAAAAAATATATTAACAATATTATTAACAAGCGCCCCAAATCGCAAAGTTAATATTGCATATTCACCTTAAATTATAAGTGTGATGTCATGAAAAAAAAACTTAACCTAATATCAGTAATTGCTATTGTGACCAGCTTTCTATTTTCTTCACTGAAAGCTGACGCTCAGGATATCTCTGCACCCTTATTTTCAATTAGTGGAGCTACGGCAAATATACTTTGTGTTAATCAAAATACACCCAATCGAGAAGCGGTGGCGCAAGCCAATATTTTATTTAATGCTGGGACCGAATTTGTATTAGAATTATCTGATGAAGATGGTGTTTTTGCAGATCCAGCTGCAGTTTTGGCTAGATTCACTACCCCTATTGGTATTCCCCCTGGTGGAGATATTGAATTTCCTTCATTTCCAATTCCAACAGAATCTAGAGGAGAGAATTATAGTTTAAGAGTTAGCGTACCAGCAACAGGTACATTGAGTGCGGTTAGAGAAAATATTCCTATTTATTATTTTGATTTTTCTGTAGGAGTTACCTTGACTGGCTCTAATATTGAAGCTAATACGGTTGCTTTGTGTGATGGCGAATCTGCTACTCTAACTACATTACCAAATGATTTTCCAGAATATATTTGGACGTTTAATGGTTCTGTAATTGCTGGAGAATCAGGGCCAAATTTAGAAAACGTAACCCAAACAGGTACCTACATGGTGCAAGTAAATTTTGGAAGTTGTAATCCTGCTTTTAATTTTGATACTGCCACTGTAGAAGTTATAGATTTTAATACTACAACGGTTAGAATTAATGAAACTTCGCCGCAAGAATTCTGCCCTAGTGATGTTAAGGTATTAAGTACAAGTGTAACTGATCCCGGATTTACCTATGAATGGTTTAAAGACGGCGTTTTGATTCCTAATAGTGATAATTTTTTATTGAATTTACCGCAGAGTAATTTTGCAGGTATATATACAGTTAATGTAATTGGTACAGAAACGTGTTCGGTAACTACAGATCCTGTCGAAGTAATTAATTTAGGTTCGGATATTTTGACCCAACCGCCTCCCTTGATCATGTTATTGCCTACACAACCTACGCTAACGTTGTCGATTACAACTAATGCTCCAGATGCAGGTAGTACAGTCCAATGGTTTAGGAATGGAATTGTTTTTCAACCCACGCTTCCGATTACAGATCCGGGAGCTTTGTCTATTGATGTAACTAATCCAGGAGTTTATGTTGCTAGCGTATTTGCAAATGATGTTTGTATGGATACTTTGGATGCCACCACCGAGGTTTTCGAACCAGTTGGTTTTCGAACTCAGATTTCAACTTTGTTAGATTGTGATGCAGACACGGGTACTTTAGGATTAGAAAATTTATTTGGTATTACTGCTACAGGATTAGAAGTTCCTATTACTACAGAACAATATGCTCTATTTGACTTTGAATGGTTCTTAGGAACTCAATCAACAGGAGTAACTGAAACAACGCTAACAGTAGACCAAGATAACATTGGAGAAGTATATGCATTAGAAGCAACACTAAGAGGTACTTCTTTTGATACAGCTCGATCAAATGAACTAACAGTAGAATTCTTGTCAGATGTAGTTGTAATTGATGCTTCACCGGCATTTATTCCTTTTGGTGAAACAACTACATTGAGTGTGCAGCAAAGTAATAACTATATGTATGAATGGTTTAGAGTTGTGGATGGAGAAAATCAGTCAATAATAGATGGTACTACAAGTGACGGGACTATAACTGGACAAGGAACCAGTGAAATAGTAACAGATATCAGAGGACAATATTTTGTGAGAATTACATTGTTAGATTGTGTTATAGATTCTGAGATAATTACAATTTCTGATGTAGCGGGTAGTTCAGAGATCATACCCAATATAGTTACCCCAAACAGTGATGGTATTAACGATAATTGGTTATTACCAAGTTCACTTTTTAATCAACAAGATGTAGAAGTTATTATTTATAGTTCTAGAGGAGAGGTTGATTTTAATTCGGTAAGTTATCAGAATAACTGGCCGGCAGAAAATTCAAAATCCTCAGGTCAAGATCCTATTTATTATTATATAATAACAAAAAATAATTCCGTAGTCAGAAAAGGATCAATAACGGTAATGAGATAGTTTTATGGTCAGAAAATTACTTTTAATAATTATATGTATATCCTTTAATCTTCTTAAAGGACAGGATGAAAATACTATTACCTACGGTGTACTTCCTACAGATATTCCTACCAATAATCTCGTGAAATATAATCGATTTTATTTTAACCCTACCTTTTCTTTGGTGCGTGAAAATAAAAAATCAATAAATATATATAACAAGACACAATGGGCATCATTTAATGATAACCCACAAACATATCTTATCAATTATACCGCAAATTTTGATGAAAGAATAGGAGTTTCTATTGGATTACATCAGCAAAATGAAGGTATTTATAGATACTTTGGAGGTATTGCCAACTTTGCGTATAATGTAGAGTTAGATAGAGATATGAATCTTACTTTTGGTATGAATCTCGGTTTTTCTCAAAGCGGGATTAAATCTAATATTGATTCTGCTACCAGTACAATATTAAATAATGGTGTCCAAGTGAGTGATCCTGTCATTCTTAATTTTGAAAACAGCTCTGTTTTTCAATTGACTCCAGGTGTTAACTTTAATTACTTAGACTTTGATGTTGGAGTTTCTGCAGCGAATCTTGTTGCATACAATCTTACATCTAGTGAACTACTTACAGACAATATGGCTATTAGAGGTCATGTTATGTATACAAGACCTTTAGAAAGAAGATCAGATAAGCTTATAAGAGGGATGGGGTATGTTAATATGCTGTCTGATACGGGTGGAGATTCGAATTTAAGGTATGGAGGTAATGTGATTGTAGAATTACCGGCATTAGGATGGGCTCAAGCGGGATATAATAGTTTTTATGGCGCCTCAGTTGGAATTGGAGGTAATATCACTTCAAATGTTTCTGTAGGATATACTTATGAAACAGGTTTTGGTGACACAAGTAATTTTGGAGCTACTCATGAAGTAGGTCTGGCTTATAATTTTGAAAGAGAAAAACCAAGAAGAAGAAATAGTCGATCTAAAACAGGTACTCAAAAAGCATATGAAGCAAGGGATTCTGAGATAAGAAGATTGAAAAAAGAAATTTTAGAACAAAATAAATTAATAAGAGAACTACAAGAGCAAAAAGGCGATTCCCGAAGTCAGGAGCAAAAGGCGATGAATGAACTTGAAAGATCGATTGCAGAAGCTCGGGAAAAAGAAGCTGAAGCAGCAAGACAATTAGAATTACAGAGAGAAGAAGAGGTAAAACTACTTAATAAGAAGAAGGCAGAAGAAGAAGAACGTCTAGCAGCAGAAAGAAGATTAGAAAGAGAAGAGGCACAACAGAAAGCCGAAGAAGAACGATTAGCGGCACAAAGAGAAGTAGAACGCGAAGTTTCTGCCGAAAGAGCAGAAGAAGAAAGAATAGCAGCAGAAGAAGCTGCAAGAGAAGCAGAAGCTGCTAAACAAGAAGAAGAAGAAGAACGCCTTGCTGCAGCGAAGCAGTTAGAAATAGAAGAGGCAGAACAGAAAGCCGAGGAAGAGCGATTAGCTGCACAAAGAGAAACTGAACGCGTAGAAGCAGAACGGAAAGCCGAGGAAGAGCGATTAGCTGCGCAAAGAGAAATTGAACGTGTAGAAGCAGAACAGAAAGCTGAAGAAGAGCGATTAGCTGCGCAAAGAGAAATTGAACGTGTAGAAGCAGAACAGAAAGCTGAAGAAGAGCGATTAGCGGCACAAAAAGAAATTGAGCGTGTAGTGGCAGAGGAAAAAGAAGAGGAAGAGCGATTAGCTGCACAAAGAGAAATTGAACGTGTAGAAGCAGTACGATTAGCAGAAGAGAAGCGATTGGCAGATGAAGCAGCAGCAGAGGCGGCACGATTAGCAGAAGAGAAGCGATTAGCAGATGAAGCAGCAGCAGAAGCGGCACGATTAGCAGAAGAGAAGCGATTGGCAGATGAAGCAGCGGCAGAGGCGGCACGATTAGCAGAAGAGAAGCGATTGGCAGATGAAGCAGCAGCAGAAGCGGCACGATTAGCAGAAGAGAAGCGATTGGCAGATGAAGCAGCAGCAGAGGCGGCACGATTAGCAGAAGAGAAGCGATTGGCAGATGAAGCAGCAGCAGAGGCGGCACGATTAGCAGAAGAGAAACGATTGGCAGATGAGGCAGCAGCAGAAGCAGCACGATTAGCAGAAGAGAAACGATTGGCAGATGAGGCAGCAGCAGCAGCACGATTAGCAGAAGAGAAGCGATTGGCAGATGAGGCAGCAGCAGAGGCAGCACGATTAGCAGAAGAGAAGCGATTGGCAGATGAAGCAGCAGCAGAAGCAGCACGATTAGCAGAAGAGAAGCGATTGGCAGATGAAGCAGCAGCAGAGGCAGCACGATTAGCAGAAGAGAAGCGATTGGCAGATGCAGCAGCAGCGGCAGCTCAAAATCAAAATGAAGAAGGTTTAGATGAGATTAAGAAAGAATTAGATAATAGTAGTCGAATTACAAGCAAAATATATGCACGTAGAGATTCATTATTAACTACAAGTCTAAATGTAGATAAGCGTGAGTTTAATAAACTTTTAGAATCTCTTGTAAATATGGATGATGATGCAGGTGAGGCTAAAAATAACCCAGCTAGTTCAAAAAGACTTACGGCAAACAATAGATTTGTAAAATTTGCTGAAACTTCAAGACCAGAAGCTCAGATTGCTACTAAGTTTATACCAGGATATGCTGAAGGATATTACTTAATTGGTAATGTGTTTAAGGGTGGTGCATATGCAGAGAAATTCTCAAGTACCCTTAAAGACTTAGGATTTGATAACTCAACGATTATTCTTAATCCTGAAAATCAATTCCAATATGTTGCTATCGAAAGTTATACTGATAAAGATGAAGCGGTAGAGAAATACTTAAGTAGTATAGATAATAGATTCTTTGGAGATATGTGGATATTACATATTGCAAAGAGTAGAGTAGAATCCTATAAGAAACTATTACAAGAAACAAGATTAATAAAAGATACAGTCAAGGATGACACGGTATTAACAGAAAGTTTATCCTTTATTGGAGGACATAATATCGAAAATGGATATTACTTGATTACGAATATTTTCAAAAGAGAAAATTATTTCGAGAGAGGAATGGCGAAACTTCGATCTCAAGGATTGGAGCCTCAATATTTCAGGAACCCAAAAGATAACTATATATACGTATACTTAAAGAGATATGACAATCTTGATGATGCAAAACAAAGTCTGTTCTCTAATGTAAACAACTCGTATGGTGGAGATCTTTATATATTGAAAATTCAATAAATGTAAGAAGAGACTATGATGACTAAATACCCCAACACAAACACAACACTGCTTATGAAACTTAGACTGAAATCTGCCATCATTTTAGTTTTTTTAATGATAGGCTCGCAATTATTTGCTCAGGTTCCTTTTGGAGAGGTTCCTGGAAGTACCCTGAGAATTAATGGAGAACTAAAAATCATTGGTAATGCCATAGTCGGATTAAATCAGACGTTGGGAGGTACTACGTTTACTCCTAATGATAATTATAATGGAACCACATTTAACAACCAAAGAACATTTGGATATATTGATATAGATGGTGACGGGAGTACATTTAGTTCCAGTTCAGCAGACCTGGATCTGACTTCTGGTTGTGAACGAATAGCCTATGCTGGGCTATATTGGGCGGCCTCATATTTTGTTGATAGAACACCTAGTGGTAATAATGTACAATATACAGGATTACCGTTTCCTGATAATAGACCAGAGTTTAGGAGTATTAAAATTAGGCATCAAAGTCAGGCCGGTTACACAACCATTACACCAGCACAAACACAGGTGATATATGATGGATATCGTAATACAGCTGGGAATCCAAGTGATGCTGCGGTAATTGATATTCCTTACGTATGTTATGCTGATGTTACAAGTTTTGTACAAGGACTTGGAGCAGGAAACGCTAACGGAACATATACCATTGCTGACATGCGCGCATCTACTGGTTTTGCAGGTTTTAATTCTAATGGTATATCTGGTGGTTGGGTATTAGTAGTGGCTTATGAAGATCCAACATTATCAGCTAAATTTATAAGTACAAGACAAGGATATTTAGTAATTGCACCTGGTGACCCACTTCAAACGTTTAATTATACAAACTTTGAAACGTTACCAGCACCTCTTCCAGTGCGTGCTCGATATGCAGTTGCTACTCTAGAAGGAGACAGACCTTTTGCAGGAGATATATTCCAGGTACGAGATACAGGGGGAACATTTCGAGACGTTTTTACAACTCCGGCAAACCCCTCAGGAAACTTTTTTGATAGTTCTATAACCATAGATGGTAATTATGTAACAAATAGAACCCCGGCTTCACAAAATACTCTCGGTTTTGATGCAGACATATTTAATATTGATAACCCAGGAAATACAATTATAGGGAATAATCAAACTAATGCCGAATTTGCCACAACTTCTTCTGGTGATGCTTATAGTGTATTTTTTAATTCATTTCAAATTGAAATTATAGAACCAAGGCTTACTGTTACCAAAAGAGTACTAGATGATATTGGAACGGACATTACTGGTGATCCGGTAAATTTTGCAGATCAGTTGTTTTATGAGTTAACTATAGAAAATCAGGGAAATGAAGATATTACTGCGGCTACAATTAGAGATGTACTTCCCGACAATGTAGATTTTACTATAGGTAGTATTACTACTAGTAATCCCGGCATAGTTGCAACTCCTAATGGAACAAATCGAGAAATCGATATTACGATTACGGATGACCTTATTGTTCGTGGCGGAGGAGTGCATACAGTCCGTTTTGGAGTTCAGGTTGTTGCGACCTGTGCTGATTTACGGGATGCATGTTCTAATCAGATTAATAATGTTGCTATCTCGACATATACAGGAGTTGATTCAGGGACTACTCGTACAGGTGAAACCAGTATTTTAGAACAGGATGCCTGTCGATTTGATATTGTAGGTTCATCCAACGTTTTGATTAATGATGGGATATGTTTTACAGAAAGCACTCCCGCTTTTATTTGTACAGGTTCTTTAGAGCTTACTGCAGGTAATGGTTTTACCAATTATGACTGGACCTATGTAGATGACCCAACGGTTGTATTTCCAAACTCTCAAACTATTACAGTAACCCTTCCAGGAACATATACTGTTTTAAATACTGGTGCTCCAGGATGTCAGGATTCTCAACAAACTTTTGTTGTGGATGGTTTTACTACAGTTACAAATCCAGTGGTGGATATAGCTAACAACTTAGGGTCTAATCCTAATGTAAATGGTAATGTGAGAACCTGTCCTATTACAGGAGATCCTTTGCCTGAGATATTTTTATGTGGTGCAGGTACAACACTAAATATTCCAATAAATTTCCCTGCTGGTACAACAGTAGTTTGGGAGCGATTGGACCCTTCAGCTTGTCCTACAGTAACAAGAGATCCTAACTGTCCAACTCCTGTTATTGACTCTGGTGGTTGTGATGGCGACTGGGTACAGGTAAGTACAGATATTGGTAGTTATACGGTTACTCAAGCAGGTGAATATAGAATAAGAGCTACTTTTGATAGTAGTTGTACGATTCCATTTTATTTTAATGTATTTCAAAATAATTTTGATCCCGATCTTGTTGTCGTTCGTCAAATTATATGTGGTACTCCTGGAACATTACGTGTTCAGAACTCTTCTCTAGAATATGAATATCAATTAGTAGCTCCTGGAGGTGCAACAACAGCATACCAGACTTCTCCTGAATTTTCAGGATTAACTACAGTAGGTAACTATACAGTAAATGTTCGTCAAACAGGAGGTCTGCCTACAGCTTGTGTTTTTCAGGATTCTGTATTTTTAGATGAATTAGATGCGAATGAAGTGGTTGATGTAACATCACCTACTTGTCCGGATGGTAGAGGAACAATCTCGATTTCAGTTACAGATTCTCAGATTAATTATACATATACGATTAATAGCACAACAACGGCTTTTACAGATTCTGAAGGGCCTACTACAACACCGAGTCATACATTTACAGGTTTGGTTCCTGATACATATGAGGTACAGGTATTATCTGCTGATGGAAGTTGTTCAGAAACGTTTACAAGAGTCGTAGCGCCTGCGGCACCATTTACAGCTACGGTGGTATTACTTGAAGATTTGCATTGTAACCCAGCATATCAACCAGATCCAACGCTTAATGATCCATCACATCCTAATTATGATCCAACGGCATTGCCATTCGATCCAGATGAATTAATAGCGATTTATGAGGTTACGGTAACAGGAGGGTCTACTAATTTGGCATTTAATAATCAATTAGATTTCTTAGGCACGACACTAGTACCGTTAACAGGAACAACATACCAGTTTAGAGCTACAGCTCCGGGTAATTATCCTGTTTTTGTTAATGATTTAGATAATAGTTGTACGATTAGCGCAGGTAGCGTTGATGTAACACCATATGAAGCAATTGAGGCTACGGCTACACCAATCAACCCAGATTGTAGTGGTAGTTTAGGAGCAATTGACGTTACCATTACGGCAGGTCTTGCAGAGAATCCATTTACTTATATTTTGGATGCAGGTACAGCCTCAGAAGTAAGAATTGGTCCAAGTAATAATACTACAGAAAGATTTAATAATGTAGATCCAACGGTTTCCCATACGGTTACCGTCGAAGATCAGTTTGGTTGTGATTTTGTCATTACCCCAGATATTACTTTTACTTCACCAGCTGGTATCACAGCTACGATCAATGATGATTTTCGATTATTGAGTTGTACAGCTACTCCTGGTGCTCAGGCCCAGGTTACTGATATTACTGGTGGTTCAGGTACGTATGAGTGGAGTTTAAATCCAGCGGGTCCTTTTACACCAATTGTGACTACTGTTCCGTTTACTCCTTTTGAGGTTGATTTTGCAGCTGCAGGTTCGTATACGATTTATATAAGAAATCAGGTTACTCCCCCTACAGATAGTTGTGTTGAGAGTTTCCCAATAGTTATCGATCCATTATTAGAGGTTGATAGTGTTACGATTACTCCTGGAGACCAGGATTGTTCTAACCAAACGGTTGATGTTGTACTTTCGGCTTCACCTTTTCCTCTTCCAGGCGCTGCTTTTTATGAGTTTGAGGTTACCCCAGACCCTGCTAGTGGAGCAGCTGGTACAGGTACGGTAGCTTTTGATGTAGCGACAAATTATACCTTTACTAATGGAGTATCATATACGGTTAGAGCAAGAAGAAGTGATACACAATGTATAAATACAGGTAACTTTACAGGAGTTACTATTCCAGAAATACAGATTACGAGTGCTACCCAGGATAAACCTGTAAATTGTGTTGGTGCTAGTGATGGTATTTTATCTTTCACTGTTGGTAATAGTGCTTCATATACATATACTGTTACCGGTGGTCCTACAGCTGTTCCCCCAGGAGCGGGAGCAGGAGTTACTCCAGTAACTATTAATTCACTAGCTGCAGGTACATATACGATTACGGTTACAGACACGAATCTTACTGCACCTTCTGTAAATTGTTCTACGAGTACTACTGTTGAGATTACAGAGCCAGCGGTTGCCTTAAGTTTCACTCCTGTTGTAGATGCTGCGGACTGTGGTAATCCAACGGGAACGATTACTGTGAATGCAGTTGGCGGACGAGGAGGATATCAATATGAATTACGAAATGCTGCAGGTACTCTTCCTGCTATTACAGCATATCAATCGAGTAATGTATTTAGTGGTTTAGCAGCTGCGACGTATACTGTTTTTGTAAGAGACGATAGTGATCCTACCTTAGCATGTGAGGTTAGTCAGCCGGTAATTGTTCCGGTTACGGTTGTTCCAAGTATTGCTTTGGCTACAGGCGGAGATGCGTGTTATACCCCTGCAGATCCTGCTACCCAGTGGGTTACTATTACGCTAGGAGTTCCATTACCAATAGGTCCATTTACGTATAGTTTAGATGGTGGTGGTCCTTTAGCGGTTACTTTTTTACCAGGTCCGGCACCGGCGAATACTTTTGAGATTCCTAATTTGGCACCAGGTGCTCATACGGTTACAGTAACGAATACGGGAAGTACTTGTTCATCTAACACGGTTAACTTCACGATTAATCCAGAGTTGACTATTACAGCTAACTTAACTAAAGATTTAACTTGCGCTCCAACCGCTGACGCTACGATAGAATTTACGGCTACAGGTGGAGATACTACCTATACCTTTGATGTTCTAGGTCCAGATGCACAGACGGGAGTTACTTCTCCGGCATCAGTAAATACGGCAGGAACATATCAGATTAGAGTAACTGATGGTCTTGGTTGTGTAGCTACTTCAGCAGATATAATAGTGACTCCTTATGAGGCATTAGCTGGAGGCTTAACCCCAATAGCTCCAGAGTGTCCATCTGATAATGGTGGAATTACAGTTACTTTGACAGCAGGAGAAGGTCCATTTACTTACATATTAGATCAGGGAACTGCATCAGAAGTTATTTTTGGACCTATTGCAGGTGTAACGCATACTTTTAATGGAGTTACTCCTTCAGTACCGCATAATATTACTGTCGAAGATCAGTTTGGTTGTGATTTAGTATTAGGTCCATTAACATTAACCCCACCTAATCCAATTGTTGCTACGATCAATGATGATTTTCGATTATTGAGTTGTACAGCTACTCCTGGTGCTCAGGCCCAGGTTACTGATATTACTGGTGGTTCAGGTACGTATGAGTGGAGTTTAAATCCAGCGGGTCCTTTTACACCAATTGTGACTACTGTTCCGTTTACTCCTTTTGAGGTTGATTTTGCAGCTGCAGGTTCGTATACGATTTATATAAGAAATCAGGTTACTCCCCCTACAGATAGTTGTGTTGAGAGTTTCCCAATAGTTATCGATCCATTATTAGAGGTTGATAGTGTTACGATTACTCCTGGAGACCAGGATTGTTCTAACCAAACGGTTGATGTTGTACTTTCGGCTTCACCTTTTCCTCTTCCAGGCGCTGCTTTTTATGAGTTTGAGGTTACCCCAGACCCTGCTAGTGGAGCAGCTGGTACAGGTACGGTAGCTTTTGATGTAGCGACAAATTATACCTTTACTAATGGAGTATCATATACGGTTAGAGCAAGAAGAAGTGATACACAATGTATAAATACAGGTAACTTTACAGGAGTTACTATTCCAGAAATACAGATTACGAGTGCTACCCAGGATAAACCTGTAAATTGTGTTGGTGCTAGTGATGGTATTTTATCTTTCACTGTTGGTAATAGTGCTTCATATACATATACTGTTACCGGTGGTCCTACAGCTGTTCCCCCAGGAGCGGGAGCAGGAGTTACTCCAGTAACTATTAATTCACTAGCTGCAGGTACATATACGATTACGGTTACAGACACGAATCTTACTGCACCTTCTGTAAATTGTTCTACGAGTACTACTGTTGAGATTACAGAGCCAGCGGTTGCCTTAAGTTTCACTCCTGTTGTAGATGCTGCGGACTGTGGTAATCCAACGGGAACGATTACTGTGAATGCAGTTGGCGGACGAGGAGGATATCAATATGAATTACGAAATGCTGCAGGTACTCTTCCTGCTATTACAGCATATCAATCGAGTAATGTATTTAGTGGTTTAGCAGCTGCGACGTATACTGTTTTTGTAAGAGACGATAGTGATCCTACCTTAGCATGTGAGGTTAGTCAGCCGGTAATTGTTCCGGTTACGGTTGTTCCAAGTATTGCTTTGGCTACAGGCGGAGATGCGTGTTATACCCCTGCAGATCCTGCTACCCAGTGGGTTACTATTACGCTAGGAGTTCCATTACCAATAGGTCCATTTACGTATAGTTTAGATGGTGGTGGTCCTTTAGCGGTTACTTTTTTACCAGGTCCGGCACCGGCGAATACTTTTGAGATTCCTAATTTGGCACCAGGTGCTCATACGGTTACAGTAACGAATACGGGAAGTACTTGTTCATCTAACACGGTTAACTTCACGATTAATCCAGAGTTGACTATTACAGCTAACTTAACTAAAGATTTAACTTGCGCTCCAACCGCTGACGCTACGATAGCATTTACAGCTACAGGTGGAGATACTACCTATACCTTTGATGTTCTAGGTCCAGATGCACAGACGGGAGTTACTTCTCCGGCATCAGTAAATACGGCAGGAACATATCAGATTAGAGTAACTGATGGTCTTGGTTGTGTAGCTACTTCAGCAGATATCATTGTTAATCCTACGGTTACCCCAACTGCCACTACAGCTACTGTTCCAGTGCTTTGTTTTGGTGAATCTACAGGAGCTGTTACGATTACTCCAACAGCTGGTGAAGGTCCTTTTGAAGCAAGAATACTCTCTCCAGGACCTGCAGGAGTATTTGGGCCGGATCTTACCTTTACTGGTTTGGCTGCTGGAAATTATGTTTTTGAAATCAGAGATTCAAAAGAATGTGTTAGTGCCAATATACCGGTTACGATAACAGAGTCACCAGAAATAACGGCTACAATTAACACGATTACCAATATAGATTGTTCTACGAACGTAACAGGAACCATTGTATTGAATCCTGCTACAGGAGGTTCTGCAGGTATAACAGATTATACTTATGTGTTATTGAATAGTGATTTAACTCAAAATACAAGAACAACGACTAATCCCCAAAATTTATTGGTAGGAGTCGGGCCAACATTTGATCTTCTTGATCCAGATTCATATTTTGTTGATATTATAGGTTCTGATGGATGTAGTAATCGTGTAGGGCCATTTGTGGTAACACAACCACCTTTTGATTTGAATTTTGATGTTACTCCAGTTCCAACAGATTGTTCTTCTGGTGCAACGTATCAAATCACAGTAACAGGAGGAGAAGGGCCATTTTTAATTAATGAATTTAGAACTACCCCTCCCATATCTACAATACCGCCATACGAAACTTTAAATGGAAATTTAGGTGGAGTAAATACTCCATTGCCAAATGCTTTTGGAAATGAAACACGACATGAATTTATAGGTTTAGATTATGGTACTCCTTATGTATTTGAAATTATTGACACCTCTTCTGGATGTAGATATTTTGAAGCTGTTCCAGTAGTAGATCCCCCAGGATTTGATGTTGTGATTGATAGTACAGATCCTGCAGATTGTTTTGGAGATACTAACGGTACAGTAACCTTTACTGTCACTACTTTAGCTACTACAGTAGATTGGGAAGTGTTTGATGCTGATACAGGACTCACAACAGGTATTACAGGAACATTGACATCACCAACATTTACAGATACCGCTGGAGGTTTAGGAGAAGGAAATTACTTTGTTAGAGTTGTAGAAACTGCTGGTGCTGCAATACCATGTACTGATGCCGCACCATTTACAATTACTCAACCAGCAAGTCCATTAACTTTAGCATTTGTAAGTGCAACCCCTACGGATTGTAATACTGCATTATCTACAGTTACTATGGATGCCAATGGTGGTGTTGGTCCTTATGAGTTTGCTGCGGTTGCAGGGACACTTCCTCAACCTGACCCTATAGCGTTCCCATTAACAAATACATTTACTTTAGATCCTACAACGAGTACGGCTTGGGTAATTTTTGTAAGAGATGCCAATAATTGTATTGTCCCAAGAGAAATAACAATACCACCGTTTACTCCTGCGCCAGTAATTGATACTATTGATGCTTTTGTTGATGATGCCTGTACCTTTGATAATGCTTATACTTTTACAGTAACGGCGACGAGTAATGTTCCTATTCCACCAGGAACGGGAGCGTTAACGTTCTCTTTAGATGGCGGCGCTCGAGTTGCTGGTACAGCTACAGGTCCTAATACGGCTACGATAGATTTTCCATTAAGTGGTCCTGGCACATATTCAGTTGTTGCTTTTGATGAGAATGGATGTCCATCTTTACCACGAACTATTGAGGTATTTCCAGAGTTACAAGTTACAGCTGTCTTTACTGATCCTACATGTAGGGCAAACGATGCGACTATTGTAGCTACGGTTACAGGAGGTTCTGACATTACGGCTAATCCGGGTAATTTTACTTTTGATTTAGTTAATGCTGGTACGAGTGTTACTATACCGGGCGTTACTCAGACACCAGGTCCGGGAGCTAATCAGATAACGTTTAGTAGTACTACCCCTGGTACGGATGGTATTTTCCCTGGAGATTATCGAGTAGAGGTTACCGATAGTGCTATTAATGTGGCACCTGGTTGTACGGACACTTTTGATATTACGGTTCCTACTTTTGTAGATCCAATACCTTCAGCGGCAGTTACTCCGGTATCTTGTTTTGGAGGCAATGATGGTAGTATTTTAATAAGTTTAGATCCTTCTGCAGATGATGACACTCCATATACATATGAACTATTTGTATATGATCCATCACCTACAGCAGCGGGAGCTTCAGTAGCTGGTCCTCAGGCGAGTCCATTATTTAATAATACGATTGCTCCTATTACTGCGGGTCAATATGAAGTTGTAGTAACTTCATCAAGAGGTTGTCCTGTGACGTTGGAGCCTATTACTATTGTGGGTCCTACGGCTGCTTTAAATGTAGTTCCTTCACAAACACCATATGCGTGTAATGCGACAAATGATGATGTTTTCCCAGTGATTACCTTAACGATTAGTGGAGGTACAGCACCATATGATGTTGCTTATACTGGTCCATCATCGTCAGGATCAGAGACTGATGTTGCTGATGCTGATGCAGTGGCAGCCGATGTTCAATATGATATTACTGCTCCTGTTGCTGGTACCTATAGTATTACTGTGACAGATGAGAATAATTGTGTGTTCACGACTTTTGATGTTATTGTTCCACCATTTGCGATCATGACAGATCCAACGATTACTAGAGATACGAGTGCTGTTAATAATGGAGTCATTTCATGTACTAATCCAGAGACTGTGATTGTATCGATTACAGGAGGAACAGGTCCATTTACCTTTACAGCCCTAAGTGGAACTGGTATTTTACCTGCACCACCAATAGTTGTAGCTGCAGGAACATTAGATGATGTAGGTACACCAGAGATAGAAACCAGAGCAGTATTTACATTACCAAGTGTTGGTAATTATGTATTTCAGATTTCAGATCAGACGACTACATGTACTATAGATACTCCAGCTTATCCTATTGCTCAATTTGATACAATAGAAGCAACAATAACTCCATTAACAAATGTTTTATGTGCTGGAGATGATACAGGAGAAATTACTTTAACAGTTACAGGATATACAGGTACTTATAATTATGTTGCTACGAATAGTAGTACAGTACCGGTGACTACGGTTAGTGGTTCTGATGATACCGCTACAGGACCAATAACGATAAGTGGATTAGAAGCAGGAGATATAACTGTTTTAGTTACAGCAACTCAAACACCGTTCTGTGATGATACTTCTAATGTAGTTACGATTACTGAACCAGATCCATTGACTTTGGATATAGTAAGTGCTACTGCACCTAATTGTAGTAATATGGAAATGTCTACTGTAGTGATGGACGCTGATGGAGGTAATGGTCCTTATGAGTATGCAGCGGTTGCAGGAATATTGGTTGCTGGTCCACCACAAGTACCGGCAGATCCGGCAGTATTCCCACTAACAGATACATTTACTTTAGATCCGGCAACAAGTTTAAACTGGGTAATTTTTGTAAGAGATGCCAATGGTTGTATTACACCAAGGCAAATTGCAATCCCTCCAGTTACTCCTGCACCAGTAATTGATACTATTGATGCTTTTGTTGATGATGCCTGTACCTTTGATAATGCTTATACTTTTACAGTAACGGCGACGAGTAATGTTCCTATTCCACCAGGAACGGGAGCGTTAACGTTCTCTTTAGATGGCGGCGCTCGAGTTGCTGGTACAGCTACAGGTCCTAATACGGCTACGATAGATTTTCCATTAAGTGGTCCTGGCACATATTCAGTTGTTGCTTTTGATGAGAATGGATGTCCATCTTTACCACGAACTATTGAGGTATTTCCAGAGTTACAAGTTACAGCTGTCTTTACTGATCCTACATGTAGGGCAAACGATGCGACTATTGTAGCTACGGTTACAGGAGGTTCTGACATTACGGCTAATCCGGGTAATTTTACTTTTGATTTAGTTAATGCTGGTACGAGTGTTACTATACCGGGCGTTACTCAGACACCAGGTCCGGGAGCTAATCAGATAACGTTTAGTAGTACTACCCCTGGTACGGATGGTATTTTCCCTGGAGATTATCGAGTAGAGGTTACCGATAGTGCTATTAATGTGGCACCTGGTTGTACGGACACTTTTGATATTACGGTTCCTACTTTTGTAGATCCAATACCTTCAGCGGCAGTTACTCCGGTATCTTGTTTTGGAGGCAATGATGGTAGTATTTTAATAAGTTTAGATCCTTCTGCAGATGATGACACTCCATATACATATGAACTATTTGTATATGATCCATCACCTACAGCAGCGGGAGCTTCAGTAGCTGGTCCTCAGGCGAGTCCATTATTTAATAATACGATTGCTCCTATTACTGCGGGTCAATATGAAGTTGTAGTAACTTCATCAAGAGGTTGTCCTGTGACGTTGGAGCCTATTACTATTGTGGGTCCTACGGCTGCTTTAAATGTAGTTCCTTCACAAACACCATATGCGTGTAATGCGACAAATGATGATGTTTTCCCAGTGATTACCTTAACGATTAGTGGAGGTACAGCACCATATGATGTTGCTTATACTGGTCCATCATCGTCAGGATCAGAGACTGATGTTGCTGATGCTGATGCAGTGGCAGCCGATGTTCAATATGATATTACTGCTCCTGTTGCTGGTACCTATAGTATTACTGTGACAGATGAGAATAATTGTGTGTTCACGACTTTTGATGTTATTGTTCCACCATTTGCGATCATGACAGATCCAACGATTACTAGAGATACGAGTGCTGTTAATAATGGAGTCATTTCATGTACTAATCCAGAGACTGTGATTGTATCGATTACAGGAGGAACAGGTCCATTTACCTTTACAGCCCTAAGTGGAACTGGTATTTTACCTGCACCACCAATAGTTGTAGCTGCAGGAACATTAGATGATGTAGGTACACCAGAGATAGAAACCAGAGCAGTATTTACATTACCAAGTGTTGGTAATTATGTATTTCAGATTTCAGATCAGACGACTACATGTACTATAGATACTCCAGCTTATCCTATTGCTCAATTTGATACAATAGAGGCTGCGATAACCTTAGGAAATGATATTACATGTTTTAATACGAGTCCACCAGATGGTTCAGTTAACCTAATTGTTACTGGATACACAGGTCCATATACATATGTTGCTACCAATAGTAGTACAGTACCGGTGACTACGGTTTCTGGAAGTGGTAATACCACGACAGATCCAGCTACGGGGTTAAATATCCCAGGATTACTAGCAGGAGACATAACAGTTGTGGTTACAGCAACAAATACCCCATTCTGTGATGCTACTTCGAATGTAGTAGCAATTACACAACCCCCTGCTATTTTGGTGACAGCAAATCAAATACGAAACGAGAGTTGTAATCCACCTGCTCCGGGAGGTGATGATGCTTTAATAGAAGCTGTTGCTAGTGGAGGTACAGGAACCTTAGAGTATCAGTTAGAAGATGCAGTAGGAGGTATATTAGTTGCCTTTGGTAGTGATCCAAGATTCGGAGATTTCGGATTGGATGGAGGCGTTGCTCCTGCTGGAATAGATTATGTAGTAAGAGTTAGAGACTCCAGAGGATGTGAGCAAACGGATACCATTAATATTCAGCCACCGGTGCCACTTGTACTCAACCCAATCGCGCCGACCACATTAGATTGTGCAGATAGCGAAGATGGTGTAATTACAGCTACAGCAACAGGTGGTCAGGGAGTAGGTACATATTTCTTCTCCTTAACATTACCTGATGGATCGGTATCTGCAAGAGTAAATAATGGTACAGATACGTTCCAGTGGATAGATCTAAAGCCAGGAAACTATATTGTTACGGTTTCTGATAACTTGACTTGTGAGGCAATTCAGAATCCAGTAGTGATTACTGCTCCCCCTGCAGTTACAGTTGATGTAACTCCTACAGGAATAAGTTGTTTAACGGCTAATCCTAACAATATACTAGTTACAGGTGGTGGCGGAGTTGGAGGCTATACGTATGGTTATATTTTCACTAATATAACTACTGGCGTAGCAGCTCCAATAGTGTATCAGGCTGGTGATACTTTCCTTAATTTACCAGAAGGTGATTATGATTTCTATGTCCGTGATGGTAATTTATGTGAATCTCCTGCCTCTACCAGAATTCAGGTTAGAAACCCTGATCCATTGGATGCTACATTAGATATGAACAATTTTAATATTGTTTGTTTTGGAGAGCCAACAGGTTCTGTAGATGCTGTGGCAACAGGAGGATTAGGTAATTATGGATATAGAGTTAATGGTACGGATTATTTAGGGAATCCTGTAAACTTACCAGGACCTACAGCTACTGATACGCAGACGACAAGTTTCTTTGGAGACTTACTTGCAGGAACGTATACTTATACGGTAACTAGTGGAGATTGTGTTGATGTTGTTCGACCGTTTACAATTATTCAACCTGATGAGTTTATAGTAGAAGCTTTTGAAACGCCAATTTCGTGTAATGGAGAAACTGATGGTACGATACGAGTAACAGCTGTAGGAGGTACTTCTCCTCAATATTTCTTCTCATTATATAATAGTGCTGGAGATGCTGTATTTACCTTTATAGAAGATGATTCTGAATTACCAATAGGAGAACATACATTTACAGATTTACCAGCAGATACATATAGAGTAGAGGTAGAAGATAATAATGGATGTCCAAGAGAAGTTATAGATATTTTAATTATCGAGCCAGATCCGATTCTAGGTACTGTAACTGCACAAACACCCGAAGAATGTGCTGGAGATATGAACGGTACAGCGACGATATCTATTACCGGAGGTTTACAACCAGTTCCACCTGCAAGTCCGGTGTATTTCTGGAGTATTGATGGAGTAACATATCTACCAGTACCAGATCCAACCGCGTTATTTGTTGATAATCTTCCTGGAGGAGTGAGTACTGTGTTTATTAGAGATTCGCAGAACAATCCTAATTGCCAGGGTGCAGTGGCTATTGATATTGTGCCTGGGGTTAACCTTGACGCAACGTTAGAGCCAAGATTAGTATGTCCTATCTATGATTATACCGATCCAATGAATCCTGTTATGACTAGTGAAGAGCAATACTTTATTGACTTTAATATCATTGCCGAGTCAGAAGGATTAGATATTATTTATACCTTAAATGGTATAAATGGTACACCTAACCCTCCTAGTAACTCGAATTTGACAGGAACTTTTGAAGTAGCTCCTGGAGAGTATGAAGGTGTGATGGAATCTCAATTATGTACAAGAACTATCGGAACGATAGAGATTATTGAGTATACACCATTAGCGATACCTGTTGCTGAGATGACCAATAACCCTCAGGATCCTAATGAATATAGAATTTTGGCATCTGGAGGAAGACAATTTGAAAACGATCCATTCTACGCGTTCTCTTTCACTATGTTAGATGAAGGAACAACTTTAGAGGAATTAGAACCTTCCGACTTTACTGAGTTAGATGGAAATATCTTTGTAATTCGTGAGACTGCAGATTATGTTTTAAGAGTTGTAGATGCAGATGGTTGTGAAGTGCGTGTAGTTGTGAATTTGACATATATCAATATTCGTATTCCAAATTACTTTACACCAAATAATCCAAATACTTCTATAGAAGAACGTTTTTGGTACCCTAGACAAATTACTCCTAATATAGATGACCCATTCTTCTTTGAAAACATGGAAGTAACCATATTTGATAGATACGGTCGTATGTTAAAAGAGTTTAAAGGAGATCAACAAGGATGGTCTGGAACGTATCAAGGGAAGATGCTTCCATCTGGTGATTATTGGTACACTATCATCTTGAACGATGTAGACAATAGAGAGTTTACGGGTCACTTTACACTATATAGATAATATATAGAAGGTAAGTGAGTTATAAGACCATATGGATAGAACCAAAGGAAATAGAAAGAGAAAAAAGTTAACGATCTGTAATTTTTAATGTTAGATGAAGAAGTATATTGTAATATTTAGTCTATTTGCAAGTTATTGCATTTTTGCCCAGGAGTTTTCGGCTCCTGTTCAAAACCAGTACATCGCAGATAACCCATATTTGATATCCTCTGCGTATGCGGGTATTGGAGATTGTTGGCAGATCAGAGCTTCTGGTTTTGAGCAATGGGTGAGTATTGAAGATTCTCCCGGAACACAATCCCTATCCATAGATGGTAGGATATCTGATCGTTCTGGAGTAGGAGCAATTCTTTTCAATGATCAAAATGGATTTACGACACAAAAAGGAGTTCAATTATCTTTTGCCCACCATTTAACATTAAGTGAATATAACAACCAATATCTTTCATTTGGTATTAGTTATAAGTTTACTCAGTTTGGTATTGATACTTCTGAGTTCAATAACGGAAACCCTGATAACCCATTTAATCCAGGTTTAGCAGATATATCAGTTAACGATTCTAACTTTGACATAGGATTGTTATATCGTATAGGGAGGTTCTTTTTGAGTGCGAATGCAGTTAATTTGTTACAGAAAGAGATCGATGATTTCAATCCAACAGAACCTTCGCAGATACAAAACTATTATCTATATTCTGGGTATACCTTTTATCATAGATTTAGCGATATAGAGATAGAACCTTCTGTTTTGTATCAAAACTTTTCTGGAGATGGTCGTTCTACTACCGATCTTAATTTGAAAGTTCGTAAACTGCATAGAGGAGATTATTACTGGGTGGGGGTGAGTGTTAGATCTTTAGTAGATCAGGATTTTAAACCGCTTTCTGTATCTCCTATGTTGGGAATTAAAAAGGCTAATTTTTATGTGGCTTATGGATACCAGGTAAACGTTAATGAGGTCTTAGAGCCTACTACAGCAGCAGGATCTCATATGATCACCTTAGGGTTTGATTTTGGATGTAGACAAAGTAAGTGTGGATGTACTTACTAGTAGAAACGCATAAAATAAGTATAATCAAAAAAGTCCCGCTCAATTTTTGAGCGGGACTTTTTTGATTACATCATATAAACCAATCTCTTCTTCTTATTAAAAATGTAATTTTTTTGACATAATTTTCTTACATCGAACTAAGCTTGTATTTATCAGAAAACAAAGTGTAAAACCTAATCAATTTGGTAGAAAAAATTAACTAATTTTTGTGACCTGCTTTAGGGATTTACATAGTGTTTTTATCCTATATTTATTGGTAATAAAGCATAATCAATATTAACCAATTTAATCAAACACACAAATGAAAAAACCTTTACATTTTAAAGGAGTCATATGGGCTGCCTTTATTTTTTTCTGTATTCAATCTTTCTCCCAAGTACCTTTTTCACCGGTTCAAAATAGCACAATAACGATAAACGGAGAATTAAAAACGATAGGAAACACTATTGTTGGTCTTAACCAAGTATTAGACGGTGTTATATATACACCAAGTGATAATTACAACGGAAATACATCAAACAATCAGAAAATATTTGATTATATCGATGTTGATAATGATCAAAGTACTTTTAGCTCCAGTAGTGCAGTATTTACTAGCAGTGGGTCTTGTGCAAAAGTTGCTTATGCTGGTCTGTATTGGGCAGCTACTTATTTTGTAGATCGAAGTGCTACTAATAGTGACAATGTATTATATGATAACTTGCCTTTCCCTGATAATAGGCCTGATTTTAGAACATTAAAATTTAAGCCGCCAGGAGTTGTTGATTATATTGATATCCCATCTGCCGATACACAGGTAATCTTTGATGGATATCGTAATACTCCTACCAACCCTAGTAATACAGCAGTATTTGATATTCCATATGTATGTTATACCGATGTAACTAATATTATAAAAGATTTACCTACACCAGACGGGACCTATACAGTTGCTAATATAAGGGCCTCAACTGGTTTTTCTGGTTTTAATACTAATGGTATATCAGGAGGATGGGTTTTGGTAATTGCATATGAAGATAATTCATTATCCAAAAAATACATAAGTAGTCAGCAAGGATATATTAATAATCAACCTTGTAGTATAGTAGACCCTGGATGCTTAAAAAGCTTTACATATAGTGGTTTTCAGACAGCACCTGCTCCAAGTCCCGTACGTGCAAGATATGCAGTTGCAACTTTAGAAGGAGATAGACCGTTTGCCGGAGATATATTTCAAATAGAAAGACCAGATTTGATAAGACAAGATATATTTACTGCTCCTGCAAATCCAAATGGAAACTTTTTTGATAGCTCAATATCTGTGGATGGTAGCTATGTAACCAATCGAACTCCTAGTTCTGAGAATACTTTAGGCTTTGACCTTGATATTTTTGATATTCCCAACCCAAATAATACTGTTATAGGCAATAATCAAACCTCTTCAACTTTTTTTACTTCATCGGCCGGAGATGGATATAGTATATTTTTTAATTCTATCCAGGTAGAAGTTATAGAACCAGAACTTATAGTAACCGAACGCGTATTGGATGCTAATGGAATTGATATCACAGGGGAATCTGTAAATTTTGCAGATCAGTTATTTTATGAGTTAATGATAGAAAATAGAGGTAATGAAGATATTACTGCAACTACAGTTCGAGATGTACTTCCTGATAATGTAGATTTTACAATAGGTAGCATTACTACGAGCAACCCGGGTATTGTTGCTACTTTTAACGGAACGAGTCGAGAAATCAATATTACAGTTGCTGATAACCTTTTAGTTCAAAATGGAGGAGTTCATACAGTTCGTTTTGGAGTGCAGGTTGTCCCTACATGTGCAGATTTAAGAGATGCATGCTCTAATGAAATTAACAACTTAGCTACATACACATATACAGGTATTGATTCTGGTGTTACAAATATAGGAGAAAGTATTTTGGATCAAGATGCTTGCGGATTTGATATTAGTAGTTCTGTTAATACTTTGATTAATGAAGGTGTTTGCTTTACAGATAGCGAAGTAGCTTTTATTTGCACTGGCTCCTTAGACCTTATAGCTGATAATGGTTTTACCAATTATACCTGGACCTATGAAGAAGATCCATCAGTTGTGTTTCCAAATACTCAAACTATTACAGTAACCCTTCCGGGAACGTATACTGTTTTGAAAACTGGAGCTCCAGGTTGTCAGGATGCTCAACAAATTTTTGTTGTAGATGGTTTTACTACTGTTATCAACCCAGTGGTAGGTTTAATATCTAGTTTGGGATCTAACCCTATTGTTAATGGTAACATACGAACTTGCCCTATTACAGGTGACCCATTACCTGAGATAGTTTTATGCGGTGCAGGTACTACGCTTAATATCCCAATAAATTTCCCAGCTGGTACAACAGTGATTTGGGAACGATTAGATCCAGCTGCATGTCCTTCTGTAACGAGAGACCCTAATTGTCCTACACCAGTTGTTGACTTTGGTGCTTGTGAAGGAGATTGGATACAGGTAAGTACAGATATTGGCAATTATACAGTAGAGCAAGCTGGTGAATATAGAATTAGAGCTACTTTTGATAGTGGCTGTACCTCTCCATTTTATTTTAATGTATTTCAAAACAACTTTGATGTAAATCTTGTCGTGGTTGAGCAAATAGCATGTGGTAATCCAGGAACTCTAAGAGTAGAAAATGCTTCAAATCAGTACGAATATCAATTAGTTCCTGGAAGCGGAGTTGCTTTACCATATCAGGCTTCACCAGAATTTACAGGATTAACTGAAGCAGGAACGTACACCGTAAATGCACGCAAAGCAGGAGGTTTACCAACATTATGTGTTTTCCAGACAAGTATAGTTTTAGAAGAGGCAGATGAGCTCATAGTCGATATTACTGTTACACAACCAACAAGCCATCAGGATTTGGGTGAAATTGCAATAAACACCATAGGAGGAGTACCACCGTATAGCTATTCTATAAATAATGCTTCGCCCGTGTCAACTAATGTTTTTACAAATTTGATTCCAGGTAATTATTCTGTTATTGTAGGAGACAGTAATGGTTGTGAAGTGACACAAGAGGTCACTATTGAAGCAATAGAAGAGGTGCCTCTTTTAGAATATGCAGATGAAATTCTTTTTTGTGCAATTACGGGACGAAGCTATCCTGTTATTTCTATAGAAGATCAAAATGGAGAAGCATTAGAAGTTTCGTTTAATGAAGGAGCGTCTATTGTTTGGCAGAAACTAGATGATATTTCATGTGCCATTACGCTAGAGAATGATTGCCCTACAACAGATTCTAGTTGTAGCTCTGGTTGGTTTGATATCAATACTGGAGGAAAATTCAATGTTAAAGAAGAAGGAGAGTATCGTATTGTGATCACATTTGCAAATAGAACAACAAACAATACAGAAATCTACTATTTTAAAGCAGAAAATAACCTGCCCAATATTGCAGATAGTTTTATGATGTATCCTAATCCATCAGAAGATATAGTAAATGTAAATGCTGATGTCAAAAACATAAGAGTTTTTGATGTGATGGGTAAGCTTGTTTTAGAAACTACTCAGAATTCATACAGTATTTCTAATCTTCGCAATGGAATCTATTTTGCAAAGATTGAAACCAAAGACAATAAAGAAGTTATTGTTAGAGTGGTTAAAAAATAAAATCAATCATATTAAAAACGAGAAGAGCACCTTTTTTTGGTGCTCTTTTTAATTTTTGGTGGAAACTACTTTACAAAATCATTTATATCAATTTAAGAAGTGCTTCATTCTTGAAAAACATTGTTTTTATACCAAATCAAAAAATATAACTTCAACAAGGTTTGCTTATATATTTTTAAACTGCTCTTATCCAATACTAACCACTGCATTGATAGATGTTCAATTAACCATTTATTATATAGATTAGCATATTCATTTTAAACAGACGTTTCGAAAGATATTATTTTTATAAAAAAATGCATTATGAAATTATCCTTTTTTAAAATGCTGCATATTACATTATGTTTTTTCATCTATTGTAATTTGGCATTAGGACAAAATCCAATTGTAACTCATATATACACTGCAGACCCTACTGCCCGTGTTTTTGATGGAAGACTTTATGTATACCCTTCTCATGATGTTGATGTTTGTAATGAATTGCAAGGTTCTAATGGGTTTTGTATGCCAGACTATCATATGTTTTCTACAGAAGATATGGTAAATTGGAAAGACCATGGAGTGATTATGGATCAAAATGAAGTGCCTTGGGGAGCAAAAGATCAATATGGGATGTGGGCTCCTGATTGTATTTATAAAGATGGCACGTATTACTACTACTATCCAGGTGTCCCGGCAGATAAAAGTGCGTTTAGACGAATAGGAGTAGCGACTTCTAAAAATCCTACAGGTCCTTTTAAACAAGTAGACCATTATATTAAGGGTATACAGGGGATTGACCCGGGGTTGTTTATTGATGATGATGGTAAGGCGTATTTGTACTATGGAGGAGGTAATGGTAAAGGTGCTCTTAAAGTAGTAGAACTTAAAGATAACATGGTTGAAATTAAAGGCCAACCAAAAGATGTAGAAGGTATTATATATGAAGGATATAGAGAAGCTTCTTTTCTATTTAAACGTAATGATACTTATTATTTTACATACGCTAGAATCGGTAAAAATAATTACCAAATAGAGTATGCAACCGCTGATAATCCTATGGGACCTTTTGAATATAAAGGGATTGCTATGGAGAATATTGGAAATGGCACAAATCATCATTCTTTTGTAGAGTATAAAGGCGAGTGGTATCTGTTTTATCATGATTGGTCGGTTAGTGGTAATAATCGATTACGTTCTATGTGCGCGGATAAGATGGAATTTAACGAAGATGGAACTATTATTCAGGTAAAACCAACATTGCGAGGTATAGGAACTCCTAAAGCAGGAGATATTATCCAGATAGACAGGCATAGTGGTATCGAAAAAGCAAAAGTTAGTAGCGTTGAAGGAAATCAACCGCGGGGATTTCAACTTCATTATATAGAAAATAATGCATGGGTAAAATTTGATAGAGTTAATTTTGGTGATGGAACCTTACAAGAACTAAAAGTACGTGCTGCCAGTGGTAGTAATGGTGGTACCCTAGAGCTTAGAACAGGTACTCAAGACGGTCCGTTGCTTGCTACGGTGACCATAGAAAACACGGGTAGTTGGAAAACATGGAAAACATTTGCTGCCAAGTTTACCGGAACAACCAAAGGTATTAAAGATATTGTTTGTGTTTTTAAAGGAAAAGACCCTTATCTCTTTAATGTAAATTGGATCAAGTTCTCAGCCAAGGATGTGCCAGAAAGTGATAAAATATTAGCCTATGAGACAGAAGAAGCGCCAGCACCATCAGTAAAAAATAAACTTTCAGCCGAAGATTTGGCAAAAGTTCCTAAAAAGCGTGGAGAAGGAATTACTAAAATTGGGGGTATCATTCAGATTGATGAGCATAATGGTATAGAAAAAGCACGAATAAGCCCAACACAAAAACCACAACCAAAAGGATTTCAAGTTGGACATATTAACGATAAAGGGTGGATTAAATATGATCGTGTAGATTTTGGAGAAGGTAACTTAAAGGATTTTAAAGCCATGGTATCAGCAGGAGAACGCGGAGGAACTCTAGAGCTACGTCTAGATACTAAAGACGGTCCTATTTTGGCTTCTATAGATATTCAAAACACCGGAGGTTGGAATAAATGGAAATTAATGAGTGTTCCATTTAGTAAGCAAACCAAAGGAGTAAAGAATATTGTTTGCACATTCAAAGGAGATGGTGCTAATTTATATAATGTAAATTGGATTCGGATCACCTCAAGTTCAGTACCTAATAGTCTTAAAGAACACCCATTAGAAAAAGGATATACTATTGTTGATAGTCCACAAAAAAAACCAAAGAATATTGCAGTTTCCAATACAAAAGAAAACTCGATTGTTAAAGCTGGTGACATTATTCAAATTGATAAACATAGTGGTATTGATAATGCACGTATTACCCCAACAGAAGGAGATCAACCTCCTGGAAACCAAGTAGGATATATTAATGATGGTGGGTGGCTAAAGTATGAAGGTGTTGATTTCGGAAAAGGAAAATTAAAAACCATGAAAGCTATGGTGAGTAGTGCAGCATCTCAAGAAGGAATATTAGAAATACGTATAGACTCTCTGACAGGTCCAGTATTAACAAGTATTAAAATACCAAATACAGGTGGATGGAAAAGTTGGAAAGTAGTTTCTGCTCCAATTACAGGAAAAACTAAAGGAATAAAAGATATATATTGTCTTTTTAAAGGAAATGGTAAAAACTTATATAACCTTAATTGGCTTCGTTTCTCTAGTGATCATGTTTCTTCTAGTAAAAAGCCACATCCTTTAGAAAAAGTAAAGAGTGTTAATACATCAACGCCTTCTGGAAATATAGAAACCCCTAAAGATCGAGCAAGACGTTTAAGAGATATTGCTAAAGGAAAAAAAATAGGTGTGCCATTAGGGCAAATTGTAGCCATAAAATCTGGTGTAGGAAAGTATCTTTCTGTTCAAGGAGAAAATATAACAGCATCTGCAGATACCGTGGGAGAGCAAGAACGTTTTGCAATATTGAGTGTCAGAGAGAATATAGTAGCTATCAAATCAATGGCTACAAACAAACTTTTTTCTGCACGATTAAATCAAGATGGGATTCCTGTTATTGCATCTCATAAAGGAGAACCTAAAGATTGGGAGAAATTTACTTGGCAAAAGATAGGAGACATACAGTTTACATTAAAAGCTAATAATAGCGACCTGGTACAAGTAAATGACAATAATCAAAATAGTCTTACCGCGGGTAAAGGATCGAAGTTAAGTATAAAAGCCATTTTGGCTTTCGAAATTATAAAGTAATTCAATATAGTTTTTTAACGTGAATTCAATGTTAGAAAACTATATTAATTCGAGTGATCCGACAAAGGAAGATTGTATCGAGAATAGTTGTTTTCGACTCAAAAAGCCTAATTTCGATACAATTTTTCTTCTGTCACCTCGAGCGGAGTCGAGAGGTTACTTCAAAAAACCATTCAATTTGACGGATTTTTTAAGACAATTCTTTTTATAAAGAAACAATATACAACCCAAAAACAGCTACTATAAAGTAACAAGTGATGGTTAAAGCTCCAGCGTAGTCTTTTGCTACCCTTTGTCCAAAAAGAAGCATTAAAAGCGTTATGCAGGCTAAAAACATAGCCAAAAGAGCAAAACAATTCTCGTTATCAGCAACGAGATAATAAATTCCTATAATACAACAAAGTGCAGTCACAACTTCAATAACTAAAACAACAGATAATAGAAGAGGAACCATATTGCCCATAAATGTTTTTGCAAAATGTTCTTTTAACCAACCTAAATTTCCTTTCCAATCCAGAATTTTATCCACTCCAGATTGTAAAAAAGTGATCAATAGAAATAATAAAATAGTTATAGCAACAATATTCGAAACAAAATTATCCATGTTTAATACTTTACATTATTTGTGTTAGCTAGCTTTTTTGTGAAGCAATCGAGTAAGTTTTATAGAGAGGTCTGTGAGAATAATTTTTGCATTCCCATTTCGCTCTATATGATATGCAGCATCCTGTAACTCATTACAGATATCCATTATATTTGATCCATGTATAAAAGGAGCAAAATTCTTTAATTTAAAACCGCTGGTATTGGGTTCTAAGAATACAAGATCTTCTGCACCATAATTTAAAAGCATAGCTTGCCTAAAAAAATCAATACAATACTTCAGAAATTTCTTTTGTGTTTCTCTTCCGGTTCCTGCGATAGACTCACTCCAAGTGATGAGGTCATTAACTGCAGATTTGTTTCCTTTGGCTTTAAAAGCAGTACGAACCCATTGTATAAACCACTCTTCAAACTGATCATCTCCACCATCGTGATGTAGTAGATGTAATGCTTTACTATAGTCTCCATTAGCTTGGTGTGCGATTTTTAGAGCATCACTATCAGAGATATTTTCATTTTCCAGAAGAGCATCTTTGATCACTTGTTCTCCCAAAGGAGGAAAGTGTACTACCTGACATCTTGATCGAATGGTCTGTATCAGTTGTTCTTCATCTTCGGTAATGAGAATAAATATTGTTTTTTCTGGAGGCTCCTCTATTAATTTAAGGAGTTTATTAGAAGCAGCAATATTCATTTTATCCGCCATCCAGATAAGCATAATCTTATATCCTCCTTCGTAGCTTTTTAGCGAAAGTTTCTTTACAACTTCCAAAGCTTCATCAACACCTATTTGCCCTTGCTTTTTTTCTATTCCCAAAGAAAGATACCAATCAAAAATACTTCCATAAGGATTCTCGTTTACAAAACTTCTCCATTCTTCGGCAAAATGATCTGATACGGGGTGCTTTTTTACCTTATCATTTACAGCTACTGGATATACAAAATGAAGATCTGGGTGTGCAAGATGATCAAATTTTATATTACATGCAGGGTTACCCTCTGTATTTTCTCCATTCTGATTTTGACATAATACATATTGTGCATATGCAATAGCCATGGGTAGAGTGCCACTGCCATTAGGGCCTACAAAAAGCTGTGCATGAGGAATCCTGCTGCGATCAGCACTTGTAGTCAAATAGCTTTTGACATGTTTTAATCCTAATATTTTAGAGAAAAGCATAGGCAAATATAGTGGATAAGAAAAAAAGAAGTACGATTTGACAAGTATGAATTCAAAATTAGAACATGTTTAAAAAGAATGTAAACTGAAAATAAGTAGTTTGAGGTTTTAACAAAGTTTCAAATGCTGGAAATATTAAGATATCTTCAGCATTTGAAATAAAATAACTATTCTCAACATTGTAGTTTTTCAATAAGTAGAGTTTTCAAATCTGCTTTAAGTTTAATAGCCAAAAACAATACGATTTTTTTATTTAAAAAGCCCTTTTTGTAAAAAAATGATAAAAGTGAAAGTTTGTATTCGGTTTAGCGTAATTTTTCTGTTAGATTTTGATGTTTTTAACGAAATAGAATTATTTTCGTTTGCTTAATACCAATCCAGTAAGATGAAGACAATCAACGATTTTAATTTTGAAGATAAAAAAGCATTAATTCGAGTAGATTTTAATGTACCCCTTAATGAAAAATTTGAAGTAACAGACGATACAAGGATTCAAGCAGCAAAACCTACAATAATTAAAGTATTGGAAGATGGTGGTAGCGCAATTCTTATGTCTCATCTGGGGAGACCTAAAGGAGTACAAGACGAATTTTCTTTGCGACATATCGTAGATGAGGTAGCAGATGTTTTAGGGGTTCAGGTTAAGTACGTAGCGAATTGTGTTGGACAAGAAGCAGAGGATGCAGTTGCTGCACTAAACTCTGGAGAAGTATTATTGCTAGAAAATTTAAGATTTCATCCAAACGAAACACAAGGAGATGTTGGTTTTGCAGAACAATTATCTAAGTTAGGTGATATTTATGTTAATGATGCGTTTGGGACTGCTCATAGAGCACATGCGTCAACTACTATCGTAGCACAGTTTTTTCCAGAAAACAAATGCTTTGGTAGCTTATTGGCAAAAGAGATAGAAAGTATTGATAAAGTGTTAAGAAGTGGAGAAAAACCGGTAACTGCTGTTCTAGGAGGGTCAAAAGTATCTTCAAAGATTACAATTATCGAAAATATCCTCGATAAAGTAGATCACCTTATCGTTGGCGGTGGAATGACATATACATTTATTAAAGCAAAAGGAGGGCAAATAGGAGATTCTATATGTGAGGATGATAAGCAAGAGCTTGCTCTAGAAATTCTAAAAAAAGCAAAAGAAAAAGGAGTTCAGATTCATTTACCCGTAGATGTATTAGGAGCAGATGCCTTTGACAACAATGCAAATACTGCAGTAATGGATGTGGATATGATACCTAACGGATGGCAAGGGCTTGATGCAGGTCCAGAAACGATGAAGAATTTTCATGAGGTAATATTACAATCGAAAACTATTTTATGGAATGGACCATTAGGTGTTTTTGAGATGGAAAATTTTGCCAAGGGAACGATTGCCTTAGGACATTCTATAGCAGAAGCTACAGAAAAAGGAGCATTCTCTCTTGTAGGAGGTGGTGATTCTGTTGCTGCTGTAAAACAGTTTGGTTTTGGCGATAAAGTAAGCTATGTTTCTACAGGAGGAGGAGCAATGTTAGAAAGTTTAGAAGGAAAAACATTGCCAGGAATAGCTGCAATAGAAAAATAAGAAAAATCCACTAAACGTGTAAGAAAACACTTATTTTTTGAAAAAATTATGAAAAACCGGACATTTTAACCGGTTTTTTTGTGTTTTTAACGCTCTGATTTTTTGCGGTTTAGAAAAAAAATACGATTTTCGCTGCAGTAATTGTTGATAACATGTTAATTAATGTTTATTATAGTCATTAATTAAGATGAGTAACAATATTGATAGCCCCAAAATTTCTAAGAACTATAAACTTTAAACAATTTCAATAAACGAATTTGTAAAATGAACAACTATCGCACATTATTTCTTTCTTTTCTATTGGTTTCAGTTTCAATATTTGGACAAGAAACACCACCTCAGGAACAGTCAAAATCTGAAAATGCTAAGGAGATTTTGCTGAAAGAAAATCTGACTTTGAAACAAGATACAATTAGAGTGGTAGATACCACCAAAGTGATCAAAACGAGTGGAGAGATGCAAATAACTACCCTAACATCGACCAGTGCAAAGGATAGTGTAATCTACGCAGCGAAGGATCACCCCAGAATGTCAGAGTTGGATTCTATCTGGAAACAAGAATTGTATAACTCAAGTCTTTTTGATACTATTTATAAATCAGTTACAGAGTTAGCATATGAGCCAGTAGAATATGTAGACCTGCCTACAGATACATTAAAAGCGAGATTGGCAGAATTAAATGCCAGGACCCCTTTTAATGTAGAATATAATCCTTCTTTAGAAAGTGTAATTAAAAGATATTTAAAAAACCGTCATGAGCATTTAGGACGTTTAATGGCCTTGAGCGAATTTTATTTTCCTCTTTTTGAACAGGAATTAGACAATCAAAATATTCCATTAGAAATAAAATACCTGGCTATTGTAGAATCGGCTTTAAAACCAAGAGCAAAATCGAGAGTTGGAGCAACAGGTTTATGGCAATTTATGTTTGGTACAGGTAAAATGTTTGGTTTAGAAGTTAGCTCTTATGTAGATGAACGTATGGACCCTATTATGTCGACCAAAGCTGCATGTAAATATCTTGCTAATCTATATAAAGTTTTTGGAGATTGGGATCTTGCTTTAGCATCATATAACTCTGGACCAGGTAATGTTACCAAAGCAATTAGACGTAGTGGAGGATATAAAAATTACTGGAATATTAGACATAACCTTCCTAGAGAGACCGCAGGTTACCTACCGGCCTTTTTAGCTACCATGTATATTTTTGAATATGCAGACAAACACGGTTTTAAACCAAGAAAACCAGAAGTAACCTATTTTGAAACCGATACAATTAAAGTAAAACATATGATTACCCTGGATCAGGTTTCTGAATATGTAAATATTGATATCGAAGAATTACAGTTTTTAAACCCTTCATATAAGTTGGACATTATTCCGTATATCAAAGATGAAGATTATGTATTACGTTTACCTTTGGATAAAATAGGCCCTTTTGTATCTAATGAAGATCAAATCTATGCATTAGCCAAAGCTGACTTTGATAAACGTGAAAAACCGCTTCCAAAATACTCTGAAGCTAGTGATAGAATTCGATACAGAGTTCGTAGTGGTGATTATTTAGGAAAAATTGCAAGGAGATACGGAGTTAGAGTAAGTCAGTTAAAAAAATGGAATGGTTTACGTAGCAATAATCTAAGAATTGGGCAACGTCTTACTGTTTACCCTCGAAGACCAGTTGTAAGTCGAACCAAAACAACAACTTCTAAGCCCACAACCAGGGCAGTAAGTAGCAGTTCGGCATCTTATACGGTAAAGACTGGAGATACCTTATGGAGTATTTCACAAAAATTTAAAGGTATTTCTGTAGAAAATCTTAAAAATTGGAACGATATTAGCGGTAGTGGTATAAAACCAGGTATGACATTGAAACTTTCGAAATCATAACCGCAAATATCATCACTTTATGAGGAAATTATCGCTTGCAATTATTTGCCTGCTTTGTATCATTAGTTGTACAGAGACCAAAAAAGACAAAAAAACAAAGAATCAGGGAGCCATGGCTCACTCTGTAGGAAAAATAAATGAACTCTCTGTTGTTATTGAGAATGATTTATGGAAAAGTAATGTTGGGGATACAATACGTAAATATTTGGGTGCAGAAGTACCTGGATTACCTCAACAGGAACCTTTATTTTCGATGAGACAAATGCCAATGGCTGCATTTTCTGGTTTAGCAAGAAAAAATCGTACCTTTTTATGGATCAAAAAAGGAAAAGGAGAAGAAAGAAAGTACGGAGTATTGAACAATAAATTTGCAACTCCTCAACTGGGTGTTGTGATTTCTGGTTCGAGTGATGCTGATATTATTTCATTGATTAGAGAACATCAAGAAACGATCGTTTCAAGATTTAAATCCACAGAAACTCTAGAAAAACAGAGTAGAATACAGAAATCACTTGAGAAAATCCCTCAATTAAAGGAAAAACTAGGAATTACACTTAAGATTCCTACAGCTTATCGTATTGCAATAGAAGAAGAAGATTTTTTCTGGATACGTAAAGATTTGACTAATGGAAGTATGAATTTAATGCTATACGAACTTCCATTAGGAATTGTAACTAAAGATTCGAACACCGTTTCTAGTATTATAAAAATGAGAGATTCTATAGGCGCCATAAAAATACCAACTTCAGAGGTGGGTCATTTTATTACGGAAGAAGCATATGCTCCATATTTATATGAGACAACCCTGGATGGTAGATTCACTTTTGAAACCAAAGGAACATGGGAGATTAAGGATAGGTTTATGGCGGGCCCATTTGTTAATTATGCAATAGAAGATAAAGTAAATAATAGATTAGTAGTATTAGAAGGCTTCGTATTTGCTCCTTCAATCAATAAAAGAGACAATATGTTTGAGTTGGAGGCTATAATGAAATCTATAAAGTTTGAGTAAACCCTTAAAGTATCTTGTTTGAATTTAGAATGCCGGATACATCATATATGTTGTCAAAATTTGTGACTGTTTATTTCAACAAAACAGATTGTGTTGTTAAGATTATATTGGATCGGTTGGTTTAAAGGATAATTGATACTTATTGGGTAATAAGTACCGTTTATTTCACACAATCATCATTATGAAGAGACAGTTGTTTACCGTAATCTCTTTCTTGTTTGTAGTATCATTGTCAGCACAAGAAACCCTTCAGATTTCTCCAGAAGAAGCTAACGCACAATACTTTGATATTCCAAGAGAAACGGTATACGTTCACCTTAATAAAAGCACATATCTTCATGGAGAAGAAATATGGTTTAAAGAATATACATATGATCGAAAAAATAACCTTCCGTCACGATTTACAACAAACCTAAATGTAGAACTCTTTGACGATAAAGGAAACGAAGTATATAGCGGTTTGTTTTTGGGATATTATGGCAGTACACAAGGAAATATAAAAATAGATTCTACCTGGGCAAGCGGAAACTATTACTTAAGAGCTTCTACAAATTGGATGAATAATTTTATAGAGGATGACTCTTATGTTCAAAAAATAAGTATTGTAAATAAGTCTATAAATGAAACCACAAATCAGCAAGAAGAAGGATATGATTTTCAATTACTACCAGAAGGGGGGTATATGGTTTCTGATACAGAAAATACTATAGGCTTCAAATTGATTAATAATCGAGGGTATGGAGTTTCTTTTGATAATGGTAGTATACTTGATGACCAAGGTATTGTTGTTGGATCTTTTAAATCTAATCAATTTGGTATCGGTAAATTTAAGTTTAAACCACGCTCTGGTATAAAATATACTGCTGTTTTAGTATTAGATAATAAAAGTGAAATAAAAGTACCTTTCCCTCAAGCAGAGAGTAAAGGGATAGCAATACGTATTAATAATCTTTATAAAGATAATGTAATCATAGAATTTAATACAAATGCAAATACGGTAGATGCATTAAAAGATAACAATTATTATTTATTGATTCATAAGAACAATGCTTCAAAAAGGATAGCAATCAACTTCTCTCCTGGTCAAATAAGTAAAGCCATATCCATACAAAGAGAAGAATTATATTCAGGTATAAATACGGTTACGCTTTTTGAAGATAACACTCCTGTTTTAGAGCGTTTGCTTTTTAATCGTATCGATGAAACATATACAGATATAAAAGTGACGTACCTTAAAACCATCAATGATTCATTGTTACTTAATATAAAAGCTCCTCAAAGAGATAATATCGCATATAATCTAAGTGTTTCTGTATTGCCGGGAGGAACAAAATCATATATGCATCAGGATAATATACACTCAGCCATGTTGCTTAATCCATACATTAAAGGATTTGTTGAAAACCCAAAATATTATTTTCCTAATAACAGTACCAGGAGAAAAGCATATGATTTGGATTTGTTATTGATTACCCAGGGGTGGAGCAGGTATAATTGGAATACGATTTTTAATCAAAAGCCAAAGAAAATGTATGATTTTAATAATGGCTTGACATTAAAAGGAAAACTTCAGAACACAAAGAATAAAGATATCAAACAAGTATATCTGTATCCAACCAAAAAAAATACTTCCAGATTAATTGATGTTGACAGCGAAGGGGCATTTACAATTAAAAACTTTTATCCTGAGAAGGGTGAAGTGATTAGTATTTCTGCAGTAAAATCTAATGGCAAATTTGTAAAGGAAGGAACATATATTCAAATACAATCTAATCGATTAAAAAAACCACTGATTTTAACTGCTTCTAATATAAATATAAACGAAAGAGGAGCATTAGATGTTTTGATTCCAGAATATTTTTTTGATGATGCAGAATTATTAGATGAGGTAATTATACAAGGGAGAAAAAGGCAAGAAGAAGTTGATTTTGATTTCTTAAAAGGAAAACCCATACAAATTAGTGAAAAAGAAAGGGATATTTTCATCAACATAACAGATTATTTAACTCAGGTTGTGGGAATAAGATTAAATCTTAATACAGATACAAGAACAACCTCGGGATTACCACCAGATGAGTTTTCAGGAATTCCTTCAAATCCAAATGCACCTGTAGTGTATGTAGATGATATACAACTTATAGACATTAGTGTTTTACTTAGTATTCGTACCAGAGATGTAGAAAATGTATATTACGATAGATTTGGTTCAGGAATAGGAGGAGGTGTTGGCGGTAACGGTGTGATTAGAATTTATAGTAAAAAAACATTTTCAAATACGAACTCTGTATCAAGTGGACTAGCAACAAAACTTTCTGAGTATACTACTAAAAAAGGATTTCAACCGATTAAAGAGTTTTACAACCCCATCTATACCAGTTATCAGGATCCTTTTTTTAGAGATTTTGGTACAATTCATTGGCAACCATATATAAATTTCGACTCAAAAGGAGTTGCTACGCTTAAAATACCAGATACATTTACAAAAAACATTAGACTTTTTATTGAAGGAATGGGTACTGATGGAAGTTTGATTTCCAAAATGGAAATGATAGAACTAGAATAAATTTGGCCTCTATCCTGATGCAAATTAAGTGCTTATAAGGAGTAAGGGTAAGAATTTAATTCACCTTTGAATTCTTTGTGGTTTATAATATATTTAGCGATGCTAAAAAATGATTTTTATGAGTGTTGTTTCTTTTGTTGCTAAACAAATCCCTATTTCAGAAAAACAAATTGCCAAAACCATTTCTCTTTTAGATGATGGAGCTACCATTCCCTTCATTTCCAGATATCGTAAGGAAATGACAGGTGATCTGGATGAAGTAGCTATTGGCGAAATAGTAAAATATAAAACGGCTTTTGAAGTACTTCAAAAAAGAAAAGAAAGTGTCCTTACCGCAATTCGGGAACAAGAGGCTTTAACTCCAGAATTAGAGAAGAGAATTCTATTAGCAGATACACTTACTCAAGTAGAAGATCTGTATTTACCGTATAAGAAAAAAAGAAAAACTAAAGCTTCTGTTGCCAAAGAACAAGGATTAGAACCGTTAGCAAAGATTGTTATAGAACAGAAAGAAGAAGAAATTCTTTTTGTAGCATCACAATACTTAAACGATGAAATTTCTACAGAAGAATTGGCACTACAGGGAGCTAGGGATATTATTGCAGAATGGATTAATGAGGACGAAAAAATTCGAAATAGATTACGAAGATTATACCAACGTAAAGCGACCATAGCTTCTACCGTGATCAAGGCAAAAAAAGACGACGACGAAGCTCAGAAATATCAACAGTATTTTGATTGGGAGGAACCACTTCATAAATGTCCGTCACATCGATTACTGGCAATTCTAAGGGCTGAAAACGAAAAAATTGTAAGAGTAAAAATTACCGTTCCCGAAAATGATGCATTGGATATTATAGATGATGTGATGATTAGAACCAATGTTGAAGCTTGTACCGATCATGTATTTTTAGCAATTTCTGATGCGTATAAACGTCTATTAGCTCCTGCAATTTCTACAGAAATATTAAATCAATCAAAAGAAAAAGCAGATGATAATGCGATTAAAGTTTTTGCACAAAACTTAAAACAGTTATTACTGGCATCACCTTTAGGGCAGAAGAAGATATTAGCATTAGACCCTGGTTTTAAATCAGGTTGTAAACTCGTTTGTCTTGACAAGCAAGGAGATTTATTACATAACGAGAATATCTATCCTCATCCTCCACAAAGAGAAGTCACAGGAGCAATTAAAAAGATACGATCCCTTGTAAATGCGTATAAGATAGAAGCAATTGCAATAGGAAATGGTACTGCCGCAAGAGAAACTGAAGCTTTTATTAAAAAAATACCATTCGAAAACCCTATACAAGTTTTTATGGTAAATGAAAGTGGCGCCTCTATATACTCTGCCTCCAAAATAGCACGAGCAGAATTTCCTAATTATGATGTGACTGTACGTGGAGCGGTTTCTATTGGCAGACGACTGGCAGACCCACTAGCAGAATTAGTGAAAATTGATGCAAAATCTATTGGAGTGGGACAATACCAGCACGATGTAGATCAAACCAAGCTTAAAAATGAATTGGACACTGTAGTAATGAGTTGTGTGAATAGTGTAGGAATTAATGTAAATACAGCTAGTGTTCCATTATTAAGTTATGTTTCAGGGATTGGAGAAAAACTAGCAGAAAATATTGTGGCTTATCGATCAGAAAATGGCGCATTACAGTCTCGCGAAGAATTAAAAAAAGTGCCTAGATTAGGAGGAAAAGCTTATGAACAAGCTGCTGCATTCTTAAGAATTACAAGTCCTAAAAACCCACTAGATAACTCTGCAGTTCATCCCGAACGATATCAATTGGTTTCTAAAATGGCTAAGGACGCTGGGGTTCCTGTAACTGAGTTAATAGGAAATAAAGAAGCTATTTCAAAAATCAAACTTCAGGGTTATATCACCGACGAAGTGGGGCTTCCTACGTTAACCGATATTGTTAAAGAATTAGAGAAACCTGGTGTAGATCCCAGAAAGAAAGTTACAGTTTTTGAATTTGATCCAAACGTAAAAACTATAGCAGATATAAAAGCAGGAATGAAACTACCAGGAATTGTAAATAATATTACGAATTTTGGATGTTTTGTAGATATAGGAGTTAAAGAAAGTGGATTAATTCATATTTCAAAACTGGCGAATGAATATATAAGCGATGTAAATGCCGTTGTGCAATTACATCAACATCTAATGGTTACTGTAGTAGATGTAGATATGAATAGAAAGAGGATACAGTTATCTCTTGTGGATTAAAAAAAAGCCTTATAGAAATATCTAATATCTATAAGGCTTGATATTTTATTCAGGTTGTTCTTCGCTCGTTTGTTTAGAGCCCATAAAAAATAAAATCAATCCCAAAACAAGTATTCCAACTCTGATTATCCATCCTGTTGTTAGTCCCCAGGAATCAATCCATATGAGAATTTTAAGATTGTAATTAAAAAAATTTAAAAGAATTGATATAGCTCCTGCAATAGCTATGTACGAACCTATTTTTTTCATTCGATTGTTGTTTAGTGTTAGATACAAACATATAAAATTATTTGTAAACACTTAATTTATTGGCATGTAGCTATAATAAGGACTTTATGTTTTTCAACGTTGCATAAATGATAATGATTAGTGTGTACAAAAAAACCAACTCAAAAAGAGTTGGTTTTTTTGTATGTATTTGATGATGAGAAAAATTATTTTTTCTCATCAATTTTTGGATCTTCTTCCTCTTCTTCTTTCGAAGCATCCTTAAATTCTTTTATACCACTCCCTAGGCCTCTCATTAATTCGGGAATTTTTTTTCCTCCAAATAAAAGGAGTACAATTCCTACGATTAAAGCAATTTGCCATGGACCTATCATTCCTAAAACTATACTAGATAATATCATGATCTTAACTATTAGATGACAAAGTTAGCAAGAAATGATGAAACTGATGCAATTTATATAATCTTTAACCATTAAAGAATGATGATTCCTTAAATTGTATTGTGTTTTAGATAATTTTTGGAGCAGAGAAAACGTTCTTGATGATACGTTATTTAAGAAACATTTATATATCAAAAAGCTTATATTTTGATATTTGTAGATTATGTATATTTGCGAATAATACCTATTTGATAACATTCTTTACGGAAGATGTAATCCATGGCAAAAAAGAACAAAGAACAGAAGAAGATTACTAAAAAGCTGCTTAATAAGTATCGCTTAGTTATCCTTAATGAGGATACTTTTGAGGAACGTATATCTTTTAAGCTTAACAGACTTAATGTTTTTGTAATGGTTACCATAACGTCGATAGTTCTGGTAGCAGGAACAACTTTTTTAATCGCTTTTACACCACTTCGAGAATATATTCCCGGGTATTCTTCTACTTCATTAAACTTAAGAGCAACTCAATTAGTTGCTACCACCGATTCTTTGGAATCCAGAATTATGATAAATCAAGAATACTATAAATCAATTAAAAAAGTATTGACTGGAGATGTAAAAACAGTAGAATTTGATATTGATTCTGCAATACAGTCTCAAAAAATAAACCCACAAGAAATTGATTTAAAACCTTCTGAGCAAGATATTAAACTTCGTGAAGAAGTATCTAAAGAAGATAGATATAGCCTGTTCGAAAGTGAAAAATCGAGTTTAGACTTTTCACTATTTCCGCCGGTAAAAGGTAATATCACTTCTGAGTATAATGCGACAGAAAAACACTATGGAGTGGATGTTGCAGTTCTAAAAGATACTCCAGTAAAAGCAGCATCTTCTGGTACTGTAATTTTTGCTGAATGGACGGCAGAAACGGGCCATGTGATTATACTTAAGCACGGTAACAATTTGCTTACAGTATATAAGCATAACGCCTCGTTGACAAAACAACAAGGAGAACAAGTTAAAGCCGGTGAAGTAATTGCTACTGCTGGTTCTACAGGAGAACTATCAACAGGGCCTCACTTACATTTTGAATTATGGAGAGATGGATACCCTACTGATCCGTCTAATTTTATTGATTTTGAACAATAATTATCTATGTCCTTAAAATCATTAGGAGCTAAAATATTTGCTAAGCGCATTCGCAAGAAAATTAATAAATGGTCATCAAATCCGATAAAAACCCAAGAGAAGGTTTTTAAAGATTTAATAAAAGTGGCTGGGAATACTGCGTTTGGTAAGGATCATAATTTTCAGAATATTAAAACACATTCGGATTTTGTAAAGAATGTTCCTATACGAGATTATGAGCAATTAAAATCATATGTTAATCGAGTTGTAGATGGAGAAAAAGATGTGCTTTGGCCGGGGAAACCTTTATATTTTGCAAAAACATCAGGAACTACAAGTGGAGCCAAGTATATTCCATTAACCAAAGATTCGATGCCTACTCATATTAGAGCAGCACGTAATGCAATTTTATGCTATATAGAAGAGACCGGAAAAGTTGATTTTGTTGATGGTAAAATGATATTTCTTCAGGGAAGCCCAGAGATGGAAGAAAAAAATGGAGTAATGCTGGGTAGACTTTCTGGGATCGTGGCACATTATGTACCTAAGTACTTACAAAAAAATAGATTGCCAAGCTGGGAAACAAATTGTATCGAAGATTGGGAAGAAAAGGTAGATGCAATTGTTGAAGAAACAATACATCAAAATATGACTGTGATTAGTGGTATACCACCATGGGTACAAATGTATTTTGAAAAACTACAGCAGAAAACGAATAAAACTATAGGAGACCTGTTTAAAGGATTTGAATTATTCATATATGGCGGAGTTAATTTTGAACCCTATAAAGCTACATTTGAAAAATTGATAGGAAGAAAAGTTGCAGGTATCGAACTATACCCTGCATCAGAAGGATTCTTTGCTTTTCAGGATAAGCAAAATGAAAAAGGTATGCTACTGCAGTTAGATTCTGGGATGTTTTATGAATTTGTAAAGGCAGAAGAGTTTTTTGAAGAGAAACCTAAAAGATTAACTATTGGTGAGGTCGAAAAAGGTGTTAATTATGTAATGCTTGTTTCTACTACTGCAGGATTATGGTCTTATAATATTGGAGATACTGTAATGTTTACCTGTACGACACCCTACAGGCTAATCGTTTCTGGAAGAATAAAACATTTTATTTCGGCTTTTGGAGAGCATGTAATCGGAAAAGAAGTAGATCAAGCCCTTAAAGAAGGTGCAGACACCATAGGAGCAATGATTAATGACTTTACCGTTGCACCACAGGTTAATCCAGATAATTCTGAATTACCATACCATGAATGGTTTATAGAGTTTAAAGAAACTCCAGTTGATATCGAGGCACTGGCATTAGAAATAGAAAATTCACTAAGAAGGCAAAACTCGTACTATGATGATTTGATCGAAGGGAAGATATTAAGAACTCTAAAAATAACCCCAGTCCCTAAAGATGGTTTTAAAGACTACATGAGATCAGTTGGTAAATTAGGAGGACAAAATAAGCTTCCCAGATTGTCTAATGATAGAAATATTGCAGACAAACTTACCGCTATGATTGATAAATAGTTTAAATCATTATTTGAACGAAAAAGAAACATAATTATACATGACATTTCAATGTTCGGTTAGTATACTTATATTTGCTAGGAAAAATTTATGGCAAATCTAATATTACAAGGTAGGACAAGGGCTCAGGAAAGCTCAAGCGCGATCGAACGCATGTACATTACTATGCGTCATCTTTTTAATAGAGGTTTCTATAAGCCTATGGGTGTTTCTGGAGATACATTAAGAGAAGCACTTCTTATTCTACGCCCCGAAATTTATGGTTCTGTAGCAGAAGAAAAAGTAGAACTTAATGGACTTCTTTATGTAATAGATCGTTTACCCTTTGGTATTGAAGAATGTCGATATATTAATCTTACTAGTGAAGAAGGGTATAAAAACTCTCATTTTAAGGCAATTGTTCCTCCAAAAAGAAGAAGAAATTGCTATCGTATTGATGAGGAGCAGATGAATATTGAAATTACCAGAGGAAGGTCTGAAATTTATGATATACTTACGCATCTTACATTCCTGTTTATAGAGTCACATAAGATTATGAATCGAGTCGTGATTAATGAACAAGGAAAAGTAACCAGAGATTGGCAAAAGTTAGAAAAAGCGGTGCTATCAAAAAAAGACTTAACTAAAGCCGAAAGAGAAGTAGCACTTACACATACAGCAAATATTTTAGGAAGAACTTTTGAAGAAGTTTCTTCTGTTTATAATGATTTTTCTTGTCCTGAAAGCAAAGAACGTTTTTTAGAGATTATTTACTGGTTAGGTAAATTAGCGATAGAAGAATCGATAGAAGACAATAAGCGAATAGTCACTTTTAGTCCAGTATTAAGAGAAAGGCTAGGACACCATATTCATGGAGAGATTTGGGCCAATTCAATAAAAAAGAAATTAGAAGAACTTAAATTACTTCAACGTCCGATTCATGTTATAAGTGCAAACATGCACAGTGTAATGAATGCATTGTATGCACCAATTGCTCTAAAGACCGAATTAAAAAACAAGAGTACATTTGATATTTATGAATCATTAAGCGAAAGCAAAAATGATAAATTAAGAGCTAGAGTAGAGAAATTAGCTTTACAGAAAGGAATGACATATATCGAAGATCAAAGTGGAGCAAATATTAATGTTCAGATTTTTGATACTATTCAATCCCCGGAAGGTGAATACAAAAACCATATTGCTGATTTAGAAAATGAGAATAAACCTGTAATTGTTGTTATGGACTATGCGTTTGGAGAACAAGCGTATGAAACTATGGATGAATTATTAAAACCTTATATAAATATTGAAGGTGATAAAGTACATCTGGATGTCAAGTCTGTTTCTATTATGGGTAAAGCTGGTATTCTTGAGGGAGGAAAAGGAGATATTATGATACCTTCTGCTCACGTTTTTGAAGGGACAGCAGATAATTACCCGTTTAAAAATCAGCTAAAAAAGAAAGAATTAGAAGGTCATGGTATTGATATTTATGATGGAGCTATGATTACCGTTTTAGGAACATCATTACAGAACAGAGATATATTAAAGTTTTTTCATGACTCAACCTGGAATGTGATCGGATTAGAAATGGAAGGAGCTCATTATCAAAAAGCAATACAATCTGCTTCAAAACTTAGAGGAAGTATAAGCCCAAAAGTTAAAGTGAGATATGCATATTATGCCTCTGATAATCCATTAGAAACAGGAAGTACATTAGCTTCAGGAGGATTAGGAACAACAGGTGTAAAACCTACATACCTCATTACTGAAAAAATAATAGAACAAATATTTAAAGAAGGATAACAATTATGAGTAATGAAAATTACAGTGACGAAATAGATATGATGCAGATTTTTAGCATGATAAAAGGAGGTTTTAGGAACTTTCTTAGGTTGATCATTTCGGTAATTACATTTTATAAGAAAAAAGCAATTTTATTTCTAGTTTTGTTGATTTTGGGAGGTATTGCTGGATATTTTTTAGAGCAAAGGAAAGATGCAAAATTTGATATTGTACAAGAGATAATAATTGAACCTAAATATAATAGTACAAAATACATATATGATTTTATCGATGAGTTAAAAATCAATTTAAGAGATGATGTTTTTGTTGATAAATTGGGAATTACTGTTGATAATGCCAAAAACATTAAAAACATTAAAATAGAGCCTATTATAAAAGGAACAGATGTATTAGATAATCTTGAAAAAAGATATGAGAATAGAGAATTTTTTAAAGATATAATGAATGCATATGATGAGGATCAGATAGAAGAAGAGAAATTCAGAGATTTTTATAAACACCATAAAATAAGTATTGAATTTAATAGTGTTAGCGTTGAGAATGAGAAATTAGTATCCTCTATTTTGAAGTATATCAAATCAAATCAATATTATAGGGATGTGTCAAACCTCTTTATTAAGCAAAATAAAATTGATCTAGAAAGAAACAAAACATCATTAGAATTTATTGATACCTATCTGGAAAATATTAAAAAAACTCCTTTGAAAGTAGAAAGAGAAGCTGTTGTTTTATATTCTCCAAGTCAAGAAATCCCTATGCTTTCTGTTGCTTCGTTATTACAGAAGAAAGAACTTTTAATGGAGTTGATTAACGAGCAAGAACAGGCTTTGGTTTTGGATAAGGAAATATTCTCATTTGTAGATTATGGAGATGTGATTTCAAGGAAGAAAAAATTGGTAAATAATATGTTATTTACTGTTCCAGTACTATTCTTTCTATTAGTTTCGTTATTTTTCTTTTTAAAATATCTATCAAGAACTATAAAGAATTTTGTTGAGGAAGAAGAATAATTACAGTTTTGTAAAAAATATATTTATGCTATACCCGTTAAAATTTCACCCTATTCTAAAAGAAAAAATTTGGGGGGGAAATAAACTAAAAACAATTCTTAATAAGCCTGCAATAGACGATAATATTGGTGAAAGCTGGGAGATTTCTACTGTAAATGACAATGTTTCAGTGATCTCAAATGGAATATATGCAGGGAGAAGATTAGATGATCTTATCAAAGAGTATCCAACGCAACTATTAGGAGAAAAGGTATATAAAGAGTTTGGAGATCAATTTCCATTATTAATTAAGTTTATCGACGCTAGAGAAGACTTATCGATCCAACTCCATCCAGATGATACATTAGCAAAAAAAAGACATGATTCTTTTGGTAAAACAGAAATGTGGTATGTAGTTCAGGCCGATGCTGATGCTAAGTTAATTGTTGGATTTAACAAAGACACTAACAAAGAAGAGTATGAAACGTTTCTAAAAGATGGAAAAATTACAGAATTACTCAATTTCGAAACTATTACAAAAGGAGATAGCTATTTTATAAAAGCAGGAAGAATACATGCCATAGGAGGTGGATCTTTGATTGCAGAGATTCAACAAACATCTGATATTACTTATAGAGTTTATGATTGGGATCGAAAAGACAGTGAAGGAAATGAAAGAGAATTACATACTGATCTAGCATTGGACGCCTTAGATTTTAAAGGAGATCGGTCTTTTAAATTAGAGTATGATAAGGATAAAAATAAGGTGAATAATCTTATTTCTGGAACTTATTTTACGACAGGTGCAATAGAGGTGGATGGCACTCTAAAAAGAGAGTATAATGGCTTAGATTCATTTAAAATTTTAATGTGCGTAGAAGGAAGCGGGACAATAAGTACTATAGACTATTCTGAAAAAATTTCATTTGGTGAAACAATACTCATTCCTCGCACGATTGAAAATATATCTATAGAAAGCGATAATAATGAAATGAAATTGTTAGAAGTGTATATCTAAATATAACATGAAGAGGAATATCTTAATAACAGGTGGTGCAGGATTTATAGGGTCAAATTATATAAACCTTATCGCAAAAGATACAACATCAAAAATCGTTAATCTTGATAAACTAACATATGCTGCAGATCTTAAAAATATTGAGATTAAAAAAGAGGCAGATTATGCTTTTATTGAAGGAGATATCTGTGACTGGGATACAGTTAAGACAATTTTTAAGGAATATCAAATTGATACCGTTGTCCATTTTGCCGCAGAATCCCATGTTGATAATTCTATCACTGGTCCAAAAGCGTTTATCGAAACTAATATTGTAGGAACATTTAATCTATTGCAGGCCGCTTATCAAACCTGGATGAAATCACCAAATGAATTTGATCCAGAATATAAACATGCTCGTTTTTTGCATGTTTCTACAGATGAGGTATATGGAACATTAGGTGAAACGGGTCTTTTTAATGAGAACACACCCTATGCACCTAACAGTCCATATAGTGCTTCAAAAGCATCTTCAGATATGCTGGTTAGAAGCTATTTTCATACCTATGGATTGCCTGTGGTTACGACAAACTGTTCAAACAACTATGGACCGAGACAACATGATGAAAAATTAATCCCAACTATTATCAGAAAAGCAGTTAATGAAGAAAATATTCCTATTTATGGTGATGGTAAAAATGTACGAGATTGGTTATATGTTTTAGATCATTGTAAAGGCATAGACTTGGTATTAAAGACTGGAAAATTAGGAGAAACCTATAATATTGGAGGCAAAAACGAAAGAGAAAATCTATATATAGCCACTACAATTTGTAAAATTTTGGATAGAGTCGTACCAAGAAGTAAAGGAACATCTTATAAAGATCTTATTACTTTTGTTACCGATCGTCCAGGTCATGACTTTAGGTACGCAATTGATGCATCTAAAATCGAAAACGAATTAAAGTGGGCAGCAGAGGAGAATTTTGAAACGGGGATTGAGAAAACTATTAAGTGGTATTTAAAAAAGTATAAAAACTAATACTATTTTGGACTTTCAACTTTTATTGAAGACAGAAATCCATTTAGGATAATAAATACAATAATGAAAGGAATAATACTAGCAGGAGGTTCAGGAACGCGTTTACATCCACTTACATTGGCAATTAGTAAACAGTTGATGCCCGTTTATGATAAGCCGATGATTTATTATCCGGTCTCTACATTAATTTCGGCAGGAATTAGAGAAATATTAATTATATCCACTCCACAAGATTTACCGTTATTCGAAAAATTATTAGGAGATGGTACTACTTATGGATGTCGATTCGAATATGCAATACAAGAACACCCCAATGGATTAGCTGAAGCTTTTATTATTGGGGAAAAATTTATAGGTCAGGATAAAGTTGCTCTAATACTGGGAGACAATATATTCTATGGTTCTGGTTTAGAAGCATTATTAGAAAGAAATAATGATCCGGATGGAGGAATTATATATGCATATCACGTACAAGATCCAGAACGATATGGTGTTGTTGATTTTGATGCCCAAGGTAATGCCACTTCTATAGAAGAAAAACCTGAAGCTCCAAAATCTAATTATGCAGTGCCAGGAATTTATTTCTATGATAATGAAGTTGTAAAAATTGCCAAAGCTATAACTCCTAGTTCTCGTGGTGAACTAGAAATTACAGATATTAACAATGCATATTTGCAGAAAGGGAAGTTAAAAGTAAGTATCCTGGATAAAGGTACAGCATGGCTGGATACAGGAACATTTAACTCTCTTATGCAAGCCAGTCAATTTGTTCAGGTAATAGAAGAAAGACAAGGCCTTAAAATTGGAGCTATAGAAGAAATTGCGTACAAAAAAGGTTTTATTGATAAAGAACAACTTCATCGTTTGGCAAAACCTCTTATCAAAAGCGGTTATGGTAAATACCTATTACAATTAGATTAAATATGGAAATTCAATCAACTTTTATTGAGGGGTGTTTTGTAATTAAACCTAATGTTTTTGAGGACAGCAGAGGGTCTTTTTTTGAAAGCTTTAATAAAAAAAAATTCGAGGAAATCTCTGGATATAATGTAAATTTTGTTCAGGATAATCAGTCGATTTCTAGAAAAGGAACTCTTAGAGGATTACATTTTCAGACAGGTGCCTATGCACAGGCAAAATTGGTTAGAGTGATCAGGGGTGAAGTGTTGGATGTTGCTGTGGACCTAAGACCAGATTCCAAAACCTATAAAAAACACTTTGCAATCCTATTAAATGATCAAAATAATTTTCAATTATTTGTTCCAAGAGGATTTGCTCACGGATTTGTAACATTGAGTGAAAGTGCAATATTTGCTTATAAATGTGATAATTACTATCATAAATCTTCAGAATCTGGGATTATGTATAATGACCCGGATCTTAATATTGATTGGAGATTAGATTCCTCAATAATTCAATTGTCAGAAAAAGATGGTTGTCTACCGTTTTTAACAGATTTAAAAAATGCATAATCTTAAATTATTAAGAGAATAATTGGTATTTGTTAGTGAAATGTTAAGTTTTATAAAAACGTTTCAGAACCATTTTTCTTTCATTAAATTGCCGCCGCTTTCTTTTTTAAGTGAAAAGAAACAGACTAAATAACAGTTAAAATAGATACAAGTAATTGTATTTTATAGTTGACGTTTTTCCTACCCTATCGTCACTTTTTTCAATTAATTCTCAAAAGCTAAGAACTCTTTTTAGAGTATCTCTGTGTATTTTGAATCTATTGGATTTTCAGTTTTGGTTTTTAAAAATTTATCAATTAAGGAATGGTTTAATTCCTAAAATAAAGTTAACCTACGACGATGAAAGAACATACTTCGGAAGAAATTGATTTGGGGCAATTATTTCACCTTATAGGAACTATGATTAATAGATTCTTTAAGCTTATTGGAGACATATTTAAAAGTATTTTTCACCTATCAATTTTGTTCCTCAAATTTATAAGAGGACATTTTTTAAAATTTATTACGGTTGGATTTATAGGCTTAGCAATAGGAGGATATTTAGATCATATTGCTCAACCAACATATAGATCTTCGATGATTATAGAACCTAATTTTAATAGTGTTCAACAATTATACAATAATATTGAATTTTACAATCAATTGGCAATACAGCAAGAAAATAAAGCTTTGGCAGAAGCTTTTCATATTGATGAAAAAGAAGCATTATATATTAATAAAGTGACTATAGAATCATTTTCTGACGAAACACAGAGAATAAAACAATTCAGTGAATTTATTGGCGAATTAGATTCAATATCTCAACAACAAGTGGATTATGAATATTATTTAAAAAACTTTAATGACATCAATGCTAAATTTCATAAGATTGAAATAGAAACGACATCCCCAGAAATTGCAAAAAAATGTCAAAAAGCAATTGTTACATCTATAGAAAACAATGAATATTTCAAACTTCAGAAGGAGATTAATGATTACAATATTGCTCTTGGAGACTCAATTATAGAACAACAAAAAAAAGAGATTGATGATTTACAAGAATTCTATAAAAAGATAAAAATTTTAGAAGCTAAAAAGCCTGATGGTGCAACAAGTATTAACTTGGCTGAAAATAAACCTTATCAATCTTCAGAAATTGAATTGCTTAATCAAGCACAAAAATTGAAGAATGAAAAAATTAAATTAAATAAGGAGAAAGCAAATACAAAGAATACTGTTAATATCATTTCTGAATTCCCTAACAAAGGAGCATTGGTAAGTGACTTTTTTAGTAAAAAAATTGTTTTGACACCAATCTTATTAGTGAGTGTTTTATTTTTGACATTGGTTATGATTTCATTAAATAAATATTTGATGAATTATGATAAATAATAAAAACACAATTACAGGGATAATAAATGAATACATCATCTAATATAATTAATGTTTTAGTAACTGGATCTGGAGGTCAACTAGGGCAATGTATAGATAAAATTAAAAATGAATACCCAAAATTAACATTGTTTTTTGCTAACTCTACCATATTAGATATTACAAAAAAAGATAGGGTTAGTGATTTCTTTGAGGATAAATCATTTGATTTTGTAATTAATTGTGCTGCCTATACCAATGTTGAACAGGCAGAAAAGGAACCTGATAAAGCATTCTTAGTAAATGCAGAAGGGGTAAAAAACTTGGCTTTTATATGTGAAGAAAAAAAAAGTACTCTGATTCACATATCTACGGATTATATTTTTGATGGTGAGAAAAAAATGCCATATACAGAGGAGGATATTCCGAATCCTATTAATGAATATGGAAAATCAAAATTGGCAGGAGAACAAAGCATTCAACAAATTGCAGAAAAGTATTTTATTATTAGAACCTCGTGGTTGTATTCTGAATTTGGGCATAATTTTTTTAAAACGATTTTGAAAAAATCTGAAACAGAAAAACAATTAACTATTGTTACTTCAGAGATGGGAACGCCAACGAATGCAAATGATCTTGCTAAGTTTGTCCTGGATTTGATTATTAATAACAATCAAAAGTATGGTATTTATCATTTCAGTAACCTTAGTGAAGCTACTTGGTATGATTTTGCTAAGGAAATTTTAAGAGTATCAGGGAAACTTGATACTATAATACTTAAAAAAACCGATAATTACCCTACTTTTGCACGAAGACCAAAATATAGTATTTTGAGTAAGCAAAAATTAAATAGCGCTTTTGATTTAGATATTCTGGATTGGAAGAATTCTTTAATAAATTTATATTCAAGTATTCGATGAAAAAAAACTTAATTGTTTTTGGAACAAGACCCGAAGCTATCAAGATGGCTCCATTAGTTAAAGAGTTTCAAAAACATTCAGATATTTTTGAAACAAGAGTCTGTATTACGGCACAACATCGGGAAATGTTAGATCAAGTGTTATCATTTTTTGAGATCACTCCTGATTATGATCTTAATTTGATGAAACCTAACCAGAACTTGTATACACTCACTGCAGACATTATTATTGATCTGAAACCAATTCTTGAAGAGTTTCAACCTGATTATGTATATGTTCATGGAGACACAACAACCACGATGGCTTCTAGCTTAGCCGCCTTTTATTCTGGTGCTAAAGTTTGTCATGTTGAAGCTGGCTTAAGAACGTTTAATATGAAATCTCCATTTCCAGAAGAAATGAATAGGTGTGTTACGGGAGTAGTTTCTGATATTCATTTTTCTCCTACAGAAACGTCAAGACAGAATTTGATTAATGAGAATAAATCTTCTGATTCAATATTGATAACGGGTAATACAGTTATAGATGCACTAAAATTTAGTGTTGAGAAGGTTAATAAAGATAGATTTGAAGATAAGGAAGTAGAACAACTTAAAAAGATTGTTGAGGTTGATAAAAAACTGATTCTCGTTACAGGGCATAGAAGAGAAAATCATGGTCAAGGATTTATTAATATTTGTGAAGCTTTAAAACAAATTGCCGCGGATCATCCAGAAACACAAATTATTTACCCTGTACATTTAAATCCAAATGTTCAAAAGCCAGTATATGAACTTTTGGATAAAGTGGATAACATTAAATTAATTGCACCACTTTCTTACCCGGCGTTTGTATGGTTGATGAATCAATCATATTTAATTATTACTGACAGTGGAGGCGTACAGGAAGAGGCTCCAAGTTTGGGAAAACCGGTTTTAGTTATGAGAGACACTACTGAAAGACCAGAAGCAGTTGAAGCGGGAACGGTAATTTTAGTAGGAACAAATAAGAATAGCATAATATCAGAAGCAAAGAAGCTTTTACAGGATAAAAATTCATATGAAGGTATGAGTAAACTTCATAACCCATATGGAGATGGAAAAGCATGTAAAAGAATAGTAGAATATATTTCAAAAAATTAATAATGGATAATAAACCAAGTGTAGTGATGATTGGTTTGGGGTATATTGGTCTCCCAACAGCTGCGTTAATTGCAAAAAATAATACATATGTTCATGGGGTTGACATTAATCCTAAAGTTGTAGAAACTATAAACGAAGGTAAGATTCACATTGTAGAGCCTGATCTGGATGAAGCGGTTGCAAATGCTGTAAAAGAAGGATATTTGAAAGCAGCAACATCTCCAGTTGTTGCTGATACATATTTAATCGTAGTTCCAACTCCGTTTAAAGGAAAAAACGAACCTGATATTTCGTTTGTGGAAGCCGCTACCAGAGGAGTAATTCCATTATTAAAAGATGATGATTTATATATTATCGAATCTACCTCTCCTATTGGTACTACTGAGAAAATGATGAATTTGATTTATGAAGAGCGTCCGGATTTAAAAGGTAAATTAAATATAGCATATTGCCCAGAGCGTGTTCTTCCAGGAAATGTGATGTATGAGTTAGTGCATAATGATAGGGTTATTGGAGGTGTTGATGAGAAATCAACTACAAAAGCATTAGCCTTTTATAGACAGTTTATTCAAGGAGATTTACACGAAACCAATGCAAGAACTGCAGAAATGTGTAAGTTGGTAGAGAATTCTTCCAGAGATGTTCAGATTGCATTTGCAAATGAATTATCGCTTATTTGTGACAAAGCAGACATTAATGTTTGGGAATTGATAGAATTAGCAAATAAGCATCCCAGAGTAAATATTTTACAACCTGGATGTGGAGTAGGAGGACATTGTATAGCGGTTGATCCATATTTTATAGTAGCAGACTACCCAATGGAGTCTCAGATTATAGGAAAAGCTAGAGAAATAAATAATTATAAGTCATTTTGGTGTGCAGAAAAAGTAAAAACGGCTAAACTCGAGTTTGAGATTGAGCATGGACGAAAACCAAGTATCGCATTGATGGGGTTAGCATTTAAACCAAATATTGATGATTTAAGAGAATCACCTGCAAAATATATAGCGCAAAAAGTATTACAGAATGCTAATAATGAAGAATATTTTATTGTTGAACCTAATATCTCTGAACATAAGGTTTTTAAGCTAACAAATTATATGGAAGCAGCAGAAAATGCTGATATTATAGTATACTTAGTGGCCCATAAAGAGTTTAAAACAATAACGTCTGACAAAAGTAAAGTCGTATTGGATTTTTGTGGAATTATAAAGTAGCCTAATATAAATCAATAATAGTTAGAACTGATTATATAGTAAAGCTTCTTTAAAATTTTACTAAAAATATGCTCTTTAATTCGTTAGATTTTGCAATTTTTTTCCCGATAGTTATTATTACTTATTGGACACTTTCATCTAACTTAAAAGTTAGAAACCTATTTTTATTGTTTTCTAGTTATTTTTTCTATGCTTGGTGGGATTGGAGATTTCTTGGACTTATAGTTTTTAGTTCTTTAATAGATTATATTTTGGGCCTTGCTATTTCAAAAACTAAGCTAGAAAAGCAGAAAAAAATATTAGTTTCGACTAGTATATTTGTTAATCTAGGGTTTTTGTTTTTTTTTAAGTATTTTAATTTTTTTGTAATATCTTTTGTAGACGCCTTTAAGCTTTTTGGGACAAATCTTGAAGTTTCTACTTTACATATCGTTCTACCGGTTGGAATTAGTTTTTATACATTTCAAACTTTAAGTTATACAATTGATATTTATCGAGATAAAATAAAACCCACAAAAAATGTAATAAACTTTTTTGCCTTTGTTTCTTTTTTTCCGCAATTAGTAGCTGGTCCAATTGAAAGAGCTTCTAATTTACTTCCTCAATTTTCAGAAAAGCATTACTTTGATTACAGTAAATTCAAAAGTGGTTTATTACTTATTTGTTGGGGTTTAATAAAGAAGATGATTATTGCGGATAGAGCTGCAATAGTTGTAAATGAAGTATATAATAACGTTGAAAACTATAATAGTCTTTATTATGTATATGCCACAATACTTTTTGCTTTTCAGATTTATTGCGATTTTTCTGCATATTCTGACATTGCAATTGGTATATCTAGGACAATGGGCTTTGATTTAATGAAGAATTTTAAGACACCATATTTTTCCAAATCGCTCACAGAATTTTGGAGGCGTTGGCATATATCATTATCCACGTGGTTCAGAGATTATGTATATATTCCTTTAGGAGGGAGTAAAAAAGGTAATAAAAGAATGTATTTTAACCTTTTTCTGGTGTTTTTAATTAGTGGAATATGGCATGGCGCTGCATGGACCTTTGTTTCTTGGGGAATTATCCATGGAGTAATTATAGTCTTAGAAAAACTATCTTCCAATTTCAGAAAAATCTTTTTTCTGAAATTAGGACTTGGAGTTATGAACTTTGCTAATAAACTATTTTTTGTATTTGTTACTTTTTTTATTGTTTGTGTTTCTTGGGTTTTTTTTAGAGCTAATTCCTTTAATGATGCATTGTTAATTTTTAAGAAGGCATTAATTATTAAAGAATATAGTTTCGATTTTAAAAATTCTGAGATCGATTTTTTTAATATAAAAACGACTTTTATCTGTATTTTCATATTGGTAATTATTGAATTCATACATAATAGAAAGAATTTATATAAAGTATTACAAAAACAAGGGTTTGTCTTTAGGTGGGGAACATATATTCTTGCTGTTTTAGCAATTTTGATTTTTGGCGTTTATGGAGAATATGATGACTCTCAGTTTATTTATTTTCAATTTTGAGTATGATAAGAAAAATCTTTTTTAAGTGTGTTTTCTTTACGATTATCATTTGTTTTTTCGCAAATCATTTAGGACCAATTTTTTCTGAAACCAGAAGAGGAGTTGGAGTGTGGAATGATTTTTATAAAGAACCTAAAAACACTTTAGATCTCGTTTTTATGGGAAGTTCTTTAAGTTACAGTAGTTTTAATCCATTAGTAATAAACGGTTCTTTAAAAATAAAGTCATATAATCTTGCAACTGCGTTACAGAACATTAAACAAAGTTATTATAATTTATTAGAAATCTTGAAATATCAATCCCCAAAGACTATTGTTTTAGAAGCATATACTTTAGACATACCTGATTTGTCTGAAGAAAATAGATTGGGGTTTAAATTTGAAAATCTAGATGGTCAAAAACTATCTTTAGGAAAACTAAAAGCTACCAATCAACAATTTAAATCTTTTAAGAATAAAATAAATGCATTGCTTCCTTTCGTAAGAAATCATAATAATTGGGGTAATATAGAATTAATAGAAAAAAATCTAGAATATACTCATATCAAAAATAGGTTTTTAGGGTATAAGCTTGTGAAAACAAAAGTAACTTCAGAAGAAGTAAAAGAAGGAATAAAAAGACTTCCTTTAACACATTCTTTTGACGATGAAAATTTAAAGTATTTCAAGAAATTTGTAGAGTTATGTAAGCTTAACAAAATAAGAATAATTGTTACAAGAGCTCCTACGCTTTTCTATAAATATAACAAAGATTATTATTTACAAGCATATAAGAATACAAATGAAGTTTGTAAGGCAAATGATCTAATTTATATTGATTACAATCAGAAGTTTGATGATTTAGGTTTAGACATGACATGTTTTTGGGATCCAAAACATCTTAATTACAAGGGGGCTACAAAGGTGTCTGAATCGCTGGTTAAAGATCTTAAAAATAAAGGTATAACGGGTGAGAAAACAATTACTAAATATAATGAGCCAGAGGATTACATATATTCAAATGCTATTGCAAATCAAGGACAAACCATTTTCAAAGGAAATTTTTTGATTAATGATAGTTTAAAAATAAAAGAGGTTAAAGTTTTTAATATTAGAAAGGATGAGTATTCTGTAGTTGTAAAAATGAATAAAGGATTAAATCCTGATTTGATTTCTGAATTTGGGATAGGATATTATTTTTATCCTATTGATAGTCATGTTCAATTTTTAGAAACGAAGAAAGACTTAAAAAGGAAATACACATCCATAGGGGATCACAGTATACCAATGTCATCTGGGAATAATATTTATATTGCATTACGTTCTTTAAAAACTAAGATGAACTCTTTTAAAACTATTAAAATTGAGATTCACAATCAAACAACAAATGATTTAAAATATTTGGTTATTAAAGATGTTAATTTTAATAAAACATTTGACTAAATTATGCTACAATAGTAGTAACCGACATTAATGTAGATGATACTATATTTAAGAAAAAAACAAATTTGAAAACATACTTATTAAATAAAAACGTTTTAAGTTTATTAGGGATTTATCTTTTGGTAAGTATTGTGCCTTTGTTTTTAAGTCATAGTTTTGCACTTTCCTATTCTTTTTATAACTACGCTACGATCCAGATATTAATTTTTGGTATTCTTTTTTGTCTAAAAGAAGAAAAACGAAATATTTTTCTTCTTTCTCCATCTTTTATAGCTGTATCATATATAAATCTAAATTTCTTGTTTGGTAGTATAGTTTTTAAACAGGGTTTGGTGTTTGATTATGTATTAATTCCTTATCAAAGCTGGGAAAATTATGGGTTGGTAATAGGCTACTTTAACCTTATCAATTTTGCAATTATAGCTAGTTTTTTTCTGTCTAGGCAGATTAAATTTTTTTCAAGATTTAAACTGATATGCGATTTCAAAAAGTATTCTAACGGAGTACTAATTCTTATTGGATTGACGATAGTCTTAGCGTTTTCTTATTTCGATCTTAGCTTGGATTTTTTAGGAGGGGATGGAGATTTTTCTATAATTCCAAAAACATTAGGGATTTTAATTATTATTGTATGTTTTTCTAGATTTCCTAGTTTAACAAAAAGATTAATTGGGTATTTGATTATTATAGCCTTCTTTTCTGCAATATCTTGGGAGAATAAGAGAAATTCTATATTTCTATTATTACCGATTTTACTTCTCGAATCAAGAAATTTTAAAGTGAAGTTAAACTTGAAAAAAGTAGCACTATTGTCTTTTTCTATCCTTTTGTTATTACAATTAATCTTAGCGATGTCAATTTTTAGAGGATATGGAGGATATAAACCTAAAAGTTTTTTGGAGGCAAATGGTTATGTCTTTGATTATATTCAATCCAAGGAATTCATCCCTGCATTTATGAATAATCTAGAAATTTCATATACTTATTTTCATTCGAATAATGCGATTCAAACTATACTCAAAGACCCAGAAAAAATAACATATGGAGAAACATTAATAAAACCATTTTTTATTTTTATACCAAGGAGAATGGTTTCTTTTAAACCAAGGAGTATTATCCATCATTATACAGTTACTGTTTCATCAAATTATAGAAGTAAAGGAGGTTCTTGGCCTATCAGTTTTCAATCTGAAATGTTTTGGAATTTCCATTTTTTTGGAATTTTTGTAGGCTTTCTATTTTTTATAATTCTTAATTCAGTCTATTTAAATATAAGATCACTAATCGTAGATGGAGATATAATAAACTTCATTCCTTTATTATATTTTTATCAAACAACTCTAGTACTATTTAGAGGATCAGGATTAGATATGTTCACTGTATTTATAATTCTGGCAACAGTATTTTCGGTATTTATAAAGTTAACAACCAAAATCTTGCTAAATAAAGGTTGATGAAATTGGATAAAATTATATATATATTATTTTCTGTAGTATCTGCAACTATTCCATTTGCTTTTGTTTTCAATGTTAATTCCATTTCAATAATGGTTTTGGCAATATTTACTCTTTTTTTTTCTATAATTGAAAGAAGAGGTTTTTCGTTTATTTGGCAAGAAGGAGGATTATTAATTTTATATTTTCTTTTTCTTTCAATATCAATATTATATTCAGAAAACGCATATGTTGGTTTTAAAAAGATAGGAAGTCTGTTAGCATTCATTCTATTTCCTTTAATATTTATGCAGTTATCAAAGGAAATAACTATTAAGGTTTTAAAATCGGTAATATATAGTTTTGTAATATCAAATATTGTTGCACTATTCATCTGTTATTTATTTGCTATTTATACAAAGGATCCTTTACCTCTTACAAAAGGGTCTTTTTATTTTACAGAAATAATTGATATTCATCCAACTTATTTTGCGATGTATTTAGTCTTTTCTTTTGTACTATTAATAGAATATTTTAATGTTAAAGGAAAGTATTACATATTAAAAACTGTTGTCAAAACTACTTTATTATTGATTTTTGTTTTATCTGTTTTTTTCCTAAAAAGTAGATCAGCAATATTATCTTTATGTGTAACCATTTTTTTCTATTTATCCTCTTTTGTTTTAAGGTTTTTTAAATTAAGAAAAAATAGAAGTCTAATAATTTATGCTAGTGTTATTGCAATACTTTTTATAATTTTTTTTATAAGATTTGATTTGATCTTTACAATAAATGATGTATTTGAAAAGTTGATTAATAGAAATAGTTTAGAATCATTAGGAGTTCGATTTGAAATATGGAAATCTACCTTATATGCAGTATTGGAGTCTCCTTATTTTGGACATGGTATAGGAGATAAACAAATTGAGTTGGAGCGTTCATATTATATTAATGGATTTGACGAAGGAATTGATGAAGGCTATAATGCTCACAATCAATTTTTGGAATCGTTATTAACAGGTGGCTTACTTCTGTTCTCTATTCTATTTTTGTTAATTAGAAAATTGTTTATTCAGTATAAAAAAACATATAATAAAAGTATAGTGGTCTTTATTATATGCTTAATTTCTGCTATGTCATTTGAATCAATTTTAGTTAGACAACACGGAATTGTCTTTTTTTGCTTCTTTTTTTGTTTAATTAATAAGGGTTTGAGTTGGAAAAATATAAACTAACTATATTACTTATCTGCTTATCTACTTTTCTTTTTTCTCAAGAAAGTATAGAGGTTGAATTAATAAAAAAATATAAAGAAAATTTTAGTATTAGAACATTCAGCTATAGTAAGAATCACTATTTTGCAAGATTGAGTTATAATAATCAAACTATATACCTGGAGAACTTATTAAATCCTCAAAAGAGAACTCTTATTTTTTCAAGAAAAAATGGTGGAATTAAATCTATGGATTTTGATAGTAATGAACATTTTTTAGCCACTGCTTCTTATTCTGGAGATGTAGATATTTGGGATATTAATAATAGAAATTTACTTAAAACTATAAAGCTGCATGTTGATGATGTTAATAAAGTTAAATTTGTACCCAATACGACATTGCTGATAAGTGTTGGTCATGACGGTAAGATAATGCTGATGGATATAAAAGATGAATTTTGCAAACCCACTCTTTTGGGAAGTCATAATGACATTATAAGGTCTTTTGATATTACTCTGGATGGAAAATATGCAGTTACAATTGGTAATGATAACAAAGTAATAGTTTGGAATATTAATAAAAGAGAAAAGAGAAAAGAAATAAGAATAAAGGCAAATAATCTAAGTTCTATAAAAATTTTGGATGATAAAATAGTTGTTGGTGATATTGACGGAAATATTCTATTCTTAAACCTAAAGGACTTGTCTTTTATAAATTCAATAAAAATTCATGATAATATTATTTCATCAATTTCTAAAGTTTCTAAAAATAGAATACTGACTTCTAGTTATGATGGTACTCTAAAGATTGTGGAAATAGATAGTAACACAAGTAGTTCTATTAAGGTGAAAAGCAAAAGTTATATTCTTCATTCAACATTATTAGATTCTAAAATAACATTCTCTGATAGAAAAGGAAATTTAAAAATTTTCAAACTCTTGAATTATGATACTAAAAAATAACGTTTTAAGAACTTACATTGAAAATTAAATCCATAATATCAAAGTTTCGTTTTGATGATTCTATTATAAACAGATTTGTAAAGGGAGCTTTTTGGGCGGTTTTTGGAAATGTTGTTGTAAAAGGCTTATCCCTGTTGTCTTCTATATTTATTGCTAGATTTTTAGGAAATTTTAGTTTTGGAGAGTTATCTGTTATCAAAACTACATTATCTGTATTTAGCCTAATGGCGACTTTTGGACTAGGCTTAACAGTAACTAAATACATAGCCGATAAAAAGAAAAATAATTTGCCTGAAATAGGAAAGGTCATTTTGGCGGCAAATAAAATAACTTTGTTTACAGGTTCTTTTTTGGGAATACTGATTATTATTTTTTCCCCATTAATTTCTAAATATATTCTTGAATCTGAGAATTTAATAATTCCTTTGAGAATATCTGGGGTTTTTCTATTTTTTAATGCAATGAATGTATACCAAATTGGCGTTTTGGGCGGTTTAGAAGCATTTAAAAAAATGGCAAGAGTTAATGTTATCGTTGGCCTGTTTTCATTTCCGGTAATGATTATAACAACGTATTTTGGAGGTTTGAATGGTGCTCTTGTTGGATTAACACTTGGTCTTATCTTTAATTGGTTTCTGAATAGAAAATTAATTAATAAAGAAGTTCTTAAACTAGGAATTGATCAAAGAGATAGTAAAGTGTCAATTGATTATATAAAGAAAATGCTAAAATTCAGTTATCCATTGGCATTAAGTGAAGGGGTATATTCTGTTACTAATTGGCTATTAATTTATCTTTTGCTGTATAAAACAAATTATGGAGAAGTAGGAATATTTAACTCAGCTAATCAATGGGCCCAAATGATTCTTTTTCTACCAGGAGCTATTTCTAATGTACTTCTTTCTTTTTTATCCAATCAAGAGAATGATGTCAAAAATTATAATAAGATATTAAAACTCAATTTGATATTCAATATTGGGATAACACTAGTATTTTCTATTTTGATTTCTGTTTTCTCTTCCTTTGTTTTCAGATTATATGGAGAAAGTTTTGAGGGAGGAGAAAAGGTGTTGACTATCTTAGTTTTTTCCTGTATACCAATGAGTGTTATAGGTGTGCTAGAACATGTTTATATCTCAAAGTCAAAAACGGGAATGATTTTTATATTTAAACTTATTCGACAATCGATTTTGCTTTTGATTGCTTGGATAATGTTCTCTTTTTATAAAGAGGCGAGTTCTTTATCAATATCTTGGTTGGTTGGATATATAATTACAGCATTAATTATGATATTATATTTATTCAAAAAAAGAATCTTAAAGTTGAATTAATAAACCCTATTATTAAACATACGAATAATTATCTTTGCCAAATTATTGACTCTGTAATTCTTGTAAGCAAAAAAATAAATAAGTGAAAAAGGTTCTAATACTACAAAACACCATTTTACATTATAGAAAAGCATTGTATAACGAATTATCTAAAGATTATGAGGTAACAATTTTGCATTCCGGAACACATACTGTTACTGAAGATGATCGTTACAATGAAATCATATGTAAAAAGAGAAAGATAGGGCCTTTTTATATTCAACCAAAAGTTCTTTCTGAAGTTAGAAAAGATCATTATGATGCAATTATTTCAATGTTTGATATTCGTTGGATAAATAATTTAATCACAATGTATATTCATAAAAGAAGAACAAAGTTTATCTGGTGGGGAGCATGGGTTACAGACAATAAAATAGCTAATAAAATAAGATTATATTTAACCAATAAAAAATACAGTAGCATTCTGTACACAGAAGATGCAAAAGAAAGCTTTGTTAAGCTTGGTGTTGATAAGAATAAACTATTTGTAGCAAATAATACTTTTGATGTAGGAAAGCGAGAAAAATGTTATTTACATGAAAATAAAAACATGATATTGTTTGTGGGAAGTCTAAACAAAAGAAAACAAAATGATGTTTTAATAAAGGCTTTTGATAATATAAAAAACAATATAGCAAAAGATATTAGCTTGGTTTTTGTGGGCGATGGAGAAGAGGAAGGGTATTTAAAAAACTTAGTAAGTGATTTGCATTTGGATAAAAGAGTTGTTTTTGTCGGAAGAGTAGATGATACAGATAAGTTAATTGATTTTTACAAAAAGGCTATAGTTTCTGTGTCCTATGGTCAAGCAGGTTTAGCAGTACTCCAAAGTTTTGGGTTTGGTGTTCCTTTTGTTACTAAAAGAAATGCCATAAGTGGAGGCGAGAAAACAAATATTAAGCATGAAAAAAATGGTTTTTTTTGCGATGATAATGTAAAATCATTAGAACAAATCTTACTTAAAACAAGTAATGATATTGAGTATACTAGAAAATTAGGAGAATTTGCATATGAATATTATACAAATTTTTGTACTATTGAAAACATGGCAAAAAACATGGCAAAAGCCATTGAAAAATAACAAAAATATTTTTTTACAATACAGATAAAACTTAAAAAAGCTTTTAGAATGAAAGTACTAATATTAGCAGGAGGTTTAGGAACAAGGATTTCTGAAGAAACCCATCTTAAACCTAAACCAATGGTTGAAATTGGAGGGAAGCCAATTTTATGGCATATTATGAAAAGTTATTCTCATCATGGCTATAATGATTTTGTTATTCTATTAGGATATAAAGGGTATATCGTTAAGGAATATTTTATGAACTATTTTATTCATCAATCTGATATTACAGTTGATTTATCAGAGAATAAGACTGAGATACATAAAATTAATGCAGAGCCATGGAAAATAACATTATTAGACACAGGACTAAACACCTTAACTGGAGGTCGAGTTTTAAGAGCTAAAGATTATATAGGAAACGAACCTTTTATGTTAACATACGGTGATGGTGTGTCTGATGTAAATATTAAAGAATTAGTTTCCTACCATAAATCCCACTCGGGAGCTATTACCATGACTTCAGTTCAACCAGAAGGTAGGTTTGGTGCTTTAATTATTAAAGATAATAATGAGGTTACACAATTTTTAGAAAAACCAAAAGGAGATGGAGCATGGATAAATGGAGGCTTTTTTGTTTGTAACCCAGAAGTTCTTGATTACATAGATGATGATGAATCTATTTTTGAAAGAAAACCTCTTGAAAATTTGGCAAAGGACGGAGAGTTATTTGCTTATAAACATAAAGGTTTTTGGAAACCAATGGATACGTTAAGAGATAAAAATCAATTAGAAAAGATGGTTTCAACAAATAATGCTCCTTGGAAAAAATGGTAACATATCAGGACCTTTTTAAAGGCTATTACAAAGGAAAAAAAATTCTAATCACAGGACATACTGGATTTAAGGGGTCTTGGATGAGTTTAATTCTTAGTAAATTAGGAGCAGATGTGTATGGATACGCATTGGACCCTTATACAAAACCAAATTTATTTGAAAGTGCTAAAATTAATGAACTAGTAACATCGTATATAGGAGATATTCGAGATCATTCAAAATTATTTGATGTAGTAAATAAAATAAAACCGGATATCGTAATACACATGGCCGCACAACCATTGGTTAGAGAATCATATAGAAAACCAATGGAAACCTATGAAGTAAATGTGATGGGAACCATTAATCTACTCGAAGTTATTAGAGAGGTCGGTGGTGTTAAAGTTACTGTTAATGTAACTACAGATAAGTGCTATGAAAATAGAGAGTGGCATTGGGGTTATAGAGAAAATGAAGCGATGGGAGGTAAGGATCCTTATTCAAGCAGTAAGGCGTGTTCAGAATTAGTTACATCATCGTATAGAAGCTCCTTCTTTAATCCTGAAAATTTTGAGAGCCATAAAATGGCACTAGCATCAGCTAGAGCTGGAAATGTTATTGGTGGCGGAGATTGGTCAGATGATAGATTAATACCAGACTTTATAAGGTCTATTATTGATAATAAAAAAATAGAAATTAGAAACCCTAAAGCAATAAGACCTTGGCAACATGTTTTAGAATGTTTGTACGGGTATTTAACTTTAATTGAGAAAGCATCTAGAGGCGAAAAAAAATATTGTGACGCCTGGAATTTTGGACCGGATGAATCAAATTCAAGAAATGTAGAATGGATTGTTAGTGAACTATGTGGTATGTGGGGTGATCAAGCCTCATATTCTATTACTCCTAGTAATGACTTTCATGAAGCAAATTATTTAAAGTTAGATTGTTCAAAAGCAAAAAACGAATTAAAATGGTTCCCAAGATGGGATATCTCTACAACCTTAGAAAAGACAGTTCAATGGAATAAGGCTTTTATGAATGGTGAAGATGCAAGAGAGATTTCTTTTAAACAAATAGAAGAATATTTTTTAGCAGACTAAAAACGTCAGCAATAAAACTATATCTCAAGAAAAATATAGAACAAATTTAAAATAAGTTCTGGTTGTATAAGTTTAGAGAAAGGGCTTTGTGAAAAAAATATTAAGCTATAAAGTTGGTTAATGAAAATTGATAATTCGAAATTGAAGAGAAATATATTTATTGTTGGAGCCTCATCAAAATTATCGCAATCTATAAAAGAAAAATATGTAAATCATAATATAATTGATATATATAGGGAAACGTATAAATATTGGGTTGGGGTTGATGCGCAAGAATTAATACATGATTTTTTTGAAAAAGAAATTTCTGAAAATTCTATAATATTCATTCCAGCGGCAATTTTAAATCCAAATATTTCAAATGAACAAATACTAAAAATAAATTATGATTTGCCATTAAACATTATTGAAGCTCTTAAAAAATACAATGCTAGAATTGTAACTTTCGGAACTATATTTGAGAAGATGGGTTCTTCTAATAATAATTATGTTAATAGTAAAATAAAGCTATCAAGTAGAATTGAAGAGCTAGTTCAGGATAAACATAGGATAACTCATTTTAGACTGCATACTTTGTATGGTAAAGATTACCCTAATGAGTTTATGTTTTTAGGACAAATTTTTTCTGCAATTAAGAATAAAACAGAATTTCAGATGACATCTGGAGAGCAAATTCGAGAATATCATCACTATGATGATGTAACTGCTTCGATTTATGATCTTTTAATTAAAGATACTAATGGGGTTTTTGAAATGACTTATGGAAATGGGATGAGGTTAAAGGATTTAGCTACTCAAATATTTAGTTTTTTTGAAATGAACCAATTGTTAAAAATTGGCTTAAAGAATATAGATTACAAGGATAAATTTCAGAATGATTACTTAAAAAATGATGATTTGAACACTGCCTCTTTTAGAGAACCAATTAACGGGATTACCGAGTATTTAAAACAAATCATTTAAATTTTATATTAGTAAATATGGATGATATAAAAGCACCTTTGCAAGATAAAATCTTAACAATTGCAATTCCAACATTTAATAGATGTACTTTTCTTGATGAAAATCTAAAAAGATTGAAAAATCAGTATACTGAAAAAATTGATATTTTAATTTGTGATAATGCAAGTACTGATCAAACCTCTGAGGTTGTAGAAAAATATATAAACCAAGGGTTACCAATTCGGTATTATAAAAATTCGGAAAATTTAGGGTGGGAGAGAAATTTTGAGTTGTGTTTCAAAAGAACTATTGGGAAATATACAATGCTAATAGGTGATGACGATTTTATTATAGAACACGGTTTGGATTTAATTTTAGATTCCATTGAAGATAAAAAAACAGATTTGCTTTTTTGTAAAGCTTTTGGTTTTGATAAGCTTCCGCCAGAAAACACAAAAAAGTTTAGATCAACAGCCAAAGATTATAGTTTAGAGGTTTTTTTGAAGAAGACAATTTTACAGTTTAGACTTTTATCTTCTTATGTTATCAAATCAGAATATATTGAATCCAGTGGAAGTTTTACAGGAAATTTTGCGCATCTTCATGTAGTTTTTAATGTATTGCTTAAAGGAAATAATTTTTCAATCATAAATGAAAAAATTATAGCATGCAAAAAGGATAATTCAGATTTTGATCAAAAAACAAATTTCAGTGATATATACATGAAAGAGTTTTTTGAATTGTATAGAAAATATTTAGATAAAAAAGTTTCGAGTAAAAATAATGAGGACGTTGAAAAGATTATGATGTATGAATATTATCCTAAATATATCTTTAAAATGAGGATTAATATGTTGAAAAATGACCCAAATCTCGAAGAAAATTTCAATCTAATGTTTAAAAATCACAAATCATTTAATTTTTTAAAATTTGTTTTTTTAAAAAAGAACATTATTACTACCATTATTTTATTTTATATAATACTGTATTACCAAATTATAAATTTAATTAGAGCTTAATTTTATTTTAACTATATCAATGAATAACTAACTAATTATGAACTTGAAAAACATTGTATTAAGAATTAAAAACAAAGGAATAAACGGTGTGTTTAGGGCAATAGTTGGTAAAATAAAATATAAGTACTACCGACCAAAAATTGTGCTAAATAATAAGCATACAACAATAAAATTAGGTACCGACTATGGAGAAAAGGTATTTATTGATAGACCAACCCTTAAGAATTCAACAATAATAAGTTGTGGTGTTGGTGAAGATATTTCATTTGATATTGAATTTGCTAAAAAATATAATGCAACTATTATCATGTTAGATCCTACGCCAAGAGCAATTGATCATTATGATAAAATTATTGAACAAATTGAAAATGGTAACAGTGGTGTTGATCAAGTAAATAAGGAAAATGACCACCTACTAGAAATGTATGATCTTACTGGGGTTAACAAGGATCAATTGGTTTTAGAAAAGTTTGCTTTATGGACAGAGAATACTACATTAAATTTTTATTTACCAGTAAATAAAGCTAATGTATCGCATTCTTTGGTTAATTTTCAAAACGATTATAAACAAGGTGATGAGTATGAACACATTAAGGTTAATGCTTTAACTTTAAGTGATATTATAAATAAATATAAAATCAATCAAATAGAACTATTAAAACTTGACATAGAAGGAGCCGAAATCGAGGTAATTAAAAAGATGCTTGATGACAAAATTTTTCCAAAACAAGTTTGTGTAGAGTTTGATGGCTTAAACGTACCCTCTAAACGAGCAAAATTTGATTTTGAAAGAATAGATAATATGTTACGATCAAATGGTTATGAATTGATTTATTATGATGGTTTAGCCGATTTTACTTATGTATTAAATGCTACTGACAAGAAAAATTAAATGGATACAAATATTGATCCATAAACTGAGTAATAATTGATATTACTATAGATTCAAAAAATAATTTTTGATAAAGAATTATGATAGGTGATCTTAGTTTTTCAAAAATAATTAATAGAAATAAAACATTAGCACAAAAAGTATTAATGCTTTTTGTGCTAATGTTTTTTATATCAGATCTTATTACCAAGATTTTCATTTATTTTGATGCATCTTTAAATAGGTTTGCTGGAATTATTAAATTAATTTTTGAATGTATAATGCTTTATTATATTATTAAAAAAAAAGAAAAGCATTATGCGTTATTGTTAGGATTGATTCTGTTTTTTGCTTTTTTAATTAGTAATATAATAAGCAAAAGCTATTTTGATTACACTGTCGTTATAACAAATATTTACTACTTTAACAGATATATATTTATCTATTTATTTATTGTCTTTATAAAATCTGCAAAAATTAATTTTCAAGATTTTCAAGATTTTGTAAAAATATTTAAAAATGTAATATATGTTAATTCTGTTTTAATACTGATCGGATACCTTTTCGAGATCGAATTTTTTAGATCATATCCTTATTCTCTTCGCTTTGGATATGATGGTATATTTTCCAAAAATGGAGAAGCAGCATATTACTATATTTTTTGTATTTCAATTTTATATTATGAATACGTATTAAATAAAAAGAAGAGGTATTTAATAAAACTAATTATAATAAGTTCAATATCGTTATTAATAGGAAAAAAATCGATATTGCTATTTTTGTTTTTATTATCAATCACTCATGTAATATTTGTGATGAAGAAAAAAAAGATCTTATTTTTTAGCGTGATTTCGGCAATAATAGGACTTATTTTTTTTAAAAATAATATAGGGAGACTTATTTTTAAAATGTTCCCTTTTTGGGAGAATGTATATAATCGCTATGGTTTATTAGGAACGTTAACTTCTAAAAGAAGCACAATGCTGACTGATTTTATAGATTATATGATTCATGAATGGAATACACTTAATTATCTTTTTGGTATAGGAGAGTACGAAAAACATAAAATTGAATTTGAATTTTTTGATGTATTTATGTTTTTTGGTCTAATAGGCGTATTTGTTTTTTGGTTACTTTTTAAAAAGTACTTTTATAATAGATCAAATAGATTATCAGTATGTTTATTAATGAATATTTTGATCACTAGTTTTTTTTCCGGAGCATTATTTATAAGTGTGACAGGAATGATGTTTTTTTATATGGTTTTCCAGTGGATTAATGTTTTGAATAACAATCAATTGAATTCAGAATTAATTGAATAAATAATATATAAAATATCTTTGTTAGAATATATTAATTTGTTGATTTTTGCCTAATGTAACAAAAGATATTGAAAAAAATAAAATAAGGGTAATGACAGAAATAGAATATCAAATCTGCACAAACTGTGTGATGGATACTACAGATTCAAAAATTCTTTTTGATGAAAAGGGAGTTTGTGACCATTGCAACACCTATTATAAAGACATTTTACCCAATTGGCATACCGATGAAAGAGGTCATAATGCACTAAAAGAAATCGTCTCTAAAATTAAAAAAGAGGGAGAAGGAAAAGATTTTGATTGTTTGATGGGTATGAGCGGTGGTATTGATAGTTCTTATCTTTTGTATATGATGAAAGAAAAATATGGCCTTCGCCCTTTGGTTTTTCACGTTGATGCCGGTTGGAATTCTCAAATTGCAGTCAATAACATAGAACGCTTGGTTGATGGATTAGGGTTGGATTTATATACCGAAGTAATCAATTGGGAAGAAATAAAGGATTTACAGTTAGCTTATTTTAAATCAGGTGTTCCACATATAGATACTCCTCAGGATCATGCTTTTTTTGCAACAATGTATAAGTTTGCTTCGAAGCATAAGATCAAACATATTTTAACAGGAGGAAATTATTCGACAGAATGTGTTAGAAACCCATTAGAGTGGATGTATTATCAATCAGATTCCATTCAATTAAAAGATATCTTTAAAAAGCATGGTACTGGTAAATTAAAAGATTATCCAGTAACTAATATTTTATGGCATAAGGTATATCTTCCATATTTAAAAGGAATAAAGTTAATAAGGCCCTTAGACTACATTCCTTATCATAAGGATGATGCTATGCAAGAGTTAGTCGATAAATTTGGATATCAGAAATATCCACAGAAACATTTCGAATCTCGTTTTACGAGATTTTATGAAGCATACTGGTTACCCAAAAAATTTGGGTATGATACACGTAAAGTTCAGTTTTCTAGTTTAATACTTACTGGGCAAATGACAAGAGAAGATGCTTTGGAAGAGTTAAAGAAGCCAGCTTATGATCCAGAAACAATTAAACAAGATTTTGAATTTATAGCAAACAAATTAGGAATATCTATAGAAGAACTACAAGGTTATATGGATGCTCCTAATAAAACATATAAAGATTATAAATCACAAGAAAGTATTTATAATATTGGAGCAAAAGTGATGCGTCTAATTGGATTAGAAAGAGGAGGTAAAAGATGATTAAAATAGTTAATTATGGGTCAGGTAATATCCAGGCGATATTAAATATCTATAAGCAATTAAATATAGAATGTCTTGTGGCTAATACTCCAGAGGAGCTTCTAGATGCTACTAAATTAATTTTACCTGGAGTTGGCGCTTTTGATGAAACCATGGATCAATTAATTAAATCTGGTTTTAAAAAAGAATTGGATCGTTTGGTCTTAGAAGAAAAGATTCCTGTGATGGGAATTTGTGTTGGGATGCAGATTTTGGCAAAAAAAAGCGAAGAAGGACAATTAGCTGGGTTAGGGTATATTGATGGAGAAGTGAAAAAATTTGATAGTAGTAAATTTACTCAAAAACCATATCTGCCGCATTTGGGGTGGAATAGTATAGAGCCTACTGAAGAAAATAAAATTTTTGAAGGTATAGATTTTGATTATGGGTTCTATTTTTTACATACGTATTATTTTTCTTGCAATTCAATAGAAGATAGACTTGCCAGTACTCAATATGGAGATGAATTCTCATCAGCTGTTAATCATGATAATGTTTTTGGGATGCAATTTCATCCAGAGAAAAGCCATAGTAACGGAATCCAGCTATTTAAAAACTTTGCTAACTTATAAACTATGTTAAGATCGCGAATAATCCCTTGTTTATTAGTCAGAAATAAAGGGTTAGTAAAGACAGTTCAGTTTAAAGATTCAAAATATGTGGGAGACCCCATAAATGCTGTAAAGATATTTAATGAAAAAGAAGTAGATGAATTAATTGTTCTCGATATTGACGCTACAAAAGAAGGTCGAGAGCCTGATTTTCAAATGATTCAGAATTTGGCCAATGAGTCTAGAATGCCGCTTTGCTATGGAGGAGGAGTAAAAACAGTAGAACAAGCCAAAAAAATTATTCATTTAGGGGCAGAAAAGGTGGCTTTGAGCTCTGCAGTAATAGATGATCCGAATCTGATTGTTGATATTGCAAAGGCGGTTGGTGTACAAAGTGTAATAGTGGTCTTAGATGTTAAAAAGAAAGGCCTTTTCGGAAAATATCAAGTGTATACACATAACGGAACAAAAACCACGGGTAAAGATCCAAAAGAATTGGCGTTACAATTTGAAAAATTAGGAGTAGGCGAGATCGTGATTAATTCTATTGATAATGATGGAATGATGAAAGGATACGATTTAAAATTGATAGACTTGGTGAGATCTGCAATCAATATCCCTATGACAGTTTTGGGAGGAGCAGGAGAACTGACCCATATCAAAGAGATTGTTAAAAAATATAAAGTTATAGGTGTAGCTGCAGGGAGTATATTTGTTTTTAAAGGCAAGTATAAAGCCGTTTTGATAAATTATCCCAACCGTTCTGAGATTAAAGAATTGTTAAAATAAGCTAAGTAAAGTCTTTTTTGAGGTAACATATTGTGATAATATTACATACACTTGTGTATAACAAATGATCTTAAAAAGATAATAATGAAAACAATAATAGGTTTACTTTTCTTAATCTTCATATTTATAGGTTGTTCTAGCGATGATGCACCAGTTACGAATTACACCTCGATTGAAAAAATAACTTGGGATGTACCTATATCCAATCCTCGTAAATGGTTTAGGTTTTATAATCAAAATATTCCACGTATGGATAGTATAGTTTATAAAAGTAGTAATCTAGGTGTAATAAGTACACATTCTTATTCTTATGGTGATAATGGTTTGTTGAAATCTAATCGTCGACCAAATGATGGTAGAACTTATTATTTCGATTATGATATAGATAATAAAATAATAAGATTTGAGGATTCTTTTGATACTGGCGATGGGAGTATTGATAATTCTCATAACTATTTTTATTTTAATAGAGATGTTATTATTGATTCTATATTAGGTGATTTTACTGGTGATAATCATGAACCAACATTAAAAGGTATAGTAAAATATTATCTTAATGAAGAACATATTATTTATAAAAGAGTAGAAGACGACATCATAACTGATTCTATAATTTATAACAGTAATTCACAACCTATAAAATGTTATAAGAATGATGGATCTTATTTAGAATACGTTTATTATGATAATTATAAGAAGCAATTTTTTTATAGTGAAGGAGATAACGGTTTTTATGTGGGAGATGATATTAATAATTATTTACTAGTACATGATTTTAACATAGAAAAAGTAATGAACAGAAAAGGAAATCCTTTTTTAAAAAAGATCATTTATTCTAGTGGAGAAGAAATCGTTTTTGATTATGAATTTTCTTCATTTGGCCTACCGTCAAAGTTAGAAAGAACTTCTCAAAATGGAACAGCTGTTTATGAATATTTTTACGAAGAGTAATTTGTTGATGTGATCCATAACTAATGTATAACATTAGCTTAAAAAGTAAATAAATATACCGAGGGCCTAACTTTATTTAAGTTGGCCCTCTTTTCAAATATAGTTTAGGGTAACTTCACTAAACAAATGTAAAATTATAGCAAGAAACAGGTTAATTTATTTGATTAGACAGTTATTTTGCCAAAATCTTTGAAAAGACTACTTATAATCAAGATGAAATAAATCATACAAGATCTTAAAACCAAACGAAGTGAAAATCTTAATTTTTATATCTCATCAACCAGATGCTAGATTTATAAAATACATTAATTTTTTAGCAAAAAATAATAAGGTAGATTTAGTTTATTTTCAAAGAAAAACACTTCCTAATATTGATTCTTCTATTGAAAAATCAATACTTAATAAAATTAACTTGGGAATAATCCCAAATGCTTCTCAACCTTTAAAGCGTCTAATTAAATACATATTAGCTACCAACGGATTAATGAGAATTCATAAGACATGCTATGATATAGTTCTAGTTAACAATTTTGACATCTTGTTTCTTTTTGTTTTTTCAAGGTTTTTATTTTTTAGAAAAACTAAGGACTGTAAAATTATTGCAGATATTTCTGATCTTCGTGAGTATGTTTTTAAATCTAGCTTAAAAGATCGGATGATTTGTCGTTTTGAAAAATGGTTGTATATAAATTATTTAGACAAATTGATAGTAAGTTCTAAGAAATACCTGAGTTATCATTTTAACGATTTTTTTAAAAAGGATGTTTTTGTGTTAGAAAATAAATTAATGCATTCATTTTTAGAAACAAATACATCTGAGATTTACTCAAAAGACAATAAAACCGTAATTGGTATTGTGGGATTGCTACTAAGAAAAAACGAGTATTTTAAACTCTTCGAGATATATAAGGAAGATCCAAAAATTGAAATTCATATTTATGGCAAAGGATTGTATCAGAACTTAGTTGAGGAATATGCTAAAAAATATGATAATATAAAATATTTTGGACCTTACAATGCTTTTACCGATATCCATAAAATATATAAATCACTGGATATTATGTATTTGGTGTATGATAGTAATCAGGTATCTTTAAATAATCGTCTGGCTTTGCCAAATAAACTTTATGAATGTATGGCATTCAAAGTTCCAATATTATGCAGTTCAAACACTTATTTAGAAGAAATTGTAAAAAAAAATTGTATTGGCTTTTCTGTGGATTATAGAATTAAATCTGAAATTGAAGAAGGAGTCAGGTTTTTAATTGATAATCAAAAAGAAATACTGAGTAATTTTACTCTTTTGCCAAAAAACATCTACTATGGCAATGATGATTATAAGAAACTAGAATCTTTTTTATTGAATTAGTTTTTATTTTTTTAGAACAAACCTTCTTGAACAATATTATCTAGCTGTTTACTTGATAATATTTACGAGTACAATTATTCACTAAGAAAATATTATTATAAAAAGCTGTTATCGCAGATACAATAGACTATTTATTCTAATTTACTTAAATGATAAATTAAATTGGATGCATTCTTAAATTTTGCAATCAAATTTAAACCTTTAAAATTATTGTTAAATGAAAGTCGAATATCTAATATGTTAATATCATTTGGACCTACCTTTATTTCTCCATTAACTTTTGAATTGGTATCAAATAAAGTATTGATTTCATAGAATCGACTCCAGGAAGGATCATTTTCAAAGATATCGTCATAATGAAAGACACTTGCATAACTTACAGTAAGGTATTCACGTTCATTATTCCCTAATACTTGGGTATTGTATGTATTATCAGAATTAAAAACAATTTTCACGCCGTAACTTTTATTAATGAATGGATTTTCTACGTAACCTATCCAAGTACCAAGAAGTTTTGTTTTTGCCTCTTCGAGGTTTGACAAAATGATATCTGGGTCATTTGGGTTAAACGACTCATCAATTTTAAAAATACTTGTTGATACAATGCTTTGCCTTTGCCCAGGGCTTTTAGCCATCGCTTTTATTACAGAAATACAATCTAGACAATTGATGGGTATAGGGGTAGTGTATAACTTAGATTCGGTATTTGGAGTAGAGCCATCAAGAGTATAATAAATAGGAAAAGGAGAAGTTAATTCAATTGACAAACTATTATTGTGAGTGCCAGATAAATAATTAAATGATGGAGCCCTAACATCTGGATATAGAATTTCAAAAGTTTGCTCAATTATGTTACTTGCTTCTAAATTTTCTGCTATAGCAAATGATTTTATTGTTGTCTTTGTCATATTACCATCTGGATCTCCTTTAATAATTATAGGAGACGTATATAGATTTGAGTTGATAGTGGGGTCTTGTCCATCAAGAGTATAATAAATTTTCGCATTTTCAGTATTACTTTTTATTGTTAACTCGATATCATCAATATAAGGACCTGTATTTTGATGATCTTCATGAGTACCATCAAAAATATATTCAGGGTCAGCCACTTCATGAATTCCTATTATTCCATCGCCATTCTTATCAATGTAGTTTTTAAAAGATGGAATAGTAATTTGTATACCTAAATGATTATATCTGCTTTCCAAGTTAGTTATTATTGAATTTATGTCTAATAACATAGAATTACTTTTAATTTCATTGAGGATAGATTCAGAATCCAAAACACCATCAGTTTCTATATCAGAACTTATTTTTTGAATTAGTTCTGATAACTCTGCTTCAGAATTATCATATTGTAAGATACAAGAAACGGCAAGTAAAATAGAATTGCTTATTTCATTCCCAGAGATATCCATTTCTTCAAAGGAGAGGATAGTATCATCTGAAAAATCTATATAAAAAACTTTTAAAACCTCTTTTTGTGCTTTTATTTTAGAATCACCAAAAGAATAGTTTTCGTTTATAATTAAATGCTTAATTCTTTTTGCAATTAAGGTTGTAAGAATATTTAAATTAAATTTTTGAGAACTATTTACATAACCAATACCTCTTAAGGAAATAGGTGCATTTGATAATTTCCCGGTAACTTCATTAAAATAAAATCCAGTTGTAACAAATTCAGTATAACCTTCTGTAATTTCATTATCTAAACTAAATGATCCAAAATCATTATTCGTTTCTGTAAAATATGTTTTACCATTAGGAATTAGATCTACACTTAATTCCTGAATTCTAACTTCTGCGCCTTGAATAAAAGGCCCTTTTTGTACAAACCCATCAATGTTATGTTTTTGATCAAGTTCATCTTTTTGACATGATATTGTAAAAAGTAGAATAAAAATTTGAAATAGTGTTTTTTTCATGATATAAAACAATTAGTTTATACTTGATAATAATATAATACTAATAGGATGGGGTATTAATTATAGTTAAACAAACAAATTTAAAATTATTATAGTGAAATTGACTAGTTTATTTGATTAAACTGTAATTTTGCCAAAATCTTTGAAAAGACTACTAAATCAAGATGAAACAAATCATACAAGATCTTAAAAACGGAGAAACGATTTTAGAAGAAGTACCAGTGCCTAAGGTTAAATCAGGACATGTGCTTATCAAAACCACCAAATCATTAGTTTCGTTAGGAACCGAGAGGATGTTAGTAGAATTTGGTAAGGCAAATTTTATTCAGAAAGCACGCCAGCAACCAGATAAGGTTAAGATGGTTTTAGACAAAGTAAAGACAGACGGGCTTAAACCTACAATGGATGCAGTTTTTAATAAGTTGAACCAACCATTGCCCTTAGGGTATTGTAACGTTGGTGAAGTTGTTGCTGTAGGTAGAGGAGTTACAGAGTTTAAGGTGGGTGATAGAGTAGCCTCTAATGGTAATCATGTAGAATATGTAAATGTTCCCAAAAACTTAGTAGCTAAAATCCCTGGTAACGTAACAGATGAAGAAGCCGCTTTTACCGTAATAGGTTCTATTGGTTTGCAAGGAATACGATTATTAAATCCAACTTTTGGAGAAACTATGGTTGTGGTGGGTTTAGGACTTATAGGTCTTGTTACTGCAGAATTATTGCTTGCTAATGGATGTAATGTTATTGGGTTTGATTTTGATCCAGAGAAAGTAAAAATTGCAAAAGCAAAAGGCATTATAGCCATAAACCCTGCTGAGGGTACAGATCAGGTAAAATTTGTAGAATCATATACAGAAGGAATCGGTGCAGATGGCGTTATTATTACCGCTTCTAATAAGAGTAATGAAATTATATCCCAGTCTGCCAATATGTGCAGAAAAAGAGGTAGAGTCATATTGGTAGGTGTTATAGGTTTAGATATAAGCAGAGCAGATTTTTATGAGAAAGAAATTTCTTTTCAGGTATCTTGTTCTTATGGACCAGGACGATACGATGAAGAATATGAGCAAAAAGGAAATGATTACCCGATCGGGTATGTACGATGGACAGAGAAAAGAAACTTTGAGGCCATATTAACAGCAATTTCCAAAGGAACATTAGATGTAAAACCATTAATCACAGAGCGAATACCTTTAAAAGAGTATCAAAAGATTTATGGCGATATGAAAAATTCAAGATCGATAGCTTCGATTCTTGAGTATGATAGCACAGAAGAAGCTACTTCTACTGTGACCATAGCTCAAAAATCTTTTGAAGGTAAAAAAGGAGTTATTGGTATCATTGGTGCAGGAAACTTTACAAGCTCTACAATACTTCCTAACCTCAAAAAAATAAATGCTGATGTAAAATATATTGCAAGTTCTGGTGGTTTGTCTTCTACAATAATGGCCAAACGTCATAATATTGCAAATTCTACTTCTGATTATAAAGAAATCTTAGAAGACAATGATGTTGATTTAGTATTGATTACTACACAACACAATATGCATGCTTCAATGGTTTTGGAAAGCCTTAAAGCTTCTAAAAGTGTTTTTGTAGAGAAACCATTAGCGCTTACTAATTCAGAATTAGAAGATATCATTGCAGAATATAATACACAAAATGTAAATGTTTCTGTTGGATTTAATAGACGTTTTGCTCCCTTGGCAAAAAAGATGAAAAAGCTTTTAGGAAACGACAAGACACCAATTAATATCGTTGCTACAATGAATGCTGGTTTTATCCCTGCTGATGTTTGGGTTCATGATATGGAAGTTGGTGGAGGAAGAATCATTGGTGAAGCATGTCATTATATTGATCTCTGTACATACTTTGCAGGTAGCAAAATAACAGCAGTTTGTATGAATGCAATGGGAGCTAATCCAGAAGAAAATACAGATAACGCAAGTATTCTATTAAGATATGAAAATGGAACCAATGCAGTGATCAATTATTTTGCAAATGGAAGTAAAGCCTATTCTAAAGAAAGAGTAGAGATATACTCTCAAGAACGTACTTTGATTATGGATAATTGGAGAAAGTTAAAAGCATTTGGCTTTAAGGGAGGAAGAAATACCTCATCCAAACAAGATAAAGGACATTATAATCAATTTAATGAACTTATCGAACAACAACAAAAAGGAGGGAATCCAATTATTTCTTTTGATGAGATAGTAAATACTACAAGAGCTTCGTTTGCAGCAATCGAATCTCTTAAACAAGGAAAATGGATAGAAATAAAATAAAACTGCTCCTACAGACCGTAAAACACCTTAAATTCAAGCAGATTTATTATCAGTTATATTATTTGATTCGTAATAAGTTTTTTAAAAGAATTTATGTAAAGGAATTAAAAAAAGAAATTCATCCTTTAAATTGGCATGATTCATTTTTATACACCAATAGTTTTATAAAAGAGAATAGGTTTACGTTTCTTAATTTGCCTCACCAGTTTACAGATAAAATAAATTGGAATTATGCCGACTTTGGAAAACTTTGGACCTATAATTTGAATTATTTTGATTTTTTAAATCAAAAAGATTGTTCTGCTGGCGAAGGTTTAAAATTAATTAATGATTATATAGAAAACGAAAGCAATTTAAAGGATGGAAAAGAACCTTACCCTATTTCTCTGAGAGGTATCAATTGGATTAAATTTTTATCCAAAAATAAAATCTCAGAGGTCAAAATTAATCAAACATTATATAATCATTACGAGACTTTAATTCATAACCTAGAATATCATCTGCTCGGAAACCATTTATTAGAAAATGGATATTCCTTATTGTTTGGAGCATATTATTTTAAAGATGAAAGTTTATATAAAAAGGCAAAGCAAATTCTAACTGAAGAGCTTACCGAACAAATCTTAAGTGATGGTGCGCATTTTGAATTATCACCTATGTATCATCAGATTTTATTTCATCGTATACTAGATTGTATTCGTCTTATTCAATTAAATAAATGGCAGGAAGATAACCTACTTTTATTCTTAAAAGGAAAAGCATCACTTATGCGTTCTTGGTTAGAAGAGATTACTTTTTGTAATGGAGTTATCCCAATGGTAAATGATAGTGCATATAAGATTGCTCCAGAATCGGACCAATTATTTCAATTTGCAGAAGAAATAGGATTAGAAAGAAAAAAAGAAAAGCTTAGAGCTTCTGGATATCGAATGTTTAGAAGTAAAAACTATGAATTATTTATAGATGTTGGTAATATCGGGCCAGATTATCAACCTGGTCATGCCCATTCTGATACTTTTAATTTTGAGTTATATGTAAGGAGTAAGCCAATACTTGTAGACCCAGGAATCTCTACTTATGAGAAAAATGATAGAAGATTAAAAGAACGAGGTACTTCATATCATAATACTGTGAAAATAGGAAATCAAGACCAAACAAAAGTTTGGGATGGATTTAGAGTAGCGAAGAGAGCAAAAATCATCAAGTTAAAAGAGATAGACAATACAATTGAAGCCGCTCATAATGGATATAAGAATTTGGGGATTATTCATACAAGAAGATTTTCGACTCATGAAACTAACATAATACAGATAGAAGATATAATTTCTAAAAAAGTTGATGAAGAACAAGTAGCATTTTTTCATTTTCATCCTGATGTAAAAGAAATACGTATTTTAAATAACAAAATCGAGTTGATAAATAATGGAGTAACCATTCATTTTAAAGGTAATGAGGTTGTTATTAAAGAAGAAGAATATCAATATTGCCTAGGTTTTAATAGTACTAAGAAAGCAAAAAAAATAAAAGTATATTTCAATACTACCTTATCAACCAGAATAGATTTATAAATTAGCAAAATGAAGTTACTTTTTTTAACTGATAACTTCCCTCCCGAAGTTAATGCACCTGCGACCAGAACATACGAGCATTGCAAAGAATGGGTAAAGGACGGTATAGATGTTACCGTGATTACTTGTGCTCCAAATTTTCCAAAAGGAAAGGTGTTTGGGGGATACAAAAATAAATTATTTCAAAAAGAGATTATTGAAGGCATAAAAGTTATTCGTGTATGGACATACATCAGTGCTAATAAAGGGTTTTTAAAAAGAATTCTTGATTATGTAAGTTTTATGATCAGCTCTTTTCTTGTAGGATTATTTATTAAAACAGATCTTATTGTGGCAACATCACCACAGTTTTTTACAGCAATTTCTGGCAGGTGGTTAGCGTTTTGGAAACGAAAGAAATGGATTATGGAGGTTAGAGATTTATGGCCAGAATCAATAAAAGCTGTCGGTGCTATGAAAACAAACCCCGCAATAAAATATTTTGAGTTTCTAGAGAAAAAAATGTACAATAAAGCATATAAAATTGTAGTGGTAACAGATTCGTTTAAAGAAATCTTATGTGAGAAACACAAAATTAATGCATCAAAAATAGAAATAATTAAGAATGGAGTTAATACAACATTATTTACTCCTGTTGAAAAAGATAAGAAAATATTAAAAAGATTAAAACTTGAAGATAAAATTATAATTGGATATATCGGTACTCATGGTATGGCACACGCCTTGGATTTTATTTTGTATTGTGCAAAAAAGATTAAAGACAAACAAATACATTTTCTTTTCTTGGGAGATGGAGCTAAAAAAGAGGAGTTGTTAAAAATCAAAGATTCATTAAAACTAGATAATGTTACTATGTTACCTTCAGTATCTAAAAAACAAGTTGCAGGCTATATTTCAATTATTGATATAGCTCTTGTAAATCTTAAAAAATCAGATACTTTTAAACATGTCTTACCATCAAAAATATTTGAGTTAAGTGCTATGCATAAACCAATTTTATTAGGAGTTGAGGGAGAAGCAAAAAAATTGGTGGAACAATATAGTATAGGAGAAGCTTTTGAACCGGAAAATGAAAAAGAATTTTTGAATAAAATAGAGGTATTGAAAACAAAAAATACCAATACTCAAAATTTTCAGAAACTAACTACAGACTTTGATAGAAAGAATTTGGCAAAAAAAATGATGATGTTTATTAAGGATTAAATTTTAATATAAAAACTTTCTCTATTTTTACCATATTTTCAAAAGCTATACTTAATTGAATTTTCTAGAAACAGCAATATTAATTTTTATAGGGTCATTCTTGTTGACATATTTAACAATACCCAAAATTATTGGGGTTGTCTCATACAAAAGGTTAATGGATGCTCCTAATAATAGAAGTTCTCATAAAGTACAAACACCAAGTTTAGGAGGAGTAGCGTTTTACTATACATTGATTATAGGTCTATTCTTTATTAGTAGTTGGGACACAAATAGTGAAATTATACATATCATCCCTGGCCTTACAATTTTGTTTATTATTGGTCTTAAAGATGATTTAGTAGTTTTATCCCCTGGTTCAAAATTAATAGCCCAGTTTCTAGCAGTATCTTTTGTTGTAGTAAGTGATAGCTTTACCATACATTCTCTTAATGGATTTTTTAATATAGAAGAAATACCGTATTACATTTATTTTCTTATAGCCGTTTTTATTATGGTTACTATAATAAATTCATATAATCTTATTGATGGGATAGATGGATTAGCTTCGATTGTTGGAATTGTAATTTTGATCATTTATACCACAATTTTTTATCTCACTAAAGAATATTTCTATGCGCTGATTACGATAAGTTTAAATGCATGTTTACTCGCGTTCTTTGGATATAATGTATCAGCAAATAAAAAGATATTTATGGGAGATACGGGTTCATTAATTATTGGTTTTATTATCAGTATAATGACATTGAAATTTTTAGCTTTAAAGCCTTCTTCCTCAGCTGAGTTACCTTTTTTTCTGGAAAACATCCCATTAATTGCAATAAGTATTCTTATCGTACCACTTTTTGACACGGCCAGAGTTTTTACGATACGAATTGCAAATAAGAAAAGTCCTTTTTCACCTGATCGAAATCATACACATCATGTTCTTATAGATTACTGGGGTCTATCTCATAAACAGGCTAGTTATTTAATAGGTGGTTTTAATTTAATATTTGTAGTATTATTTATTATTTTGGGGAGTACTACCAAGAATTTACTATTATTTATAGTGTTGTTGGTTAGCGTAATAATTTTGAGTTTTATTTTTTTTAGGTTTAATTATAATTTTACCTCTTTAAAGCAAAAAATTTTATTTAAAAGAAAGGTAGATGCTATGAAAGAAAATTTAAAACCAAAAGTAAAAAAGAGTAAAAAAGATAAATGAGAATATCAGTAATAGGTACCGGATATGTAGGTTTGGTTACAGGAACATGTTTAGCAGAAACTGGTAATGAAGTAGTTTGTGTTGATATAAATGAACAAAAAGTTCAGAAAATGCGAAATGGTGAAGTGCCTATTTATGAACCACACCTTGATGTACTTTTTGATAGAAATATAAAAGCAGGCAGGCTTACTTTTTCGACATCTTTGGAAGAAGGCTTAGAGCATGGAGAAATTATATTTTTAGCATTACCAACTCCTGAAGATGAAGATGGTTCGGCTGATTTATCTTATGTTTTGGGTGTAGCAGATGACATAGGAAAAAGAATTACAGAATATAAAGTTATTGTAGATAAAAGTACAGTACCTGTAGGTACAGCAGAAAAAGTACAGGAAGTTATTGCAAAAAATGCAAAATGCGATTTTGACGTTGTCTCGAATCCAGAGTTTTTAAGAGAAGGGTTTGCGGTAGATGATTTTTTGAAACCAGAAAGAATTGTGGTAGGATCTAGCTCTCAAAGAGCAACAGAACTAATGGAAAAACTTTATAAACCTTTTGTTAGATCAGGTAACCCAATTATCATAATGGATGAGAAGTCTGCAGAACTTACTAAATATGCAGCTAATTCGTTTCTGGCAGCAAAAATTACATTCATGAATGAGATTGCTAATTATTGCGAGAAAGTTGGTGCAGATGTAGATAAAGTAAGAAGAGGAATGGGAACAGATTCAAGGATTGGGAAAAGGTTTTTGTTTCCAGGTATCGGATATGGAGGTTCATGTTTTCCAAAAGATGTAAAAGCGCTTCATAAATCAGGAAAAGATGTAGACTACGACTTTCAGATTTTAGATTCAGTAATTAAAGTGAACCAAAAGCAGAAAACAGCATTACTCCCAAAAATAAAAACATATTTTGATAATGATTTGGATGATAAAACTTTTGCTGTCTGGGGTCTGGCTTTTAAACCAGAAACCGATGATATAAGAGAAGCACCAGCATTATATCTTATCGATGAATTATTAAATGCAGGAGCTAAGGTTAAAGCATTTGATCCTGAAGCAATGGATAATGTTAAAAGAAAATATGAGGATAGAATTCAATTTTCAAAAACAATGTATGAAGCACTTGATAATACTGATGCATTGATTATTTGTACAGAATGGAGTATTTTTAGAACTCCTGATTTCAAGAAAATAAAAGATAGCCTAAAAGAGAATGTTATTTTTGATGGTAGGAACTTATATGACATTAGTGATGTCGAAAAAGAAGGAGTTTCTTATTTTTCTATTGGTAGAAAAGATATAATATTATAAAATGCAAAAAGTTTTAATTACAGGAGCAGCGGGTTTTTTAGGTTCTCATCTTTGTGATAGATTTATCAAAGAGGGGTTTCATGTGATTGCCATGGATAACTTGATTACAGGGGATATAAAAAATATAGAACATCTATTTAAATTAAAACAGTTTGAGTTTTATAATCATGATGTTACCAAATTTGTTCATGTACCAGGTGAACTCGATTATATATTACATTTTGCTTCACCAGCAAGTCCGATAGATTATCTTAAAATACCTATTCAGACATTAAAAGTTGGATCTTTAGGCACACACAACCTTTTAGGACTGGCAAAAGAGAAAAACGCGAGAATCTTAATAGCATCGACAAGTGAAGTATATGGAGATCCTCAAGTACACCCTCAAAATGAAGAATATTATGGTAATGTTAATACAATTGGCCCTAGAGGAGTATATGATGAAGCAAAACGCTTTCAGGAATCAATAACAATGGCATACCATACCTATCATGGAGTTGAAACAAGAATAGTGCGTATTTTTAACACCTATGGTCCTAGGATGAGGTTAAATGATGGCCGTGTAGTACCGGCATTTATCGGACAAGCATTAAGAGGAGAAGATTTAACAATATTTGGAGATGGTATGCAAACACGATCTTTTTGTTATGTCGACGATCAAGTAGAAGGGATTTATAAGTTGCTTCTTAGTGACTATGTTTACCCAGTTAATATCGGTAATCCTGATGAGGTCACTATTAAAGAATTTGCCGAAGAAATAGTAAGACTTACAGAAACAGATCAAAAAGTAATCTATAAACCACTACCAGTTGATGATCCGTTGCAACGACAACCGGATATTACTAAGGCTAAAGAAATATTAAACTGGGAACCCAAAATGGGCAGGTCAGAGGGAATGAAACTAACACTTGAATATTTTAAAGGGTTTTCTAAAGAAGAACTTCAGAAAAGCGATCATAAAGATTTTTCGTCTTATTCTTAATAACCAATGCATCACAAAAGAGGGGGATATTCATACTTAATTAGGCCAATACTTATTGTTATAGATCTGATTATTTTATTTATCTCCTCTTACTACCTTTTAAGTAGTATTGTTTCTAATCAATTCTATGTCTTTTTGGGGACAATCTGGCTAGTATCAGCATATTTACTCGATTTTTATGAAGTATATCGATTTACAAAAGCTATTACAATTATTTCGCTTTTGTTTCGCCAGGCAACGGTAATCCTAATACTTATATATGCATATTTAGGAGTTCTAAGGATCAACCTTTTTTCTGGTAAAGAACCACTTTACTTCATTATTATTGTTATTTCTACAGTTGGAATAATTAAAGTAATATCATACTATGCTTTAAAAAGATATCGATCATATTTGGGAGGTAATAATAGAAGGGTTATTATCATAGGTAATAATAAAAGTGCTAATCAACTTAAGGCCATTTTTGAGGAAAAAAAAGACTTGGGTTATCAAGTATTAGGGGTGTTTTCTGATACACTTTCAAAGTCCATAAAAGATAGCTTTGATTTTTTGGAAGAAGAGGAGGTTGACGAGATTTATTGTGCTATTGATGAAATTTCAGACGACATTATGAATGAATACGTGAAGTATGTAGATCAGAATTATTGTGTGTTAAAATTTATCCCAAGTTCACAACGTATTTATTCTAAAAGATTGACAACAGATTATTATGAATATTTACCAGTATTATCAATTCCAGAGATATCATTAAATAGCGCAGTTAATAGAACTATTAAAAGAGGATTTGATATTATTTTCTCTATTTTAATTATCATATTAATTTTATCCTGGATAACTCCATTACTTTTCATATTTATTAAATTAGAATCCAAGGGGCCATTAATTTATAGTCAAAAACGAAATGGAATTAACTATAAGGAGTTTATATGTTATAAGTTTAGATCTATGAGATATAAGAAACATGTCGAGCTTGATCAGGTTAAAAAAGAAGATATTAGGGTAACCCGAATAGGGCGTTTCATGAGAAGAACTAGTATTGATGAACTTCCACAGTTTTTTAATGTTTTACTAGGTGATATGTCTGTAGTTGGTCCTAGACCTCATATGATATCATACACCAAAGATTATGCAAAAAAGATAGATAAGTATAATTTTGTATTTCGCCATGCAGTAAAACCTGGCATAACAGGTTTAGCCCAGATAAAAGGATATAGAGGAGAAGTAAAATACGATGAGGAGATTGTTAATCGTATTAAACATGATATTTTTTATATAGAAAACTGGTCTGTTCTTCTTGATTTAAAAATTATTTTAGATACTATAATTAATATTATAAAAGGCCAAGAAAAAGCATATTAGTATGTTTTGAAGGGTTAATTATAAAAACAGAATAATAAAAAAGCTATAATCTAAAAAAACAGAAGCTTTTTGTATTTTGCTTGTAACAGGAGATACTGTACATTTGATTATGTAAGTACAATACAATTCAAAACCTCAAAAAACGTTAAACACTTCATAATCTATTTATATAACAAGTGCAATTTGGCAAGATACTAACTCAGGCAACCAGTATGTTCTATAAAGAAGACCATTGGGTAGTAATGACCTTTTGGAACAGTCTTTATATTGCTTTTTTTTTAATGCCGTTAGGTATTACACTCCCTACTCCGTTTTTTATAATTTCGATCGTTTTTGGAATTATGATGATATTTAGACCACAAAAGAAATTTGTATTGGATAAATCGGTACTTCTCTTTCCTTTGTATTTTACTATAATGACTCTAAGTTTAATTTATACTGACGACCTGGGCAGTGGATTGAATTTAGTACAGAGATCATTATCCCTACTATTGTTTCCAATTATTTTTTTATTTGTTAAAGAGGATGCTAATACCGTAAAAAGGTTATTTGACTTTTTACTTGTTGGTTTGATTGTATCTTTTTTTATCAATATCTGTATTGCTTCAAATAATTTATATCGATACCTTATTGATATAAAAGAAATTACTGGAGTATTCATGTTTTTAGAAGAGATAGTAAAAAATTGGTCTCAATTTTTTGTAGGGTCTGTTTTTTCCAGATCTGTAAATGCTAATTATGTTTCAATATATATCTTGTTAGTACTTAGCTATTACCTTAAAAATAAATTAAGGTCTCGATTTCAGTTAGTAGTAGTAACATTATTATTTCTTTATCTTTTTTTATTAGCATCTATAGCGGCATATTTAATACTGTTTGTGATGTCTTTATTGTTGATTTTCAATATTGTAGATAAAGAAAAAAAGTATATGATGATCATTGTGTTTATAATGGGTGTCGCATTGTTTTTAGGGAACCCTAGGGTGACTAATTTCTATGAGAGGGTAAAAGATTTTAGTAAAGAGGCAGCTTATGAAACTACAACCTTAGAAAAATCCAGAATATTGGCATGGGACGCTAGTGTTAAGTTAATTAAGGAAGCCCCTATGTTAGGTTATGGAGTAGGAGATGCAAATGATGTTCTAATGAAAAAGTATAAAGAGTTAGGGTATATGCCTAATCATGAAAACAAGTATAATGCCCATAATCAATTTTTGCAAACGTATCTTCAAAGCGGTATTATAGGTTTTAGCGTTTTGCTTATTATTTTTATTGTATTGGGGATGCGCATGAAAAGAAGTCGAAATGAATTTTCTGTCTTTCTGATTGTGTTCGTATCATTATTGTTTGAATCGATGCTGGTTCGGTTTAATGGAATTGTATTCTTTTCTATTGTGATACCGCTACTATTAAAAAAGAGGAGTATTTTAAGTAGCAGGATTATTCGTAATTAGTTCGTATAGACTTGATACCATTATCTTAAGTTTTTATACAAAACAATTAGCAATACAACTACGAATAAACTATTTTTGAGCGCATAAATACAAGCTATATCAAATCATGAATATTTTAGTACTAGGATCAGGAGGTAGAGAGCATACATTTGCTTATAAAATTGTAGAAAGTCCACTTTGTGATACTTTATTTGTAGCTCCTGGTAATGCAGGAACTGCTGCTATTGCAACCAATGTGCCTATTGCAGTAACAGATTTTCCTGCAATCAAAGATTTGGTACTACGAGAAAATATTAAAATGGTTGTTGTAGGACCAGAAGACCCTCTGGTACAAGGGATAAGTGATTTTTTTGTAGAAGATAGTCAACTTAATGATATTGTAGTAATAGGCCCTTCTAAAGAAGGGGCGCAATTAGAAGGCAGCAAAGAATACGCCAAAGAATTTTTATTCAGACATCATATTCCCACAGCAGCTTATCAAAGTTTTACAGCTACAACAGTTAATGAAGGAAAACAGTTTCTGGAAACTCTTAATGCACCATATGTACTAAAAGCAGATGGCTTGGCAGCGGGTAAGGGAGTGTTAATTTTACAAGATATTGAAGAAGCCAAAGCTGAATTAGAAAACATGCTAACCAATAAAAAATTTGGCGCTGCAAGTGAAAAAGTAGTTGTCGAAGAGTTTCTTGATGGCATTGAATTAAGTGTTTTTGTACTTACAGATGGGAAACATTATGTAACGCTACCAACTGCAAAAGATTATAAACGAATAGGAGAGGGAGATACAGGTTTAAATACAGGAGGTATGGGAGCTATTTCACCGGTTCCTTTTGCCGATGAGGTGTTTATGAAAAAGATCGAAGAACAGATTATTAAGCCTACAGTTGATGGCTTGGCAAAAGAAAAAATCGATTACAAAGGCTTTATTTTTATCGGACTAATTAAAGTAGGTGATGATCCAAAAGTAATCGAATATAATGTACGTATGGGAGATCCCGAAACCGAAGCTGTATTGCCAAGAGTCAAGACCGATTTAGTTCAATTGTTTAACCATGTCGGATCTCAATCATTGGATAAAATTAATCTCGAATTGGATAAAAGAAGTGCTACAACCGTAATGACTGTTTCAGGAGGATATCCTGAAGCGTATCAAAAGGGAAAAGAGATTACAGGTATCGATACGATCTCAGAATCTATTGTTTTTCATGCAGGAACAACCTTGAATGATGGTAAGGTTGTTACAAATGGAGGGCGAGTTATCGCAATAACTTCGTTTGACGAAGATTTTAGAGAAGCATTAAAAAAATCCTATCAAAATATTGAGAAACTTCATTTTGAGGATATGTATTATAGGAAAGATCTGGGGTTTGATTTATAATATAGTATCAACATCAAAAAGATTAAAATAAGAAAAGTCCCTATAAAATTTATAGGGACTTTTATATAAATTGATAATCAGATTTATATCTCTAATATAAATAAAACTTTTCTGATGTTTAATTTAGGAATGAATGTGCTTTAGGATCCCTATTTTCTTCATCATTGTCATTAAATTTCTTCAATTCTTTCATCCAATAAAGAAAAGCCAAAGAACCAATAATCATAAAAACCCAGTTAAGTACATTAGCAGCAGTCCAGCTTTCTAGTTCTAATGCTCTTAATGCATCAAAAGGTGCAAACAATACATCTACAAATAGGGATTCGATAGCTCCAAAAAAATCTTTCATAATGTGTTCTATATTTTCTTTTTTAAAAGTCTAAAGAGTAAACTAAAAACTTTTTATACATTAGTTCTGTAATACATAAAAAACAATTATAATAATTGTTTGATGCAAAAATATAAAAAATAGTAGTGTTATCAAGCTTTTTTAGTAAATCAAAACCCATTAATTACATTGCCGTGGCATTATACATGGGAGTACTCTTTAGTATAGCGCACTATAAAAAGGGATTTGAGGTAGAAAGCACCTATATTTTAAAAGTCATTGCGAGCGTCTTTTTGTATATTTTACCTATGCTGGCACTTAATTTTGTAGCTCAAAAGAATGATTTAACAAATAAAGGAACATTTACCATACTATTGTTTGCTTTTCTTACCACAATACTGCCAAGTTCACTAACAAGTTTTCCGATTTTGTTATCTAATATTTTGATATTATTAGCCGTACAGAATATTCTACACCTAAGAAATGAAAAACATATAAAAGCTAAAATTTTTAATGCCTCTATATGTATCGGTTTAGCATCGCTAGCGTATTTTTGGAGCATTGGATTTATAGCATTGGTTTTTTTGGGAATATTGTATTTTGAACCCAATAACTATAGAAACTGGTTAATACCTGGTATTGGAATTATAATGATCTATGTATTTGCAAATTGTTTTACATTATTCTTTTATGATTCATTTTTTACTTTTACCACATATGTTGATTCTGTTTCATTCTCATTTCGAGAATATTTCACAAAAGAATCACTTTTTTCTGTAGGAGTATTATCTATTTGTATCGTATTCTTTTTCTCTATCTACCTTATTAAATTTGGAAGAAAAACAGCTAATACAAAACCAATATTAAGAGTGGTTATTGCATATTTAATTATTGCTATAGCAATAGCCGTTATTGCACCAGAAAAAGATACTTCAGAGCTATTTTTTTTGGCGACACCACTTGCGTTGATTGGGACTACATATCTTGAGATGAATTATAATCGGTTTGCCAAAGAAGTCAATATTTGGATATTTATATTAATTCCGTTTACCATATTACTGTTTTGATTTTTGAGAACAAATGTACTCGAATGCTATAGAAGAGACATACGTATTAGAAGGATAGAAGACGATATTCAATATTTGAGACTTTATATAATTTTCTACAGTACAGATTGAAATAGAAGATGCTAAATACTATTGCAAAATATAATACCTTTGCACCAGTATATATGAGGTGTATAGTAGATAAAGCGATACATCAAAAATATAAAGGGATAGAACCAATAGAATAGTTACACATTTTAGAAAAATAAAAACGCAGATGTTTACTGATAAAGCAAATTCCATTTTTAAAGAAGTTATAGAAAAATACCACGTGATTGATAGTGTGGATCAAGAATTCTCTAATCCATATGATAGTAAATCACAAGCTATTGAGCATTTGTTATATCGTAAATGCTGGATTGATACCGTGCAATGGCATTATGAAGATATCATACGAGATCCACAAATTGATCCAGTTGCTGCACTTACGTTAAAAAGACAGATTGATGCTTCTAACCAGGATCGTACAGATATGGTAGAGTATATTGATAGTTATTTTTTAGAACAATATAAAAACGTAACCCCAAAAAATAATGCGACTATCAATACCGAAAGCCCAGCTTGGGGAGTAGATAGATTGTCTATTTTGGCGTTAAAAGTATATCATATGCATGTAGAGACCATTCGAGATGGAGCTTCAGAAGAGCATAAAGCTACATGTCAAAATAAATTAAATATACTATTAGAACAGCAAGTAGATTTGTCTACAGCTATCGATACCCTGTTAAATGATATCAAAGAAGGAGATAAATATATGAAAGTATATAAGCAGATGAAGATGTATAATGATGATGAATTAAACCCAGTATTACGTGGAGAAAAGTAATACTGGACAGCCAACTACATCTGAAACGAACGTTCTGGTTATTCGACTTTCGGCAATGGGTGATGTTGCTATGACTGTTCCTGTTCTTCGAACTTTTAGAGCGACTTACCCTGATGTAAAACTCACTGTGCTTACAAGAAAGTTTTTTGAACCTATATTTTCTGATATTGAAAATCTTGAAGTCTATCATGCGGATGTAACAGGAAAACATAAAGGTGTTTTAGGATTAACTCGTTTGGCAAATGAGTTGGGTAAACTAGGGATAAGTGGTGTGGCTGATCTACATAATGTATTACGATCAAACGTATTAAAAACAATATTCTCGTTAAAAGGAATAAAAGTTACACAAATAGATAAAGGTAGAGCTGAGAAAAAAGCATTAACTCGATCACAGAATAAAGCGTTTAAACAACTTAAAACAACGCATCAAAGATATGCCGATGTATTTTCGGCTTTGGGGTATCCTATTGACCTTGAAACCCATAAGTTTCCCAAAAAGCAACCATTAACAGAAGATATTCTTTCATTGACACAGAATTCTACCAAAAAGTGGTTGGGAATAGCACCGTTTGCTCAATACGAAAGCAAGACGTATCCTTTGGAATTGATGATTAAGGTCATTGAAACCATAGATAATCAAGATAAATTTGAGATTTTTCTCTTTGGAGGAGGAAAACGAGAAGCTGATATCTTAAACAATATTGGAAGCAAATACACCAATGTAACCAATGTAGTAAATAAACTATCTTTTGAAGATGAGCTAAAATTGATTGGTAATTTAGACGCAATGATATCTATGGACAGTGGTAATGCTCACCTTGCTGCAATGTATGGTATACCAACGATTACTTTGTGGGGAGTAACACATCCTTTTGCTGGTTTTATGCCTTTTGGACAGCCAATAGAACATGCTATTTTGCCTAATTTAGCAAAATATGATCAGATTCCGACATCAATTTATGGAAACAAAGTACCTCCTGGGTATGAAAAAGTAATGCACACAATCCAACCAGAAATAGTGGTGGATGCAGTGAATAAACTATAATCACTTTATAATCTTTACCCTGAGCGAAGTCGAAAGGTTATACGTCGTCAAAATCTATCTTTACCAAATTAGAAGTAGGATGTGCCTGGCAAGCTAGAATTAGCCCTTCTGCTATTTCTCCATCAGTAAGAATACTATTCTTTTCCATTACAGCGTTGCCTTCAATAACCTTGCAAATGCAAGAACTACATACTCCACCTTGACAAGAATAAGGAGCATCAATATCTTCATCTAGGGCTGCATCAAGAATAGTTTTTTTCTGATCCATAACAAAGTTAAACTCCTCATCATCTACGATTACAGTAATATTAGTTTTTCCATCAAGATTAGCATCAATCTCTATTTCTTCGGTGCTACTTGTAAAGAGTTCGAAATGAATTTTATCCTTTTCAATACCATTTTCAGTTAAAATACTGGTTACAGTATTGATCATTTCTTCTGGACCACATAGATAAAAACCAGCAAAAACAGTGTCTTTAAATTTATTTTTAAGAACATAATTTATAGTAGGCTTCTCAATTCTGCCAAAATGAGCATTTTCTTCTTGAGCTCTACTATACACAAATTCAATGAATAGACGTTCAGGATAATTTGACTGTAATTCTAATAATGAAGTTTGAAAAATTGTTTCTTCAGGAGTCTTATTTCCATATACTAACACAAAGCGACTATTTGGTTCTTCCTCGAGTACAGTTTTAATCATACTCATTACTGGAGTAATTCCACTTCCAGCTGCAAAAGCCGCATACGTATTATTGGCTTCAGCGTTTGTTGTAAGTATAAAATTTCCTTCAGGCGGGTGTACTTCTAATATATCACCAGCTTTTAGTTGATTATTAGCAATAACAGAAAACGTTCCTTCTGGTATTTCTTTAACGGTCACTATTAATGCTCCGCTTTTTGGTGTGCTACAAATAGAATATGCCCTACGTATTTCTTTACCGTTAACATCTGTTTTTATGGTAATGTATTGTCCGGGAATAAATGAATAGGTATTCTTTAAATCAGAAGGGACTTCAAATCCTATAGAAACAGCTTGTGGAGTTTCTCGTGTAATTTGTTGTATTGATAATTTATGAAAATCGGGCATTGCACTTTTTTTTGGCAAAAATAACAAATGCAAGGTGAGTAATCTGCCTATTTTTGTAACAAAATGATGTTTTTGATTACTAAATAATTAAATACATCTTAAATTATGATAACCCACTTCATCACTTTACAATGGAAATCTTTCTGGCGATCAGCTTCAATGAGCTCAGGATTGTTTATGAAACTATTTATGGGGTTTTGGGCTTTATGGTTTATTGTTATGATGGGGTCTGGAGGAGTAGGAGCTTTTTTCCTGATTGAGGAAAAACTTAATCTAGATCCTTTAGTGGTTATAAATGAATTGATGGTGTATTGGATTGTAATGGATCTCATATTTAGATATGCGCTACAAAAAATGCCCGTGATTAATATAAAACCATTATTAATCCTTCCGTTTAACAAAAGAAAAATAGTCTCTTTCGCTTTTGGAAAAACCATATTCTCATTTTTTAATATTATTCATGCCTTCTTTTTTATACCATTCTCTGTGGTATTAGTACAACAGGATTATCCAATTGTTAATGTACTACTTTGGAATATAGGACTGATAGCGTTGATTTATAGTAGTAATTTTCTAAATATTATTCTGAATAAAAAAGACAATCTCATATTTATTATAGGAGGCGTTTTAGCATTATGCATTGGATTACAGTATTTTGGATATTTTGATATTACAAAGTATACAGCGCCGTTTTTTGAAGGATTATATAACATTCCTTTTTTAGTGCTAATTCCTATCAGTCTATTAGTGTTCTTGGTAATCATATCTTTTCGATCTTTTGTAAAAGATTTATACCTGGATGCTGGCCTTGCCACAAAGGCAAAAAATGTTGAAACTGAGAATCTGGAATGGTTAAATCGATTTGGTAAAACCGCAACTTTTCTAAAGAATGATATCAAGTTAATCAAGAGAAATAAAAGAGCAAGATCTACCGTGATGGTGAGTGTTTTGTTTCTGTTTTATGGATTATTATTCTTTACAGGGGCTGTCGAAACTTATGAAGGCCCTGTTTGGAGAATTTTTGCAGCAATTTTTGTTACAGGAGGATTTCTATTAAGTTTTGGGCAGTTTGTACCTAGTTGGGATAGTTCATATTATCCCCTAATGATGAGCCAGAATATTCGGTATAAAGAATATTTATCTTCAAAATGGTGGTTGATGGTCATTGCAACTTTGATCTCTACTGTTTTAGCATCTGGATATTTATACTATGGATGGGATGTGTATTTGGCAATTATTGTAGGTGCTATTTATAATATTGGTGTAAACTCTCATGTAGTCCTATGGGCAGGAGCGTATGTAAAAACACCAATTGATTTAACAAGTAATAAAAAGGCATTTGGTGATAAACAAGCTTTTAATGCCAAAACACTATTGTTATCACTTCCAAAAATGGCACTACCAATGATATTATATGCTATTGGCCATTATGCATATAGTCCATATGCTGGGTATGCTGTGGTTGCTGTTGCTGGGGTAGCAGGGTTTGCCTTTAAAAATGCGGTTTTTAGTAAAATTGAAAAAATATATAGAACAGAAAAGTATAAAACGATCTGGGCATACAAACAAAAAAAGTAAGTAAAGGATGATAACAATACATAATCTTACCAAAAGATATACAGGAAATACAGTACTTAATATTGATCACCTAGAGATACACAAGGGAGGTAGTTTTGGCCTGGTTGGTAATAATGGAGCGGGTAAAACAACATTATTTAGTGCCTTATTAGATCTAATTCAGCCTACTTCTGGGTACATTGAAAATAAAGGGATCAAAGTTAACGAGAATGAAGAATGGAAATCCATCACTTCTGCATTTATTGATGAAACATTTTTAATCGGATATTTAACAGCAGAAGAATACTTTTATTTTATTGGAGAATTGCGAGGACAAAACAAAGCAGATGTGGATGCACTGCTTTCTCAGTTCGAAGATTTCTTTCACGGCGAAATTTTAGGCCAAAAAAAGTATCTTAGAGACCTCTCTAAAGGAAACCAAAAAAAGGCAGGTATAGTTGCAGCCTTAATCGGAAATCCAGAAGTGATTGTTCTCGATGAGCCTTTTGCTAATTTGGATCCAACGACTCAGATACGATTAAAAAAAATTATTAAAGAATTATCGGCAGATCCAGAAATCACAGTTTTAGTGTCTAGTCATGATCTTATGCATGTAACCGAGGTCTGTGATCGAATCGTTGTTTTGGATAAAGGAGAAGTAGTAAAAGATATTGCCAGATCAGAAGAAACACTCAAAGAACTAGAAGAGCATTTTAATAAGTAATACGTTAATTTTCTTCTAAGACTAAATTATATGCAGTGCGAAACCGTTAATTAAGGAAAGTTTTTCCCCAAAGCATTTTTGGAAATATATCCAATGCCGATAAAAGCACTTGCAAAAATTAGAATTACAGTAGCGAGTCCAAATTTTTCCCAGAATTCATCGAGACATACTTTTTTGTTTTTTGGGAAATCATTACTGACATATAATGATATCTCTTCTCCTACCACATATTCGCGAGCAGATGAAGATGTATCTGTCTTTCGTTTATATTTTTTTCCATGTACTTCGAATTCAAAAATTGGAGTATACATAGTAGTCACTTTATTATCAGAACGGCTTTGGTGAGAATCATAAGCTATTATGATCCCATCAACTTTCTTAGCTTCTGATATAAAAAGTAATTTATCTGTTAACTGATATAATCCCAATAATAATAGCGCGTATCCTATACCAGATATTATAAGAAAAACAATAGAATTTGTTCTATTAGATTTTGTTTTTTCACGATCAATAAAAAGGGTTTGAGAAGAAGTTGAATTGTATTGGAAATCACCTTTTTTTTCTACAAGATCTGCTATTTTTTTTGATTCTTTAAGACCTAGTTTATAATTTTCATTTATATATTTAATAGCCTCAATTTTTCTATTAGCATCAAGCAGTCTTTTTATATGCTGAATATCATTTTTTGTCAAAGAAATACTGTCCATGATGCGGTTGAATTAAAAAACTGAATTAAAAAATTAATAGTTTTACAAAAAGGGATAAAAATCATAAAGAAAAAGAATATGGACTACCCTGTTTTCGGTGAAATTTATTTTTTTGGTATGGCTATTTGAGATATACAATGAGTTACTGTTGATTGTTAATAACCTAAGAAAATACAATAAAAATCATTTCTCCTTGGAGAAAAATATGTTAACAACCTGTTTTTTAACGAAAGAAATGTATTTTTACGACGCACATTATATTTTTGTGCACTTTAAACACACTAAAAAGATTTTTTTTTAGTTATCACACTTATAAATTATCTGGTTTGGGAAAAAAAATATCACAAATCACCCTTGTGTTACTTTTGGTTATAGTAGGATTTGCCTGTTCTCGTAAAAAGGACAAGTTTGTGAATCGTACATGGCATGATGTTACTACAAAAAATAATACCTTGTATAATGGTCGTTTGGCTTTTGATACAGGTAAAGAAGACATTGTACAATCTTATAAAGATAATTTTTGGGAACTCCTTCCTATAGAAAGAATGATTGTGAGCGAAGATGTTCGTTTACCTAATGAAGTACTTAATCAAAACTTTGATAAAGCAGAAGAAAAAGCGGTTAAAGCAATCCAAAAGCACAGTATGCTTATTGATGGAAAGGAACGTAATCCGAAGATTGATGAAGCATTTTTGTTGTTAGGTAAAGCACGCTATTTTGAGCAGCGTTTTGTGCCCGCATTAGAGGCATTTAACTACATCTTGTATAAATACCCTGCAAGTAATACAATTAACCATGCTAAAGTCTGGAGAGCCAAAGCAAATCTTCGTCTCGATAATAATGATAAAGCTATCGAAGATCTCGACAGAATGATAACGCAAGAATATATGAAACCTCAGGATTATGCAGATGCTATTGCTATGATAGCTCAGGCATATGTTAACCTTAAACAAAAGGATTCTGCGGTTAGCTATATTTCCAAAGCAGCAGTTCATACCAAGAAAAACGAAGAAAAAGGGAGATACCTTTATATCAAAGGACAATTGCTAAATGAACTTGGGTTTAAAGATAGTGCAAACTATGCTTTTGATCAGGTAATAGAACTCAATCGAAAAGCGCCTAGAAAATATATGCTGAATGCATATATGGCTAAAGCTAGAAATTTTAATTACGAAACAGGTAATAGGGAAGAGTTTCTTGAATTGCTAACAGACCTCGAAGAGAATCGAGAAAACAGACCTTTTCTAGATAAAATTTATAATCAAAAGGCAGTATACTTTAAAACATTAGATTCTATTGATTTGGCAGTAGCGTATTATAATAAATCACTACGTACAAATTCTGATGACAAATATCTAGAATCTATAAACTATTACACTTTAGGAGATATTAGTTTTGACAATAAAGAATATGCTGCCTCAGGGGCATATTATGATAGTACACTTCAACGAATGGTGGTAGATTCTAAAAGATATAGAGTTTTAAAGAAAAAGCGTGATAATCTGGATGATGTTATTTTGTATGAAGGAATAGCCAAAACAAATGATAGTATTATTACTATCGCAGCGATGTCCCCAGAAGAAAGATTAGCATATTATTCAGAGTATACAGAAAGGATAAAACTAAAAGCTGTTCTGGCAGCAAAAGCAGAAGAAATAGCAAAAATAAAAGAAGGATTACCTGTAGAGCAAAGATTTAATCAACCTGGTACAGGCACAGGAATAGGAAATAAAGCCCAGGGTGCTAAGGGTAAAGAAGGTCCGTTTTATTTTTATAATCAAACCACAGTAGCTTTTGGGAAGACAGCTTTTAAAAGAACATATGGAAATAGAGAATTACTAGATAACTGGAGAGTTTCAAGTATTTCTAATCCAAGTGCAGTTTCTGCTGTAGAGCAAGAGGTTAAAGAAGAGTACTCTATTGACACAGATCCTGCTTTTGATCCTCAAACCTATATAGCACAATTACCAACCGATCCAGTGGTAATTGATAGTCTTAAAACAGAGAGAAACTTTGCGTACTATCAATTAGGTATAATATATAAAGAGAAATTTCAGGAGTATGATTTGTCTACAGATAAGTTAGAAAATTTGCTACAAAGTAATCCCGAAGAGCGCTTAATTATACCTTCAAAATATAACCTGTATAAAATTTATTTATTACAAGGAAATATTACAAAGTCAAATACTTATAAACAGGATATTATTAATAATCATAGCGAATCAAGGTATGCTAAAATTCTTCAAAATCCAGATGCTACTTTAGAAGATGATAAAAATAGCCCAAAATCTATGTATAATAGATTGTACCATGATTTTCAAAAGCAGAAATATGCAGAGGTTATTAAAGAGAGTGATGTGTTAATTACAAAATTTGGAGGAGATGACGAATTCTTACCTAAATTTGAGTTATTAAAAGCTCAGGCTGTAGGTCGCTACAGAGGGTTTGAAGCATATAAAGAAGCGCTTAATTATGTGTCTCTAAACTATCCACAAAGTCCAGAAGGTAAAAAGGCACAGTTAATTTATCAAATTACTATACCTCAGGTACAGAATAGTGAATTTTTAACTGGTTTGGAAGAAGAAAAAAATCATAAATTGATTTATCCTTTTTCAACATTTGGGGATAACCAGGCGCAAGGTTTAAAGGAACATTTAGAAAATATCCTTAAAGAGCTAAGGTACGAAAAAATGAAAGTTTCGTTTGATGTATATAATAAAGATCAACAATTTGTAGTTGTACATACAAGAGGTGATAAGTTAGCAGCAGAAGGTCTTGCAGAACTCCTTTCTTTGGGTAAAACCGAAGATACTCGAGGAGCTGATCTAACCAAATGGAATAGAAAAAAGAAATATTATAAAAAAGTAGATGCTCCATTTTTTATTATAGCATCTCCTAATTATCGAATTCTTCAGATTCATAAAAATCTGGAAGAATATAAACCAATAGAAACAGAACAAGAAGAAACCGAATAATAATTATTTAATCCCCCTGTATATTATGTTTTCAGACAATAAAAAAGGAAGAGACTACGGCAACAGCACAGATTTTTCTCGCAATCAAAATAAAATTTCTGAAGGAACTAAAATCATTGGCGATATTATTTCTGAAGGAGGTTTTAGAATCGAAGGTACTATCGAAGGAACATTCAAAACTACAGGTAAAGTAGTAGTAGGTTCTTCTGGTTTTATTAAAGGAACACTAGAATGTTCTGATGCAGATTTTGAAGGAAAGTTTGCAGGAACTCTTAATGTTTCAAATACTTTATCATTAAAGCCAACGGCACATATTGAAGGAGAAGTTACTGTAGGTAAGTTGGCCGTTGAGCCAGGAGCAAACTTTAATGCATCTTGTTCTATGAAAGGAGCTGTTAAATCTTTAGGAAAAAGTGAGCAAAAAACAGGACAACCACAAGCACAATCAGCAACCCAAGGACAAGGGAAGTCAGCTTAGAAAATATGCTGCTCTTTCTGGAATAGCTTTTCAGATGGGGGGTACTATATTTCTATGTGCTTACGGAGGTAAAAAATTGGACGCCTATTATGAACTAGAAAAACAATGGTTCACGATGGGTCTTGTCCTTTTTGGAGTAACTGCTTCAATATACCTGGTAATTAAACAACTCAATAGAATTAATAAATCTGATCGTTAATTTTTTCTTATTGTACTTTTCATTCGTTCAATACAGTTTATATTAGCAAAAGATTTTATTAAGTATATGAAGAAAAACTTCGTTCGTTTTTTGTTTCTTTTTGTTATAATCATCATCGGTGGTTATTTTACTCATACCAGCATCGTCAATTATTTTTCGCTAGAAAGGAATACTGATATCATTAACTTTTCCTATGTCTTCAATGGTATATTTACATTGATTTTTACATCTTCAATTATAGTGCTCAGTAAAAAGTTTAAAGACCAGCTAGGTTTTATTTTTATGGCAGGAAGTTTAGTAAAGATTGGAGTTTTTTTGCTGATAAGTAATCTAAACAACTTGGATATCAATAAAAATGTGTTTCTGGATTTCTTTATTGCCTATGCAATCTGTTTAGCTCTCGAGGTGTATTGTGTTTCCAAGATTTTGAATACGATTAAATAATTGATTTTCAATGTTTTATTTCTTTTGTAATAATCTCGAACTTATTTACTAAAAATAGTTTAAGAATCTAACTTAATTATGTACATTTGCACCGAAATTTAGGAACCGAAATTTTACGTGTAATGCAAAACCGTACTGTAGTTAAAATTTTATTGATTTTTACTTTGGCCTTTGCCACCTCAAATCTATTCGCAAAAGAGTCTAAAAAAGAGGGGAACGAAGGAGAAGGAGATTTAAAAACAGAAATCAAAGAATTTATAGATCATCACCTTCAAGACTCACACGATTTCACATTATTTTCTGATAAAGAAGCAAACAAGCATTATGGGTTTCCATTACCTGTTATTTTATGGGATAATGGTTTAAAGCTTTTCTCTTCTTCCAAATTTCATCATGGAGAAACTATTGCCGAGGTTGATGGCAATTATTATAAGTTATACCATTCAAAGATTTATAAAACAGATGCATCTGGTACAATCAATTATGATGAGGATCACCATGCAACGAATACAAAACCATTAGATTTCTCAATTACAAAAAACGTTGTGAGTATTCTGTTGATTGGTTTACTTATGTTTTTTATGTTTAGCCGTCTGGCTAAATCGTACAAGAAAAATAATGGTATTCCTACAGGAGTTGGGCGTTTTTTAGAACCTCTTGTGCTTTTTGTTAGAGATGAGATCGCTATTCCAAATATAGGAGAGAAAAATTATAAAAGATACATGAGCTTTTTGCTTACAGTGTTTTTCTTTATCTGGTTATTAAACCTTTTAGGAATGACGCCATTGGCAGTCAATGTCACTGGAAATATTGCTGTAACATTTGCTTTGGCACTAATCACATTTTTAATTACTAACCTTACTGCTAATAAAAATTACTGGGGTCACATTTTTTGGATGCCGGGAGTACCTACTTTTATGAAAGTAGTTTTAGCACCAATAGAATTGTTGGGAGTTTTTATCAAGCCGTTTTCGTTAATGATTCGTTTGTATGCGAATATGACTGCGGGTCACGTAGTGATCATGAGTATCATCGGTATGATGTTCTTATTTAAAAGTTGGATTGGTAGCCCATTATCATTTGGATTGTCGTTTGCATTATCAATATTAGAATTATTGGTAGCTGCATTACAAGCATATATATTTACGATGTTGTCTGCGCTATACTTTGGTATGGCAACTGAAGAGGCACATCACTAGTTTTGAACGTTTAATTTTTAATTATATAATTATGACTATCCCAAACATTGTTGGAGCAGGTTTAATAGTAATTGGTGCTGGTTTAGGTATCGGTAAAATTGGTGGATCTGCGATGGAAGCTATCGCACGTCAGCCAGAAGCTTCTGGTAAGATTCAAACTGCGATGCTTATTGCTGCCGCTCTTATTGAAGGAATTGGATTTGCTGCATTATTTGCTGCATAATTCATTTAGTACAGATGATACAACTGTAACGGTTGGTTGCAGTTGTTCATTTTAAATTTTTAAAAAATTAGACGATAAAAAGATAACATAATTAATTATGGAGAAGTTAATAAATGATTTTTCATTCGGTCTGTTTTTCTGGCAGATATTACTTTTTGTAGGTTTACTTTTATTATTGAGAAAATTTGCTTGGAAACCTATATTAGAAGCTGTAAATAATCGTGAAGAAGGTATTAAAAATGCACTGGAATCTGCAGAAGAAGCTAGAAAAGAAATGCAAAACCTTCAAGCAGATAACGAACGTATTTTAAATGAAGCAAGAGCAGAACGTGATGGTATGCTTAAAGAAGCAAGACAGCTTAAAGAAAATATGATCACCGATGCAAAATCAGAAGCACAAGCTGAAGCAGATAAAATCGTAGCACAAGCACAAGCAACTATAGAAAGTGAAAAGAAAGCAGCGATTGCTGATCTTAAGAGTCAGGTAGCTGGACTTTCTGTAGAGATTGCAGAAAAAGTTGTGAGAAAAGAATTAGCTGACAAGGACAAACAATTGGAATTGGTTGAGTCTATGTTAGGAGATGTTACTTTAAACTAATCATACATGAGTAGAGCAGCAATACGTTATGCGAAGGCAGTTTTGAGTTTAGCTCAAGATAAAAAAGCCACTGAAGATGTTCAGAAAGATATGCAAAGTATTATCGCTACTGTTAGCGATAGCGCCGAGCTCAGAATGGTATTGAGTAGTCCTTTGATCAAAAGTGAAGTAAAACTAGCTTCACTACGTGAGATATTTAAAGGCGCTGGGGATATTACACAAAAACTTTTTGATACTTTAGTTCAAAACAAAAGAGTTGATTTATTAGGGGATGTAGCAAAGCAATATATCGTTTTGTTTGACCAATTAAATAATACTCAGGTAGCAAAAGTGACTACGGCTGTTCCTTTGGATAAAGGATTAAAGGCTAAAGTTTTAAGCAAAGTAAAAGAATTGACAGGTAACGAGGCGACAATAGAAAATATAATCGACGAAGCTATTATTGGTGGATTTATTCTAAGAGTTGGTGATTTACAATATAATGCTAGTATAGCAAATAAGCTTACGAATTTAAGAAGAGAATTAAGCAATTAATACATACGTTTTAAAATATAAATTTAATAATAAGAGAATGAGAGTTTGTACTCGTTCTCCTAAACTATTATAAAATGGCAGAAGTGAATCCTGCTGAAGTATCAGCAATATTAAAACAACAATTATCTGGATTTGAAGCATCAGCTTCATTAGAAGAGGTAGGAACAGTATTACAAGTAGGTGATGGTATCGCTCGTGTATACGGATTGTCTAATGCTCAATATGGGGAATTAGTAGAATTCGAATCAGGACTAGAAGGTATTGTACTTAACCTTGAGGAAGATAATGTTGGGGTAGTACTTTTAGGTTCTTCAACAGAAGTTAAAGAAGGGGTAACTGTAAAACGTACTCAGCGTATTGCATCTATCAATGTTGGAGAAGGAATCGTAGGTCGTGTAGTAGACACATTAGGTAATCCTATTGATGGTAAAGGTGCTATCGAAGGTGAAACTTTCGAAATGCCATTAGAGCGTAAAGCTCCTGGTGTAGTTTTTCGTCAACCTGTAAACGAACCACTTCAAACAGGGATCAAGTCTATTGATGCTATGGTGCCGATCGGAAGAGGACAACGTGAGTTGGTGATTGGTGACCGTCAAACTGGTAAGACAACAGTTTGTATTGATACTATCCTAAATCAAAAAGAATTTTATGATGCTGGTGAGCCAGTATATTGTATATATGTTGCTATTGGACAGAAAGCGTCTACAGTAGCGCTTATTGCTAAAGTACTAGAGGATAAAGGTGCATTGGCATATACAACTATCGTTGCTGCAAATGCTTCTGATCCTGCTCCTATGCAAGTATATGCTCCATTTGCAGGTGCTGCAATCGGAGAGTATTTCCGTGATACAGGACGTCCAGCTTTGATTATCTATGATGATTTATCTAAGCAGGCCGTAGCATACCGTGAGGTATCTTTGTTATTACGTCGTCCACCAGGTCGTGAGGCATATCCTGGAGATGTATTTTATCTTCACTCAAGATTATTAGAGCGTTCTGCAAAAGTAATTGCAGATGATAGTATTGCTAAAGATATGAATGACCTTCCTGATTCTTTAAAAGACAAAGTAAAAGGAGGCGGATCTTTAACGGCATTACCAATTATTGAAACTCAGGCAGGTGATGTATCAGCATATATCCCAACCAATGTAATTTCTATTACAGATGGCCAGATTTTCTTAACATCAGATTTATTTAACTCTGGGGTTCGTCCTGCAATTAATGTAGGTATCTCTGTATCTCGTGTGGGGGGATCTGCTCAGATTAAATCAATGAAAAAAGTTGCAGGTACATTAAAACTGGATCAAGCACAGTTCCGTGAACTAGAAGCATTTGCTAAGTTTGGATCTGACCTTGATGCTGCTACCTTAAATGTAATTGAAAAAGGGAAGCGTAACGTAGAGATTCTTAAGCAAGCTCAAAATGATCCATATACCGTAGAAGATCAAATTGCGATCATCTATGCAGGTTCTAAAAACTTGTTAAGGGACGTACCTGTAAATAAAATAAAAGAATTCGAAAGTGATTTTATTGAGTATCTTAATGCAAAACATAGAGACACCTTAGACACTTTAAAGGCTGGAAAATTGACAGACGAAGTAACAGATGTATTACTTTCTGCTTGTAAAGAGATTTCAGCAAAATACAAAGCATAATTAAACGCTGAATAAAGAATTCTGAATTCATAAGTATAAAAAATGGCGAATTTAAAAGAATTACGTAGTAGAATCACCTCTGTATCATCAACGATGCAAATTACCAGTGCCATGAAAATGGTATCTGCTGCAAAGTTGAATAAAGCACAGATGGCGATTACTGCAATGCGTCCTTATTCTGATAAACTTACTGAGTTGTTGCAGAGTTTAAGCGCTTCTTTAGAAGGAGATAACGCTAGTACATATGCAGAACAACGTGAAGTAAATAAAGTGCTCATTGTGGCAATTGCTTCTAATCGTGGTTTAGCGGGAGCATTTAACTCTAATATCGTTAAAGGTGTAAGAGAGCTTTATGAGAATGAATATGCTGGTAAGCAAGTAGATTTTGTGACGATTGGTAAAAAAGTTAATGATGTAGTTTCTAAAACGCATACTGTAATTGCAAATAAAAGTGAGGTATATGATGATCTTACTTTTACTAATGTTGCAGCAATTGCTGAAGAATTAATGGAACATTTTACTAATGGTTCTTATGATAGAATCGTAATTGTATACAATAAATTTAGAAATGCTGCTTCTCAAGATGTTACTACAGAACAGTTTTTACCTATTGTGCCTGTAGCTGGTCAGGAAACTGCAAATTTGGATTATATTTTTGAGCCTTCTAAGGAAGAGATTGTAGAACAATTGATACCTAAGTCGCTTAAAACACAATTGTATAAAGCGTTACGTGATTCGTTTGCATCAGAGCATGGTGCGCGTATGACTGCAATGCATAAAGCGACTGATAATGCTACAGAGCTTAGAGATGCACTTAAATTGTCATATAACAAAGCAAGACAAGCTTCTATTACCAATGAAATCCTTGAGATTGTTGGTGGTGCAGAAGCATTGAATAACTAATACTATATTAAGTTTTTAGTATAATAATAAAGCCCACCCTTTTTTGGTGGGCTTTATTATTATACCTGTGACTGTATTTTATGATTTCCTTTTACGCAACCATTTGTATGTATTTAAGACTATTTAAATGAAAAGACTTAATACGTAATCAAAATGGTTAGCATGAAAAAACATAATAAATCAACAATAATTAACCCTCAGCCAAAGACAACATCTCGATTAAAAAATAAGGTAGTTTTATTGATCATCTTTCAATGTTGTATGGTTTTTCTTCTTTCTTGTTCTAATGATGATGGCAGACCTTTACGTGGATCAATCATTTTAGGAGATGCAGGCATATCTGGTACAGTGTATTGTTCATTGGATTTGGATAAGAGTTCTGTACAAAATATAGATGAAATTAGGATCTATAATGGGAGCGAAGATAATGTGGCTAGTAGCGAAATCACTTGGGGGTTTTCTACGGAAGAAATAAATTTAAATACCGAATTTATTAAAGAAGAAAACTTAATAGATTTTGGAATCGAAATTATTAGTTTATCAGAAGATAGGAGAGTTTTTACTATTAAATATTTACAAGGATTCAATGGGATATTTTTGGGATATAAGGTTATATCACAGAAAAAGGCTTGGTGCAATACCTCATTTTACCAAGAAAGTGCAATATAAATATCCAATATACTTTGATACCTGAAAAATTTGAAGACTTTATCCTTAGGCTTTACTTTGGGTATTATACTGCCGTTTTTCTATCTTTATCAAATGTTAAAATAATTTTGGCATTAGATTTGTCTTTAAATAAGATAAATAAAGAATACTATGAAAAACTTTGAAACATTATGCATTAAGGTATTGATGCTTTTGGTAGTAGTTACTTTTACACAATGTGCAAGTAGTCAAAAAATAGACATGAAAGCTTCTCTACAAATCAAAGACTCTTATTTTCAAGAAATTCCTTCGGGAATGGCTGATGGCCCCACCACCTTGTTCGTAAGTTTTGAAATTGAAAAAAACAATGAAGTTGAGCTTACTTATGCTTTTTTTAGAGGTAAAAAAATTGAATTGAAGAAGACGAATTCAAATCCAAATATATATGAAGGGAATTACGTGTATCCGGCTAAAATGCAAGACCTGATTATGAGCGGTGATTCTAAAGAAGAGTTTAAAAACCAATTACCAGAAATAGAAAGGAAAATCCCTTTCGAGCTTAAAGCAAATGAATGTATGCTTCAATACATCCAAAACAGAGAAGAAAAACTGTTCAAAATAGAGAACCTCAAACAAATAGTTTTAAAGAACTTTCCTATGTAAATTAGGCGATAAAAAATTGTACTTTTACGACTACAATTAGATTCACCAATTGAGCATATTTCAAAAACTTTTTAAGCAGACTTTTATCTATGGAGTAGCGACAGTGCTTCCTCGTATGTTGTCATTTTTATTAGTTCCATTATATACCGATGTATTGCCGACAAATGAATATGGAAAAGTTTCTATCATATTTTCATACTTCGTTTTATTCAATGTGATACTAGCCTATGGCATGGAGACTGCTTTTTTTCGTTTTTTTAATAAAGAATCAGATAAACAAAAAGTTGTTAGTACTTCGACAATATCTCTCTTAATATCTTCTTTTGGCTTTTTTGCATTAGCGCTGTTATTTAAGGACCAAATTGCGATGTTAACCGGGATAAAAGAAGATTATATTGTCTTAGTTATCTGGATACTCTTGTTAGATGCTTTAGTGATTATTCCTTTTGCTTGGCTAAGAGCAAATGAAAGACCGATGAAATATTCATTTATAAAGATTTTAAATGTATTTATTAATCTTGGATTGAATATTTTTCTATTGATATATCTAAAAAAACTATCTGATGATTTTTCAAGCTTAAAAAGTATTGTCATTGATAATTATGAGATTAATTATATTTTCATTTCAAATTTGGTGGCAAGTGGATTAACACTTTTGTTATTGGTTCCTTTTTATATCAATCTTAAATACCGTTTTGATAAAGTATTATGGAAAAGGATGATGAAGTATTCACTTCCAATTTTAATAGCTGGAGTTGCATTTTCAATCAATGAAACATTTGATAGAATTATACTTGACTATTTGTTACCAGAAGATACTGCAGAACATGTTGTTGGAGTGTATTCGGCCTGTTATAAACTGGCATTATTTATGACGTTATTTTCAACAGCCTTTAGACTGGGAATAGAACCTTTTTTCTTTAACTATTCTGAAAATAAAAATGCTCCAGAAACGTATGCGAGAATTACAAAATACTTTGTGGCCTTTGGAGCCCTTATCTTATTAGGAGTGGTTATTTTTGTTCACATCTTAAAAGTGTTCATTATTAGAGACCAGGCATATTGGGAAGCTGTAAAAATTGTTCCTATAATAGTATTAGCTAATTTATGCCTTGGTATTTATCATAATCTTTCGGTATGGTATAAAATTACGGATCGAACTAAATTTGGCGCCTATATTTCTGTTGTAGGAGCAGGACTTACATTGCTTTTAAATTTTATTTTAATACCAAGGTATAGTTATCTTGGATCAGCAATAGCGACATTAGTTGCTTATGGCTCTATGATGTTATTATCATGGTATTTTGGAAGAAAATATTATCCAATCCCCTATAATTTAAAAAAGATAGGAATGTATCTTACGCTTTCTATCAGTTTTTCGATTCTTTCGTTTTACATTTTTGATAGTAATTATATGATTTCTATTCCATTGTTACTCGTGTTTTTAGTAATTTTGTACGCCTCAGAAAAGAGAGAGTTAAAACAAATTCTAAAAAAATAAACAACTTCTGGTTGAAAGTGTAAAGTACTTATGCAAATAAAAATTATTAACCGATCATCACATGATTTGCCTCATTATGAAACTATCGCTTCTGCAGGGATGGATTTGAGAGCCAATATAACAGAATCTATTACGTTACAACCTTTGGAGAGAACGATTGTAAAAACAGGATTGTTTATCGAGCTACCAGTAGGTTATGAAGCGCAGGTTCGACCTCGTAGCGGATTAGCAGCCAAAAAAGGAATTACTGTACTTAATGCACCAGGAACTATCGATGCTGATTATAGAGGAGAAGTAGGGGTGATTTTAGTAAACCTTTCTAACGAAAATTTTACCATCGAAAATGGAGAACGGGTTGCTCAAATGGTAATAGCCAAACATGAACGTGCAGAATGGCAGGTTGTAGAAGAACTTTCTGAGACATCAAGAGGTGAAGGCGGTTTTGGGAGTACTGGAGTTAAATAATTAAAAACTGTTTATTCTAGACGTTTTTAGTACTGATCTCTCGACTCTGTTCTAGATGACAGAATACAAAATGTATCTAGAATAGGTTTTTGGATTAAAGAAAATAGTTTAGCACATAGGTATATGTTATGTATGCCATAAGACAAAAAATAATAACATTAAAAAAATAATCAAGTGAAAATCATAGTACCCATGGCAGGAAGAGGCTCTAGACTAAGACCTCATACACTTACTGTTCCTAAGCCTTTAATTCCAGTAGCCGGGAAACCAATTGTACACAGATTAGTATCTGATATTGCTAAGGTTTTGGGAGAACCAATTGATGAAATTGCCTTTGTACTTGGTGATCCTGCTTTTTTTGGAGAGGATGTTGTATCGAGTTTAACTAAATTAGCAGAAGAACTGGGGGCAAAAGCATCTATTTACAGACAGGATCAACCTTTAGGAACCGGACATGCAATTATGTGTGCTGCAGCATCCCTCTCAGGCCCTGCAGTAATTGCATATGCAGATACACTAATTAGAGCAGATTTTAATCTCGATAAAGAGGCAGATGCTGTAATTTGGGTTAAACAGGTAGAACAACCTGAAGCATATGGGGTGGTAAAACTTAATGAAAACAAACATATTGTAGAACTGGTAGAAAAACCTCAGGAGTTTGTTTCGGATCAGGCAGTGATCGGAATTTATTATTTTAAAGATGTAGCAGTGCTAAAGAATGAACTGCAATATGTATTGGATAATAACATTATTAATGGTGGTGAATATCAGATTAATGATGGCATCAAAAGAATGATGAGTAATGGTAAAGTTTTTGTAACCGGACAAGTAGATGAGTGGATGGATTGCGGAAATAAAAATGTTACTGTAGAAACCAATACAAGGATGCTTGGGTTTTTACAGAATGATGGAGAACAATTGGTTAGTGATCAGGTAGAACAGGAAAATTCTACCATTATTAGTCCATGTTATATAGGAGAAGGAGTAACCCTGAAAAATGCAACAATTGGACCGAACGTTTCAATAGGGAATGGATGTGTAATCGAGAATACAGCTATCAAAAATAGTCTGGTTCAAACCAAAACTGTCATAAAAAATGCTAACTTAGACAATGCTATGATAGGAAATAATGCTGTGTATGATGGAAACTTCACTACAGTAAGCATAGGAGACTATTCTATTTTGGAATAATTTGTGATGAAGTAAAAGTACTTCAGTAAATTTTATATGATTAATTATTGGAAACATATTTGTATTTTGAGTATACTCTTTGTATTAGGGTATAATGTTGGTTATACTCAGGATATAGAACCCAAACAAGAGATTAATATTGATGATTTGGGGAATGTTTCAGATGAGTTTCAAGAATCTTTTTTTGAAGCATTAAAGCAAAAAGCAATCACCAATTATGATAAGGCGATTGAAGCTTTAGAGAAATGTATTGCTATTGATCCAGAACCGAATTACCTGTATTTTGAACTGGGAAAAAATTATTTAGAGTTAAAGTTATACCAAAAGGCAGAAGATAATTTTAAGAAAGTAATAGAGGTAAAACCTAATGATAAATTTGTATTGGAACTATTGTTTCAAGTGTATTTTCAACAACGAAAATACAAAGAATCTACAGGAGTTGTAGAAAAGCTGGTTACTTTTAATTCTATGTTCAAAGAACAATTGGCAAATCTCTATTTTCTTGAAAGACGTTATGATGAAGCTTTGGTTTTAATTGATGAGCTGGATGAAGAATATGGTGTTGATGGGTATAGAGGTAGATTACGAAAACGCATTTCTTCAAAAATAACAAACCCAAATAATCAAATCTCCAGATTAGAAAAGATGATAAAAGACAAGCCTAAGGTAGAACAAAACTATCTTAATCTTATCTATCTTTATAGTCAAAGTGGGGAAAAAGAAAAAGCATTTGAGGTTGCAACTTTATTATTAAAGAAAAAGCCAAAATCGGAATTGGTACATTTGGCATTGTATAAGTTTTATCTAGAAGGAAATAAAACAGAAGAAGCGATTCAATCTATGAAAATTGCACTAAAAAGCAATAAAATAGATATGGATTCTAAATTTAAAGTGGTCAATGATTTTCTTCTCTTCATTGATAAAAATCCACAGTATGCATCTCAATTAACCGATATTATTGCTTTGCTTTCTAATGGTCAGGAGAATGGAAAAGTATTTACAGAACTTGGAAATTATTACTTTAAAAAGGACGATAAAGAACAAGCACTTAATTTTTATGAACGAGGTATAAAAAGCAATGCTAATGATTTTTCGTTATTAAGAAGAATTCTACTTTTACAATTGGATCTAAAACGATATGAAAAAGCAATGAGTGGAAGTGAATTAGCTTTAGAGTTATTCCCTGCACAACCTATTTTCTATTTGGTAAATGGAGTATCTCTTATTCATCTTGAAAAAGCAGAAGAAGCGATCGAAATTCTCACTACAGGTATAGATTATGTAATAGATGATCTTAAAATGGAATCAGACTTTTATCAACAAATTAGTGCAGCATATCAAAAACTTGGAGATGCAACAAAAGCTTCAGAATATCAAGAAAAAGTAAATCAACTTCAGAAAAAATCATAAGAGTTAATGAACAGAATATTTTTTGGTCTATTGTTTTTTTCTTTGATTGCCCTCAATTCTTGTAAAGGTACCAAAAGTGTGACCGAATCAGGTGTAAAAAGATTAAGCGCAGAAAAAATCATTGCAAATCATTATAACCGATCTTTCAATTTTGAAACACTTAATACCAAGGTAAAGGTCAAATATGATGATGGGAAAAAATCCTTTAGTCCTATCGCCACGTTACGTCTTGAAAAAGATAAAAGAATATGGGTTAGTGTAAAAATGTTAGGGATCACACTTGCAAAAGCATTAATTACACCAGAAAAAGTAAGTTATTATGAGAAAATCAATAGCACCTACTTCGAAGGAGATTTTAGGTTGTTAAGTGAATGGTTAGGAACAGACTTAGATTTTAAGAAAGTACAACAAATGCTTTTGGGACAAGCATTATTTAACTTAAGGGATGATAAGTATAAATCATCCATTACGAATCAATCCTATCAATTACAACCTAAAACAGAATTAGCTTTATTCGAGCGATTGTTTTTAGTACGACCAGATACTTTTAAAATGGCTCAACAAAAACTTAAACAACCATCAGAAAATAGAGATTTAACAATCTATTATAAAACATATCAAAAGGTAGGAAATCAAGAATTTCCTAAAGAAATTCACATAGAAGCTTTACAAGATAAAGGGAAAACAACAATTGAAATAGAATATAAAACGGTAGATTACAATGCTAAGGTAAGTTTTCCGTTTAAAATACCATCAGGATACAAGCAAGTTACTATTCAATGAGATTTTTAAAAGTCATATTTTTTATTGGTTTATTATTGGTTTGTGGTCCCTTGTTTTCTCAAAGTACCAAGCAACAACAACTAGAAGAGGAACGTCAACGCTTAAGAGAAGAAATTGAGCAAATGAAACAATTGCGGGCTGATAATAAACTTAAAGAGCGCTCTGTTTTGGATGAAGTTGAAACGATCAATTCACAGATTAGTACACGTCAGAATTTGATTAAAATTACAAATCAGCAGGCAAACTTGTTGACACGTGAGATTAATACAAATTTTAAGAAGATAGATGCATATCGCAAAGAGCTTAAGGCTCTTAAAAAAGATTATGCTAAGATGATTACCAAGTCATATAAAAGTAAATCTCATCAAAGTCGAATTATGTTCTTACTTTCTTCTGCAGATTTTGCTCAGGCCTATAAACGACTGCAGTATATGAAGCAGTATAATGAGCACCGAAAAGAACAAGCAGACCGGATTGAAAATAGTACGATAGAGCTTCAGGCGCTTAATACTGATCTTTCAAGACAAAAAAAGGATAAGCAAGGGTTGATTGAAGAAAATAGACAGGCGCAACAAGATCTTAAAGAAGAGAAGAAGGAGCAACAAATATTAATGGCTTCAATTAGGAAGAAAGCGGGGACGTATACCAAACAAATTAAGAAAAAACAAGAACAAGCTAGTGCGATTGATAAAGCAATCGAAAAATTGATTAGAGAAGCTATAGCCAGGGCAAATAAGAAAGCAGGTAAAAAAGTTACCAAAAAAGGTTCAGCAACGACCTTTGCTCTGACTGCAGAGGCTAAGATATTGGCCGATAATTTTACATCGAATAAAGGAAAATTGCCTTGGCCCGTGGGAACAGGAAGAATAACTAAGAAGTTTGGACGTCAGCCACATCCTACATTACCTAATATACAAATTAATAGCAGTGGAGTCGAAATAGAAACAAGAACAGGAGAGAAGGCAAGAGCTATTTTTGAAGGAGAAGTAATCGCAATACAAAAACTTAGAGGAGCCAGCCGATTAGTTCAGATACGACATGGTAATTATATCACTACCTATTATAATATAGAAAATATAACAGTTAAAGAGGGTGATAAGGTCGCAACCAAACAGTCTATAGGTGCAGTACGTACCAATCCAACTACAGGTAGAGCAATCATGAAATTTTTAATCTACCAAAATGCAAAGCGATTAAACCCGCAAAGTTGGATTTATAAGATGTAATCTATTAAATGGTCAGTATAAAAAAGTTGTCAAAGTTAAGTTTGATAGTTTTTTTGAAATATAAACTTAATTTTTAAAGTTGCATACTTACTGATAAGTAAGTATATTTGGAACTATGTCTGATAAGAGAATTGAGATACTGGATCTGGCTGAAAATTTGATTAGAACCAAAGGGTATAATGCATTCAGTTATAGAGATATATCAGGACCATTACAAATAAAAAATGCTGCTGTACATTATCATTTTCCTAAAAAATCTGATTTAGGGGAGTCGATTATTATTAGATCAAGAAAGAAATTTCAAAAATACGATGAAGAATGGAGAAAATACTCTCCAAAGAAGAGATTGGATAATTTTATCGCGTTATATGAAGAAAATCAATCACTCAATCTGGTTTGTTTGGTTGGAGCTTTGGGATCATCTTATGAATCATTACCAGAGAATATGCAAGATAATCTTTCAGAAATGAGTGGTGAAATCAGAATATGGATGATGGAGCTGCTTAAAGAAGGACTTGCCAAAAAAGAATTTAATTTTGCAGAAAAACCTAATGAAAAAGCAGATCTTATCATAGCATCATTACTTTCTTCTCTTATTCTTGATAAAGTAATTAGGGAGAATATTTTTAAATCAGTAAAAGCCTCCATATTAAAAGGAGTGTAGTTTTTTTAACTCATAAAACTTACTTATTAGTAAGTATAATTTATGTATATATGAATGAAAAAAGAGTAGTAATAACAGGTTTGGGAGCAGTGACTCCTCTAGGAAATTCTGTTGAAGAATTTTGGAATAATGCAATCCTTGGTCAAAGTGGAGCTTCAAAAATTACAAAGTTTGACCCCTCTTTGTTTAAAACTCAGTTTGCCTGCGAAATCAATGACTTTGAGCCACAAAAGTATCTGGAACGAAACGAAATTAGAAAAAGCGATCTATTTACTCAGTATGCACTTTATGCAGCATCAGAAGCATTTGAAGATTCGGGAATTGACATGGATAAGATTTCGCCATTTGACGTAGGTGTCATTTGGGGAACAGGACAAGGAGGGATGAATACTTTTGAAAATGAAGTAAAAGAGTATGCATTAAACAATAAAAATCCTCGGTTTAATCCATTTTTTGTGCCTAAGCTCATTGCTAATATGGCTTCGGGTATGATCTCTATGAAATTTAATCTAATGGGTATTAATTATACTACGGTTTCGGCATGTGCAACATCAAATTCTGCTATAATGGATGCATATAATTATATAAAATTAGGGAAGGCCAAAATATTTGTCACAGGAGGTTCTGAAGCGCCTATTACAGAAGCTTCTATAGGAGGGTTTAGTTCGATGAAAGCAATGTCAAAAAGGAATGATCATCCAGAAATAGCTTCAAGACCTTTTGATAAAGAGAGAGATGGTTTTGTAATGGGAGAAGGAGCTGGAGCTGTTATTCTAGAAGACTTTGAGCATGCAAAACAAAGAGGAGCAAAGATTTATGCAGAAGTTGTGGGAGCTTCAATGACTGCCGATGCGTATCATATGACCGCTACCCATCCAGATGGTCTTGGAGCTGCAAAAGCAATGGAACTGGCATTACAAGAGGCGCAGATTAATCCGCAAGAAGTTGATTATTTAAATACTCATGCGACTTCGACTCCAGTAGGAGACCTAAGCGAGGTTAAAGCAATTTCCAAAGTATATGGTAGTGCACCTGAAAATCTTGTGTTAAGCGCAACGAAATCGATGACAGGGCACTTACTTGGCGCCGCTGGAGCTATAGAAAGTATATTATGTATTAAAGCTATCACAGACGGAGTTATACCACCAACAATTAATACAGATCATATTTCAGATGAAATTCCTCAAAGCTTAAATATCATAACACAAAAAGCAATATCCAAGAATATTGAAATTGCTATGAACAATACATTTGGTTTTGGAGGGCACAATGCAATAACAGTTTTTAAAAAAATGTAAAAAGATTATGATACAAAGAGCGCCTTTAACTCGGTAGCATCATCAGGTTTCATTTTTCCTGCAAGCACCAAACTTAATTGTTTACGACGTAAAGCAGCATCATATCGTTGTTTTTCTAAAGTTGTTTGCGGGTTAATTGAAGGCACAGCAACAGGGGTTCCACTTTCGTTTACAGCAACAAAAGTATAAATCGCCTCGTTTGCTTTAGTCTTTTCTCCACTCTGACGATCTTCTACCCAAACATCAATATAAACTTCCATAGAGGAAGTAAAAGCTCTGGAAACTTTGGCTTCAACAGTGACAACACTTCCTAACGGAATTGCCTTGTTAAATGCAACATGATTTACCGAAGCGGTTACCACAACACGTCTAGAATGTCTGCCAGCAGCGATTCCAGCAGCACGATCCATACGTGCTAAAAGCTCTCCCCCAAACAAATTATTAAGTGAGTTGGTCTCTCCAGTTAATACAAAGTCGGTTAGTATTGCAAGAGATTCTGAAGGGGTTCTAGCTTCCATAGGCATTTTAATTTTTGACAAAGATATGAGGTAATACCGTAATGAGAAAATAAGTTATAGGGTATTTAATCCTTAGCTTTAAGGTAAATACTTAGAGATAAGAATAGATAGAGAATATACCTATTTGGATAGGCATAAAATGCAGTAAAAAACTAATGTTAGAATAATTTTTAATTTCCCTGAATGAATAACCAGGCTTTTGGGCTTTCCTGATTTTTAATTTTTCTTAATGCTTGTAGTGCTTCAGATCTGTTTTCATAAGTTTCATACACTACTTGGTGTAATCCATACTTGTTAACTCCAATTAAACGAGCATTAAAACCTTGAGCTTTTAAGCTTTCAACTTTTTTATTAGCATTAGATTTAATTCTAAAAGCACCAGCAACAATATGATATTTTCCAGATAATACTTCTATAGATTCATTAGTACTAGCCGTTGTTGTGTTTTGTTCTTCTTTTACGATATTGAGACTAATGGTAGGTAAGGGATTAGATATTTCAAAAGTAGCCTCCTGAATTCTGTTTTCAATCTCTTGATTGGCTTTTTGCCATTCTTGATTATTATAGCTTACTGTATTGTCACTAATTTGTTTTAGACCAAAGAATCCACCAATACCTAATACTATGGCTGCAACGGCTGCATATTGTAAATATGGTCGCTCACGACGTTTTTCTGGAGTGAAGGTAAGAGGAGTGACTTCTTCAATTGCTTCAACTTCTTTTTTATAAACTTCTCTGGCGATTTCAACTTCACGATTGATCTCTGGAGAAGCAAATGAATATAATCCAAAAGCTTCACTTAGATAATTTACTTCCTGAGAAGGTTCGAACTGAAGCGTATTTTCTACAGAAGTAAATAAAGAACCAATTTTATCTAGCTCTATACGCTGACCTTGAGCCATTTTTTCCTTAAGCGATAATACATAACGTTGGATTTTAGCCACAGCATCTGTATAAGAAATGTTTTCTGCAGAAGCGATGTAGTTGGCTAACAGGCCATCATTATTCTGTAATTGACTATTAAAAGAAATCAGTTTTTGAGGAGGGTAAAATGCATTTGTAGATTCGTGAATCGTAGCCGGTTGACGTCTTGTTAAAAACGCACCAAAACCTGGCATGATTACACATTCATATCTATATAATAATTCACTTATGTATTTGGCTGTATTATTCATTGCCCCCTTCTAAATATGCTGTTTCTTCAATGTGATTAGTCATTTCAAAGGTATGAAAAAATGGAGTCCATCGAAACTATAGTTTCTGAATTTATCAACAGTTTGGTTTTTTTTGTTTCTTGCACTGACTTATAATGCATTACATGATCATCGAAAAACTTCTGGCGTTACTAACGCTTAAAAAGGTAGCAAATTTAGGAGATAACTCTATCAAAAGATTGATACGTGAGGTGGGTTCTGCAGAAGAAGTACTCACTGAAAAAACTAGTAACTTACTTAAGATAGATGGTATTGGCACTGTAAAGATCAAAGACTTACATAATCCACAACATCGCAAAGCAGCAGAAAATGAATTAAAATTTATAGAAGAAAATAATATTAATTACCAAATATATGATCAGGAAGGATACCCAGAGAAGTTAAAACATTGTATTGATGGTCCTGTAGTATTGTTTTCTTCGGGAAATATTAACCTTCAACATAAAAAAATATTAAGTATAGTAGGTACAAGAAAAGTAACAAGTTATGGTGCAAAATTCTGTGAAGAATTAATAGAAACATTGGCTCCTATTAATCCCATTATTGTATCTGGATTTGCTTATGGTGTGGATATTATTGCGCACAAAACTGCTATAAAACATAGGCTTCAAACTGTAGGTTGTTTAGCGCATGGTTTAAATCAAATTTACCCCAAAGCGCACAAGAAATATGTAGCACAACTAGAAGAAAATGGAGGTTTTTTTACTGATTTCTGGAGTACAGATGCTTTTGACCGTAAAAATTTTCTGGGGCGTAATCGTATAATAGCTGGCCTTAGTGAAGCAACAGTAGTGATCGAAAGTGCAGATAAAGGAGGTTCACTCGTTACTGCCGAAATTGCAAGTTCGTATAACCGAGATGTGTTTGCTGTTCCTGGTCGCGTAGATGATGCATTAAGTAAAGGCTGTAATATGTTAATAAAAACACAGCGTGCTCATATGCTAACCAGCGCTGCGGATTTGATTTACATGCTTAATTGGGAACTTGATGAAAAAGAACAGCCTGCTATACAAAAACAACTATTTGTAGAATTAGAACAGGACGAAAAGAAAATTTTTAATTTTCTAAATAAAAATGGAAAAGAAATATTAGATGTTATCGCATTGCAATGTGATTTGCCCACTTTTAAAGTAGCTTCTGTATTGCTTAATATGGAATTAAAGGGAGTTATAAAACCATTACCTGGTAAATTATTTGAAGTGGCTTAGGAACATTCTTTTTATTCTATAACTAATCATCAAACCAATCAAATTTAACAAACAAAGACTAAAGATTTTTAAGTGAAAAATTTTATAATAAAATCAGTATCAATACGTATAATTATAATGTTTTTGTTTGTTTCTTGCTCAACATCTAAAAAGAAAAATTCTATGACAGATTATCAAAATGCTGAAGAAATTAAAGAAAAAATTGAGAGAGGAGATTTGGTAATAGGTATTTTGGATATCAAAATGGTTGATGAAATGATTGATCTATATACTAGGTCAGGAAATTCTGGTAATGCTGAAGGTTGGTACGAGTTAGGTATGATTTATTATAGAGGTATTGGTGTCGATCAAGATGCTGAAAAAGCAGTTTCTTACTTCAAATTGGCTGCAGAATTGGGATATGGTATAGATGCGTGGATTAAATATATTAGAATAGCATATTTCGCTAAACTTACTTCTATCCCTGCAGATAGAATTAAGGATTTAGTCGCTGATCTCGAAGATAAAGATACTAGCGGAGAGATTTATTTGCTTAAAGGGTATATGCTAAATCAAGGATACGCATATACCGAAAATTTGGAAGCTTCTTTTTTTGCGCTTCAGCAATCTGTTAAAAAAGGAAATGCAGATGCAATGTTTGAGCTATGTATTTATTATCATTATGGTATGGGAGTAGAGCAGAACTCACAAAAATCAATAGATTGGTGTGTTAAAGCAGCAGAAAATAATAACATTAGAGCAATATATAATCTAGGCACATATTATGCTACAGGATATGAAAGTATCTCTAAAGATATTAATAAGGCAATAGCATATTATACTAAGGCTGCAAATCTAGGCCATGGTAAAGCGGCAGGACAATTGGCAGCAATGTATATTATGGGAGAGGAAGTAGATAAAGATGAAGAAAAAGCTAAGATGTTTTATACATTAGCTTTTGAAAATGATTTTGATGTCGATATTTTCTTTGATAGTTTGGGTCTGAAAGAAATTGATATTGAGGATTGAAAATAGTAATTATTGACTCTTCTGAAGGAGTTCTGTAATTTCTAACCATTCCTTTTTATTATACCAAGAAATAAATTCTGGTTGTTTAGTTATTTTAAATCTATTCTCCCATTTCCTCCAGACAAGAACTTTTAGAATGTTTTTACAGATTCGTTTAGAACGTTTATTCTCGAAAGGAGCAAGATATAATGATGCCTGATAGAGTTGGTCATTACTAAGTTCTCCGTAAAATGATATTGCACTTGCAATATGTGTATTTGCAGAATCAATATTTTTCTGAGCTATAAATTTTTTAAAGGTTTTAAAATTTTGTTGTGCTTTTTGATGTGAGGTTGCTAAGGCTATTTTAGCTTCTTCTTGACTAGGTCTTTGATATTCGATGCCATGAAAATAGGCATAAACCTCTATGGGTTCTAGAAGCCCTAATGCTACCCTTCTTTGATCTACATTGGCAGGATCTTGAATAGGGTGAGGGGCGCCTTGTCCCATACTTGCTCCATAGGTTTGTTTCTGCCAAATATCTCTTGCTATCCTGTCATTGAGCTCTGCATAATGATTGGGATCCATATCTCCTTTTTTCATTGCTTTTTTGATTAGGGATAGGCATTTTTGTTTAAAAAAAACATCGGGGTAATGTTGTGGTATTGCCCAACTGATTTTTGCTCCGTCCTCTCCAACAAGTTCATTTCCGGGCCAACCATGAATATCAATTATACTATCGAGCTTATTTTTATTTATTTCCCATCGATCTTCGACAGCTTTAAAAAGTAATTGGTATTCCTCTACAGAAGCATTACTATCTAGAGATTTTGTTTTTTCTTCGTATTGAGATAATGCAAGTTGATCCTGTGCCCACATTTCTTCCAATTCTTTTAATAACTCAGGATTTTTAATGGACTGTGTATATTTCTTTCTATTATTACTTATAGTATGTAGTAGCGTATTCCATCTTGAGTCGTTTCTTAGGTTGGATAAGCTTGGATAGGTGGCCGTCAATACAGAATCTCTAAGTCCGGCTTGTATCGCTTTATGTAATGATTGAAAGGCTTCTTCATTTTTGTTTTTGGTAGCATACACAGTTGCTGCCATAAAGTAGATCTCCCAGTTTTTTTTCGGCATAAGCTCTGCTGCTTCATATAGTTGATTGGCAGCTTCAATACTTTGACCATCATTTAGAGTTCTATATGCATTGATTAAACTACGTACCCATTTTGGATTTTGACCGCTAGTAGTATATCCTTCCTTACTAATTTTTTCACTTTCTTTTTTAGGTGTATTACAACCGAAAATCAAAATCAAAAGGCATATATATACTGCGGATAATGAATTGTTTTTCATACTATTTAATTTAAATAACACTAACAAAGGAAGGTAATGGTTATTTAAAAAAATAGAATAGAATTTGCTTTTGAAATAAATTTAATGATAAAAGAATTGTTCTTTTATAATCTTTCCGTTTGCAACTTCATACACAATAATTTCGTCTATACAGACATCGGTGTTATTTACTAATGTGACATCAGTTATCATTCTTATGCTAAAGTGATTTGAACTCACTAAAGGTTTAGAAACCTCAAAACGATTCCATTGCTTTATATTCGAAAGAAATGTCTTTTCTTTCTGAATCATGGCTTTTAAACCAATTACAGATCGTTCCTGATACTGTTCTGGTTCGATATTTACTGCTTCCAAAGCAAATAACTGCTCTTGAGCCTCTAAAAACTTTTTTTCTTTTAGTAAATCTACGAGTTGATTAGCTATTGTAATAGTCATATGTTGTTTTTTTCAGATTGCTTAAAATAAGGAGGTCTCCAGATAAGATTTCCAAAAATAATTCTGAATCTATCTTTCCATGTATTACATTGTTTTACATCCTTCCAGATATTTTTGTATTCAATAAAATTAATTGTGATGGGATTATTAGTGTGTATATTTTTTGTGAGTCCATAAACTACTTTTTCTTCTTCTCTTTGAAAAGTTCCGAATACCTTATCCCATAGTATGAGAATTCCGCCATAATTCTTATCAATATAGATATCATTAGAACCGTGATGTACTCTATGTACAGAAGGAGTATTAAATATTTCATCGAGCCATCCAAGTTTGACAATTCTTTCTGTATGTATCCAGGTTTGATATTGGGCTACAAAAACTAAACACACTATAGCCTGAAAAGGATTAAACCCTATCAATATCATCGGAATAAGAAAAATCCATTCTATTGCGCTTTCGACAATGCTTAATCGCATTGCTATAGATAAGTTATAGTCTTCTGAGGAATGATGTACACTATGATTTGCCCATAAAATACGATGTTCGTGTTCTAATCGATGCATCCAATAGTATGTAAAATCGGCAACTAATATACCTAAAGCCCATGTCCAATTATTCATTTCGATCTCAAATGGAGAAAGATGATAAAAGGGTAAAAGGCAAATGATTCCTATAGAACCCAAAATTGTTTTTTCTAATAATTGTCCAAGAAAAAAGATAATAATGTTTGCTCCGGTATCCTTCCACCTGCGTTCTTTGGCAGTAAAAATATCCAGAAAAATTTCGAACAGAGTAAGCGTAATATTTAGAATAAAGAAATATCCTATATATGTCAATACTTCCGAATTTTCAAAAAGAGTTATTATTTCTTCGATATTCATAATTTATTTTTATTGTTTTTTTGAGGAAGAAAATATAAGAACCAAAGGAACCACAATAGGCTTAATAATTCCCAGACAGAACCATTACCATGATAAAAATCGATTACATCTTGAAAGGAGTAGAAACCAATACATCCTAAAACTCCTAAATACCAATGCTTTTGAAATGTAAGATTATTCATATTATTCTTGCTTATTAAGCAAAAATAATAGGAAGATCAATCTGTGTGTTTGTCAATTTTGGACAATCCTTTATTTAATAGGAATATAAATTTCGGTCAGTAATTGATCTGCGGGAGTATCGGTTTCATCATTCAGGAAAAATTCTATAGTTGGTTTGTCAACAAGTTCGAATTGTATATCGGTCATCCAATGGGTATAGATATAATCATAAGTAATTAGAGAATCTTCATGACTGCCTTTATGGAGGAATTTGATATACTTTTGTGGTGCTATTGTTTTGGTTCTAAAAAGCCCTTCTACCTCAAATTTTAATGGTAGTTCTATAACAATTGCAGCATTATATCGACAATGAATTGTGTCGGTAATATCATTATCATCTAAAATCTCTGCCATGCAAATAGTATCATCATCGATAAGATTATTTTTTAAGGCATAATCAACAAGTTGTTCCCAGGTATTTTTGATACCATCGATATTTTCATAGGTCCCATGATAAGTCAAGTAAAGAATATCAAGACTTGGTAATTCTTCTATTTCAAATGTTATTGAAGGTTTTTTATGTATGTAATCTGTATCAACAGCTCTTTTTTGTATTTGCAGTTTGAGTTCCTGAGTTTCTCTAAATTGAGAAGGAGAACAATTAAATTGATTTTTAAATGCCTTACTAAAGGCTGCAATATCGCTATACCCAATATTAAAGGCAATATCAGAAATAGAAGTGTCAGAATACTTTAGATATTGTGCTGCTTTTTCAAGCTTGATCCTTTTGATATATTTTCCTATGGTTTCGTGGTGTAGGGCAAGAAAAATTCTGTTGATATTTCTATAAGAGTAAAATGATACTTCTTCTATGTCCTTGATGGTAATATCTTCCTTAAATCTTTTGTCCAAAAAGTTTAATAGAGATTTATATCTTTCGAGTTGTGTAGGATTACTCATTATACATCATTTTTAAGAAAGATACGAATAGAATATCATTTGATAGTTGTCTGTTTTGGACAGTTTAATTAAAAACTTATAAGATCATAAGAGAAGCAGAACTGGATAAAACCATAAATTTATTACTTCATTCTTAAAAAAAACAATAAATTTGTCAAACTTTGACAAGTCAAATGAAAGAAACTTTTGGGGAATATATAAGATTACTTAGAACAGAGAAGGGGTTAACGTTAACTCAGCTAGCTGCTCAATTGGATCTGGACTCTGCTAATCTCAGTAAAATTGAAAATGGAAAACGCGATTTTGATGAGAAGAGACTTGATAGATTAGCAATGGTTTTTGAGTTAAACCCAAAAGAATTGCACAATGAATATATAAGTGATCGACTTGCAAAACAGATCTATGAGATGAATTGTTCTACAGAAATTCTAAAAGTGGCCGAAGAAAAGGCAGAATATCGTAGAACATTAAAAAAATAGCAAAGATGATTTGAATTTTACTCCTAAAATACTGAGGAGTATTTTTAAGATAAGATATTTTTCTTGATAAGAGTTACATTTCCTACCCGGTAATTCTTGTTGGTATTTCTGACCATGCGAAATAATAAAATATAAACTAATGAAAATAGACCTAGAAACTCTGAATTTTCCAAATTTTAAATTGTCAACACATCAGGATTTGATCTTGTTTTTGATTAGAAATGAATTACTAGGAAATAGGTTTATGAATCAATTGAATACATTAGGCTTTGACACCTCTTTTTTTAATGTAGAACTTGGCACGGCAATTTTATCATTAATTGGTTTTGATAATCGAACCGATATCTTATTAGAATGGTATCATAAGACTTTAAGTAGTTATTCTATAAAGGTAAACGCAGAAGATAGTGCTGCTACAGACCAAGTTGTTTTTGATTTTTATATAGCATTACGAATTAGACTTCAGACTCAGCAAAAAAATATGCTTTAAGGCCAATGCCAGACTAAAAACTCAGTTTTTTTTCATATTTTCCAGAAACTCACCCATTTTTTGATGTACGATCTGTATTGCTTTTAAAGGACGAATCATAACTTTAATGTCTGCTAATTTTCCATCTTTATCAAAAGTAAGCATATCTACACCTTCTACAATTACTCCATCAATCACAGTAGTAAATTCAAGAATACTATGCTGTCCATTTGTTATTTCACGAACATATTGAAAATGGTCATTGGCAATAATATTACCAGCGGCAATAAGGTACATACACACGATTTTCTTTCCTTTTTGAGGAGTCCAGACTACTGGCGAATGTAATACAGCATCATCTGCAATAAGGCTTTCTAAGGCAGCAAAGTCTCGATTTCTAACAAATTGATGCCATTGTGATAATCCTGTTGAGGTACTCATAAAGTACTTGTTTTATTGGTTTTCATCTTTAATTAACTTGCTTCCAAACATCTCTATTTGTTCTATAATAGGTAGAATTTCTTTACCGATAGTTGTCAAAGAATATTCCACTTTAGGCGGAATCTCTTTATATGCTTTCCTGTTTAAAATTCCATAAGCAGTTAAATTTTTAAGCTCCTGAATTAACATTTTTTCGCTAATGGCAGGAATCAATCTTTTCATTTCACCAAACCTTTTCTTTTCTTCTCCTATTTCGTGTACTATTTGTAACCTCCATTTTCCTCCAATAACCTTTAATGCTTCTTTTACAGGGCAATCCTCAATATTTTTTTCATCTTTTTCCATTGATAACATTTTGATAATCAGTATTACATACTTTTATGTAAGTACCATACATAAAGGTAAGTACTTGTGAAAAATGCAGTACTGCTGTAATTTTGCCAAAGATATTAAAAAAATCATGTGTCGTAAAGACACCTAAAAAAAATAAATATTATGAAAATTTTTGTTTCCGGAGCTTCCGGGTTTCAGGGGGGTAACATTGCGCAACAGTTGATTGCAAAAAATCATAAAATTTCTACGCTTAAGAGGACAATAGGAGAAGGAGTACCGGTGAGAGAGGGAATAGATGTAATAGAGGGAGGGTTAGGAGATAAAGAAGCTCTGAACAAAGCTTTGCAACATACAAATGTTGCTGTGTATACGTTTCCGCTACTTTTTGATATGAAACTTGCAAAAGAATATACATCGAATTTTATTGCTGCAGCAAAAGAACAAAAGGTTGATCTTGTTATTTTTAATGCAACTTTTGATTTACCAAAGGAAGAAACAGAATTATTGGCGCTTAATCTAAAGGTAGAGATGAAAAGGTTATTTGATGCCTCAGGGTTAAATGTAATCACCTTAGTACCGGATATTTATATTGATAATCTGGCAGCACCATGGTCTATCCCTGTTATTTTAAATGATAATATCTTGCCTTATCCTGTTACTTCTGGTACAAAAGTTCCATGGATAAGTCATGTAGATTTAGCAAAATATGTAGTATCTGCTATCGATAAACCTGAATTAGCAGGTCAGACATTACCTATTGGAGGCAATTTATTTACTGGAGAAGAAATCGCAGCTGCAATTTCAGATAAGATCAAAAAACCAGTAAATTTTGTAGGAGTATTACCTGATGATTTTGAAAAACAACTTGCTCCGGCATTTGGAGAACTTGCAGCAAGAGAAATCTCTAATTTATATCGTTATGTAGAGCAAAACCAAACAGAATTTTTGAAAAAAGATTTTAAAAATACAAATAAACTTTTATCTGTAACACCACAGACACTTGATGAATGGGTTGATTCTGTGAGTTGGGCTAACTAACCTTTCAAAAGTCTTATTGTGATCAGTGAGGCTTTTTTTATTTTTCCATTCGGAAATGAAATTAAAAAAATGAAGAAATATAAAATTACATATTACTATGATGCCCTATGTGGATGGTGTTATGGATTTAGTCCGGTAATGAATAGAATCTACATGAAATATAAAGACAAAGTAGATTTTGAAATACTAAGCGGAGGTTTATTTATTGGTCATAGAGTAGGGGCAATTAATGAAATTGCACCTTATATCAAAGAAGGAGCCTATAAAACAGTAGAACAGAGAACAGGGATAGAATTTGGAAAGAAGTTTTTAGAAAATGATGCAATGATACTGGACTCTTTGCCTCCAGCAATTGCCCTTTGTATTATAAAAGAGAATTATCCAGAAAAAACAATAGAATTGTCACAGGTGCTACATAAAGCTATTTATTTTGATGGGATAGACCCGAGCGATATTGGTATGAACTCAACTATTTTACAAGGAATTGGTGTAAATATTGAAGATCTCAATTTAAAAATGAGAGACGAAAAATATATAAAAATGGCCCAACAAGAGTTTACATATGTTGCTTCCCAAGAAGTTGGAGGATTTCCATCTGTAGTATTAAAAGATGGTACAGATGATATTATTCTATCCAGAGGATATGTTGATTTTGATATGCTTGATACAAAGTTAGACCAGATAATACATTAAATGACTCCAGCACAAATTTTTAATCGTAGAACTTTTTTTACAGATTGCATGACTTGTTTTTTATAGTCAGGATTGGTTTTTGTTTCTGCAAGAATAGCATTAATCGTTTTTATTTCATTTTGTGGCATTAGGATCAAGTCACAACCAGCTTTAGAAGCAAGTAAAGGTGCATTATCTAAAATTGTGACCGCTTTCATAATATTTAGTGCATCAGAAATGACAATACCTTTAAATCCCATTTTTTCTTTTAGAAGGCCAGTAATAATTTTTCTAGAACAGCTAGAGGGCAATCCATCGGTGCCATATTCTGTATTATTTTGTATTGTAATATGTGCGACCATAATAGAAAGTACTCCATCTGCTATAATTTTTTTATAATTATCTACTTCCTGTAAAGGTCCGTCTATATATACACTCTGTTTATGTGTATCTCCTTTTACAAGACCATGACCAGGGAAGTGTTTTGCAGTAGCAATAATTCCTCCTTCCTGAGTACATCTTATAAATTGATTTGCCAGATTAATTACAGAATCTTTATTGCTTCCGTAGCTTCTGGACTTGATAGCCTCGTTATTTGGACTAATATCCAAAACAGGGGCATAGTTATGATGGACTCCAATATCTCTAAGTTCTTGGTTGATAATGCTAACAACAGAATCTGATTGAGTATCATTTTTAATATCAATAGTTTTACCTACGTCTTTGGCTCCTTTAATTCTACTGGCAAACAGACTTGGCTCTGCATCCATACTAAACAGTAGTGGTAGGGTTTTATTTTTTGAGGCAATAGCATTAAGGGTATTTATGTTCTCGGTATGCTTTTTCTTACTGCCTTTTAAGAATACTACACCACCAATAGCATCCTGTGACGCTAACTTTTGAACAGTAGCCTCTGATTTGCCTAATTCTCCAGCAGAAGTTATGATCATTTGCGCCACTTTTTGTCGATCACTAAGTACATCGAATATAGAATCAACAGTACGATCTAATTCTATATTATTAGTGTAAAAGTCCTGTAAACCAAATTTTGGTATTTCCTGGGCAGAAGTATGTATAGTTATAAGCCCAAAACAAAAAGCAAATCGAAAAAAATAATTCATAGTATATAATTAAGCAGGTACTTTTGATTTGTATTTAACATTCTATGGGTACACCATCTAGTTGCCCCCATTCGCTCCAGGAACCATCATATATGGATACCTTATGATATCCCACAAGTTCTGAAGCTAACATAAGTATACAAGCGGTGATTCCTGATCCGCATGTAAAGATCAGTTTTTTATTTTCAATAGAAAAGGGTTTTAATATTTCTAATAATTCTGAAGTAGGTAGCATTTTACCATTGTTAAGCACTTTGGTGTAATGTAAATTGATAGAATTAGGGATGTGACCTCCTTTGAGACTCTTTCTTGGTTCAGGCTCGATACCTGTAAACCTACCAGGAGAGCGAGCATCCAGAATTAGAATGTCATTATTATTCATTGCATTTACTATGGCGTCTGCATCCTGAATTAGATTGGGAACTAAAGTGGCTTCAAAATTTCCTGATGCTGTAATCTTTATTGAGTTTTCCTCGGGTTCACACGGTAATCCTGCTTTTTGCCAAGAAGGTAAACCACCATCAAGCACTGCTACAGCATTATGCCCCATTGTTTTAAACATCCACCATACCCTGGGGCTAGAATAGATCCCTAATTTGTCATAGATCACAATTTTATGATGAGAGCTAATCCCTAATGCTCTACAAGCTTCAGAAAATGTTTCTGGAGAGGATAGCATGTTAGGGATGTCAGTATTTGTATCAGAAAATGTGTGTTTAATATCAAAAAAACGAGCATTTTTTATATTTACATTCGGTTTTTTGATAGTATCATGAGAGGTTACCTTTTTGATGGTAGCATCAAGAATTATTAAGTCTGGATGATCTAAATGTTTAGAGAGCCAACTAACAGAAACAAGAGGTGTTGTGATTTCTAAGTTTTTCATTGGTTTTTACGAGTCAATATGAAATTTATCAAGTAATCGATTCGATCTATGTTGTATTTTTTTTCTAAAATATGAAGTACCCCCTAAGACTTTTCCCTTCCAACCCATAGCTTGAGAAGCCCATTGTTTTAAACTAAAATGATCTACATGCTTTATAATCTTACCATCTTTAAATTCAAAATAAGAATTTATTCTATTAAGAACGGGTCTTTTTCTATCACCAAAAGTATATCGCGCTTCCCAGTATGCAGATCCTTTTTGATCTTCAATTTGTATATCAGAAAATTTTGCAGTCAGGTCTTTTCCATTCTCACAAAGCCAATACCAAACTTTTTTAGCTTTATCAGGTTGTAATTTCCCAAAAATAGGATCTTCAAAAATGATTTCATCATGATAGCATGACATCATCAGATCGACATTATGATCATTTAGTGAAGTATAAAAAGTTTTGATAAGCTCTTTCATGTTTTTGTATTATGATCGGGAAGCTATAAATTTATCGAGCATTCTATTTGTCTGTTGTATGAGTTTTTTCTTAAAAAAACCTGTGCCGCCTAGCAAGTTTCCTTTCCAACCCATAGCTTGAGAGGCCCATCGATGTAGACTAAAATGATCTATATGCTTTATGATTTTACCATCCATAAATTCGAATTGAGCATCGATTTTGTTATGAACAGGTCTACCAGTTTTACTAAAGGTATACCAAGCTTCCCAGTGCGCTTTTCCTGTGTTTTCATCTGCTTCGACTTGAGAAAATGCAATTTTGAGATCTTTTCCATTTTTACAAAGCATTCTCCACATGTTTTTTGCCCGATCACTTTTTAATTCTCCAAAAGCAGGATCTATAAAAATGATATCCTCATGATAGCAAGAGATCATAGTATTAGCATCACGATTATTTAAGGCTGTGTAGAAAGTTTCAATAAGTTCCTTCATAGATTGTATAGTAAAAATAGGAGCTATGAAGATAAGAATAATTAATCTAGCTTATCCGCGAGTTTCTTAAATACTTTTTTGGGATTTTTATTTTCATATAATACAGCATGAACAGCATCAATTATTGGTGTTCGAGTGGTTTTTGTAGCATCAAGTTCATATGCCGTTTTTGCAGCATAATATCCTTCGGCAACCATATTCATCTCCATTTGGGCACTTTTTACAGTATATCCTTTACCGATCATATTACCAAACATTCGATTACGAGAGAACGTAGAATACCCCGTTACTAATAAATCTCCCAGATAGGCCGAATTATTAATATTACGTTTCATTTTATGTATTTTTTTGATAAAACGTTTCATTTCACGAATCGCATTACTCATTAAAACACTTTGAAAATTATCGCCGTATCCAAGTCCGTGTGCAATACCAGCAGCAACAGAATAAATATTCTTTAATACAGCGGCATATTCTGTACCAATAATATCATCACTTACTTTACATTTGATATAGTAACTGCTTAGATGATTGGCCATGATTTTGGCTTTTTCTTCATCATTAGAGGCAATCGTTAGATACGATAAACGCTCTAGTGCTACTTCTTCTGCGTGACATGGTCCTGTGATTACACCAATATTGTTAAAAGGAATTGCATATGTATCATGAAAATGTTCTCCTACGATTAATCCGGTTTCGGGTACGATTCCTTTAATGGCAGAAAAAATAACTTTATCTTTTAGAGAAGAAGTAAGTTTTTCGAGTTCACTATGTAAAAATGCAGAAGGGATTGCAAAAATCAAATAATCTGCATTTACTACTGCTTCATTAATATCATTAGTTAGATTAAGTTGTTCGGTTTTAAACTCTACAGAACTTAAATAGCTAGGATTATGTTGCTGTCTTTTGAGATGTTCTATTGCATATACACTTCGCATATACCAACCAACTTCATTTAGATTTTCGGTAAGCATTTTCACAATAGCAGTTGCCCAACTACCACCACCTAAGACTGCAAATTTCGGATTTTTTTCCATAAAAAAGATTGAGGCGTCAAAAATAAGGAAAATACATTTCAAAATAAAAGCTTGATAATCAATTTATTATAAGTTTGGCACATGTTTTGGTTCTTCATAAATGAAATTGAAAACACACAGCTTATGAAGACGTTAAAATTACTTTCGGTTATTTTTTTAGGTTCAATGGTACTAACTTCTTGCGTTGCAGAGGTAGTTGTCGAAGAAGATGTTTATATAGAAGAACCTGTAATTAGTTTGAATACAGTATTGAGCACTTATGAGATTTGGTATGTAGATATAGAACGTACAAAAGGAACGGGTGAGATCCCATTTTTACAAAAGGCATTTACAGTTTCTTTTAGGAACGGAACATTTTTTGCCAATAATAACTTGGTAGGGTTAGGAAATAACGGAAATGGCTTTGGATTGGATGTTGGCTCTTACGATACTTTTCGAATGAATTTGGATATTGCTCATGATATTGATGGAGTGTATGAGCTTGAAGTTACGCAATTTGCAGACGATGAGATAGAAATATACGATAGAGTCACAAATACAAGTTATTACCTTGTTGGTTATCAGCGTAATGGTTTTGATTATGATCAGGTGTTTTATGATAATATTCATTATTTCCTTCAGGAATATGAAACATGGGAAAAAATATTTACAAGTGAGTTTGGGGTATTGAATGAGTTTGATAATGAAAATTATTTAAAGTTCGAATATTTCGGAGCAGGAGAAAATTTTAAAAGTTCTGAGGATGCAAATGGAATTCCGATTAATGATATCTTCTACGATTATAGCGGTCATTACGAGATTAATGACATTATTAACACTTTAGATAGGAAAACTTTAACACTTGATTACGATTCTCCGGACAATGAATTCTTTGAATTATCCGTTATCAATGACAACAAGATAGAATTGTTTCATCCAAGTTCTGAAACTGTATACCGATTTGTGGGTAGAGGACATATACAGTTTAAGAGTGCTGAGAAGGGTAAACTTACTCAGAATGAGAGAAAAAGAATTAAAAAAGCTGACTTTATGAAGCTTACAAAATAAAAAGTAAGGTTAGCACTTAAACAATATTAAACTTTTTGGTTGGTTATTTAGTTGGGAATCGCTCTACAAGATAAATCTTGTTTGAGCGATTTCTTTTTAACCACACTTCCTGAAGTACATATCATAAAATGAAATAAAACATGTAACTATATATAGATTAAGCCTGTCTTACAATTTTAGAATTACTCATATCATAAGCCAAATGTTTTTATGAAGAAAGAGGAAGACATATTTTATTTTTCATTTATTCATCTATTATTATTTCCATCACTATATTCCTATATTTTTAATTATTTTCAGGTATGGATTCTATTTTTTTTCGTTATGATGCTACTAAGTCTTTTTTCTTTTTTAGCAATATTATTGGGATATTTTTTAGATAGAAAACAGAAAATAAAAATACCAGAAATCGGATATGTTATTTTGTCAATATGCTTATCAAGCATTTCTATTTTCATTTTTAGAAATGGCACCAAAGATCCTAGAAATTTTTTTCCAATTTTAGAAGAACCCATATGGTTGATAAGTTCAATAAATGCAGTTTCACATATTATAGCATATATATTGGTTACATCATTCAGAAAAATTATAAATAAAAAGAAGAGTTAATCAAGTCGAATTAAACGAATCAAATTCCGTCCCAATTCCTTATTTTTATATTCCTAAAAAAGTAGCATATATGGCAATTCAAAAACCGTTCAACCTTAATCAGTGGATTGAGGAAAACAGAGATACATTAAAACCTCCTGTTGGGAATAAAAACTTATATAAAGAAGCTGGTGATTACATCGTAATGATTGTTGCTGGACCTAATGCTAGAAAAGATTATCATTATAATGAGACAGAAGAACTTTTTTACCAATTAGAAGGTAATATCGAAGTTCATATTCAGGAAAATGGAGAAAAGAAAACAATGAGTCTTGGTCCAGGAGATATGTATTTACACCCTGCCAAAGTTCCTCATTCTCCGGTTCGTCATGAAGGGTCAATTGGTTTGGTGATCGAAAGAAAACGAGTAGATCTAGAAGCAGAAGATGGGTTATTATGGTTCTGCGACAATTGTAATTCAAAATTACATGATGTTTATTTTAAGCTTGATGATATCGAAAAGGATTTCTTAAAACATTTCAAACATTTTTATGGAGATGAAGATTTAAGAACTTGTGATAATTGTGGAACTATAATGTCTGTGGACAAACGATTTGTATCTGAATAATGAGAAGTCAAATTTATTAGGCTTCTTGTATTTTATTATTAATTTGATTTTTTTGAAGCCTTTTTTTTGAAAAATCATTCAAAATCAACTTTAGAATCGACCAAAATTTAATTTATCTGTAAAAGACAGTATCTTTACCTTTTCAAAAAGCAACATATCATGGCAACAGCAATATTAGATTTCGGAATTGAAAAAGCACTGGAGCAATTAGGTGTTTCAAATCATAATAAAGGAACATCTACAGGTTCTGATTGGTTCTCTTCCGAAGAGAAAATTTCATCATATTCTCCGGTAGATGGTGAGTTAATAGGTACTGTAGAAACTACTACAGCTGCAGATTATGAAAAAGTAATTCAGACTGCAAGTGAGGCCTTCAAATCATGGAGGGTTATGCCGGCGCCTCAACGAGGAGAAATTGTACGACAGTTTGGTGAAGAACTACGAAAACTAAAAGAGCCTCTTGGGAAATTAGTCTCTTATGAGATGGGAAAATCATATCAAGAAGGCTTAGGAGAAGTTCAGGAGATGATCGATATCTGTGATTTTGCAGTAGGATTATCACGTCAGTTACATGGATTAACGATGCATTCAGAACGTCCGGGACATAGAATGTATGAACAATATCACCCTCTTGGGATTGTGGGAATCATTTCTGCATTTAACTTTCCAGTGGCAGTATGGGCATGGAATACAGCTTTAGCTTGGATATGTGGTGATGTGTGTGTTTGGAAACCAAGTGAGAAAACACCACTTTGTGGTATCGCTTGTCAGCACATAATTGCAAAAGTCCTAAAAGAAAATAACCTTCCAGAAGGAATTTCTTGTTTAATCAATGGAGATTATAAGGTTGGAGAAATGATGACTAAGGATAAGAGAGTTCCTTTGGTTTCTGCAACAGGATCTACCAGAATGGGTAAAATAGTAGCAGCTACCGTAGGAGAACGTCTTGGAAAATCTCTTTTGGAATTAGGAGGAAACAATGCAATTATAGTAACGCCTGATGCTGATATTAAAATGACGGTAATTGGTGCTGTTTTTGGAGCAGTAGGAACTGCAGGGCAGCGTTGTACCTCTACACGTAGATTAATTATTCATGAATCTATTTATGATAAAGTAAAAAATGCAGTTGTCGATGCTTATGGACAATTAAGAATAGGTAATCCATTAGATGAAAATAATCACGTAGGACCACTTATTGATAAAGATGCTGTAAAAGGATATCAAAATGCACTAGAAAAAGTAGTAGAAGAAGGAGGGAAAATCGTTGTCGATGGAGCAGTGCTTTCTGGAGAAGGATATGAGAGTGGCTGTTATGTAAAACCAGCAATTGCAGAAGCCGATAATTCTTTTAAAATTGTACAACATGAAACCTTTGCACCTGTATTATACCTTCTTAAATATAGTGGCGATATCGAAAATGCAATTGATGTTCAAAATGGAGTAGCTCAAGGGTTATCCTCTGCGATTATGACCAATAACTTAAGAGAAGCAGAGCGCTTTCTTTCTCATGCAGGATCAGATTGTGGTATCGCAAATGTAAATATAGGAACATCAGGAGCAGAGATTGGTGGTGCTTTTGGAGGTGAGAAAGAAACAGGTGGAGGTCGTGAGTCGGGATCAGATGCCTGGAAAGTCTATATGCGTCGTCAAACCAATACTATAAATTACACTACAGAATTACCTTTGGCTCAAGGAATCAAATTTGATTTATAGCCCGATATTTTATGATAATATAGTAAAAAGCACTCCATACACGGAGTGCTTTTTTGTTGATCATTTTCTATTTAGTAACTTCATAAAAACAAATGGGTTTATTATGAAAAGAAGAGAATTCACTAAAAAATTAGGGGCTAGTGCGGGACTATTAGGAATTTCGGGTATTTATGCTTGCAATACAGAAACAAGTGTATCCAAACAAGAAAAGGAACTTGATTGTCCTCCAGAATTTAAAATTACTCCAGAATTATCAAAACAAATGTATGATCGTGCACTAGAAATCACAAAAACAAAAGTGAGAGGCGGAGATACCGAAGAGTTTTTTAAAAAACCGTTTATAGATGCTGCTTTTTCTAAGAACATCTTCCTTTGGGATACCTGTTTTATGGTATGTTTTGCAAAATATCATTTAGATGAACTTCCCGTTTACCAAGCTCTGGATAATTTTTACGATCAAATGGATGAAGATGGGTATATATGTAGAGAATATCGGCATAATGGATCACCACTTTGGTCAAAGAAACATCCAGTTTCAATAAACCCTCCATTACTGGCATTTGCAGAGCTTGAGATCTATTCTATTACAAAAGATAAAAAACGATTACGGAAAGTATATCCAACGCTGAAAAAGAATTTTGAATTTCTTGTTAAGACTTATCAAACAGAAGATCATCTATTTTATGCCGATACTCTAGGAATGGGAATGGATAACATTCAGCGTTATCCAGAGGGATGGAACAATGATGGAAACGGAATGACACACCACGAACTTGGAGAAAAGATCGGTAAGATGAATGTTAGTAGTGAAGAAAGCTTAACTATGTTTATCACAGAATACCCAAAAACTTTACAAGGAGTATGGAACAAACAAGGAAGACTTGTTGATTTCTCTTGCCAAATGGCTATGCTGGCCGACCAGCTTAACACTATTTCGGGATTAATTGAAGCCCCGTCTGAAGATATAAATAAGTATACAGAAATTCATAGTATGATTGCTAAAGCTGTCAATGAACATTGTTGGAATGAAGAAGATCAAATCTATTATGATCTGGGTTTTGGAAAACAAATACAACGTAAACATATCGGAATGTACTGGGCACTATTAGGAAAAATTGTTCCTGAAGATAGAATGGATAAATTTCTATCCCATCTCGAGAATCCAAAAGAATTTGGAAGACGAACACCATTACCTGCTCTTTCTGCAGATGATCCTGACTATAAAGGTTGGGGAGATTATTGGCGTGGTGGAGTTTGGGCTCCTACCACCTATATGGTGCTAAAAGGACTAACAGCTTGCGGTCAGGATAAATTGGCAAAACGACTGGCTGAAAAAACATATCAATCTATAGCAGAGGTTTTTAAAATGACTAATACTTTTTGGGAAAACTACGCTCCTGATTTGGTTTCTTATGGGATGCCGTCCAAAAATGATTTTTGTGGATGGACTGCATTGATCCCTATTGCAGTATATAAGGAGTATATTTCCTAAAACATTAAAAGAACGCAACCTTAACTTTTAAAATGCATCTTAATATATACAAGTACTATTGTATAAAAATATAAAATAGATGAGGAAGCTTTTATTACTAATTAGTATTATTTTATTGTCTTGTAATGATGATGATAAGACTGAAGATCCCGTATTATGTACATTAGAAGCGAGACCAGGGTTAGAAATTACCGTTAAGGATGCTATGGATGATATTTTCTTGGTAGAAGGGGTAGAAGTAGTAGCAACTGATAATGAATATGTAGAAACCCTTGAGAATATAATAGGTACTAATGTCTTTGTGGGTGCTTATGAGCGTAAAGGAACATATACAATTGTGGTAAATAAAACCGGATACACTACAAGCACGAACGGTCCTATTATTGTCAACGAAGATATCTGTCACGTTATTACCGAAAGTCTGGAGGTTTTATTAAGAAAAAACCAATAAATTGCTAAATTTCCTTAAATTTTAAGAAAAAAAGTCGAAATTTTACGTTAAATTTGAGGATTACTCACAAATCAGCTTAAAAAAATGAAAAAATTACTATTCTGCCTCAGACGTTCTGTCTGGGCGGTTTCAATCGTTGGAACCATTATTTCAGTTAATGCGCAACAGCTTCATACGCAGGCTAATCAAGACAAAAAAATTCAAAAGGGTCATCAACTTTATAAGATGACTAAACTTCATGACAATCTTAAAGGACCTAAACAGGTAGGTGACAATGCCATAGAAAGGATGGAGTATGATTTTGAAAGGTTTAGAAATCCTAATACAAATTCGATTCCTTCTAATATTAAAAGAGCAGAGGATGAATTTTCTAGCAAAATTGCTATAGGAGATGATTCAAAACAATTACTTAACAATGCAGCAAAATCTTCAAATTCGAAGAGCTTTTCGTTTTGGAAAAACAGAGGGCCTTGGAATGTAGGAGGTCGAACAAGAGCATTAGCTATTGATCGAACAAACGAAAATGTAATCCTTGCCGGTGGTGTTTCAGGAGGGTTATGGAGATCTACTAATGGTGGTGAATCCTGGAGAAAGGTTACTAATCGAAGACAATCTCCTAGTATTACTTGTATTGTACAAGACCCAAGACCAGGTCAACACAATACTTGGTATTATGGATCTGGAGAAGATTCTGGTAATTCTGCAAGAGCTGGAGGAGCATTTTTTGGAGGTACAGGAATTTTTAAATCTACCAATGGAGGAAGAACATGGAGGCTTCTTAATGCTACTAATGATGATGATATTACGACGCTCTCAGCTTTTGATATTATTAATTCTATAGATATTAATCCTGTAAATGGGGATCTTTACGTAGGAACATGGGATGGTGTATTTAGATCTCAAAACGGAGGGAATTCATTTGAAGAAGTGTTAGTAGGAGGAAATGATAACAGAACAGAAGTTGAAATTACATCTACAGGTAGAATTTACGCCGCTATAAGTTCTGGAGGAGACCCTAATAATGGATACTTCACCACTACAGATGGAAATACATGGACAGAGATTACTCCTGACCTTTTACCAGCGGCTTATGGTAGAACCGTGATGGAAATTGACCCTTCTAATGAAAACATAGTATACTTCTTCACCCAGAATCAGAGCGGGGGAGGACCAGCATTTTTATTCAAGTATGATGCTACAGCTACACCAGAAGAAGCGTATACTGATCTAACAGCTAATTTACCTACAACGATAGGTGGAGATGTTGGTAGTCTAAACCTTCAAGGAGGATATAATATGGTAGTTAAGGTTAGTCCCGCAGATTCTAATTTGATGTTTATTGGAGGGACTAATATTTACAGATCTACAACTGGATTTACAACTCCTGCAGGTCAAGAAAGCTGGATTGCAGGATATTCTCCATTAAATGATATTAGTGTATATCCAGATCAACATCCAGATCAACATGAATTCCTTTTTTATCCTTCAAATCCAAATAGAGTATTATCAGGTAATGATGGAGGAGTATTTGTAACAGAAGATATTACAACTTCTACCTCTGCAGAAGAACCGGTAGATTGGATTTCTTTGAATAATGGATATGTAACTACACAACCGTATCATGTTTCGTTTGATCCAGATGCAAATAGTGATGATTTATTAGCAGGTTTTCAAGATAATGGTACTTGGTTTACAAATTCTACAAATGGAACTGAGCCTTGGGTAGAAGATTTTAGTGGAGATGGGTCGTATAATGCTATCGCAGATGGTGGAAGAACACGATACGTATCTGCACAAAGGGGAGTGGTATTCAGATTTAATTTTAATGAGGCTGGAGAATTTGAGTCATTTACTAGAGTACAACCAGCTGGAGCAAGTGGATTTGCATTCGTTACACCATTTATCTTAGACCCTAATAATGATAATATCATGTACATGCCTATTGGCAATAGAATATGGAGAAATAATGATTTAGATGAGATTCCACTTTTTTCAAATGCAAATACTAATGTAAACTGGGTAGAACTTAAAAATACAAGTGCTCCTGCGGGTTCTAGTGTAGTGTCGCTAGATGTTTCTAAGTATCCAGAAGCTAATAGGTTATATTTTGGAACGAATAATGGTGGTGTTTATAGAATGGATAATGCAAATCTTGATAATCAAGATGTAATTGATATCTCTTCGGGCAAAGGATTGCCAGAAGGATTTGTGAATGATATTAATGTTGATCCATCTGACCCAGATAGAGTTATCATTACATTTTCTAACTATGGTGTCATAAGTTTATTTCTTACGACTAATGGAGGAGATACTTGGACTAATATTAGTGGTAACCTAGAAGAAAATCCTGACGGATCAGGAAACGGTCCTTCTGCAAGAAGTACTGCTTTTTTTGGAGGTAGTCAAGGCTTTTTTGGAGCTAGATTACAAAAAGTATACGCAGCGACAAGTACTGGATTATATTACACAAATAGATTAAATGGAGAAAGAACACGTTGGATTAAGGAACCCATTGTTATTGGTAATGCTGTTACTGATGAGGTAAAGACTCGTAAAGATGGATTTATTGCTGTATCAGCTCATGGTAATGGATTATTTAGTGCAAAATTCCCTGTGTTTAATGAATTACCAGAACCTACATTAAGTGTTGCATATTTATTAGATGATATTCGAGTAGTAAAAGAATTTGATGAAGCTTTAGAAGATTTAGAAGTAGATGTAACAGATTTGTTTACTAGTTCTAATGGAGCTGCTATTGATATTGAATTAGTGAATTCTAACCCTGAATTGGTAACTGCAACATTAAATGGAAATACAGTTACACTTTCATTTAGTGAAAATATTCCTGAGGTGACTGAAGCTACAATAGGGCTTATTGCAACATCAGGAGAAGAGCGTGTCGCTGAAGGGTTTACAATATCAGTTTTCGAAAGAGGAATCTATAATCAAATAGAAGAAAATGTATCGACATTACCATCTCAGTTCTTTTTAGATTTTGGTGGTTTAGCTCAATCGGCAGATGATTTTAGTATTCCTGAGGGAGCCTCATGGACTATTGAGAGAATTTTGACTTTTGGTACTGTAAGAGGAGGGCCTCAATTAACTAGTGCTAATGTTGTGATATATGGAGACAATGCCGGGGTTCCTGGAGAGGAGATATATAGCAGTGGGACAATTGCTCCAATTTCTGATCCTAATGATGCTAATTTAAACTTAGTACTTCCAGAAGCAATTGTATTAGAAGGAGGAAATTATTGGATTTCTGTTTATGTTGATTTAGCATTTTTACCAGATGTGACGCAGTGGTTTTGGGCTTCTCAAGAAGGAGGAATTGGCCAAGAATCGCATTTTAGGGATAGTATTGATTTATTTGGGACAGGAGCTACAGACTGGACGTCTGCTTCAGCTGCGTTAGGAAGACCTTTACTAGATCAAATATTTGTAATTTACGGTTCTAATAATGACACTGATGGAACAACAACTCCAGAGGCTGTAGAAGAGCCATTAGCTACTATAGAAATATCGAATACAGTTGCACCAAATCCGTCCACTGATATATTCTCATTTAATTTTAAAGACACCTCATTAAAATCTAATGAAAATGAACCTAGAGTTATCGAAATTTATGATGCTATTGGTAATATGATATATTCAAATAAGAATGCAAGTACTAATGAAATATGGGATGCATCAAATGCAAGATCCGGACTATATTTTGCAAGAGTTACTAATGGTAATACTAAAACTACTCATAAGCTTATTAAAAATTAATTTTTTAATAATGATAAACTTAAAAGGAGTTGAAATTTTCAACTCCTTTTTTATTTCTATAGAATGAATAAAATATTATATATATTAATATTCATAGGACTATTTTCATGTAAGTCAAATAGTGTTGCCAAAGAAAAAGAAACAGAAAAGGGCCAACAGAAACCTAAAGTAGAAAAACCTAAGTTTAGTGATCTTAAGCATCATGATGCTCTAGAAACTAATACAGTACATTTGGTTGCAGTAATACAAGATGTAAATAGGAATATCTCCATTTGTGGTCAAAAGTATAATGCAGTTACTACAGTAAAGGTAAAAAGTATTACAGGTTTAGGTTCGAGCATTGTAAATATGATTTCTGCTGGACAAGAAATTACTTTTGCTTTTATGAAATTACATTCGAAAGACTTTGATGCTCTTAAACAAAAATTGGCCAAAGACCAGAAAGTTTCGTTTAAAGTTAGAGAAGGACTGTGTTTTGACTCTGCTAAGACGGTATATGAGATTATTACTTTTGAGATTATAAATTAATTTAGTGAAGATTTTTAGCTTAGGAACTCAGTTATCCAATATATTGAAGCAATAACAGCAAGTATAAACAATACAAAAAAAGAAGATTTTCCAAAAAGGATAGAGTCTGCTTCCTGAAATTTTTCTGGTTTGTCCATTAAAAAACTATATTTCTTACTATTAAAATAGCCCTGTTATTGTCGAGGAAGATATATGTCACGTTATTACCGAAAGTCTAGAGGTTTTATTAAGGAAAAACTAATAAATTGCTAAATTTCCTTAAATTTTAAGAAAAAAAGTCGAAATTTTAATTTAGATTTGCGGATTACTCACAAATCAGCTTAAAAAATGAAAAAATTACTATTCTATCTCAGACGTTCTGTCTGGGCGGTTTCAATCGTTGGAACCATTATTTCAGTAAATGCGCAACAACCAAAACTTTCTGTAAAGGAAAACGAAAAAAAATCTAAACCAGATGCTCACAAGCTTTATAAAGAAGCTAAAATGATTTATAACAGTAGAGCAAAAAAGAATGGAGGAAAACTTATAAACAAAGAAGATGATGCTATTGCTCGTGCAGAATTCGAGTTTGAAAGACTTAAGAATCCTTATTCTAATGAAATTCCTCAAGGAATTAGAAATGCTGAAATACAGTTTTCTGGCAAAATACAAGTTGGTAATGATTCAAAACAATCATTAAACAGTATTGCTAAATCATCCAATGCTAAGCGTTTTTCATATTGGGAAAACAGAGGACCTTGGAATGTAGGAGGTAGAACAAGAGCCTTAGCTATAGATCGTAACAACGAAAATGTAATCCTTGCCGGAGGAGTTTCAGGAGGGCTATGGCGCTCTGAAAACGGAGGACAAAGTTGGCGAAAAGTGACCAGACGTTTCCAAAGTCCAAGTATTACCACTATTGTACAAGACCCAAGACCCGGTCGTAGTTTTACATGGTACTATGGATCAGGTGAAGATATAGGTAACTCAGCAAGTTTAGGGACAGGAGCTTTCTATCAAGGAAGTGGAGTATATAAATCACAAGATGGTGGACGTACCTGGGAACAATTAAGAGCTACCGTTAATACTGACCTCGGTGCTTTTAATTCGCCTTTTAATATTATAAATTCTTTGGTGGTAAATCCTGTTAATGGTGATTTATTTGTAGCTACCTTCGACGGACTTTTGAGATCTCAGGATGGAGGAAACTCTTTTACTGAAGTACTTGAATCAGGTTTTGATAATAATGTAGAGATTAGTGTAACCTCTACAGGAATACTATATGCAAATATAGATTCTGAAGGAGATCCAAATGCAGGATTTTTTACATCTGTAGATGGTGGAGATACTTGGGAAAATATTACACCACAAAATTTTATACCTGCCTATGGAAGAACTAAGGCGGGAATTGATCCATCAAACGAAGATATCGTTTACTTTCTGACCAGAGATCTTAATCCAGGAAATGAAGCAGTACTATACAGATATGATGCATCTGCAGAAACTCCAGAAGAAGCTTGGACAGATCTTACAGCTAACTTACCTACAACAATTGGAGGCCGAGTTGGAAATTTAAATCTACAAACTGGGTATAATATGGTTGTAAAGGTAAGCCCAGCTGATCCTAATTTGGTATTTGTAGGAGGGACTAACTTATATAGATCCACAACAGGATTTACCACTCCAGCTGGACAAGAAAGCTGGATAGCTGGTTATTCTCCATTAAATAATGTTACTGTATATACTGATCAGCATCCTGATCAGCACGAGTTAGTATTTTATCCTTCTAATCCAAATAGAGTATTAACTGGTAGTGACGGAGGGGTAGCAGTAACCGAAGACATTACTGCAACTAATGCAGGAGCAGAACCTGTAGATTGGACCTCTTTAAATAATGGATATTTAACTACACAACCCTATCATGTATCTTTTGATCCAGAAGCGAATAGCGATGATTTATTAGCTGGTTTTCAGGATAATAGTACATGGTATACCAACTCTACAGATCCAGAGGCTGATTGGGAAGAGTTGTTCGGTGGTGATGGAGGTTATAGCGCCATAGCCGATGGAGGGAGAACAAGATATGTTTCATCTCAGCGAGGAAATATTTTTAGACAGAATTATAATGAAGCTGGAGAGTTTGTTTCATCTGTAGGTGTGACACCACCTAATGCTACAGGGTTCTTTTTTATTGCTCCGTTTATCCTAGATCATAATAATGATAATATTATGTATTTGCCTGCTGGTAATAGAATGTGGAGAAATAATAATTTAGATGAATTAGAGGATAATTGGGTAGAACTACCAAATTCTGATACACCAGCTGGGACTAGAATCTCTTCATTGGACGTATCAAAATATCCTGTTGCTAACAGATTGTATTATGGCACAAACCAAGGTGGTGTATACAGAATGGATAATGCAAATATTGATGATCAAGAGGTTATAGATATTACTACTGGAAAAGGATTACCTATAGGAACTGTTAATGATATTAATGTAGATCCATCCAATTCAGATAGAGTTATTATTACTTTTTCAAACTATGGTATTATCAGTCTGTTTTTAACTGAAAATGCAGGTGAAACCTGGACCAATATTAGTGGTAACTTAGAAGAGAATAGAGACGGGTCTGGTAATGGTCCATCGGTAAGAAGTACTGCATTTTTTGGTGGTAGTCAAGGGTTCTTTGGTTCTAGATTACAAAAAATCTATGCAGCTACAAGTACAGGGCTTTACTATACGAATAGGTTAATGGGTGAAAATACCGTTTGGAGAAAAGAACAATTTGCAATTGGTAATGCAGTTACTGACGAAGTTGTTACCCGTAAAGATGGATTTATTGCAGTTGCAGCTCATGGTAATGGATTGTTTAGTGCTAGATTCCCAATTATTAACGAATTACCAGAATCTGAGCTAAGCGTATCTTATTTATTGGATGATTTAGATTTAAATATAAATAATGTTGCAGCTTCACCAGAAGAAATTGATATAACTGATTTATTTGTTCAATCAAATGGAGAGGCTATCGATATCGAATTTGAAAATTCTAACCCTGGTTTAGTTACGGCAACGCTTGAAGGTAATACCATTAAACTTGTATATAGTGAGGAGTTGACTGTAGGTGACCAAGCAACTATTTCGTTGGTAGCTACTTCTGGCAATGAACAAGTAGCCGAAGGTTTTACTATTACAGTGGTTAATACGATTTATGATCAAGGTGGTGCAAGCGTAACGTCAACAATTTCTCAATTTTTCCCTGATTTTGGAGCATTAATACAGTCTGCAGATGACTTTGTAGTACCTACAGGAACTACGTGGAATATCGAAAGGATATTAGCGTTTGGAGGTGCAAATAATCGTCCTGCACTTACAAATGCTACAGTAGTTATATACCAAGATAACGAAGGTGTACCTGGTCAAGAAATATTTAATAGTGGGCAAATTGCCCCAATTTCTGAGCCAAATGATACTACACTTAATTTGGCACTAGCAGAACCAGTAGCTTTAGAAAGCGGAAATTATTGGATATCGATTTATGTAAACTTAGCTTTTAATCCTGGAGCAAGACAATGGTTCTGGTCAGCTCAAAGTGAGATTACTGGTAATGAGGCATTATTTAGAGATGAATTAGGTGTATTTGGTTCTTTGGATTGGACATCTGCAGGTGCTGCCTTCGCAGGGATTCCTATAGATCAAATATTCCAAATTTTTGGAACAGTTCAAAATCCAGAATCTAATCAAACTAATGTTTCTGAACCTCTAGCAACTATTGATACCAGATCAGATAATATAGTTTCGCCTAACCCATCTGCCGATAGGTTTACTTTTAACTTTGATACGCTTAACAAAAAAACAAGTAAAAAAGTTAATGTAGATGTGTATAATCTTATGGGAAGTAAAATTTACTCACAGTCTGGAGTGGATTTAAGTTCTGGTTTTGTTTGGGATGCAACAAGTAATGCACCTGGAATTTATTTTGTAAATGTTGTTGATGAACAAAATACAACAACACAATTCAAAGTGATCAAAAAATAATTTTGAAAGTATAATAAATAAAAATATAAAAAAGGAGTTGAAAATTTCAACTCCTTTTTTTAATTTAACCACTATGGATAAAGTAGTATACCTTTTATTGATGATGGTCTTATTTTCTTGCAAAACAACGGGTAATACGCGGGAGAAAAAAGAAGAACAGAACTATCAAAAAAAAGAAGTAGAAAACCAAGGATCTAACGTTAATACACCAACTATTAAAAAACCAACATATATTAGTTCTCAGGACCCAATTAACCCAGGAACGGTGCACCTTATAGCTTCTGTAGCTAAAATTACTAAGGATGCTTCTATTTGTGGGAAATCATATAAAGCTATAGTAACAGTAAAAGTTAATAGTGTTAAAGGTTCGGGTTCTGGAATTGTAAATATGATTTCTGCAGGTCAAGAAATTACATTTGGGATAAGAAAATACATGGCCGAAGATTTTGAAGTATTAAAACAAAAACTTATTAAAGACCAAGAATTCTTTTTTATTGTTGAAGAAGGATTATGTAGGAATATGAGCCAAACAGCTTATGTTGTTTCAAGCTTTAAAGTAATTAACTAATTATTTTATTTATTAGATAACCACAATAAGATTAAAATAATACTAAGTATAAACAACACCAAAAAGAAGATTTTCCAAAAAGAGTAGGGTCTGCTTCCTGAGATTTTTCCGGTTTGGCCATTAATGAAAAAATTATATTTCTTACTATTAAAACGATATGCACTAATATATACCGGCAATAAGATATGCTTAAAAGTTTCTTGGCTTAAACGCATATCAATACTGTGTACCCTTTGAGTATCTCCACCAATATCTTGTCTTGCCCAGGATCTTGCAATACGTTCTGCTTCTTTAGTAGAAGATAGATGCCCGTCTTGCAGAGGAATAGTATATTTTTCAGTAACAAAACCTGCCAGATAACTTGTATTAAAAGGCTCAAGAGCATCGAGATTCCAATGTGATAGTTTTTTTGGGATAGCGTTATTACGTTGATGTGAAGCTTTGATCAAAGTATCATCTACAAATCCAGTTATATTTCCGCTTGTTGGTGACCATCTCGTTCTTCGTTCTTGTCTTGTTCTTGTAACTGTTTTACCATTTACCGTTGTTGTATATGGGACACTAACATAATAATATGTTCCTCGCTCTCCCGTATAATCGGCATATAATTGTGCATCAAATGTCCAGTAAGGTAGATACAACCCTTTGGTGTTTTGTGGATCTAAGGCTGCTTTTTTTAGTTTATTAGGAGCAAACCACAATCCTTTTACCCATTTTGAAAATATCTGATGAGATTTCTTCTGGTCAAACTGAAAAGGAAGAACAGCTCCTGGCAAAATCCAATCTTCTTTATAGGCGTCCTCTATAATCAGGGGCATGGTACAATATACACAGTGAAGTGATTTGTAATTCTCTTCGACGTGCTGATTTGCACCACAGTTTTTACAATGAAGCATCATGATCTCTTCAGAATGGGATTGAGAACCCATAGCAGAAAGGTAAGGTTTAAGTTCTAATTCCTTAAACCCATCCTCATCTTGTGTAATGGTTTCCTGATGACCGCAATATTCGCAGTTAATGTTTGTGGTTCCAGGCTTGTATTTTAATTCTGCACCACAATTAACACAGGACCTTTTTTGTTCTGAAATTGCTTTTTTTTCTTCTTCTTCCATAAAATGATTACCCCGATATGTATCAAGATCGATTAAATATTTCGAGAAGTTTTCTTAGTTACCAGGTAATGGAGGAGGAGTATTGCCTCCTAAAAATGACTTTAACTCTTCAACGTCTTTTAGGGGAGTCCAATTTGCCATTCCTTGTTTCCAAACCAAAACATCTTTATTGATGGTTCTGTTTGCAAATAGTACTTTGAGTTGATCAAAAGAAACTGGTCCGGCTTGTTGTCCTTCTAATGCATAAAAATACTGTACTTGAACAGGCATCGGTGGAGGAGTAACAGGTGCGTTTTGTTGTTGCTGTACCTGTGCTTGTTGCCCTGCCATAGGGCTCATCATACCTCCCATTTGTTGAGCAAGGACAAATCCCATTCCCATACCCATTCCAGCACCAGCTGTACCTCCTTCGTTAGCAGCAGCTGCTTCGATAGCTTTCGCGGTTTTGAACTTGGTTAATTTGTCAAGATCGAGTTTATCAATTCTACTGTATTCGAAGATTTCTTTTTTAAGTTCTTCTGGCATTGAGACATTCTCGATAAAGAATTTTTCTAACGAAATACCAACAAAATTAAATTCTGGTTGCATCACTTCGAGACAAGTTTCTGATAATTCTGTAGTATTAGCAGCATACAACTCTATAGGAAGATTAGCTTCACCAATGGTGTCTGTAAAACGTGTAGAAATTAAACTTTTAAGGTGTTCGTTGATTTCAAAATTGGTAAAATTTGCATCCGTTCCTACGATATCAACAACAAATTTTCCTGCGTCGCTAATTTTAAACGCATAGGTTCCGAAAGCACGAACTTCTACCAGGCCAAATCGATCATCGTTAAGTGTAATTGGGTTTTTGGTTCCCCATTTTTCATCAGTAAACAGATGAGTGTTGACGAAGTATACTTCGGCTTTAAAAGGGCTGTTAAAACCATATTTCCATCCCTTTAGCGTAGCTAAAATGGGTAAATTTTGTGTGTTTAATGTATAAGTTCCAGGTGTGAATACATCTGCTAATTGTCCTTCATTTATAAAAACCGCGGTTTGCCCTTCTCTTACGATAAGTTGTGCGCCATTTTTTATTTCGTTTTGATATCTTTCAAAACGGTGTACAATGGTGTCATCTGTATAATCTAACCATTCTATAATATCGATAAACTCGTGGCTAAGCTTTTCCTTTATTTTGTCAAAAATTCCCATTGATGAGTTGATTTTAAATTCGTGTTTTAAAACTACAAAATATGCTATAATAATTTAAGTGAATATCCACTTAATTAACTTAGGACAATTTCATATGGCATTAAAAATAATAAATATGATAGATGAATATAAAATACGTGAAGTTTTTTTTTGAAAATATCAGAAGTACATAACCATCAAAATTAGAATGTATGGTGCAAAGTATACTTCTAATTCTGACACTTTGTTAAAGGAAAAATCTTCTAAATAATTGAATTAGAATGAGTATAAATAACTATTTGAATTTTGAGTTTTCAAAAAAAGGAATATTTTTGCATCGCAATAGTCATAAAGACATTGTCTAAAAAACTAAAAAAATGTTCAAGCTACATACATATCAAATAAATCCTGGAGTGCAAAGGCAGCTCATGGTTAGATATTGTAGTTAGTGAATATTCACGATACTTTTCAAAATTGAAACCCTGAGCATTAAAACTCAGGGTTTTTTTATGGATCAATATTTTCGAGACGTCGAATGAGATCAACTACTAATCTTAAATTTTTTTATGAAACGAAATGTAAGTCAATAAAATTGGCTGTAGACTCGGGAGTGTGTTTTCAGCTATAAAGTTTAATAAAAACAAATACTAAAAATACTCAATGAGTTTACAATCATGGGAACATATAAAAGAAGACATCTATCCAAAAAAAATAGAATAGATGAAATTAAAAAAGCTTCAGAAAGAGAAATTCGGCTTCAGGAAGCTTTAAAAAATCATAAGAGAGTCAGACGAATTCCATTTGAAATAATCATAGAAGAATTCTACATTAATGGGACTAGTGATCATCAGGGAATAGTGCCGTTTACGAGTCATTATCATGTTTATTTTAAGAACTTGAGTCGAAGGAGATATATGATGAGAAGAACTCGATTTAAGGAGTTATTATTATTTCTCTATAAAAACAAATGCTATCGTTTACTACAAGAACAACGATATATTAATGTAGTATTTAATATGGCATGGTATACGAATCATTTTGAAAGTGATTATAGAACTTGGAAAAGAAAAAGCCATAACAGTGATAAACAAATACTATCCTTATTAGAACATTGTTTTGAGAAGTATGAAGTTCCTAAATTCTTATATAGCACTTGGTTTACCAGCGATAAAAAGCAGATCAGTTGGTTTATTGAATTAACAAATGGTGGTAGTATAAGAAGTTTAAAACTCCCTATTCAACTGACTAAAAAAGGAGCTCATTTTTTTAGAACTGCTCCAGATGATTATAATGTCTTTATGGCATTAAGATGGGCACAGTCTTTATCGTACGGAGCAGATGAGGTTTTTGCGGACTATATAGCAAATACTTTTTTGAGCAGAAATCATTTTGAAAATGAATTTTTCTGGGATAAAGTAATTCAGTTTATGTCGAAACAAACGATGTTAGATCTTCAAAAAACAGGGGAACTGCTAGATTATTTATATCACTGTATAGACGAAGATGATTCTTATGTTATTAAAGGTCGAACTATTACCTCATTAATGAGAGCTTCTGATCAATGGCATATTGAGATCAACAGAACTTCCAAACAAGGTAAGGATTTGATTTGGGAAGCAAGTTCAATTTCTCCTTTGACTGTTGTTGAAGGAAAAGAAGAAAAAAGAGTGACTTATAGGTTAAGTGAATTAAGAAGTACAAAAGAACTTAGAATTGAAGGAAGAAGAATGAACCACTGTGTGGTTAGTTATGCATCCTCCTGCTACAGGAAAAGGACTTCTATTTTTACTTTGAGAAAAGAAAGTGTATTGAATTATGAAGAGATTTTGGCAACAATCGAGGTGAACATATCGAATAGAATGATTGTGCAGTCAAAAGCAAGATTTAATAAACCAATTAGTAATAAAGCAAAGGAAATTATGGGCAAATGGGCAGTTGCAGAAGGTCTTTCGATTTCAAAATGGCTTTAAATTTAAAAATTATGGCAAAATTAAAATTAAGAGGAAAAGACCTCATAGCAATAGGATATCCGCAAGGAAAAGTAATTAGTATTGCAATTGATATCATGTTAAGGCATTATAAACGTGACCGAAAAGACAAAGTGGTACAGCGATTAAAAACTGTACTCAAAACTCCCGAAAAATACATAGGAGATGGTATTATGGGAAAAATCGCAGAAGAATTAATGCAACCGGTAAAAGTGGAAGCTCAAAAACTGAATACTCAGCGAGCACCTTTTACTATTTTTGGAGAAAATGAGATTCAGGAAGAAGCAAAACACCAGTTGTATACTGCGCTGAAACTACCAGTGGCCAAAGCAGGGGCTCTAATGCCTGACGGGCACTCGGGATATGGATTACCTATCGGAGGTGTACTAGCTACAGAAAATGCAGTAATACCATATGGAGTAGGAGTTGATATAGGATGTAGAATGTGTTTGAGTATTTATGATATTAATGTTTCCTATCTAGAAGGACATAAGGATAAATATATACAGATGCTTCGGGATCATAGTAAGTTTGGAGGCTATGAGGTGCATAAAAATATTCCTATGCATGAGATTTTTGAACATAAGGGGTTTAGTGAAATTCCGACAGTAAAAAAATTAAAGGATAAGGCCTTTAAACAACTGGGAAGCTCTGGAGGAGGAAATCACTTTGTAGAATTTGGTAGTGTAGAAATCACTGATCCTGATAATGAATTTGATATTCCACCAGGGAAATATCTTGGTATTTTATCCCATAGTGGTTCACGAGGGTTAGGAGCAAACATTGCTAAGCATTACACAAAATTAGCGATGAAACAAAATCCTTTACCTCAGGAAGCGAAGCATTTAGCATGGTTAGACCTTAATACTCATGATGGACAGGAATATTGGATTGCAATGAACTTAGCAGGGGATTATGCATCTGCTTGTCATGATGATATCCATAGACGATTATCCAAGGCATTAGGATCAAGACCGCTAACTGTCATCGAGAATCATCACAATTTTGCCTGGAAAGAAGAAGTAGAAGGCAAAGAGATGATTGTGCATCGTAAAGGAGCTACTCCTGCAGGAAAAAATGTTTTAGGTATCATTCCGGGTTCAATGACCGCTCCTGGATTTATTGTACGGGGTAAAGGAAATGAGGCTTCGTTAAATTCTGCTTCACATGGAGCGGGAAGACGGTTATCACGCCGAAAAGCAAAAACAATGCTCACAGGTAGTGAAGTCAAAAAAATGTTACGAGATCATGGAGTAACGGTGTTAGGTGGTGGATTAGATGAAGCTCCTATGGCGTATAAAGACATTCATAAAGTAATGGCTAATCAGACTGAATTGGTAGAAGTTGTTGGAATGTTTACTCCTAAAATTGTACGAATGGATAAAAATTAAATACAGATTGCATTAGGGATAAGAGTGGCATCCTTTTTTGCGTGGGTTTGATGCAGTCGAGAATACGTAAAAAAGATATAACGGATAGCCCGACCACTCTGCTTAAGCAGAGTGGTAATGCCCTAATAATAAAAACAAATAAAATGGCAATAGATACACAAGAAGTATTGTATATACAAGCATTGGATAATTATCCTTTTGATATAGAACAATGTATTGAGAAATTACAATATGTAATCGGAGCAAATAATACTCACGTAGGGGCTCATTATTTAATGGGTAGAATCTACATGGAGCAATTGGACGATTATAAAAATGCAAAATTTTATTTTCAGATGGCATTGCATTTGGATCATACCTTTACTCCAACATATTATTACTATGCAGAGCTTTTAATTCTGTTAAATAACTATCAAGAAGCAGAAAGAGTACTTGATATTGGGATTACAATTCCGGGATCAGATAAAGCATCTTTAGAGTTTTTGAAAGGAATCTTATTCGAAAAGTATGAGATGTATACTACTGCTAAAAAATGTTTTAAAGCAGCTAAACGTTCTGCATTAAATACTAATTTTAGAAGTTTCCTTGATAAAGAAATTGATAGAGTTACATCTAAGAAAGAAGAAGTAAAGAAGGCATCAAAATCTAAGAAGAAGAAAAAGAATAAAAAATAAGATAGGTTTGGATATGTTGTAAAAACAGCCTGTTATCAAATGATTGTGATAACAGGCTGTTTTACTTGTTTTTTTGATTATCTTATATTGTCTAAAAATAATTCAGAAATTAATATTAGGGTTAATTTGATTTAGAATCTGATTTCTGAAGTACACCTAATTTTTCTGATGCAATTATAAAAATTAAGGAAAAAGCCATCATTAAGTACGCTAAAAAATTTATTATTGTTTTCATAGAATATAAACTTTAATCATTTATTGTATATAGAAGATGCAATTATTATAATAACGTCTATCAAAAATGATACCCTACTTCATTATTTTTTTTAACGAGCACTAGAACTAGCTTGTTCGAAAAAGAACTATTACGTCATTCTACTTGATTGTGAATGAAATGTAGAATTAATCCCCAAAATTTTTATATCACATTGAATTTTTTAGTGTGAAACTTTAGTTTCTCCCATTTTCATTAGGATATAATTGGTATACAGGATCGCTTTGCCAAAATTGTTTGGTTGCAATATCCATTAAGGTTAATGGTCCTTTGAAAGCTGCTCCTGTATCCATGTTCCATACACAAGCGGCTTGTACAGGTGTGGTTTTATTAATCCTGGTAACAGGGGTGTGACCAATGTAAACTTCATTAAAAAGGAGTAGTCGTTTAGGATAGTTTAGATCGGTTTTTTTAAGATTGAGATCTAGAGCAAGGGCAGTTTCCCATAAAGTTCTATCCCAATAAAATAATTTACTAAAAAATTCTCTGTCTGGTCCATTAAGATTAGTGAATCCAGCATGTAGGAATAATCGATTATGATCGTCTATATGATAATTGATCAAGTTTTTGTAGAATAGAAGATGGACATTGATTTCTTCCTGAGATAATTTTGCATACGAGTCCATTGTGGCTTGACCACCATGTTTCATCCACTCGGGATTATACGTTTTTTGAGTTAACCAGGTATAGCAAAGTTCGTCATGATTTCCTCGAATAAAAATACAATTATGGGTTTTTTTAAGTTCAATCAAGAATGAAATTAGTGGAGCGCTTTGACTCCATCCATCTACATAATCTCCCAAAAAAACAAGTGTGTCATCCTGATTTACGTCTGCCTTGACGAGTAGTTGTTTTAATGCTTTTAATGCGCCGTGTATATCTCCAATTACTAAGGTTCTACCCATGTTTGGTCTGTGGTTATTGATTTGTATTAACTATATCGTACTTTTCTTAATATTCTAATGCTCTCTTTGCAAAGTGAATATATTGTATCGTTATAGGATTTTAAATATGGTTTTGCTTCTTCCAGTTTTTCCTTTGCTTCGCTAAAATCATTAAAATAACACAACAAATAGGTAGCAGGAAGATTTACAATATCTTTTGCTTCGTTTTTTGATAACGGAATTTTATTTTTTATTTTTTCAATGAGTGCATTATTGCTATTATATAAATGAAATAATGTCTTTCGATCAAACTTAGGAGGTTCAAAAAGAAGTTTACTTTCTATATCATAACTAGCATTGTCTTTAAAAGTAATTACAACTTCTTCTAAAGGGTAATACTGAAATGTGTCTTGTAAACCTAATTGTACATATTCTACAATTTTAAATCGATCATCGGTTAATGATATACTTACTTCATCCAGCTCTGAGTAGAATAATTTTACATGTTCATTAATTAGCTCAATATCCACTCGTGAATAGTATGTTTCTCCATTTTGTCTTTTTTCTTTACCTGCCCAACAAACAACAAAATATTCTTTAAACACCTTATAATTAGGGTTGTAGTCTGTTCTTGAGTTCATGAAATGAAAGACCCCATCCAAAGTAAGTTCTATATTATTTTGAGCATGGCTTTCTATGGCGTTCACAATTTCAGAATTAACATCTTTGATCTCAAGATCAAACACCTTGGGCATACTAATACTTCCGTCTCTAAAAAAAACTGCTCCACCGTAGTATTTCCATATATTTTTACGAAGAGAGCACATTTTATTTCCTTGAGATCTAATAGAAACCAGACCAACTACTTTGTCGCTGGGTAAGTGTGGAAACGGAATGTTTTCATAGCTTACTATTGGGGGATTAGCCAGATATGCATTGACTAAATTTTGAATTTTACTATCATCAAAAAAATCAACTCCAATAATTTGATTATCCTCATCTTCAACTCCAATTACGATATATGAATTGTTCTTAGGATTAGAGTTTGAAAGTGCACAAATATGCTTTAAGAATTTGGCTTTACCTTCTTTTTCGCCAATATTAAGCTTACGCTTCTTATCATAAAAACTATTCTCGTCATTATGTGCAAGTAGGTTTTTAATAAGGAGGCGTTTATTGATCATTCCTTTCGTAAATAGCAATTTAGACTTTTCCCAAGATAAACTTAGCCATTTTTATCGGGCTAGCAATGCAATGAGAATAAAGAAATTATAAAGTTTTGTTTACAATCGTGCTGGTTGCCTGTGCCGTTGGGAGAACAATAAGGTCTGCAATATTAACATGATAAGGCCGTGTAACTACAAAAGCAATAATATCGGCAATATCTTCTGGGGTTAATGGATCAAATCCTTTATAAACATTATCGGCTTTTTTGTCGTCTCCTTTAAAACGTACATTACTAAATTCTGTCTCCACTAGTCCGGGATGAACAGCTCCAACTCTAATGCCATGTGTATTAAGATCTATACGCATCCCCTTATTGATGGCATCTACTGCATGTTTACTGGCACAATACACATTTCCGTTTGGGTATACTTCTTTTCCTGCTGTCGACCCAATATTAATAATATGACCAGATTTTTGATTGATCATTTTTGGGATGATAGCTTTAGAAACATATAATAATCCTTTCACGTTTATATCCATCATAGCATCCCAATCCTCAAGTTTTCCGGTTTGTATAGGATCAAGACCATGTGCATTTCCGGCATTATTAATAAGAATATCAATGGAGTCGAATGTTGATGGAAGGCTTTCTATCGCAGAAAAAACTTTTTGTTTATCTCTAATATCAAAACATAATGTATGTACATCAACAGTTTTGCTTAGTTCATTTTGTAATTGATCTAATCGATCCTGTCTTCGACCACAAAGAATAAGATTGATGTTATGTTTTGATAATTCTATAGCGGTAGATTTTCCGATTCCACTAGTAGCTCCTGTAATTAATGCTGTCTTTGCCGGCATGTATTTATTGTTTTAAAATTTGCAACACGACTATGTGTATTTCGTCTTTTTGTAAACTCATCATGAAAATGATGAATATTGGTATGTCCAATTTTTTGCAAAAGAGGTTTAAATATACTGTAAAATTTGTGCTTATTGTGGGTTTTTCGGGGTACATTTAACCAAGAATTAACAGGAGTGCGAAAATTATTTCTACAATTTGCAATGTTGGATTATGAGTATTAAATTCACGCCTTTAAAAAAATAAAATAGATGGAAGAGAATAGTGCTATTGATATTGCTTCAATCAATCAGAAAATAGAAAAAGAATCTGCTTTCGTGGATTTACTAACCTTAGAGATAAACAAGGTAATTGTAGGTCAAAAACATATGGTCGAGCGATTACTAATTGGATTATTGGGTCAGGGACATATCTTATTAGAAGGTGTTCCGGGGTTAGCAAAAACATTAGCAATTAATACCCTGTCAAAAGCTGTTCATGGTAGTTTTAGTCGTATTCAGTTTACACCAGATTTATTGCCGGCAGATGTAACAGGGACTTTAATTTTTAATATGAAAGAGAATGATTTCTCGATCAAAAAAGGACCTATTTTTGCAAACTTCGTATTAGCAGATGAAATTAACCGAGCTCCTGCAAAAGTACAGAGTGCTTTGCTGGAAGCGATGCAGGAGAAACAAGTAACTATTGGTGATGAGACGTTTACCTTGGATAAACCATTTTTGGTAATGGCAACTCAGAACCCGGTAGAACAAGAAGGTACATATCCATTACCAGAAGCACAAGTTGACCGTTTTATGTTAAAAACGGTAATTGATTATCCAAAATTAGACGAAGAACAACTTATTGTCCGAGCAAATCTAAAAGGATCTTTTGAGCAGGTAAATGCAGTAGTTTCGATAGAACAGATTCTTACTGCACAGAAAGCAGTGAGAGAAGTATACATGGATGAAAAAATAGAAAAGTATATCCTTGATATTATTTTTGCTACTCGTTATCCAGAGAAATATGGACTAGAAGAATTAAAACCTTTAATCAACTTTGGAGCTTCTCCTCGTGGTAGTATTAATTTGGCTACTGCAGCAAAATGTTATGCGTTTATAAAACGAAGAGGATATGTAATACCAGAAGATGTACGTGCAATTATTCATGATGTACTTCGTCATCGTATTGGTATTACTTATGAAGCAGAAGCAGAAAATGTAACTTCTGAAGATATCATTAATAAAATTGTAAATGAAATTGAAGTACCATAGAGATTTTGGATTTTAGAATTATGATTTTCGAATCATAAATCACTTTATCATAAATCGTAAATCAAGACAATGGATACCAAGGAGTTATTAAAAAAAGTTCGAAAAATTGAGATCAAGACACGTCGTCTGAGTGATCATATCTTTGGAGGAGAATATCATTCTACCTTCAAAGGGCGAGGTATGACTTTTAGTGAAGTGCGTCAGTATCAATTTGGAGATGATGTTCGTAATATTGATTGGAATGTAACCGCTAGGTATAATGAGCCCTATATAAAGATTTTTGAGGAAGAGCGAGAACTTACAATGATGTTAATGGTAGATGTTTCGGGATCCCAATTGTTTGGTACTCAAGAGCAATTTAAAAAAGGAATTATTACCGAGATTGCAGCTACTTTAGCTTTTTCTGCAACTCAGAATAACGATAAGATTGGCCTGATTTTATTTACAGATGAAATAGAATTATTTATTCCTCCCAAAAAAGGTAGGTCTCATGTATTGCGCATTATTAGAGAATTATTAGAATTCGAACCCAAAAGCAAAAAGACGAATATTACCAATGCACTAAAGTTCTTGTCGAATGTGATGAAGAAAAAGGCGATTGTCTTTATTCTTTCGGATTTTATGACAGAAGATTATCAACAAACATTAAAGATTGTTGGAGGAAAACATGACGTAACAGGAATACGTGTGTATGATAGAAGAGAAGAAGAAATTCCAAACCTAGGAATTGTACAGGTAGAAGATGAAGAAACAGGAGAACTTCTATTAGTGAATACAAGTTCAAAAAAGACGCGTACAAATTATAGTAAATATTATCATGAGAGAGTTGATTATTTTAAAGATAGCTTTACTAGAAGCGGAGCTGGTTCACTAAGCAGTAGAATCGATGAAAGCTATGTAAAAAAATTATTAGGATATTTTAAAAGAAGAGGATAAGGCAGATTTTAAGAATGACGAATTATAAATTAAGAAGTATACATATGAGATTTTCTATTCCGCTTTTTAGTGCGTCACGACCATGGTTGTGTGCGAACAAAAATGAGGTAGGAAAGTTTTTTCTAGTATTTTTCTTCCTGATTATAGGGTTTAAGGGGAGCGCACAGGTTTCAGCAACGATCGATTCTACCACAATAGATATTGGAGACGAGATTCGATATAGAATGCAGGTTGAAGTAGACTCAACTCAAATTGTTGTTTTCCCAGAAGGGCAAACTTTTACACCACTCGAAGTAATCGAATCTCAAAAAATAGATACTTCCAGAAATGGAAAACGATTTAATCTGGTTAAAGAATATGGATTAACTCAATTCGATTCTGGTCACTATACCATACCGAGACAAAAAGTAATGGTAGGAGATCAGGTTTTCTTTACAGACTCTCTTAAAGTAGAAGTTCGGGATGTTTTGGTAGATACAACCAAGCAAAAAATGTACGAAATTAAACCTCTGGTAGATGTAGATGCTAAGTTTACTTTTAATTGGAAGAAATGGCTTTTATGGATCGGTATTCCATTACTTCTATTAGGAGTGATTGCTTTTTTTGTGTTTAGAAGAAAAAAACGTGCAGCAAATAAAGAAGATGAGTTACCGGCCTATGAAAGAGCAATATTGGCACTTCAGAGAATTGATGAGTCTCATTTGTTAGAAAAAGATTCGCATAAAGAATATTATTCGCAGTTAAGTGATACTGCTCGTAAATATATAGATGAAGAAGTGTATGACCATGCAATGGAAAGTACTACCGATGAATTGATAGCTCGACTTGATGAAGAGATTAAATCGGGTAGTCTTAATTTGGACAAAAATACAGTTGAAGACCTTAAGAATGTTTTAAAAACTGCTGATATGGCAAAATTTGCCAAATCCAAACCTGATGTGATTACCGCAAAAGCAGATCGTAATGTTATCGAACAGGTAATTCATAAAACAAAGAGTGCAATACCAGAACCAACAGAAGAGGAGCTATTAGCAGATGAAGAATATAGAAAAGCAGTTGCTGAAAGAAAACGCAAGAAGAAAATTATTTTCGGGAGTTTAGGAGGAGTAGCTGTGGTAGCCATAACACTACTCATTTTTATATTGGTTAAAGGTTATGATGTAGTTAAAGATACATTAGTTGGTCACCCTACAAAAGAATTAGCAGAGAGTGAATGGATTACAAGTGGATACGGTGCTCCTCCCGTTACAATTACAACACCAAAAGTGCTTATTCGTAATGCATATCAAATGTCTGATGAGCAAAAGCAAATTCTTAAAGGAAACGAAACTTTTATATACGGAAGTTTAATAGGAAACTTTTATGTTGTAGTAACTACAATTCAATATAACCAGCCTACAGAAGTAAAATTAGATAAAGTGGTAGAAGGAGTAGTAGGTAGTTTTGAAGCCTTAGGAGCTAAGAACATTTCTGTAAAGGACGAAGAGTATGAGACTTTGGGTGGAGCAAAAGGAGTGAAAGTATTCGGAAGCCTGGAAATAGTAAACCCTGTAACCAAAAAGAAACAAAAAAATGATTATCTGATGTTGAATTTTGCAGAAAATGGAGGATTCCAGCAGATCACTTTGGTATATGATATTGAAGATCGCTATGCAAAAGATGTTGCCGAACGAATTATTAATTCTGTTGAACTTAGAAATGCCAAATAACGATGTTTGAAAATTTTACATTCGAGAATCCACAGTTTTTTTGGTTGTTTTTATTACTTCCGCTGGCAATAGCATGGTATGTTTGGAAACGAAATAAGCAACAGGCAGCGTTAAAAATTTCAAGTATTAAAGGGTTTAAAACTTCAGGAAGTTGGTTGACTAAGCTTAAACCATTGTTATTTGTAATTCGATTAATTGCGTTGTCACTAATCATTACTGCTTTGGCCAGACCCAGAACGGTAGACGTATCTACAAAAACCAAAACAACCAAAGGTATTGATATTGTAATGTCTATTGATGTATCGGCAAGTATGCTTGCAAAAGATCTTAGACCAAACCGATTAGAAGCGCTCAAAGAGGTAGCAGCAGAATTTATAAAAGATAGGCCTAATGATCGTATAGGGTTGGTAGTCTATGCAGGAGAAAGCTTTACTAAAACACCGATTACTAGCGACAAATCCATTGTACTAAGTAGTATGAAAGATGTAAAATATGATAATGTTTTAGAAAATGGTACAGCAATAGGAATGGGGTTAGCAACCTCTGTGAATAGATTAAAAGATAGTAAAGCTAAAAGTAAAGTAATTATTTTACTTACCGATGGTTCTAATAATGCAGGTTTTATAGATCCTAAAATTGCTTCAGAATTAGCAGTAGAATATGGAATAAAAACTTATACGATTGGTATTGGTACCAATGGGATGGCTCTTGCACCGGTTGCAATGTTACCCAATGGATCTTTTCAATATGGGAGAGTACAGGTAGAAATTGATGAAGATTTATTAAAAGAAATTGCCAAGGCTACAGGAGGTAAATATTTTAGAGCAACAAATAACAAAAAGTTAGAACAGATTTACGAAGAAATTGATAAATTAGAAAAGACAGATATAGAAGAGTTCAAATTTTATAATTATGAAGAAAAATTTAGGTCGCTTGTTTTGCTGGCTGGGTTTCTGATTTTTATAGAGTTTTTACTTCGATATACAGTGTTTAGAAGTTTTATCTAATGTTTGGTCATATTAAACTTTCGCACTGAGTTTGTTGAAGGGTTGTTGAAGTGTACTTGTTTTAAAGTGCAGATTTAGTATAAAGAATATGTATTTATTAGAAGAGAAAATATATTTATGGTTATTACTGGGTGTTCCGGTACTAATTATTTTGTTTTTAGGTGTTTTAGTGTGGAAAAAAACAACACAGAAAAGGTTTGCAGATTTAGCATTGCTTAAAAAACTAAGTCCAAATCAATCTACTTTCAAGTCTGTTTTAAAAATAATAGTGATTAGTCTAGCTTTGGTATGTATGATTATTGCTTTAGTCAATCCAAAGGTAGGTACCAAATTAGAAACAGTAAAAAGGGAAGGAGTGGATGTTGTTTTTGCACTGGATGTGTCAAAAAGTATGTTAGCAGAGGATATTGCTCCTAACAGGTTAGAGAAATCAAAACAATTGGTAACTCAGATTATTAATAATTTGGCGAGTGATCGTATCGGTATTATTGCGTATGCTGCAAGTGCATTTCCTCAATTACCAATTACAACAGATTATGCTGCTGGTAAGATGTTTTTACAATCGATGAATACCGATATGCTTTCTTCTCAGGGAACTGCTATTTATGAAGCGATAGAGTTAGCAAAGACGTATTATAACGACGAAGAACAAACCAATAGAGTGCTGTTTATTGTAAGTGATGGGGAAGATCATCAGGGTAATGTAAAAGTTATAGCAGAAGAAGCAGCCAAAGAAGGTATTAAGATTTTCACCATTGGTGTGGGATCTGAAAAAGGAGGACCAATTCCTATAAAACGGAATAGTATTGTGCAAAGCTATAAGAAAAATAGTGAAGGAGCTACTGTGATAACCAAGCTAAATAAAACAACATTGCAAGAAATTGCTAATGAGGCAAATGGTGTATATATTGAGGGTAGAAATACAAAGCAAGTTGTAGAAGAGGTGACCGAAATTCTTCAAAACATGGACAAAAAAGAATTCGAAGCCAAACAATTTGCAGATTTTAAAGATCAATTTCAGTGGTTTCTGGGAGCAGGGTTGTTATTATTGTTTTTAGATATTTTCTTATTAGAAAGAAAGACATCTTGGGTTAAAAAATTAAATCTGTTCAACGAACAATAGTGAGTTATGAAGAAGGTTTTAAGTATTATATTATGTTTTCAGTTTGGGATAATTTTTTCTCAGGAAGAAAACCGTGAAAAAACTATTAATGAAGCAAATCAGTTTATTGCTACGGGTAATAAAGTGTTGGTAAATGATGGTAATTTTCCTGAAGCAGAAGGAGAGTATAGAAAAGCCATTGCTAAAAACCCAGTAGATCCTACTGCAAAGTATAATCTGGCAAATGCATATTATACTTCTGAAAAATATGATGAAGCGACTGTACGTTATACAGAAGCGGCGAAGGTGGCAACGGCCAAATCAGAGAAGCACAAAGCATTCCATAATCAGGGGAACACCTATATGGAGCAGAAAAAATATAAAGAAGCAGTAGAAGCGTATAAAAATGCACTGAGAAGCAATCCAAAAGATGATGAAACTAGATATAATCTTGCGTTAGCAAAGAAAATGTTGGAACAGCAACAGAAAGAAGACGAGAAGAATAAGGACAAAGATAAAGATAAAGACAAAGACAAGAAGGACGATAATAAAGATAAAAAAGAAGGAGACGATAAAAAGGACGAGAAAGGTGATGAAGGAGAAAAGGACAAAGATGAAAAGGGAGATCCTAAGGATGACAAAAAGGATAAAGGTGATAAAGGTGATGAGGAAAAAGAAAATGAAGGTGATAAAGAGAAAGATGAAAAAGGTGAACCTAAGGATGATAAAAAGGATAAGGGAGAAGATCAAAAAGATGAGCAAGGAAAACCAAAGGATGAGCAAGCACAACCACGCCCTCAAGGACAGTTATCACCAGAACGTGTTAAGAGCTTGCTAGAAGCCATGAATAATCAGGAAAAGAAGGTGCAGGACAAGATCAATGCCAAGAAAGTAAAAGGAGCAAAGACCAGAACAGATAAAGATTGGTAAAAATATAGAAAAGGCCTTTTTGGCCAGAGAAGAAACAAGTAAAAAATGAAGTTAAAACTAATTTTTCTAACGCTATTTCTAAGCACAATGCATCTTGCTTTGGGCCAGGTAAAATTTGAGGCGAAAGTAAGCAAGAAAAAGTTGGGTGTAAATGAAAGGTTACGAGTGGATTTTGAAATGAATAAAGATGGAGATAATTTTACACCTCCTTCTTTTTCTGGTTTTACAGTGGTGGGTGGACCTAATCAATCAATTAGTAATTCTTGGATTAATGGTAAAAGATCATATGCCAAAACGTTTAGTTATTTTCTTGAACCTACGCGTAGAGGGAGCTTTACTATAAAGCAGGCAACTATAGAAATAGATGGGCAAACGTATAAAACCTTGCCCTTAAAAATTGAGGTAACTGGTGCGGTAGATAAACCCAAAGACGGTAATGACACAGACTTTGTTGCCAGTGAGAATTTACATCTTATTGCAGAGGTGTCTAAAGCAAATCCATATCTTAACGAGGCAATAACAGTGGTATATAAACTATATGTTAGTCCAAGAATTAGTGTGAGTAACTGGAGAGAGTTAGATAGCCCAAAGTATAGTGATTTTTGGAGTCAAGCTATTGATATGAAACAGCTTAAAATCGAAAACGGAGAATATAAGGGAGAACCATATCGATATGTAATCCTGCGTAAAACAGTATTATATCCTCAAAAGACAGGTAAATTAAACATAGAACCTCTTACTTTAACAGTTTCTGTAGATGTACCAACAAAGAGAAGAGATATTTTTGGAGGTAGATTGTATACCACAGTGAATAAAACTGTTGCAGCAGGAAATAGAACAATTAATGTAAAATCATTACCAACACAAGGAAAACCAGATGATTTTTCTGGAGCAGTTGGATCATTTAACTTTAAGGTAACAACGAATAAAAAAGAATTAGATGCTACAGAATCATTAGATGCTAAAGTATCGGTTTCAGGAAATGGGAATCTAAAGCTTTTTGATTTGCCAAAACTTAATGTACCTAATGGATTAGAACAATATGAACCTCAGCATAATGAAAGAGTTCGTACCAATCTAACTGGGATGGCAGGTGATATATCAGATACCTATACTTTGGTACCTCAGTATAAAGGTAAATATCCGATACCTTCAATTTCATTTTCTTATTTCGATCTTAAAACAGAAACCTATAAACGAATTTCATCAGATGAAATCGTAATTAGTGTAAAAAATGGCCCTGATGGAGGAAATACTGTGGTTACTTCTGAATCAGAAGGTAGCACAAATAAAAAACTTGTAACCCAAACAGGAAGCCAGTTTAGATTTCTAAAATTAAATGCAAACCTTCAACCTATTAAAAAAGAATACTTTTTTAAATCTACCGCGTACTGGTTATCATTAACTGCTCCATTATTAGCTATTCCTTTATTTCTTTTCTTTGGAAAAAAGAGACAAGAAAGACTAAGTGATGTAAGCGGAAACAGGGTTCGTAAAGCAGATAAACTGGCTCGTAAATACCTTTCAGAAGCTAGAAAGAATTTGGGGAATCAAAAGGAGTTTTATATTGCTATGGAACGGGCATTACATAACTATCTAAAAGCAAAATTACATATACAGACCAGTGAAATGAGTAAAGAACGTATACAACGATTGCTCAAAGAACGTGGTGTAGAAGATACCATTACTATAGAATTTATTGCATTACTGGAAAGTTGTGAGTTTGCTAGATATACGCCATCCTCTACCTCGGCAATGCAACAAGATTATGATAAGGCTTCTAGAGTAATTGCAACCATAGATAAACAATTATAAACAGGCATGAAGATGAAAAGGATAGTCGAAATACTAATTTTTTTAATCATTACATCTGGGCTTGCTCAGGATGAAGAGGCCTTTCAGAGAGGTAACTCACTATATAATCAAGAGAAGTATCAAGAGGCAATCGATGCGTATAAAACAATTTTGGATACTGGTCAGGAATCAGCCTCTCTATATTATAATCTGGGTAATGCCCATTATAAATTAAGTAATATTGGGTTTAGTATTTTTTATTATGAAAAAGCACTAAAATTAAAGCCTAATGATGATGATATTAAGAACAATCTTGCGTTTGCGCAAAAAGCAACCATAGATGCTATAGATATAATTCCTGAGGGTTTTATTTCGAAAATAATTAAGAAGTTTACTAATATGTTTAGCTTCGATCGATGGGCATGGTTTTCTGTAATTTGCGTTGTCTTGTTTGTAATTTTATTTATCTTGTACTATACTACTCATATATCTTCCAAAAAACGATTATTCTTTGCGAGTTCGTGGTTATTGTTAGTCTTTAGTCTATTTGCAGTCTTTTTTGCCTTTAAACAGTATAATTTTAATAAAAACAATCAATTTGCCATTATTTTTGCTCAGGAAACTACGATCAAAAGTGAACCAAATTTAAGAAGTGAGGAAGTTTTTGAGCTTCACGAAGGAACCAAGGTACAGGTCACCGAGACAGTGAATGATTGGAAAAAAATTAAACTGGCCGATGGAAAAATCGGATGGATACCTGCAACAGATTTAAAAGAATTATAAAGACCCTTCAAAACCCTTATACTTGCTCTAGATAAAAATAAATTACTATTTTGTTATAGTGTGCTTGCTAGTTGGTGTGCTTCTGTATTCAACTAAGGAAAAGATTTAAACCGACTTAAAATATGATTTATTTGACAATGATGATTTTTGTAAAAGACGGAAAAGAAGAGGTTTTTCATCAATTTGAAGAGTTAGCAATCCCGTTATTGAAGGATTATAAAGGGAAATTAATTTATCGACTTAGGCCGACTAAAGAATCTTTTATTTCTCACGAAGATGAATTACCATATGAAATTCATTTCTTGTCATTTGAATCTGAATCTGACTTTGTAAATTTTGCCAAAGATGAACGAAGAAAAGATTTTTTACACCTTAAAGAAGAATCCATTCGATCAAGTTTTCTCATTAAAGGGATGAAAGTATAATTACATTAGCTGTTTTTATGGAAAGCACTATTAGTAAATCAGTTTAGAATCTAAAAACAACTTAATATTTCTAATACCTGAATAACACTTCCAACTACTATTTCGGTTGTTGAAAATTGATAGGCTGTGTTTTGACTACCCGAAGTCAACATGATAGAAGCTGCAGGATTTAGACATGCTACATTAGTATCGAACCCTACTAAGATGTTAGATGTTATTTGCTGACTTAATACGGGAGGAAAGTAGTCATCATGGTGCATATAAAAACCTGTTGATGAACCAAAAGTATAATTGGTAGCATTATAATGGTTAGCATTAACAAAATTCGTAAAGTTTTTGCTTTGGTAAACGTTGTTTTTGAAATTTCCAAAACCATTATTGGTATTAGTGTTTTGAGCAATACTAGATAAAAAACTAAAGAAAGCAAAAACACAAATAAGCATAGTCTTCATAATATATTTCTTTTTCCTAAAACAGATGAAGCTAAAAATACCCTACTAAAAAAAATAAAAAAGAACTATGGGTTATTAATTTAAATAAAATAGTCGTTAGTGGTTCGCTATATTATTATCATGGTTTATTCTTTTATAACTATCGATCAGCGTCATTACTTTAAAGGTATTTTTAAAAGACTCAAGAGTTTCTAGATCACTTTTCTTAATATGTATCCTCTTCTCGGTATTGGGAAGCATATCAAAATAATTATCAGAGAAGTTGGCATTAGAATCCGAAGAAAGAAAAACATCTTTTGCTATTTTTTGGGTTTTGAGCAGTACTTTAAAATGGTCCTTGTCTTCAGTAATAGAATAACTTAGATTAGGATCTGGAAAATCAAGTGATTTATAAGGAGATAGATATAATGTGTTTTCAGATAAAATATGCTCATTAACTAATAATTCGGTATGCAATACCACATTGTTATGAGATGCTTCTTTTAGAAAATCATTTTTTAATATTGTCAGATATTTTTTAGATTGATTTTCATCAATAGTAAGCTGTTTCTTCCATTCTTTGATTTGATTCCCGTCAAAATCCAGTAAACGTATATTCAATAGTGCAGGAACACTTTTTAAGGAGTCAGAAACAACAAATACATTTATAGTATCTTTTTTATTTTCATAGCTAATTAATATGTTTTGGAAAGATTTTTTGGCAGTATAATGCAATGCTTTCCATTTTCCGTAGTAATCGATACTTGACCATGATGCTACTGGCCAACAGTCATTAATTTGCCAGTAAAGACTTCCCATGCATCGATCTCTGTTTCTTCTATGCGCTTCGATTCCCACTTTTATCCCATGAGCTTGTAATAGTTGACTAACATATAAGAAACTTGCAAAATCTTTGGGTTTCTTATAATGTCTAAGCATATATTCTTCTATAGTTTCATTTCCGATACTTGATCTTTGATGAGATTTCATCACGTCAGAATACACATCATGATCTTCTGGAAGTGTATACTTTTCTACTGTTGTTAATTCGGGAAAGGATTGAAAACCATATTCAGACATAAAACGAGGAACCGCAGTATTATAATTATCAAAAGGTTCCTTACCCCACCAAACTTTCCAATAATGCGCATCTCCTTTTTCAAAAGATTCTTTTTCTCCAAAATCACTACCGGGAGAAGATGGCCAATATGCGCGATTGTTATCATACATATTAACTACTTCTGGAAGAACATTATGAAATATATCATCATATGCTTTCCAAATGGTATCAGCAACTTCTTTTGATTGTTCTTCAATTACTTTATTTTTCCAACCCCAGTTTTCCCAGGCAGAAAGAATTTCATTATTTCCACACCATAACGCTATAGAAGTATGATTCCTTAGTCTTTTTACATTGTCTATGGCTTCCTGTTTAACATTGTCTAAAAAAGATGAATCTCCAGGAAACATTGCACAAGCAAACATAAAATCTTGCCAAACCAAGAGTCCCATTTCGTCACATAATTCATAGAATTCATCGTTTTCATAAATACCACCTCCCCATACGCGTAACATATTCATATTCGCTTCTTTGGCTGATGATAAAATATGGATGTAATTTTCTTTTTTGGCTCTGGTTAAAAATACATCTTGAGGGATGTAATTAGCGCCTTTCATAAATACAGGATGACCGTTTACTTTAAAATAAAAGGAAGAACCTACGGCGTCAGGCTCACGAACCAATTCAATAGTCCTTAATCCAATCTTATGTGATTTTGTATCTATATAAGAACCGGCGGTTATTTTTACTTCTACATCATATAAAACTTGTGCTCCCATCCCGTTAGGCCACCACAATTTTGGGTTTTCTATTTCAAAAGGAATTTCAAGATTATTTTTTCCATTAGCGATTTGAGTGTCAACGATTTTTATAAGTTCTTGGTTTACAAAAATTTCAACTTTAGTTTTTTTGTTTTCGAGATCTGCATCTACTTCAATTTTGGCAGTTAACATTGCTTTTTCATCGATACTATTTTGTTGTATAAACAAATCTTCGATTTTATGATGGTTCCAACTTTTTAGCTTTATTGGTTTCCATATACCTGAAGTCACTAGGCGTGGACCCCAATCCCATCCAAAGTGATAACCTGCCTTTCGAGTAAATATACTTACTTGTTTTTCATCTTCGACCTTTCCTATTTTTGACAAATCATTATCTGATACTGGGATTTTATAGGGTAAAGCATCATATTTTTTAATTCCTTTTTTTATAGGAGAATCGAAAAGAATATGTAGTTTATTATCTCCAATTTTTAATAGTGATTTTACATCTTTAGTATATGTTCTAAACATATTATCTGTTTGGAGTAATAAAGAATCATTAAGATATATTTTGCTATATGTATCAAGACCTAAAAACTCTAATTCTATATGTTGTTTATCAAGATCGTTTTTAGAAAGTTTAAAATTGCTTTGATATTCCCAATTTTCTTTATCTATCCATTGTAGATTGTGCTCGTTTAATCGGTAATAGGGATCTTCTATTTTACCAAGAGTGATAAGGTCAGTATGCACTGTCCCAGGAACACTGGCAGTATTCCATTGAGTATCGGTGGATGATTTGAAATTCCAATTTTTATTTAATTCAATTACAGAAACAGAAGAATCGATTCCGCATCCCCATACAGAAATTAATATCATAGTAAAGAGTATTACTCTTGAGTTTAGCGTATATTTTTTCATATAGCGAGTTTCATATAATCTGTTGTGCGCAAAAAGATACTTATAATTATGGCTTAATACTATTTTGTAATTAGTTTTCTATTCATTCCTTTTTGGTTTGATTTCTAAAACCATAATCAACTACAAAAATACATTTGTTTTGTAACGAGAATCATATGATTTATTTATACATTCCTTTTTCTCTATTTTGTGCGATAGAGTTCTAGATTTGTTAAATAATTTTACAATTCATTTAACAACTTTTGAAAGTAATACTGTTATTTTAGTATTTTAAAATTTTGTATAGTGACAACTAAACTTCAAATAGCTAAAATTTTAATTGTTTTTGGTTTTCTTTTAAGTATGACCAATTACAGTGTTGGATTATTCAATTTCTACACTTGTGAAGATAAAACTTCTGTAGTGCTTGAAGAGAGTGATAATTCAGAACAAAAAGAGAAGGAAAGCTCTGAGAAGGATGATCACAAAGAAAAAGACAAAATTTCGCAGTTTTATGATGATAAAGAAGCTACTTTGGTAGATTTATTTATAAAACAATATCCAGAGTTTTATATTTTGAATTCTTTGGTATATCTAGAACATAAGACACCGCCACCTAAATATTCATAGCAATTTACGATAACTTATATGTTTAAAATCGAGCTTTTCGATTATTAGGGATACGTCTTTTCAGTTTTAAATGACATCAAATCAATTTTACTCAAGTTTTTTTTAATCATTTTGATTAACAAGAGCAATTAATTTATATAAATATGAACATTTTTAAGAATTTAAAAAATGATCTACCAGCAAGTATTGTAGTATTTTTTGTAGCGTTACCATTATGTTTGGGTATTGCGTTAGCTAGTGGAGCTCCTCTTTTTTCTGGTTTGATAGCCGGAATCATTGGAGGGATTGTTGTGGGAGCCTTAAGTGGTTCCAAAATAGGTGTTAGTGGACCTGCTGCTGGATTGGCAGCGATTGTACTTGCATCAATAGGTGAATTAGGTGGATATGAAAACTTTTTAGTGGCTGTCGTATTGGGAGGGATAATACAATTGGTATTTGGGTTATTAAGAGCAGGGATTATTGGATATTACTTTCCTTCTTCGGTAATTAAAGGAATGCTTACTGGTATTGGTATTATTATAATCTTAAAGCAAATTCCTCATTTTTTTGGTTATGATTCTGATCCCGAAGGAGATTTCTCATTTTTCCAGATAGATGGTGAGAATACATTTTCAGAAATAATTAATTCTTTTAACTTTATTAGTCCAGGTGCTACATTAGTAGCTGCCTTAGGTTTAGGGATACTCATATTATGGGATAAAGTGTTAGTCAAAAAAGCCAGGATTTTTCAATTGGTACAAGGACCATTGGTTGCAGTAGCCGTAGGTATTATTTTTTATGTTTTAACTAAAGATAGTTCTGGTCTGGGAATCTCTTCAAATCATTTGGTTAGTGTTCCAATACCCGAAGATGTATCGTCATTTTTGGGTCAATTTAGCTTTCCTAACTTTGAAGTGATTTTTCAGCCAAACATTTGGATTACTGCATTTACCATAGCTTTAGTGGCAAGTTTAGAAACATTATTGTGCGTTGAGGCTACCGATAAGCTTGATCCGGATAAAAATGTGACACCTACCAATAGAGAATTACTGGCACAAGGAACTGGAAACATTATTTCAGGAATGATAGGAGGATTACCTATTACTCAGGTAATTGTTCGTAGTTCTGCAAATATTCAATCCGGGGGAAAATCTAAAATGTCTGCAATCATTCATGGGTTTTTATTACTCATTTCAGTAATTTTAATACCTAGGTTGCTTAATATGATTCCTCTTTCGGTTTTGGCTTCTGTATTACTTGTTGTAGGATATAAATTGGCAAAGCCGTCATTGTTTAAAAAGATGTTTGCACTGGGCTGGAAGCAATTTTTACCTTTTACTGTTACTGTAATAGGGATTGTATTTACAGATCTTTTGATGGGAATTGGACTTGGATTAATGGTTGGAATTGTAGTAATTTTAATTAAAAGTTATCAAAATTCCCATTTCTTGCACATTGAAGATAAGAGTAATGGAAAACATAAAATTGTTATGACTCTAGCAGAAGAGGTTACTTTTTTTAATAAAGGAGCAATCTTAAAAGAACTGGATCAATTACCAGAAGACACTTATCTTACTCTTGATGTAAGGAAAACAAGATATTTGGATAATGATATTATTGAAATTTTGGAGGATTTTTCTGAAAAAGCAAAGAATAAAAATATTGATATAAAGCTAATTTCTGAGCGAGGTACTGTTGAAAACCCTGATAGTTATATCCAGTTTTTTAACCTTAGGCCAAAATCAGTTTAAATCAAATCAAACGTAAATTTTTATATTCATGAAAGCATATACTAAAGAAACACAAGCAATGGTAACTCCAAAAGGAGCGATAGAATTGCTTAAAGAAGGAAACTTAAGATTTCAGAAAAAAATGAAATCTGACCGAGACTTGTTAGAACAAGTAGCAGACACCAAAAGTGGTCAGTTTCCATTTGCCACAATTTTAAGCTGTATTGATTCCAGAGTATCTTCAGAATTAATTTTTGATCAAGGGATTGGAGATATTTTTAGCGCAAGAGTTGCAGGAAATTTTGTAAATGAGGATATTTTGGGGAGTATGGAATTTGCCTGTAAATTAGCAGGAACCAAATTAGTGTTGGTTTTGGGGCATACTGCATGTGGAGCTGTAAAAGGAGCTTGTGATGATGCAAAACTAGGTAATCTAACTGCACTAATCAGTAAAATTAAACCAGCAGTTAAAGCAGTTGTAGAACCAGAAGATACTTCATTAAGAACATCTAAGAATATTGATTTTGTAAATGAAGTAGCAGTAAAAAATGTTCATATGACTATTGACAATATTAGAAAAGAAAGCGAAGTGCTTCGAGACATGGAAGATAATGGAGAAATATTAATCGTAGGTGGAATGTATGATATAAGCAACGGAAAAGTCACCTTTTTCTAAGAACAACAAATCTTAAAGTTTTATCAAAAAAAGTCAATGCTTTATGCATTGACTTTTTTTATATTTGTTTTGATAGTTTTACTATTATTATAAGGACAAAGAGTAAAAAGGAATATATGAAAGGATTTTTTAGCAATTTTAAAGGAGATGCTTTTGGGGGATTAACAGCTGGAATAGTGGCTTTACCATTAGCACTAGCATTTGGGGTATCTTCTGGATTAGGTCCTAGTGCGGGTTTATATGGGGCAATTTTTATTAGTTTTTTTGCCTCACTTTTTGGAGGAACAAATACTCAGATTTCTGGTCCGACAGCGCCAATGACAGCAGTAAGTATGTTGGTTATTGCTGGTATAATAGGTGCTAATGATGGAAATGTTGAAAAAGCATTACCAGCGATTCTTACTATATTTTTGATGGTAGGAATAATTCAGATCGGTCTAGGAGCAATAGGAATAGGAAAATATATCAGATATATACCTTATCCAGTGGTCTCGGGTTTTATGACCGCTATTGGAGTTATGATATTAATTACACAACTTTTACCTGCTTTTGGTTATTATCCAAAAGAAGATGAGGCTTTTGTAAATCAATTCAAACCACAGGCAGAAGAGGTGATTTTGAATAAAATTCTAAAAGATGAAGCAGGAGAAGGTATTCTTGTGCTTGAGGATTTTAAAGAAACGATTAAAAGAGCAGAGAATATATCACATGATGAAATTTATCTTGAAGCTGTGACTCTTGCAGGCAACGCTGCCTCAGGAGTTATGGGAGCTATAAAGAGTTTGCCGAATGCATTGTCTAATATTAATTATTTAGAGCTTATTCTTTGTCTGGTTACTATTGTTATTATCTATGGTTTTAAACGCATTACCACCGCAATACCTAGTACATTGGTTGCCTTGGTTATAGTTTCTGGAGTAGCCTATGGTTTTGGATTAAAATATAGACCAATAGAAGAGATACCTAGCGGATTTCCAATACCTAATCTATCTATATTTTCAGAATTTAGCTTATCATCCGTAACGCCATATATCTTTACAGCCTTATCTCTTGCTTTTTTAGGGGCAATTGATTCTTTGTTGACTTCTGTGATAGCAGATAATATGACTAAAACCAAGCATAAGCCAAATAAAGAATTAATTGGACAAGGGATTGGGAACAGTATTGCTGCAATTTTTGGCGGAATACCGGGAGCAGGAGCTACAATTAGAACCGTGGTAAATATTAATGCAGGTGGAAAAACAAAATTATCAGGAATGATAGCAGGTGTTTTACTACTGATAGTTTTACTGGCTCTTGGGCCAGTTGCATCTCAGATTCCGGCAGCAGTTTTGGCAGGAATTCTAATTACTGTGGGTATTGGAGTGATGGATTATAAAGGACTTAAAGCCATGCCGCACATGCCAAAGATTGAAGTGGCTATTATGATCATTGTTTTAGTTTTATCGGTTTTTTGGAATTTAGTTTATGCTGTAGGTATAGGCTTGGTCATTGCTTCCTTAATGTTTATGAAAAAAATGGGAGATGTTACTGCAAGTAAATCCAAAGTAGAATCTCTTGAGGGTCTGGAAGGTAATAATTTGAAAGAGAGCGTATGGAAAGATGAGATTAATATACCCAAGCAACTTAAAGAAAATATATTTATTAAACATCTTAATGGCCCTGTGTTTTTTGGATCTACAAGTGAACTTCAGCAACTAGCAATGCAAATCCCAGAAACAGCAAAATATGTAATTTTAAGAATGGATAGAGTTCCTTATATGGATCAATCCGGGGTGTATACTTTAGAAGAGATTATTTTTGGTCTGGAACAAAAAGGAGTTAAAACTCATATTGTTGGTATCCAGCAACAACCATTATATCTCGCCAAAAATATTGATATAGTACCAGATTTAATACCTGAAGATCGTGTATTCAAAGATTTTGACTCCTGTATTGCCTATTTAAACAATGCAATTGAAGAAGATTCTACAAGTTCTTAAGACCTAATACAGATCGTATTAACTTTCTTGAGAATTGTTATTGGTGTTTTTTAAAATACTAGGCAATACCATAGGAGCTAGTTTACGAACTGGTTTATATAAATATGAGGAGTTGATTGTTTCTTCCTTGATAATGGTGATGTTCCTGTTGATAGCATCAATAAATATAATAATGACGCTTGAAATAAAAGCCATTTTTAAAACTCCAAATGCCGCTCCTAGTATCTTATTCAAAATCCCTAATGCTGCATAGTCAGCAATTTTGGTTAAAATTTTCCCAGCAAGGGAAACGAGTATAACAACCAGAATAAAAGTGAGGGCAAAAGCCACAAGTTTCATAGCACCTTCTTGCCAATCTACATATTGACCAAGATACCCACCAATAATATGAGAAAAATGAACTGCAATATATATTCCAACAATAAGAGCAACCAAAGAGGCTAAAGAAGCAAATAAGCCTTTACTAAGACCTTTTATTAATCCCCATAATAAAAGAATCCCCAAAATGATATCAATGTAATTCATTAATCAGTGATTATAATGTCAAATATAATTCATTTATACCCATATCCGAAGATCTGATATGTATTTGCCGTTTTATAAAGAGATGCCATCAATATAGAGTAGCATAGTTCTATATTGTAAAATTAAATATTATTGTATATATTTAGCATATAATATATATGATATATACTATGAGAAAAATTATAGATATAGATGAGCAAATAATCCCTAAACTCAAGCTAATAGCGGCAATAGAGGATTCTAGTGTTAAGAAAGTTATGGAGGACGCTATACTGTGGTATATCGAACAAAAGGAAAAAGAACAAATTGAAGCAATGTCTTTAGATCAAAAAGAAGACCTTGGACTGTTACTTTTAATGCAAAAAGCTAATTCATCTATTACAATAAGTGAGGAGGAATTATTTACATCTGATAAAACATGAAGCTAAAAATTTCAGAACAATTTGCTAAAGACTTTAAATTGGTAAAAGATGTTTCTCTTCAAGAAAAAGTAAAAAATGTCTTAGAGATGCTAAAATCAGCCAAAAACAAGGATCACGTGTCTCAGCTTAGAAAAATACATGGTAATGATAATGCCTATAAAATGGGTATAGGGTTTTATTTTCTAATTGCTATCATGTCCTCAGAACAAGAAATAATACTTATGAGGTTATTACATAAAGATGTGTTAACACAAGTACTTGATAGATAACTAATACATCGTTTTTAAAAAGATACTCTAAAAACAAGATTAGGAGTTATACCCAAGGACTCTTGTCGAAGTTGATCTAATTCTATTTCTCCTGTACTCGGATTGTCATCTAATCGATAACTTATTGAAATAGGAATTTGTCTATTATATACATTTCGTATTGAAGCTCCAAATTGACCTTTCCAATTCCCGGTCTTACTAAGATTGAATCTATAAATAGCAGAGATATCTAATCTATGGTATTCTTTTAACCGTTCTGCGTTAGCTGCTCCAAATTCAATTTCTTCATTTACAAGGTCTGCATCGGTAAAAGGAGCTCCAGACCTCCATAACCAACCTGCCGAAAGTTCCCAATTATTAATTTCAAATGTATTAGAGATTCTAAAATTATGTGTGATATCATTGTTGCCCGGAAAAGAAGCTTCCTGTATTTCAGGAAAGGTAAATTCAATATCATTAAAGGTATAACCCAACCAGATTCTATAGTTTTTGATCTTCTTTTTTAGAAGTACATCCACTCCAAAAATAGCGCTTTTCCCAACAGATAAATCATTATTAATGGTATTAAAACCATTAGTTACAGATGTAAGGCCATCTATGTTTTTGTAATATCCATCGATCTCAAAATTCCAATCATTTTTAGAAAATAAAACCCCTCCAGAGAATTGAGTGCTTTCTAATACAGGGACTTCATCGTTGGCATGTATCCATAGATTATTCTCCAAACGAAGTTGTGTGTCTTCAAATTCTACTAATTGACTAATCGGTTGATATCTAAGTTCTCCTGTTGCTTTTATTCTTAGAAAATCTGTAATAGGATATTCTATGTTTACTCGGGGCTCTATATAGAATTTATCTAATACAGAATAATGAGATGTTCTTACTCCCAAATTAATAAAACCCTTATTCTCTGGAGAGAATTTATAATTTGCATACATAGAATTTGCCTTATTTTGTACTCTATCAGATTCATTTATTGGGTTTTCAAATTCACTTTCTCTTGTAACCACATAAAACACTTCATTATCAGAAAATTGATAACCAAGCGTTAGTGAATTTTTTGTATTAAGATCATATGTGATATTAAGATCTAGCCCAATATCTTCGACTGTGTTTTTTCTAATAGATTGTTCTTCGATGATTTGTTCTTGCTGTTCAGAAAATTGATAATCAGAATCGAATTTAGAAAAATAAGCTTTTAGGCTGTGATGAAAACGACCTTTGTTAGTGCCAACCCAAGAAAAGCTAGCTCCTTCGTTTGTGATCTCCAGATCATCAGTGATAAGATCTTCATCATCATTAATTTCAAACTTGAGATCATTATTTGTATACAGACTACTCACCATAATTTTGTCATTTTTGCCAGCATCAATAATGAGTTTTGCAGTAGCATCATAAAAGAAAAAATCATTTTCTCCGATGTCTTCTTCATCTTCTTCATCCTCTTCATCTCCCGGAGATACTTGGTTTACTCCTTGTACTATCTTTGTATTTTGAAACACTTTTTCTGAAAGTGCAGTATAGGTCGGTGTTTCTAAGAAATCTGTATAAGACCTCCTGCCAGAGACGATCAATCCTATCCTGTTGGATACAGGGATTTTCATAAAGGCATCTGCGTGAGTGCCATTAATACCAGCGCCACCATTAAATTTTTCGGGTACGTTCTGATCACTAGAGATATCAATTACTCCAGAAACTCTATCGCCATATTTTGGATCTGCTCCTCCTTTAAAGATTTTCACATTTTTAACAACATTAGGGTTAAACGCAGAAATCATTCCAAATAAATGGCCTGTATTATACATTTTAATATCATCCCAAAGAATAAGATTCTGATCAGACGAACCTCCACGTATTTGTATTCCGGATGCGGATTCGTCGGGACTATTTATCCCGGGAATCAATTGAATGCTTTGTAAAATATCAGGCTCACTTTGACCTGGGAGAATACCAAGTTCTTCATTTAAAATTCCCAAGGATCCATCAATTTTTTTATCGATTCCTTTGGTTATATATTCTACAATGAGAACTTCTTCTAATGAAGTGCTTTCTGCAAAAAGAGGTATTCTAGGACAACTGGATGCTTTAAAAGAAGAAGCATTCATTGTTTTATTTTTATATCCAACATATTGTATAGAGATCGTGTCATCAAGGTCTATATTTCCAAGTTGAAAGAACCCGTCGTCATTTGCTATGGTTCCTGTTTTACTACTTTCTATAATTATTGATGCATAAGATAGAGGCTCGTTAGTCGTTTCATCAAAGAGATATCCGCACACCTCTACTTTATTATTAGGTGCACTAACGATTACTTGTCGGTCTGATATTTTTTTAAAATTAAGATTAGTAAGTACTTTTAGTGTAGTTAAAATTTCGTCTATTGGCGTGTTATTAATAGCAAGAGTGATTATTTTATTTTTCACGGTTTCGTTACTAAAAGAAAAAATAAGTCCATACGATTCTGATATTTCTTTGAGTACATCTTGTAAAGGCGCTTCTTTATAATCTTTGGTCACTTGTGCTTGAAGAGAGTAAACACAAAAAAAGAATAGTAGCAGCGTTTTTTTCATAGTACGGTTTTTAGTTTTAGTATGATTCTAAAACGTAAAGATTATTAAATGATTTTGTGTGTTTGGTTACTATATGATTAATAATTATAGGGGAGAAAGCGATACAGTATTTCCATTTACAACATAATTAATACCCATAGGAACTAATACAGATTCGAGTGCAATATTGAGATCATCATAATTAAATCCTCCTGTAAACAATTGGTTTTGATCAATTTTGTCCCGTCTAAAAGTGATATTGTATTGTATTTCTAACTCATCAAGAACATCTTTTAGCGGAATGCTGTTAAAAACACTTTCCCTGTTTTTCCATAAGGGTTCAGAATCATTAATCACCTTATCTATAAGTTTTTTATTTTGTAAGGAGACTCCTTGACCTTTTTCCAATATTTTTTGCTGATTATCTTGAGTTGCAACTCTTACTTTTCCTTCATAACAGCCAACTTCAAATTCATTTGATCTACCTTTTACATTAAATTGAGTTCCTAATACTTCGACTTTTCCTATTGACGTTGAGACAGCAAAATTTGTTCCAGAAGTTACTTTAAAATAAGCTTCACCTTGTAAAAAGACTTCTCTGTTTTTTGACCAGAAAAACCGTTGATGAGTTAGTGTAGAAGCAGCATTTAGATCAACAGAACTTCCATCGGGTAATGTTATAGCTAATTGTTTTCCGGGATCTGTTGAATAGGTTACTTTATTAAAGAAAATCCCAATAATTAATACTATCGAAGCCGCCGCCGAAATAGCGTACACAATTGGTTTTAGATGTATTAACTTTGCCTTTTTAGGCTGATAAATCTTACCTAGCGTAGTTGCTAACGAACGCTGAGTATCAAATGAAGGTGTATGAAAATATTCGAGCCCTTCAATGATTTTTTCATAATCGTCGTATTCGGGAAGTTTTTTTAACTCCTCGAGTTCTTCAGCATTGAGATCATTATTCAACCACTTTGCTAGATATGTATTTTCATTTTCATTAAGCATATTTTCTATCTCCTATAACAAAAAAACAGGTGAGTTTTAAATTACCCTACTTAGCTTTATATATTTTTTACCAACTTTCTTAATTCTTTTAATGCATTATGCATTCTCTTTTCTACAGCTTTAACTGAAATATCAAGCATATCAGCTATTTCATTATATGTTTTTTTATTGATACGATTTAATAGAAAAACTTCTCGCTGACCATCAGAAAGACCACCAATAGCATTTTGAAGTTTATCCATAAACTCTTTTTCTTCCATTACAAAATCAGGGGATTCTACATTTCGATTACTTCGGGGAATTTTTGAGTATTCTAACCTAACTTTTTTATGCGCAACTTGATTAAGAAATAAATTGTTTGCTACCGTACATAAGAAACCTTTTGCTTTTTCGAAGATTACTTTTTTACAGTTATGCCAGAGTTTTATAAAGGCTTCTTGCATGAGATCTTCTGCTTGATCTCTATCTCCACATTTATAGTAGGCAAAATTTCTAATATCCTCTGCATGTGTTTCAAATAGTTTGGTGAAAACAGGTTGTTCACAAACAGATTTAGAGAATTGCACCATATAAAAAGAATTTTTTTTCGATTCGAGGTAGGGTGAAATCAATTCTACCTGTTATTACCCAAAAATAACTGATTATGAATTCCAAAACAAATCTTACAATCGCATTAATTATAATTATAGCAATTGCTATAACTTCAATTGGCTTTAAAATAAACCCCATTCTTGATCATTATGATAATTTTAACCCAGAGAAAGTCTACACCATAAAATATAGATTCTTTTTTAAATCCTCAGATAGAGAGACGTCATTAAAAACATACTTGCCAAGGAGCAATTCTAGACAAAGAATTTCTGAAGAAAAAATAAAAAATGATACGGCACTTTTTTTTAGTAAGAAAGAGGAGGAGCATAAAAACATAAGGGCTATCTGGAAAACTAAAAATAAAGACACCTATAATTCGGTAGATTATGAATTTACTTTTGCAGGAAAAGCTAAAGGGTTTAAGGTTCCTCAAAAATTTGATTTGGTTTCAGAAAAACATGTGAATCATATCATAGAATATTTAAACCCAACAACCAATATTCAATCTGGGGATGAAATTATTAGAACACTGGCAACTCGGTTAAGTCAAAATGTTAAAAACGATAGAGAAGTTATTAAAAATATTTTTGATTATGTATATGGGATCCCTTCTGCTCCCATTATTACGTTAACCGATGCTATAACCACTATAGAACAGAACAGAGCTTCTTGTAATGGGAAGAGTAGATTGTTCGTGGCACTAAGTAGAAGCCTGGGGTATCCCGCTAGAGTCAAAGGAGGAATTATCGTTGAAAATGCGGATAAAAGAACATCACATGCCTGGGCAGAAGTATTCATTAATGAAAATTGGGTTCCTTTTGATGCTTTAAACAATCATTTTGCATATCTGCCAGCAAATTATTTAGAATTGTATCATGGAGATAAATCATTAATTACACATACTCCGGGGATTCAGTTTGATTATACTTATGAAATTAAAGAAGTAAATCATGTATCGTTTTTAAAAATGAATTCTGAAGAACTTAATAATTTACCAGGATTTTCACTTTGGACATTGGTAGATAAAAAAGTGATTCCTATGGGATCTCTAAGATTATTATTGCTATTGCCTATAGGAGGATTATTAGTAGCTTTTCTAAGAAATATAGTTGGACTGAAGACCTTTGGAGTATTCTTACCAGTATTAATAGCATTTTCGTTACTACATACCGGTTATGTTTCTGGGATTGCAATTTTTGTAGGTCTCATTATGTTTATTGGATTAATATCCTATCCTTTTGATAAATTAGGACTGTTATATACACCAAAACTGGTTATATCATTAACGATAATGGTGTCTGTAATCCTTATTGCTACTCATTTTGGAATAAAGAATGATATAGATTGGTTAACAAAACTTACGTTTTTTCCTATCATCATTCTTACAATCGCCACAGAACGTTTTTCTCGTTCTACTCTAGAAGATGGATACATAAAAGCAATAGATAAATTATTCCAAACATTAATTGCTACTTCAATTTCTTACCTGATTCTCTCATTGTCATGGTTACCCTCTATCTTGATTTTATTTCCAGAGATTGTTCTTATAATTATTGGATCAGCAACATTTTTAGGCAGATATATTGGAATAAGATGGGTAGAATTAGTAAGATTCAGGCCTCTTTTGGAGCCCGAAAAATAAAAATCAACTTTTTGGTAGGGTAAATATAAAGTAGCCTGTTCTATAACAAACAAACGAAAAAAACAAATTAAAAATATCATTATGTTCTCAATAATCTTCAATAAAAAGTCTGCTTCTGCATCAAATGTGATTGGGTTAAATGAAAGAAATATAAGACTCATTTATCCTAATAACCCTAAGAAGTACTATCCTCTGGCTGATGATAAAGTATTAACTAAAGAAGTACTACATAAAAACGACATTCCATGTGCAAAAACATACGCAGTGATCGAATATAATAGTGATATAAAAAGTGCGTGGGAATCTTGTAAAAAATACAAAGCTTTAGCTATAAAACCCGCAAATGGTTGTGGAGGAGGAGGAATTAAAATTCTCAAAAAGGATAAAGAAGGAAATTGGATGAGTAGCGGTGAGATCATTTCTGATCGTGAAATATTTCAGCATATGGCATCTATTATTATGGGTTTTTTCTCATTAGGATCTCATGATCGAGTACTTATTGAAGAATGTATAGAACCACATCCGTTTTTTCAGGAAATATACCCTTCTGGAGTACCAGATTTTAGAATTATTACCTTAAACAGTATTCCGTTAATGGGAATGCTAAGAATGCCTACAGAAAAATCTGATGGTAAAGCAAATCTTCATCAAAATGGAGTGGGTATTGGAGTTGATATGCAAGAAGGAAGATTGTTAGAAGTATATGATGGTAAAAAATATAGCAATCATCACCCAGATAGTACTTTTTTGGTCAACGGTGCCCCCATACCGTATTGGAAAGAAATTTTGGAAATAGCTGTGGCCACTGCTAAAGCATTCCCTCTCAACTATCTGGGTATTGATATTGTAATCGATAAAAACAAGGGACCACAAATCATGGAAATCAATGTTAGACCTGGACTTGGGATTCAACTCGTAAATAAAACAGGGTTAAAAGAAGTAATTAAACACGCTATCTAAAGTAAATAATCAATAAAAAAATAGTAAAAAACAAAACTAATCCTTACTACAAAAAAGACTAAAGCGATTAATTTTTGTTTGTAGAATTTCATTTGCCTATCAGCAAGTGCAGGACAACTACTGCAAAGTCACAAAACAAAAAAATATGAAAACAAGAATTATAATATCTATAGTAATTACAATTGTAATACACACATTAAGTTTCTCACAAAGTAAGCATGTTTTTAACGCAGAAACCCAAGGAGGATATGAATATAATTATTTCAAAAGTCCAGAAGAAGTACGAGTAAACGATAGTGTTTTAACCAAAGAAGATTTGATTGCAAGTAGTATTTATCAAGATATTTCGGCCAATTATATATATACAAATAAGTGGGATAGGAAAAATAGAATACGCTTTTTTGTAAAACCATCGGCAAGAATATTCTATGAAAATATTGATGATAGCTATTGGAGCGCAAACCTTAGGGCAAAATATGATTATAAGTTTAATAAAAACGTTAAGCTTTTGGCAGAAACTAAACTTATACGAATGAATAGAGAAGGGTTAGGTGGAGATCAGGATGTTTTGATTAATCCATTAGGGTATACGTTATACGGAGTTAATGCAGGTGTTGATTTTAATCCTTTTGTCAATAACAAATTGATTACAAAAGTATTCTATAATTTTAAAGATTTTGATGCTTTTGGAATTAGGGATTTACAGTTTGATGAATTCGGCTTAGAGGTGTCTAATGTTCAGACTTTTAAAGTAGGTAAATTAAAACATAAATTAGGGATTAATGCATATGCAAAGAAGAGATTGTATGATACTTTTAATGCAAGTGAGGTCATAACCGATGGAGAAAGAGATTGGGACTATGTTAAGGCTACGTTGTTTTATCAGTTACCTTTTAGTGAACAGTTCCAAATAAAACCAACCTTAACCTATTATACTCGAGTGGATAATTCTACAGACCGTTCTGGGTTTAATCAATTTGGCCCGGGAATACTTCTAAAATATAAGAGTGCAAAGACAATGATAAACGGTTCGTTTTCATTTATTACCAGAAACTACTCAAGTATTGAAGCAAGGAATACCGATGGGAGAATAGGAGAAAAACTTACCTATGAATATGCAAACTTTGGTGTAAATGCTTCTCATGATATTGGCAATGGTTTTTCGATAACAGCCAAAATAAATTCCAGAATAAGAAGTACAAATTATACAGATATAGATGCTCGTTCCTTCAGAAATTATAGGAATCAATATGCAGGAATAGGCATTCTATGGAAATTGTAAGATTTCCCCTTTATTTATATCAGTTTTTTTTGGTTAAGCGTTACTTTTGTAACGCTTAACTTTTTTAGTATTCTTTTTCTTGTGGAGTAAAAAAGTATAAGAAAATGAGTTGAATTAATCCAACAAAAAAACGGGATTTTTACCAATTATCTTATGGATAATAGATAACAATAATTGACTGAGGCATATGGCAAGAGATGAAAAATTAAAGGAACGATGGGATAATCTGGTACAAAAACTTTCTGATCAGTTTTCAGAAGGAGAAGATTTAGATCTGGACGGTATCATATATCTTATAGGTGTTCAGGAATTGGGTCAGATTCATCGCAAATTTAAAAAAGATGAAAAATTAGACTTGATGCATATTGCAATATGTCGTCTTTTAGAACCATATGGATACTACGAATTTGATTTCTATGATGATCAGGGATGGCCACACTATAAAGTCAAAGAACAATTACCCAATCTAAAGGCTGGAGAACAATCGGTATTGATGAAAGAAGCTATTGTGAATTATTTTTTGATTAGCCAATACATCGTATAAAAATATTGGTTTTAGTATCTTGTGTTAGGATTTATAATAGTTTTTAGCATACAAGAGTATCGATAACCAAACCAAATATCAAGATTCTAATTTTGGGAAAATTAATATTTCTCAATCTAATACCTCTATTAAATATAAAGGAAAAACTACCGGAATAGCTTTAAAATATGTTATTGAAGGAAAGGAATCCTATGATGTTAATACAGGTCAATTAGATGTACATAAAGGACAGTTCATCATTTTGAGAGAAGATGTAAACTATACAATGTTTGCTAAAAACATATACACTGGAGGTTGCTGTCTAGATATCAACCCAGAATTACTAAATATTGAAGTATCAGATTTTTTAGATAATGATTTGCTGTTTAATCAACCATTTTCAGGAGTATTATCAACACAATTAGGTACATCCTTAAATAATTTTTCTAATGCTTTTTCTATTTTTGATTTTAAGAAAGACGCTGTAAATATTATTCATGATTTTAAAGAAGATTTACTTGGTTTTCATAGAGAAATGAATATAATTGGAAATGCAGTACAGTGTATAACAAAGAGAGTAGAGACACAAAAACTCTTGATTTCTAAGCTTTTTAAAGCAAGAGAATATATCCATAGGTATTATACACATAAAATAACATTAAAGGTATTAGCTGAGGTATCAGGAATTTCAAAATTTCATTTTGCAAGAGTTTTTAAGAATTGTTTTAAAATGACTCCCTTAGAGATGCAGGAACAATTGAGAATGAAAAAAGCCAAAGAGCTTATCCTTAAAGATCATATTTCTTTAACATCTATAGCTTATCAATTGGGGTATACAGATTTAGCTTTATTTTCTAAACGATTTAAGAAGTATTATAAAATTTCTCCTTCTCGTTATATAAAATAGCAAGATGATACAAATCATATTAGAATATTCATCTTATTCTTGTGATTAAAGAAATAGGTTTGAAAAATCAAAAAAATAGTTTGAAAGGAGATAATTTTTCTATAAAAATTATAGGTTTAGTATGTGCAGTTATTTTATTGGGTTGTCAATATAAAGTCGACGGTCAATCTACTGAATGGGATGAGATTACCAATAAATTCATAAAGGATTACAAAAAATTTAATCTTCCTTCACTTCAACTTTCCTTTGTAGATAATATTAAAAATATTAAAAGCCAGAAATCCGTTCATGCACAAGAAGCAATGTTTAGTGCTTTAGAACATGCACTTCAAAAAATAAATAAAAATCAATTGCCAGATCATGCTAAATTGGATTATGATTTGATGCTTTATGAATGTCAACTTAATCGTCATAGAATAGATATTGAGAAAAAATGGTTGAATAGAGAAGAAGATAGTATTCCTGAAACCAAAATATTCGATGTCCCTTATGGAAAAGAGTGGTATGCATATTTCTTAAAAAAATGGGTAGACAAGGAAACAACGCCAGAGGAAATTTATGCTCTGGGAATAAAAGAAATAGCAAAGGTTACATCCAGGATGAAAGCTATACAAGTTAAATCTGGTATGGATAGCCTTACTTTTAGTACGTATATCAAGGACTCTACATTTTTTTATACCAATATTGATACTATTCAACAGCGTTTTTTGAAAGTCAAAAAGCAAGTGTCAAAGAAATTGCCAGAATTGTTTCCGTTTTTGGATAATGTACCAGAAGTAAGCATAAAACGTGGCACTAATAAAAATTTATCTCAAGTACCTGGTTTTTATAGTGAGGGTACTTTTTATTATAATTATTTCAATACTCCTTTTAATAAAAGACAGGTGGGATGGTTATATATTCATGAAGCAATGCCAGGGCATCATTATCAAATCATGGTTGAGTCATCTACATCACGTTCTGAAATACAAAAGATATTTAGATATAGAGGAGTCGGAGAAGGATGGGCAGCATATATAGAAGAATTAGGTAATGAAATAGGAGCGTATCAAAATATATATGATGAATTAGGAAAATGGGAATGGGATATTATCCGTTCAGTAAGAGTCGTGCTGGACGTTGGATTAAATTATTATGGTTGGAGTGATCAAAAGGCTTTAGAATTTTGGCAACAACACATTAAGGGGCAGGATGATATTGCTTTTCGAGAAATCAATAGAATGAAAAGATGGCCTGTACAAGTTATTACCTATAAATATGGATCAAATAAAATTCTTAAATGGAAATCAGAACTCGAAAAAAATAAAAAGTTTGACCTTAAAGAATTTCATAGAAATATTTTAAAAAGAGGATTGTTACCGTATTCAATTTTAAGAAGGCAATTAGGATTGTAATATATTATGCTAAGATTAACAAATCTCAATATAAATTGTATCTAAGGACTAGTATTTTTGTTTGTGCAAGTACAAAAAACAAAACCTTATAATTGATTAGATACATGACAGTTAAAACCTTAGAAAATGTACCATTCGAATCGATAATGAATTGCTTTCTGGCTTCGTTTAAAAATTATTTTGTCGAAATGCCAACTGATTTTCAGTATTATAAAAAAAGGTGGAAGAATGCCAAGGTTCGTTATGATTTGTCATATGGGATGTTCGATAATGATATCCTTATTGGATTTATTATTCATGGCATTGATGAACGAAATGGAGAAGTCATCGCTTTTAATACAGGAACAGGAGTACTTCCTGAATACAGAGGAAAAAGAATCGCAAAATCTATTTATAAGTATGCTATTGAAGATTTAAAACGGCAGCATATTACCAAATGTTCTTTGGAAGTAATACAAGATAATATTGTTGCTATTAAATCCTATGAAAGTATTGGTTTTCAAAAGTGTAAACATTATAAGTGCTTTAAGGGAGAGTTACAAAAGCAAGATATTGGTAATATTGATTTAAAAGAAATAACCTATGACCAAATGAATTGGGACAGTATACCCCATCAAGAATTCTATTCTTGGGATAATCATAAAAATTCAATCAAAAATGGAGATTATCGTTACATTCAAATTATAAAAGATAATATTCCAGAATCCTATTTTATTATTAACTCCTCTAACGGTTATTTGGCTCAGTTTGATGTTTTATGTGAAAATCAGTCGAGTTGGGATCGTTTATTTTCAGGAATTAAGGCTATTTCAAATACCGTAAAAATTAATAATGTAGATGACAGACTTGATAATAAACTAAAGTATTTAAATGCTATAGGTCTTAAAAACACGGTAGACCAATATGAAATGGAATTAAAAATATAAGAATTATCCTCTGTCTATAAAATAACCAATACACATATCAACCACAAAATCAATATAAATTCATGAAAAATTTTACTCTAGTAAGTATAGCAATTTTTTTTACGCTTTTTGTTTCCTGTAGCTCTGATGACGACGATGCAGGATCTCAAGACCTCATTATAGGAAAATGGACACTTTCTGAACGGGTTCAAAATGGATCAACAACTGAGTTGGATGATTGCTTCAAAACAAATACTGTCGTCTTTATGGCAGACGGAACTTTAAAATCTACTTTTCAGAGGATTGCAAATAATAGCTGTGAGTTCTCGCATGAAGCTGTTGGTACATGGAAAAACCTTGGAAACAATAAATATAGTATTACAGAAGGTGATGAAGAACCTTATTATTCATGTGAAATAAATGAAGCAGGTACCGTTTTTTCTATAGAAGATAGATTTGAGTTTCAGGGAGAACAAATAATACAAAAGGATATGTTGGTGAAGAACTAAAATAAGCTTTCGATAAAATTAATAATTCTTCATAATTTAAGACTAGTGAAAAACATACTTTTATTTATCATCTTATTGATCTCTATAAAGATGATATCGCAACCTACGATAAGTTTTACTTTTGACGATGGTATTACAGAAGATCGATGTGGATATTCTTTTAAAGATTGGAATGCGATGTTACTGGGTCATCTTGAAAAAGCAAATATCAAGACAATTTTCTTTGTAACAGGAAAGAATAAAATAGATGAAAACGGAAAATTTTTATTAAATAGCTGGAATGAAAAAGGACATAGAATAGGAAACCATACATATACACATCCGTACTATAATAGTGAGAAGGTTAGTTTTAATGATTTTTCTCAAGAATTAATTAAAACTGATAAAGTGATTAATAGTTATAGCAACTATATCAGGCTATTTAGATTTCCATATTTAAAGGAAGGGAATACTCAAGGAAAAGTAGATAGTATTCGTCAATTTTTGAAAGAAAAAAAATATAAAAATGGGCATGTTACTATAGATGCTTCCGATTGGTATATTGATAGTCGATTAAGAAAGAGACTAAAAGAAAATTCTGATGCAAATATAGAAGGGTTCAAAAATTTTTATCTCCAGCATATTTTCGAAAGAGCCACGTTTTATGAAAACCTTTCTTATAAAATGACTGGTAGACATATTAATCATACATTACTATTGCATCATAATTTAACCGCAGCATTATTTCTAGATGATTTAATACAAATGTTTAAAGAAAAAGGATGGAATATAATCCCTGCAGAAGAAGCATATAAAGATCCAATTTTTAATAAAAGCCCAAATCATGCAGGTGAAAGTCTAATCTGGGCATTAGCAAAAGATTCTGGGGATTTTGAAGAAATTTTAAGATATCCAGCAGAAGATAGTAGATACGAAAAGAATAAAATGGACCACCTAGGGTTATAAATAATCGATATAGATTAGAGTTAATCATATTTTTCTGTAAAATTTAGTTTTAGAGCCTCAAAAAGAAGGGCTGGGATATGTTTTTTCTTTTTCTATCTAGTAGTTTAAGAAACAAAGGATTATTAAACTTTTAATGCTAAAAAATGTTCTGAAATGGACACTTTTTGTATTTGAAAAAGAATAGAGATCAAAATAGCTGAATGTGCTATCCTAACTTAACCTAAATTACGTAAATTTGCCCTTCTATTAAGAAAATAGTGATGATAGACAAGATTAAAGAATATATAGCAGAGGTAGATGCATTCAAAGCCAAAACCAAAGAAGATGTAGAGGCATTTAGAATTAAATTTTCTGGTAAAAAAGGACTAATTAATGAATTTTTTTCAGAATTCAGAAATGTAGCCAGCGATCAGAAAAGAGAATTTGGACAGGCAATTAATGCACTTAAGGTAGCTGCAGAAGGTAAGGTGAAATCTCTGAAAGATGAATTAGAATCTAATGAACAAGAAAAGGGGATTTATGGAGATCTTACACGACCAGCAGAGCCTATTAATGTTGGATCGCGTCATCCTATTTCTTTGGTGAAAAATCAAATTATTGATATTTTCTCCCGTATCGGATTTAATGTAAGTGAAGGACCAGAAATAGAAGATGACTGGCATAATTTTACAGCTTTAAATTTGCCAGAGTATCACCCTGCTCGTGATATGCAGGATACATTTTTTATTCAAACAGATCCAGATATTTTGCTAAGAACACATACTTCATCTGTTCAAGTACGATATATGGAAAATAATAAACCACCGATCAGAACAATCTCACCAGGAAGAGTATATCGTAATGAGGCAATTTCTGCAAGATCGCATTGTTTTTTCCATCAAGTAGAAGGATTGTATATTGATAAAGATGTATCGTTTGCAGACTTAAAGCAAACCTTACAGTATTTTACCACCGAGATGTTTGGTAAATCTAAGATCAGGTTACGACCATCCTATTTCCCATTTACCGAACCCAGTGCAGAGGTAGATGTATATTGGGGGTTAGAAACCGAAACCGATTATAAAATGACCAAAGGGACAGGTTGGTTAGAAATTATGGGTTGCGGAATGGTGGATCCTAATGTACTTAAGAATTGTGGTATTGATCCAGAAGAGTATAGCGGTTTTGCTTTTGGAATGGGAATTGATCGTATAGCATTATTGTTATATGGGATTTCAGATATTCGTATGCTTAGCGAAAATGATATTCGCTTCTTAGAACAGTTTAAATCTGCATTATAGTATAATCGGCTTTTAATCATGAAGGAAGACATAGAAATACCAGTTGTAACAGGTGTATATATAGCCGTGGTCAAAGAATGGGATGAAGAATTTTTGGCAAAAAGCTGGAATTCTTATATTATTAATGATTTGGATACTACTATAGAAATGGTATTAGTGGTTACCAAAGGATATGATGATAAACGAAAAACTTCTATGTTGAGACATGGCATAGGAACTATAGAAGCTAAATCTTCTGCCAAAATTGAAATGCTTCAGGAGGAACTTCTAGAAATGAATAATGAATTTTCGGTCACATTCTTTGTAGAGAGTAAGTTATATGATAAAAAATACGTTTTTAGAAAAAATACGATTAACGAAAATGCTTTTCGAGATCTTCCTGTAATGGATCAACGTGGGATTTTGGTAAAATAACTATTGATCGGTACGATCAATCTTTTGTATTGCAAATACGGCTTCTGAACCGTCAATAGTCTCATACAGATATAACGTTTTAAAACTATCTGCAATAGTAATAAGATCTTTACCAGAAACTTTTACATCATCTTTAAGTGTTAAGTCTGCTGCAAAGTAATTAGGAATTTTAGTTAGTTTTAGAGTTAAACTATCAATCGAAAATTGTGTTAATTCATATTCTAACTCTTCTCTTTCTCCCTTTTTAAAACCTTTTCTTTTTCCGTTAACGTCTTTTTTCGGAATCATTTCTATCATTTTTATATGATATAGATCGCCTACTTCAGGATTTTTAATGAGGTCAATGGTCTCTTCATTAAGTTTATCATTTTCTTTTCTTCTTTCGATAGATTCAATTCCTTTTTCTGCAGACCTGGTTATTTCCTGAGTGAGATTAAGTAACAATAACCCAACTAAAAAGAGAACAGGGGTAATAAGTATAAAAAAACCAGTATAAGCCCAATACGGAGTTTTTTTTCTGGCTGTAACCAGATTTAGTTGCGTGCGTAACTCAGCATCAGTACTTACTTCTTTATTTGTAAGACTATTTTTTACTTTCCAAAATTTGGTTATCGGAAACACCGGGATAAAGAATATAAAAAAGAAGTTTTGATATAGTTGAAACTTTAAGCCACTATATTTTTCATCCAGACCTAATTCTTTGTATGTGTATGTTTTTATTCGTATCGAATGTGTTCCGAAAAAAATAATCATAGTTAGTTTTTAATAGTGAGTAGTTTCGAAATTAAATGATGAACCAAAAAGTTAGAACATAGATACAAATTTAATTGATCATAAGTGTAATGAACTATAATTTATATCGACAAAAAACATTAAATATCGATAAAATGCACTTTTTAACGTTAATTATTTGTTAATCAGAAGTATTTTTCTGATTTTTGTATCTGTAATTGGAAATACAACATATGAACAAACTATTACCTACTTATGCTTTGCTAAGTGTTGTATTATTTTTTGGAATGTATTCCTGCGGAAGCAATGATGCAAATACTTCCAATGCAACTATAATAGGCACATGGCAATTACAGCAAGAATTCAGTAATGAAGGAGAGGACACGCCTTTTAAGGAATTTCCTCTTTCTCCTTGCGAAAAATTGACAACACTAGAGGTTCTAGTGACTCGCAAATTTGTCGAGAACAGCTATTATGAGGATTTTGGTACTGGTGGAGAGTGTATAAAACACACAGAAGAAACCAGAGGTGGATGGAAAGAAGAATCTGATGGAGGATATTATTTTTCCTATGAAAAAAAGAATTTATTATCATTTACAAAGTCTGATGCAATTCTTAAAGATGGTAACTTAGAGATTACTGTAGTATACAATGATCCCGATGTGGGAGATGATACTACCCTTAAGTTTATTTATTCGAGGATGCAATCCACAAACTAACCTAACTCCTGTAAAAAAAGAAAAGCCTGTGTAGTTAATATACAGGCTTTTTTTATTTAATCTGCAAGCTGGACACGTATTAATGGGCTACTAATTAAACTGAATGCCACTTTAATATTCATGTGGAAAGTTGAGGCAAGGGAAGCAGTAAATTCTTTCAATTCTTTTATATCATTAGCATCATAAAATATTCCATCCAATAAAACCCCATATATCTTTTTAGTATTTGTTATACTTTCTAATGGATTTTGATTTAAAATAACCAAATCTGCGGTTTTCCCGATGGCAATTGTACCATATTTACTTTCTAATCCGCAATATTTTGCTGGAGTTATTGTAGCAGTTTGTAAAGCCTCGAGGTTGGATAATCCACTTTTTGTTAAATCTTCAAGTTCTGTATGTAAACTAAAACCAGCAAAAACATTAACATCTGTTACATCAGTCCCTGCCATAATTGGAACCCCTTGTTGATGGGCCATCTTTACATGTTGTTGTGAAGCACGATAAAAATTTAGATTCTCATCTTGACTTTCTGGAGCTTTATTTTTTTTAGCTGCTTTTTTGATCCCCGGATTCCACCATAATTTTCGTTTTAGTGTAGGAACATATTTTACGTTTGGATCATCTGTAAATGTTGAAACATGAGCGAATGCATCAGATTTAAGAGTTTGTAATGTTGGAACCCAATGTGCATTCTTTTCTTTCATAAGGTTCATAAGTCGTATTGCTTTTTCTTTGTTAAAATCTGAAACCATTAAAGGCTTTGATTTTGTGTAAAAGGCTTTCCAGGTTTTCAAAGTTCTTAAACTATCCGCTCCAGGAAAACAATCATACATAAAAATGCGACCATGTTCAAAACTACGTTGTCCCAATTGTATTGCTTCTTTCAGGGATATATGTATAGGTTTATGTCCGGCAATATGCATTCCGTATTTTGGAGCTTCGAGAGCAAGTTTACGATAAGATTTAGGAGGGATTTGCATATACACTTTAATAAAGTCAGTATTTTCATTTTGATAAAACTCCAATAAAGGTTTAATATCTCGTTCTTCTTTTAGTTTGAAAAACTCTGGAAAATCACTGGGGACAGAAGATTCTCCATCCATTTGATAACTGCTTTGCAGTACATATCTAGGAGTAATTCGAGTGTGTTGTGCTAATTCTTTGTTCCACTGTAAACGTTCTTTGGTACCAGCCCAATAACTATCTTTTTTGTTAAGCTGTCCAGACATATCTCTGATACCAGTGACTCCATTAGCAATATAAAGTGGATGATGTAACCACGCCGAATGTTGTGTAGAATGAGTATGCATATTCCATAATCCGGGGATGATATATTTATCTGTTCCGTCAATTATAAAGTATTGTTGCCTGGGGTGTATTATACTGTCAATCCTGGTAATGATATTCTTTTTGATAAGTATATCGTAATCAGGAATAACGGCTCCTGTTTTTACATCAATGATATTGATAGATTTGATTAGTATAACATTATGTTCCTGAGGGACTTTAAGTTTTGGTAAAGGCCATAATATGGCTACAATGATGATTGTAATTCCCAAAAAAATTACAATTAAAAGCCTTTTAAAAAAATAGAATATCCTTTTTTTCACAATCTCGATTTTCACTAATATTAATACCTAAAAAGCTAAGTAACGATTAATGATTTTGAAAACCTTTTTAAATGATGAAATCGTCTGACAGAATTATGATTTTGTCAGATTGTTGAGTTATGATTTTGATAAACGATCTCTTACATAATAAGTTCAAAATCGTATTTTTCTAATTCATGACCATTAATAATGATTGATAATCGATGCAACCCTATATGAAATTTTCGGGTGGTAATTACTTTAAAAGATTGTTTTCTATCGATTACTGTTGATGATTTTGCAGGATATATTTTTTCACTTATTTTAAAAACTTTTTTAGATAAGCTCCCATTTGCTTTTTGATAATATAAACCATATTCTAATCGTAATTTGGATGATGAATTACCAATATTATGAAGCTCAAATGTAAAATCTAGTACGCTCCCTATTTTCACCTTTGGAGTATGAATCTTTAAATCTTCTATTTTGATATTATGAATGGCTCCATATCCAAATAGTTTCATTGTTTTTATATTTCCCTGTTTTAGTAAGGTTCTACAGGCATGTTTAACTAACCAATCGGTGTTTTTTGATTTACTATACCAGTTATATGCAAGGTTAATAACGATATCTGGATTATCTTTTGAAATGTCATTTAGATTATTGGCTACACTTCTTCGAACAGATTCGGACTCATCATTTTTTAAACGTTTTAAAATCGGAAGGATTTGAGTAGGGTCTTTTTTTAGAAATGGAAGTGCCATAGCCCAAGGTAATCGGGGTCTGCACCCTTCAGAGGATAATCTTCGTACCATAGGATGTTTGTGCTGAGACCATGTTATCATTTGTTGTATTCCTTTATTTGGAAATGTTAAGATAAAAGGGCGAATAGCAAATTCACAGCTTGTAAACTGGGTGATTTTCTCAATTGCAGCTATAGAAATATCGTACTCACAAATACCATAATATTCTATAAAATCAGGAAAAAACATGTATTCTAAACTATTCTCTTTAACACCGTCTTTTTGAAGTTGATCAATGACCTGAATAATCGTAGTTACATTTTTAGAGTATTCGGGTGAGAGATGATGTTGTAAAGCAATCACAATATGTCTCATGCGTTGTTTTAATTCTTTATGTTCCCATTCGGTATTGAAAATATGTTTAAAGAAAGAAGAGGTATTAAAATTTGGAACTATTTTTTGAAGTGAATTTGTAAAGGTTTCAAAAAACTCGCGAGTGTAAATATTTTTAAGCAATTCTGCCATTATGATCCATTATTTGGTTTGATGTAAAAGTAAAATGGGATAATGACAACGGTATGTCAGCAATTCATAATATTTTAAAAATGTCCGGATTTATTATACCATTGTTGAGCATTTTTATAAAAAATATTTTCCTGTTCTGACATCGAGAAATTGTCTATTATGATATTGATGTCTTTTTGAGAGAATGGTATTTTTGCTCTTGTTGATGGTAAGTCAGTCCCAAACAATAATGCTTTAGGGTTGATATCATAAATCTGTCTCATGACAGGAATAGGGTTAAAATTAACTCGTCCAAACCCAGTAGCTTTTACCCGAACTCCTTTTTCTACCCATGCATATAGTTCTGGTAATCCCTCCTTGGATAAACCAAGATGATCAATAGAGAATTTTTGAATTTTTGATAGTAGAGGGTTTAATTCCTTAAGATTTTTAGCATCTACATAGAGTTCGGTATGCCATCCATAATCGTCAAAGAGCTTGTTTGACAATTGTGGCAATTTATCTATAGTTTCAGAACCACCTCTTTTAAGGTTAAATCGAACAGCAACAATATTCGAGTTTTGTAATCTCCTTAATTCTTCATCAGCAAGATTAAAAGGAATATTTGCAACACCTACATAGTTATTACCTACTTTCTGAAGTGCGTGTATGAGATATTCCTGATCAAAAGCTTGAAAAGAACCAGATACAATTGCACCACCAACACTATTAAATTCTTTAGTTTGTTGTTTGTAATTTTCGACAGTAAAAGCAGGAGGTAAATACCCATTATTTTCTACTAATGGAAAGTCTGGATTGATAATATGAAAATGAGCATCAAAAATCTTCATAACACTGTTAATTTTTGGCAGGTAATATTATAGAGAGTTCAGTATTAGGTTTTATACTTTCGTCAAAAATGATTTTTTCATTACATATAACTTTTAATCTTAATCTTTTAAGGTCTCGAGACAGTAGAATATCTGTTTTTTGTCCAAATAATGCAATGTCTTGTAGTTTAAGATGATCCCATGTCTTTGGCAAAGACGGGGTGATTTTTATTTTGTTGAAACCTAAAGGTTCTAATCCCAATAACCCTTCGGTAATAATCCTACAATACAAAGCACTTTCGGCAGAGAGATGCTTCATATTATTTTCAGGATATGCTTCTACAACGTAAGGCACATGGTCACCTAATAGTCGTTTTTCTGAAAAACTCCTTAATTTTTTAAAGCCTCTATCGGTCTCACCCACTTTCATGACTCCTTGTAAGGCATATAATGTAGCTCTATCCCAGAAAGTAGTAGAGTCAGTATTAGTCTCATGCTTAAATTCTACCAAAACACCATTTTCTGTCCATAACTTACCTAATAGAGCATCTATAGTTCCTTTTTTTCGAGAGGTAATCCCCATACTTAAAGGAAGGCATATCCAATGTCGTAGATGTTTGTTTTCATCAAAATATTTATAGGTCTCAAGACCTTCTAATGTAGCACCAAAATAGTCGTTGATGACATTTTTCATTGCCGACAAACGAGCTTTATAGGTTTTTGCTAAATCTTTCATGTTTTGCTCTTCAGCTAGACGAATACCATATTTTAATCCTCCATAATACAATGTAGAGGTGGATAAATTTGCAGTACCAGTTGCTATTCGTCCTTCCATTTCATCAGACTCTGATAGTACTGCACCAGATGCATTTCTATGGTTATGGCAGTATTCTAAACTCCAGGAAATTAAAGGCCATAATTCGCTGGCTGTTTTTTGATTACCAGAAGCCAATGCATAATGCGATGCTCCATAGGCAATCATTGCAGCATCACCACGATCAAGATGATCCATCTCAAAATTTCCATCAACTTCAAAAGCATATGCAATTGCAGCAGTATCTGCGGGTATATTTTTCTGAAAATGAATATAAGTATTATAGGCCGCTATATTTCCTGTTTGATATCCTAAGTAAGGAAAAAAAGGGCCACTATATTCTACTTGGTCATTGGCCCAAATACCAACATAATAGTTTCCACCTCCCGGAGAATGTACAAGTCCCATAGAGGAGTTAAATATGCTTTCTGAAGCTCGTATTTTTGAAAAATAGAAAAGCGTATTAATTGTTTTGTCAGGAGTTTCTAAGACAAGATTGTTTTGCATTGTAGACAGAAAATCTTTTCTCTGTTGCTCTGCTTTTCTAAAATCAAAATTTATGGTTTTTTCTTTATTTAGAGTAGCTCCATAATACACAGGGAAACTATAAGATGTGCCAGGAGATAAGTTAAGTTGTTCTGAAGCATCACTAAACATCTCAAAAGTATACTCACCTTTATAACCGACTTCACTTTGTTTTAATTTACAATTCGAAATAGATAATTCTTTGATGACCTGACTAACATTTTTTATTTCCCATCGTTCTACAATATACCTGTCCTCCATAGATGGGTATATCGTCTTTATAATTTGTAAGTCTTCTACTGGGGTGTGATAAAAAGTAAGCATGCCACCAATTTCAACAGAATCTACTGTAGATGGGACTATAATTTTGTTTTTATAGGCAATAGAAGGAGCGATTTGATCTGAGATGCTTTTTCTGAAATACGCTCTATATTTCTTCCAGTCAGGTTCATTTGACTTATTATATGTTCTAAGTTGAGGGAAGATAACATCTTTTGTAATAGATAATTTTTTGTTTTCGTCAATTTTGTAGTAGATAATGGAAGCTACATTTTTGCCTGCCATTTCTATATTTTCCTTATGGGGAAGCCTTTTTTCTTTAGTTATATCCCAAACAATACTTTTTCTATTCGTGATTTCCCAATATGGAGAGGTAGGTTCTGTATGCTTTTGTTGTGCTAAGGCATTACATGAAACAATAATAAGAGCAAATAAAATTAGTTTGTGCAGGATCATTTGTTATGCATTGATTAGAATCATCAATTTAAATTGATCATGCTCAAAAATAAAAGGAACATTCCTGTTTATTTACAATTTAATGTTAAAACCTTTCTCGATTTATTTCCCATTTTTTAGAACAAGAGGTATAGAAATATCAAATTTCTATACCTCTCTTGATAACTTATTTCGCTAGTAATATATCTTTAAGAGTAGTATTTAAAGAAATATATTCGATAAAAGTATCGGTATCAAAGCTAAGTTTTCCTTTATTATCTCTTTTGGCTTTTTTGTTTTCAATAGAAAGATAACATTTGTTTTGATCAGATGTATATAATGTAAATACACTATGATCTTGTTCTATATTAGAAGAAGGTGCTAATTCATTAAAGGCACTCTGATCTCCTTTTTCCAGATCTGCAATCATTTTAGAGGTTTCAGGGATATGATTAAAAGCAGGTAAAACACTTTCTTTAAACCAGTTATTATTGGTTTCGCAAAAGGGCTCTCCGGCTTTAGGAAATGATGTTAATGTACTAATACCAATTACTGCTAATAATTCGATGATCCAAATGATCGTTAAAAAAACTCCACTTACAGTTGCATTACGAATTCCCCAGACTCCAACTTCATTAATCTCTCCAATTAAACTAAATAAAACATCAGGTTGTGTTACTAGAGTGAAAACTTGTAAAATTTTTATATTACTTACAGTAATACCTATTCGTGATGTCCCATAGCTTTCACCAGAGTTGATAACCAGATCAGTCCAAACCGACCAGTGAAAATACATTGCAATAAGTCCGCCTAATATTCCTAGGATAACTGCAAGCATTGTATTTCTAACTTTTCCTTTTCCGATAACAAAAACATTGATTAGGTACCCGATAGCAAAACCAAATGCTCCTGTGATAAGAAAGTTAATATAAAAGAATGGGATGTACCATATACAGTATGCATATACAAGCCCAAGAATTGGGAATGCTGTACATGATAGTAGTATAAAGTAAAGTAATGAGGTTGCAGAAAATTTTCCTGATGGTTTGTAATAATTATCCATTTTTTAAATTGTTTTGACTTTAATGTTTATATGAATAGAGATAATGATGATAAATGTAGTTTTAAAAAGAATAGTAATATTACCCTGATTTTAGTGAAATCATTATCATAGTTTTCAGTGTTATAAAAGTAAGTGTCGTAACATATTAAAATGTTACCATGCCATTTATAAATCTCTGTTGATTTCATGTTTTTTTCTTCCTATGAACTTAATCTTGCAAGTCTGGTAGCAAGTTTTGAATGATCAAAGAACAATAAAATTGCAAGAAGTAACATTAATTTTGTGCATGACACTAAATATTAAAAATAGTTTTTTTTATTTAAAGAGCCTGATTTACAACTTTCAATGGGTTCTTTAAAGTAAAAACTAAGGATGTTCATATACTGAGATTTGATGAAAAGGAGCACTGACTATTTTCCATTCTTGGATAAAAGTTATCATCTTCTGATTTCCAAAACATATAAGAATGATAAAAAGAGATAACGCAAGATTTATTTAGACTTTAGTATATTCTTTAGGTAAATAACCAGAGATAGATTTAAAAACACGGGTAAAATGACTTTGGTCAGAAAAACCACATATATATGCAATTTCTGTAAGAGAATGCTGTTTAGATTTTAATAAATCAAGTGAACGATCTATTTTTAGTTTACGAGAGTATTCGCCTAGAGTACATTGAAAATACGTTCTAAAATTCTTCGAAATTGTAGTAGGATGAACATTAACGTTATCACTTAATTCTTTTAAAGAAATATTTTCATTCCATCTATCATTTAGAATATCTCTTATAGATAGCATCCATTTTGGAAATAATAAGTCATCTTTTGAGTTAAGGGAGTTTTCTAGAAAAGTTAAGAATAACATTTCTATTGAGCTATAGGATTGTAGATCATTAATTTCGGCTTCATTGAGTAATTTGATAAAAGTAAAACGAGCATCATGGTTTTTTGTCACTGCTAACTCGATAGACTCTTCTGTATGCTCATATTTTGTTAAAAAAGTATCATCTATTTCCAGGCTTATGTGTTTCGAAGGGAATTTAGTATAGATATTCTTGTGAAGTTCATGAGCATGGTAATAATTTATTGCTCCTTCTAATCTTTCGATCTCTTTACCTTTGCGATATTCTTTATTACCCCCGTAGAGCACAAAACTAATGACTGGCTTTTCATGAGAATGCCAAACTCCGGTTTCTACCGGGGCTTCATATTTTGTTGTACCCACTAGAAAATCATTAAAATCATAGGTTTGATAGTTAGGAGCTAAATAATGACCTCTTTTTAAAATCATAACATGTTTTATTTATTGTGTTTTGCTTTTTAGTTCAGCTAAAAAACTAATCACCAATGTTTTAAAATATAAAAATAGCTTTATTTTATTTGACGCCAGATTTATTGAACCGATACAATTTATGGAGATGCTATTTTGATCGAATATTTTTTTACTTTTAAATAAACAATACTGATATTTAACTCTTGATTGTTATATTATAGAAAAAAATGAAAGAACCCCCTCTGATTAGGAAATCAATATATAAACCTTATCGGTATGACAATACGATTAATAGTCATGCAGAAAATTTAGAAATGGTATTCTTTATGATGATACCACTTTTAATTTGTTCGGTAATAATGCATTTAAGCATTACCGCTTGGTTCTTACCAATTTTTGGGATATCTATAATAGTAGTAATATTCTTGTTTAAGTTGTATAACAATCTATATCATCGGTATTATCGAATTATAAAAAGAACAGAACAGAAAGGTCAAAATGAAGAAGCTGTATATTATATTGTTCAATCCTATGTTTCATACAAAAAACCAGAAAAAATAGTCCTTGATAAGAACATAAAATGGACAGATGTAGAGTCGTTTTATTCTTCTAATGGAGAAGATCCTTCTGAGAGAAGAAAAGCTGAACTTTTTTTTGACCAAAAAACAATTGAAAATAAAGTAGATGACCTTGTAATCTCTCGGGTTAAAAAATCGATTTATAAACCTGGATTCCGACAGAAATTTTTAGAAAAAAATAATCTACATATTAAAGAAATAATAGTTCCCGGTATATTGCTTGGGATATTATCATTCTTTCTTTTTTTTAAAGGATTACTTTTCTTGACGAGCTTTCCTTTAGCCCCTTTACAAACCTTTAGTATTTTAGGAATCGTTATATTAAGTATTATAGTAGTATGTGTACTTTATATTAGAAAAAACCATCGCTATCTTAGATTGGTCGAAAGAAAAGAGAGTCAAGGGCGGTATAAAAAAACATCATACTATATGCAATCGTTTATTTCCAGAAAAGGATTAGAAAAAATAGAAGATGATAAAAATATAAAATGGAAATATTACAAACACAACGAATTTAGACGAGATCTTTCCAGAGAAAATGCAGAGTATTATTTTAATGGGGAAACCACAGAAAAAAAAGTTATTGATGAGATTTTATAATTCTTCAAAGATAATTGATCTTCAGAAAAACCTATCTTCGGAAATAATAGCCTTGGTTAGTATAGAAAAATAGAATGAAAGAAACACAACGGATTGGAAAGTCAATACATAAACTCTTTAGATATGACAATACTATTCGTGAACATGTGAGGAATTTTGAAAAACTAATCATTTTTATCCCATTGGTGATTTTATTTCTTACTTCTTTAGCAACAGCTCTTTTTGGTCCATGGACCTTATTTGTTTTAGGAATCTCTATAGTAGTAGTATCAGTATCGTTTAAATTATATACTACATATTATCATCGTTATTATAGGATCATTGAAAGAACAGAACAGCTTGGTAAAGAAGAAGAGGTATATTATATGGTCCAATCATGTATTTCTAACAAAAAGCCAGAAAAAATAGTAGGTAAAAAAAGTATAAAATGGAGATATATTAGTTCGAATAAATTAACAAAAAAAGAAGCTGAGTTATTTTTTGATCAATTAACAGTCGAGAAAGAAGTGGATGAAATTGTAGTGTCCGAAGTTAGAAAAGCTATTTGGAAACCTGAATTTTATATTCGATTTATGGAAAAACATAATATGTCTCCAAGAGAAATAAATGCTCTCGGCTTGAGTTTTTTTGTATATCTTCTTGGCTTAATGATGATTTCATTAATCATAAACGCAGTTTGGACTTTCTACGGTTTAGGTGTTTTTATAGTAACTACAATAATGGGATATATTCTTCTTGTTAGAACGCCACACCTTTATCTACGCTTAATAAAAAGAACAGAGCATCAAGGACAATATAAGACGATTTACTACCTGGCTCAATCTTTTATTTCACATAAAAATTTGGAAAAAATAAAACAAAAGAAAAACATAAAATGGACGGATTTTAGATATGGTGAATTCGCAAAAAAACGTATGTCAAAAGATTGGGCTGAAAAATGTTTTGATGAAGTCACGATAAATAAAAAAATCATTGACAGAGTACTATAAAACAATTGATCGTATTTTGAGCATTATTTTATTTCAGAATCTCAAACGATGAAATATTAGTTTCTGACATCGTTTGAGACCTGAACTTGTTTCTGTTTATAAGAAGTATGGAGATAGTATGGAATTCTATATTTTTATTCTTCTTGGTCGCTATTTCCTTGTTTAATGAGCTCTAATGCCCATTGATACTGCTGTAATGCTTCTCTGGTAAGACCATACTTACTTTTATAGTGCATCAATCGTTCGTAAAGTTTTTTTTCTGTCATGTCTATCAATTTTTGGTTATGTTTTTCCTTTTTTTGGGTCAGCATCAGCTTGTAAACTTTTGAGGACATTAATAAAATTACTTTGATCCTTTTTAGTAAACATGTGCTCCTGCTGATAGGCCAACATATAACGATATAGCTCTTCTTTGGTCATTATTGTTTTGTCTGAGACAAATATAATAAATTATGCAATATACTGCATAATTATTACAGATAACCAGTGTTTTACGTAAATAAATTCATCTGCAACTATCTTGTTAACAGGAATTTAGCCATTTTTGAGGATGGCTAAGGATGATCAATTTAAAGAAGCACTAGGCAATCGATTACGGGGTTTGAGGTTAGACGCCGGACTGACTTTGACTGAATTAGCCGAAAAATCTGGGGTAAGTTATCGCACAATTATTGATATCGAAAAGGCAGATACTAGACCTTCTGTAGAAGTGATCAGACTGCTTTGCATAGCACTTGAGTATTCTCTTTCTGATTTTTTTAAATTCAAGTACTAGTCTGTATATGTTGGTATATACATATGATATCCTTATAAAGTATTAGAACGATAAAGATTGTTCGAAAAGCTTCTAAATATGAAATTTTCCTGATATTAAATTAAGAAGAAAATATGAGATTGTCTTACGGAAATCCGTACGAGAACAAAAGATTTTTTTTGTATTAGCTAAGAAGTAATGATGATTCGAATGAACAATAATGAAATTAAGTATTCTTTTTCTGAAAAATAATAGTTTGTTTCAACATAACATTTCTTGCTTAGAACATATAAGATGGTTTAAAGCGTTTTTTGCCTTTTATGGTATCAGAAACAGTATTTTTTCTTTTTTCTACCAGAGTGTTATAACGACTTGTTAGTATATTAATTTCTCGTACTACACATTCATAAGTTTTTGGATTTAAAGAAGCATGACTTGCAATATGATTAATCAGATTATGATAGCTTTTTTTAGCTTGAGTTCTAAGTCTGTATATATTTATTTTACTATTAGGTACAGATGTTAGATTGTGATTAAAAGATATTTGGGGAGAAGATTCATTGTCTTCTGATAACTCTTCTACCCAGCTAGTTAATCCTAGAATTGCTATGGAAGCTTTTAGAATAAGAATGGTAGACCAATCATGTAAAAGATTGTCCAGAGCATTGTTTTGTGCTTCATAAGTATGTTGGGCAATCGGGCTTCCGTATTTGTCAATACTTTCTAATAAAGCTGCTCCGGCTGCACTTTTTATCTCATCAACATTATATGTGTAAGCTTCTACGATAGATCTAATACCTACAATAGCAAGATCTCTACGTTGATCTATTTCATTGGGATCAGTATTCGAGATTGTTGGATTTTCTAGTTGTTTTTTTAATGCACCATTAATAACGGTGATTTGTTGCGTTAAAACAGCAGTTTGTGATTCAATTTTTAGAGCGCGAGGATTTTGTACAATTATAATATTCTTTATATCAATTAGATATTTGATAAACTCGCTATTTCGAAACATATAAAAAGCAGGTGTAGTAAACATAAGGCATTAAGAGTTTTAAAAGTTATTAAAAACAATTATTGTGTATCCGTTTACATTTTTATGTGCTTACCTTACAATAGACGATTATGATTTTTAAATTTTGTTTTAACCAGTTACTAATATTACTTTATTACCTATTTGATACACCCTTAATGGCAACTTGTTTTTTTGATGTAGCAAACTTGTAGGGGCGGTTTTATTTCAAAACTTTTTAGGGTTAAAAGATTTCTTAATCTAATTTACTACAAAACTTTGAAGCTTTCTTACGGGAATCCATATCAGAGGAAAGAATTTTTTTCTTATATGATATAATGAAGAATTAGATTTATAGAAGATAATCAAAAAAGGCTCTCTACTATTTCAACATCTAAGGGCTCTCTTTTTTCTACAATATCATTATATTTTTTAGTAAGTATATTAATTTCTTTTATGATATTCTCATATACCTCAGACGAATGTAGCGTAGCATAAGCTGTGATATGATTGATGAGATCAGTATAGCTTTCTTTTACTTTATTTCTAAGTTGAGTGACATCGGTTTTGCTGTCGAACAAATACTCAGCATTATGTTTTAGATACGTTTTATTAAAAGTAGTATTACTTTCTTTTAGCTCTTTTGCCCAATCAGTAAGATCAAGAGTTATCAAAGCTGTCTTTAATTCTAAAATTGTTTCCCAATCATAAGTAAGATGATCCAAAGTAATGGTCTTTACATGATAATTTTGCTTAGCAATTCTTTTCTCATAGTTGTCTATACTCTGTAGGAGTTCTTTTGCCGCATTACGCTTTGTATGATCAAAGTGATAAATGAACCCTTCTAAAACTATTCTTATACCTATAATAGCAAGGTCTCTTCGTTTATCTATAGCTTCAAGATCTTTAGAGATTGTATTTATTTGTTTCTTGTACACCTCATCCATAGCAAAAATTTCTCGGATTAGAGTGGCGGATTGTGGTGCAAGTTTTAAAGCTTGTGGATCTCGCAGAATTACAATGTTTTTCACGTAGGTTAAATACTGAATAAATTCGCTATTGCGAAACTTATAAAAAGTGGGCCTTGTAAACATGTTATATTAGATGTATTTATTATTAAAAATTAATTTGTATGAAGTTCTTATCCACTTAATTTTGATTGATTTTTGGATCGCAAGCTATCATAAAACTTTAAAATTTTCTTACGGAAATCCGTATGGGATTAAAGTTTTTTGAGTTTAAGTGAAACAGTTAAATCTTTGATGTAGTATTTATTGTATTTTGCATGAAAAGATATAAAGCTCGCATCTCCTTTTTACCAGCTTGTCTTCCTATTCGTCCTGCAAAATAAAGTACAAACCAAATAATAATAAGAAAGAACATGGAGACAATAGGGTATACATAGGGTTTGTCGAGGCGTATATTTACATACATCCAGATGGCAGCACTTATAAATACTATAGCTACTATAAAATGCAGAAACATAAAACATGTCCAAACCGTTGGACTTGGACCAAAAAGACCTTTTAGTTTTGGTTGTCCGTTATCCATATCATAAATCTCAAGATGTAATTGAGGAGACCAAAAGTGTTGTTTGTTTTTAGGAATACGTATAAAGACATGATGATCTACCCGACTTATTTTAAAATCTTGATTTGTCTTACCAATTTTTTCAAAAGCATCTAGCGCTTTTTCTGATGAGATATTTAACTCTTGAAAAAAACGAGGACGCAGAACAATATCATTAGAGACTTCCATATCTGTATATAAAAATCAATGATACCTTGTTTTTTAATTTTCAAAAATGATTTTTATCAGTTTCTAAGTCACTTTTTTTGATATTTAGTATATCAAAAACAATAATAACCATTTCTAGATATGAGTAAAGAATAAAAACAGAGATGTAAAATACATCTCTGTTTTTGTTATAGTTATATTTTCTTATTGCACAAGACTCATAATCCAGTTCTCGTACCGACCTGTAGTTGGGTTACTTTGGATTGATGTTGTTTTTCCGGTATCTACATTTATCTTATAGAGATAAGTAATATTGTTACCAGTATAGTTACAAATAATTTCATTTTTTGAGGAATCAAAAACAAAATCACTTAAATAATTGTCGTGATCTATGTCAGCAATGACACTGATTTGATTTCCTGTATTTTTATCAATTTCTATGATTTGACTAGGTGTTACCCCATCTTTGTAAACAAAAAGTCTATTATTTGCACTCATAATCCAGTTCTCGTATCGACCTGTAGTTGGGTTACTTTGGATTGATGTTGTTTGTCCATTATTTACATTTATTTTGTACAGGTAAGTGATGTTATTATCGGTATAATTACAAATAATTTCATCTGCATCAGAATCAAAATTAAAATCACTCAAATAATTGTTGTGATCTATGTCTGTTACATCATCAACAAAATTTCCGGATTCGAGATCAATTTGTACAATTTTGCTAGGTGTAATTTGATCCTTGTACGCAAAAAGAAAGTTTGGACTGTTATAACGACCTATAATCCAGTTTTCATAACGACCTGTAGCAGGATTACTTTGGGTTGATGTAGTTTGCCCATTATCTACATTTATTTTGTAGAGATAAGTGATATTATTATCTGTATAATTACAAATAATTTCGTTTTTAGCATCATCAAAAATAAAATCACTCAAATAATTATCATGATCTATATCGGCGATAACACTAATCTGTTCTCCGGTATTTTTGTCAATTTCTACAATTTGACTTGGTGTTATTCCATCTTTATAAGCAAAAAGTCTAGATCCATAATCTATTACAACTTCTAGGATTTCAATATTTCCTATAACAGTTGCTTTTTCATTAAATGTAAGAGTAATTTCTCCTGTGGTTGCTCCTTCAGGAACTTGTACTTTTAAAGAGGTTGTCGTTATCTCTGTTATAGTACCTTGTATCCCATTAAATTTAATGATATATGTTTCCTCAGGATCAAAATTAGTACCATTAACTGTTATAATATCTCCAACAACAGCACTGTCTGTAGAGATGTTTTCTATAGTTGGGCTTTGAGGTTCTTCATCTATTGTTATCGTACCTACAACTGTTGTTTGTGTATTAATAGTAAGGGTAATATCTCCTGTTGTTGCTCCTTCAGGAACTTTGGCTTTTAGAAATGTGGCAGTTATTTCGGTTACTGTGCCTTGTGTGCCGTTAAACTTAATAATATAGGTTTGGTTTGAATCAAAGTTTTTTCCTGTAATGGTAATAATATCTCCAGCAGTTGCATTAGTAGTAGAGATATCATCTATAATTGGAATATTTAATTGTGCGTCAGGTGAACTGTCATCACTAGAACAACCAAAAAATAAAATACTTAATAATGTAAATAGGTAAATTTTCTTCATAGTAGGGTATAAGTTATTTTTTATACATAGTTTAGAATTATTCCTTCTATTGTATTCATAGATGAAATTTCTAAAGGATGTAATTTTTCATTTTTAGATAGTAAACATTTAATATATGTGTTGTAGCATTGAAAAATGTTACCTAGCTTTTCGATTTTTCTGCACATTGGCTGCTACATTTTTTTCAGCAAGTGCGGCGTCATTCCAAAAACACAATAACCATTCGATTAAATCTCTAGCAGCTATGATCACATGTATGTTGTTGACAACATTATAACTATCGTTTTATATTAAATAAAATTTGTGATTACGATTTGGGGCGTATCCACGAAGTTGGGTGCGAAGATAATATTTTTAGATGAAATGTGAATTTTTTGTTAAAGGTTTTACTTACCTCATTTATCCAGAGAAAGTTTTCTGTCATTTTCTCCAAGGGGGTAAATAACCCTTTATAAGTGTGTTACATATTTTCTAGGATTTGTTACATCACTACCAATGTGCTTATAAGATCCTGTTTAATTTTGGATCAGACCGATCGATCATATCATGTTTTGGGGCCAAAACAACCATTAACTCATATTAAAACCATAGAAATTATGAAAAAAGTATCATTAAGTATAATTGCTATCTTATTAATTACTGTATACTCTTGTGAACAGGAAAATACCATCGAAGAACAAATTGCAGTTGATCAAAATATTCAAGCCGATGCAAAAGGTTGGGGAGAGATTTGCGTATATAAATTTCACTCTAATGCTAAACAAGTTACAAACCCTTTCACCGGTGAAAAAAGCTGTGAATCTGACCCAGGAAGTACATGTATAGAATGGAGGTGTCAAACAAACCCCGGACTCGCAATTACTCCTCCACTAGAGCTTTTTGATCCCTGTAAAATTATTAGATGTGACTGGGTATATAATGATCCATGGATTCTAGTTCATAAAGCCGATCCAAGGGTTTTTGAGTCCTTTAGAGATGTACTCAAATTAGATATTAAATCCAACACAGAAGGGATGTTGTTTGCCATGAATGAGAGTATTCTTGGAGTACAGTTTTATGGGGAGAATGATTTAATGTCAATACAATATGGTGATTCAAATCCAGAAGCTAATATTTTTTATCTTAAAAATAGTTTGACTTTGGATGCCTCATATTTAAAAGGTTTGGGACTTAAAGGAAATGTAATAAAAGCGGGGAAATACCCAGTTATTTTTAACAAAAAGAACAAAACCTATAATGTGATTTTAAAAGTAGAAAAAGGAATGTACGAATAAGAGATTATTATAAGTACACTATTTTCTATATCTAAGCTTGTTGAAGTTGGTTCTCCCAATACTTCTTTGACAGGCTTGGATTAGTTATTTATTTTTAAAATAGGCTTTTCGAATAAGTACAATATAGATCAATAATGGAATAAGTACACAAATAATTACAGATGAAGCAACATAGTTGCTCCCAAAATGATTAAAAAGATTAAGAAAATTTACCGATTGATCAAATAACGTATTCGAAAATATTTTAAAATTATCAATATATAGTAGTGAGACTATTATGATCGTTAAAAAACAGATTTTGAAGTAATGTTTTTTAAAAATTGTATCCAATAAAATAGCCCAACTTAATGGGATGAGAATAAACCAAATTATAATATTAATTTCCTCATAAGATAACCCGGTAAACTTTTCAAGAAATTTTAGAAAATCATATACTATTTTGAATAGAATTTTCATTTTATCAATCTCAAAATTAGTTGAGGCATGGATGTTTTTAATCAGAAATGAGAACTATAAGCTTTAAAATAACTACATTCTCGTATAATCATTTTATGAAATTCGGTATCTGAATACTGTTCTTTTAATATTTTAAAACTATTATAATTTGGTAATTGAATAGTTTGATATTCAGATAATTTTATTTCAAAAGTATTAGAACTACCATTATTATAGTAGTCATTAAGTTCGCATTTTGCCATTAGATATAGGCAACGAGCATTTAATTCTTTATCTGTAGACAAATCGATTACTTTTTGATAATATTCTATCGCAGTGTCGCTTAATCCAAAATAATGTTTGTCATAATAACTAACATCAGATAACGTATACCCTGATCTATTTGCAATGATATTAGCGCCTATTTTAGTATTCTTATATCTATCATTGGCATAGTCGATATAATTATAATCACAACAATTACCATTATTGGTTAAGATGCCTCTGTAATATCCAGTATTGGATATATTATAATAATAATTGGCTAATAAATAATTGGCTAATTTGGATTTCCATTGTTTCTCATTATGAGTTAATTTTTTTAATTCGATCAAATTTATAGCTAATTCTTTTTTTGAGAAATTGGTTTTAATGAATGAAAAAACATCTGCTTTATACACTTCGTCTGCCATAATATTTTTTTCAGGACAACTAAAACATTCTTTTATGTTGTTACTAAAAATAGTTCCAGGAATAGATGCCTCTCTTGCAGGATTTTTTTCTTTGTTAAAATAAATCAGCGCTTCTTCAGGATTTCTTTGATATAAATAATAGACTCCTTTTTGATGATTTATATAGCTTATAAAATCAAGAGAAGATTGAGATTTATTATTTAAAAGCATGTTTTCATACTTGCTTTTATTGGGCTTATGGTAAAACTTTTCTAAAGCATTTAGTAATTCTAATGAGCTAATATTTTTGACATTTTCAAGATGATTATGAACTAGAAATGCTTTGCCTATTTTATTATTTTTATAATATATATGTGAAATTCTATCAAGAATTAGGGGTTTCCAATCTTCATTGGTAGGATGATCTTCAATAATTTTGATTAAGTAATTTTCATTTTCTGGGGTAATAGTATCCCAACTAAAAACTTTATAAATGATGGATAATGTTTTCTTTTGTTCTGGAAATGATTGTACCTTATTTAATTTCTGGTTTGCAGTGGTAAGATCATTATTAATAAATGATAAATAGGAACTTGTGATTTTCCAAAAATCTTTATTTTTGATTTGAGTATTCTCAATTTGTTGCTCTGCTATTTGTAGGAGTTCTTTATAATTTTTATTGTTTTGGATATTTGGTAATGTCCTGTCGAAGGTACCAATATTTCTTGGCCAAATATCACGCTCTACATTACTTAATGCACGCATAAAAAGAAGTTCTACCCTTGGATCTTTTGCATCTAGATGTATAAATTTATTGATGTTGTTAACTTCATCAGAAAAATCTCTTAAGCTAGCAATTAACAACACATCTTTTTCGTCATCGATACCCGAAAAATATGGTTTACCCTCTGCGTTTTTATTTGCACAAAAATTGTAACTTAAAAAGGCAGATTTTTTTCTATCGATACTTTTGTTTAGCACTTTTGTAAAAAGATATGCTGCTTTTTCGTAATCTTTTAAAGAATAATAACAACCAGCAACCTGATCGGTTATATAGTAATAGATCTCATTTTTTGGTAACTGGTCCTCAACCTTTGTTTTGTAAAAATTTACAGCTTCACTAAAGCTCTTGGAATAATGTAAAATCCTAATAATTTGATAATAATACCTTGCTTTTAATTGCTGGTTGGCTTCGGCACTTAACAACAAATTTGCTTTTGCAAGTAAAGCTTCGGTATTTACAGTTTTTTGGGCTAAGATCTCATCATAATCCCATGAATTTCGCTTGTTTCTATACCTAAAAGCTTCACTGCATTGTTGAGCAAATTCGATATAGGTTTTAGCGCTTTTTTCGGCTTTAGTGGTTTTGTTCTTCCAGTTAAAACTATCAAAATTATAAATTACATTTTCTATATCCTTGGTACTCCAGTCTAGCAAAACTTCTTTCCATAGATTTACATTCCCTCTAGGGTAAACAATTTCTTTCTTTTCATCATAATAATTCTCACCATAAAAGTTATTGTATTCATCCCTTAAAAAAGGGTAAAACTCTTTTGCAGAAATGTTAGTTTGTACGAATAAATTATAGAAACTATCACCTTCCCAATATCCATCACCACCACAAACAAAATTGTGATCACTTGCAAAGATAATTGAAGAGATAAAGGCCAATGTATAGGTTAATATAGTTCTCATAACTGCTCTATTATTTTTTTTAAATCAATGGTTAAGAGTGATTGCTCATCCAAATGATAAAAAATGATATCGTTAGTTTGTAATTTACTTTCTTTAATTGTTTTATAAGATGCTATAATTTCGGCTTCTGTTAATTCTTCTAATTTTAAAGTATACCCTTTACTAAGATAAAACCCTTTATAGAGTGTGTCTTTTACAATCTCAAAATTGAATTCATTTAATTTTTTAAAATGAATATCGTTTTCCAAAACGAGCCGTTCTGTATTTTTGATGATTTTAATTTTATCATCCATATTGCTAACAACTGTTTGAGAAAACAAAGGTAAACCAATATGTAACGGCAAGGGGTATGCGGTTTTAGAATTTATGTATTGTTTTACAATTGTATTTTCTAAAATAGAATTCTGTTGTTTGTTTTTTAGATCACCAATGTTGTAAACCATTAAAGTTCCCTTTTTTACAGGTGGAACTCCTGTTTCTTCTTTAAATTTTATTTGATGTAACCTAATGGTTACATCAATATCAAACTGTGTTGATAATGTCTTTAAAAATTCGAAATAAACATTTCTAGTACTTTGTGTCCAGTCACAATCAATCTGAATTTCTTTAATCTCTCTACCAAAATGTTTTGTACTTATTTGATGGATTAATTTGGTGATGTTGCCAGATAAACCTACAAGATCTAATTTTTTTATCTTAAATACTTCATTTGTAATATACACAACAGGCACAATATCAAAATCCTGATATTCTTTTGAAACCTTTTTTACAACATAGGTTGGAAAAACCTCAGTATTATAGCTGTTTGTTCTTCCTTTTGTTGTGATATCAAAATAATGAAGATAGATTTTATCAGTACGTGCAGTATGAATCGCTTTTGTATAAGATTCATTAAAACTTGCCTCAGACTTCCAATGATAGAAAGAAATACTAGTCTTAGATAAGTGCTCTTTAGAACAAGAAGTGAATATACATAGTAGTAAAAAAGAATAATAAACACTTTTTGTCATAAACTAGTAAATGAATCTAATTGTTTTGAAACAAAGCTTTTAAAAATTGATATATTAACTAATATCCCACCTTTTTACGCACTCTTGTCAATACGCTATCTGCTATTGTAGTTGCTTTTTTGGCACCTATAGCTAGAGCTTCATCAACTTCATTAAGGTTGTTCATATAATAATTGTAGCGTTCCCTAACTGTAGCAAATTTATCGATAAGTAGCTCGTATAATGCTTGCTTTGCATGACCATACCCATAATTACCACCACGATAATTTTTTCGCATTTCTTCTTGCTGTTCTTCAGTAGCAATAAGTTTATATATAGCAAATAAATTGCAAGTATCTGGATCTTTTGGTTCTTCTAAAGGGGTACTATCAGTCTGAATCGTCATAATCTGTTTACGCAGTTTCTTGTCAGGCAAAAACAGATTGATAATATTGCCTTTTGATTTACTCATTTTGATACCATCGGTTCCAGGGACATACATTGTTTCTTTTTGTACCTGAGCTTCTGGTAATACAAATACCTCACCAACCTGAGCATGTATTCTTGAAGCTACATCACGTGTCATTTCTAGATGTTGTAATTGATCCTTTCCTACAGGAACAATCTCTGCATCATACAATAGAATATCTGCAGCCATTAACATAGGGTATGTAAATAGCCCAGCGTTTACATCCTCTAATCGATCAGCCTTATCCTTAAAAGAGTGAGCAAGGGTAAGTCGTTGATAAGGAAAGAAACAACTTAAGTACCACGATAATTCTGTTACCTGCGGAATATCACTTTGCCTATAAAAAACTGTTTTTTCTATGTCCAATCCACAAGCTAACCAGGTAGCTGCAGTAGAGTAGGTATTCTCCCGTAATACTTTAGCATCTTTAATTTGTGTAAGTGAATGCATATCAGCGATAAACAGAAACGATTCATTCTGTGGCTGATTTGCCATTTCGATAGCAGGAAGTATGGCTCCTAATAAATTTCCTAGATGCGGAGTCCCTGTACTTTGTACTCCTGTTAGAATTCTGGACATGATAATTTTTCTAATTTCTTGGCAAAGGTAATTTTTTTGTTCACATAGCTCAAACCAATTGTGTATTTTTGGGCAATGCAATTATTAAGGAACATACTTATTCTGTTGTGGCGTATCTGGTTTTATATCCTTATGGGTATTCCAATACTTATTATGTTTCCATTACTATTAGTCCTTTCTTCAACAGAAAAGTTATATCCACAGTTTTTTGTAGTAGCAAGATTTTGGGCAAAAATTGTATTGTATGGATCAGGCTTTATACCTAGAGTAACCAAAGAAGAATCGGTTGATCGCAAGAAGAGCTACATGTTTGTGGCTAATCATGCATCGATGACTGATATCATGTTAATGTTATACTGTGTAAAAAATCCTTTTGTTTTTGTTGGCAAAAAGGAGTTGGCAAAGATTCCGGTTTTTGGATTTTTCTACAAACGAACCTGTATTCTTGTTGATCGTAATAGCCAGCGTAGTCGTAAAGAGGTTTTTGATAGGGCACAGGCCAGATTACATGATGGTACAAGTATCTGTATTTTTCCTGAAGGAGGCGTTCCAGATGATGAATCTATTGTATTAGATCAGTTTAAAGACGGAGCTTTTAGATTAGCTATAGATCACCAGATCCCAATATTACCACTTGCATTTTTTGATAATAAAAAACGATTTTCGTATACCTTCTTTAGTGGCGGTCCTGGTATTATGAGGGCTCGTATTCTTAAAGCAATTCCAACAAAAGGGCTAACACAAGAACAGAAGAAAGAATTGCGCGAACAAACGCGGGATACAATTTTAAGTACTCTGGAATCAGAACCCAGGAATAGCTAAGTCATATATGTGTTTTTCATCCTGGTATTAAAGGGAGATATTTTGTAGCAGTTGGTTTTTATAGTAGTATAGAAATTATCTAATGATTAGTCGCAATTATGAATGAAATATACATTCAGAAAGATGCCGATCCAAAGGTGTCAATAATGATTCAAAGCTTTTGGTGGATTGATAAACAAGGTGATCTTACTATTCAAAGAGAAAAAATTATTCCAGATGGATATCCAGAACTTATTTTTCATTTGGGAGATGCATATAAAACTAATATAAATGGAGTTTGGGAATTACAAGGTAAAGACTTAATTGCGGGTCAGATCAAAAATAGTTTTTTCCTTGAAAATACAGGTGAATCAAAAATGTTTGCTATTAAGATGCAACCATGGGCATTGACCGAACTATTTGATATTGAAATTACGAGTTTAACGGATAAGGTGGTCGAAATCCCTTTAAAAAGTCTAAAAATTCTGAAACCAATTAAAGAAGTGGCTACTAGTTCTCTTTCTTTTGATGAAAAAGTAAAACAAATTGAAAATTGGTTTTTGTTGTGTATTTCTAAATTGAAAATAAAACCTTTAAAAGGACAAAAGATAGTCGAATTAATTATCAGGAATAATGGAAAACTTAGCTTAAAGGAAATCCAAAATAAAATTGGAATTAGCGAAAGAAGTTTAGAACGTTATTTTAAAGCACACATTGGCTTGTCTCCAAAGTTTTATGTTAGGATTATTAGATTTTCCTATATTTTTAGATTAATTCAGGAAGGTGATATCGATTGGTCGGATATCGTTTTTCAAGCTGGGTTTTATGATCAATCTCATTTCATTAAAAATTTTAAAGAATTTACTGGCGAAGATCCATCTCAATACAAATTCTTTGAAGAAAATATGGCAAATTTATTCTTGAAAAAATAAAGTGTCGGTTTTTTACAATCCTTAAACATACTTAGAAATTAATTTTACAGTATTAAAAAGTAAAATAATGAGGATTATAAAATTAAGTATCATTTTAGTAGTATTCGTTTTGCAACATGTCTATGGACAGAAGATAGAAATGCAAAAAATAAACTTCTTAATCGGAACATGGAAAATAGAAGGGAAAGAGAGTTATGAAACCTGGCAAAATAAGGATGGTAAATTTACTGGAGAATCTTACAAAATAAGAGATGAAAAAAAATATGTTTCTGAAAAGTTAGAGATAAAATTGTTTGATAATAATTTAGTATATATTGCCAAAGTATTCAATCAAAACGAAGGGAAAGGTATTAGATTTATACTAAAACAATCAGAGAGATATTTATTTTCTTTTGAGAATTTGCAGCATGACTTTCCAAAAAAAATTCAATATAAAATTATTAATAAAGATGAGTTACTTGTATCTGTTCTGGGAGAGCATGATAAAGGATTTTCCTATACTCTAATTCGGGTTCATAGTTCTGGAAAAGAAAATTAACAACTACTCCTTTTGTATGCGTACAAAATCTATTACATTTAAAGTAAGTATTCTGTGAAGAGTACTTAATTATTCGTGAAACAGTTAAAAATATAAAGGATGAAACAAATAAAATGGTTTGATCGGAAATTTGAATTTTCCTTTGAGCAGAATATTTTTCCTTCAATACTAGAGAGATTAGATGGTACTTCATTGCGACTGAATGATAAGATTAATAAAATACCAACAGAACAATTAACCAAACGTAATAATAATAGCTGGTCGATTCAGGAAAATGTAGGGCATTTGATTGATCTTGAACCTATTTGGCAAGGTAGATTAGAAGATATTCTTAGTAATCAAAAATATCTGAGAACCGCTGACTTAGAAAACAGGAAAACTCATTTTGCACAACATAATAAAAAACCAGTTGAACTTTTGTTAAAAGAATTTCAAGATATTCGAAAAAGGACAATAAATAGCTTGAAATTAGTAACAGAAAAACAAGTTTATCAATATGCACTACATCCAAGACTAGAAACGCCAATGCGAACCATGGATCTGTTTCTTTTTGTAGCAGAACATGATGATCACCATCTTGCTAGGATAAGTGAGTTGAATAAATTACTAACAGAGTGAGCAAGAAATTGCTCAAAAAGACACCAATACTCTAGTAGGCATGAGAAGATTTTTAATCCCCAAGAGATTCAGGGATATTGTGTATATGCTTTTTAAAGAGAGTTTTGAATACATAGTTGACTAAACATGTGTTGCTAATTCTGAAACATATGTTTCTATTATATAGGTTGAAACCTTATAGATTTGCATAAAAAAGCCATCATGTTCAAAGAAAATCTTTCCTTCAAGTTAATAGTATTTTTATTTATGTCTGTCAATATATCTGTAACTAGTTGTAGTAGTAATGATGGGAGCGATGTTGAAACAGAAGAGCCCAAGGATAATATAGACTCTACTATAGCATGTATTTCAAATATTAGTGAAGTTGTGGATGCTTCATCAAATGGTAAAGAGATAACATATACTACACCAGTTGGTTCTGATAACCTACCAGGAGCTGTCACTTCACAAACAAAAGGTTTAGCATCTGGTGAGGTATTCCCCGTTGGAACTACCACAAATACATTTCAAGTAAAGGATGCAGCTGGCAATACGGTATCTTGTAGTTTTGACGTTGTAGTAACAAGAGACGAACCTTCATCAAATGCCCCTTACTTTATAGGGTCTGCTGATCCAGCTCCTTCTGGTAAATCATGGAGTAAAGTAGAAAACTTATCTGATGAGTTTGATGATGGTATTTTTGACGAAAGTAAATGGTTAAACACAGATCCAAAGAGGTGGATTGGGAGAGCTCCAGGGATTTTCAAGAAAAATACAATGACAGAAACTGAAAATAATCTTAGACTAACAGCCTATAAGTTGGATACACCAGAAATGGTAAATGGTAATACATTTACACATGCAGGGTCATATATTGGTTCCAAGGCAGCAGCGCAGGTCGGGTATTATTTTGAATGTAGAATGAAGGCTAATAAAACGTTTATGTCCTCTACATTTTGGTTAATTAATCATAGAAATGAAGGTACAGGTTGTGATAGAAGAGTTACAGAATTAGATATTCAGGAATGTGTAGGACAAGTTACAGCAACTGCAGATTGGGCTTTGCAATTTGATGAAACTATTCACTCTAATACACACAGTAGACAAACTGATTGTCCAGCAACAGGAACAGGATCTGTGGGAGGTAATACCGAAGTAGGAGGGAAAGTATGGTCAGATTATCATATTTATGCCGCTTGGTGGAAAAGTGCTACCGAAATAGAATTTTATTTAGATGGTAAAAAAGTGTATACGGCTATTCCAAAAGCAGATTTTGATTTACCAATGTATTTAAGAATGGTTGTTGAGACATATGACTGGAACCCTGTTCCTTCTGATGGGGGTATGACAGGAACCGAAGAAGAAAGAACAACCTCTTATGATTGGGTAAGAACGTGGGAATTAAAATAAAAAAGTTAAAACCAAGCATGTGATACCGAATGCATATGCTTGTTAACTCCTTAGCTTTGAGATACTATTAAATACTAAGGGTATACATTTTATTTAATTTGCTTTATGCTCTTATATGTTATTCAACATATCTTTTAGACAGAGTGTAAGGATTGATATATAGATTTAAAAGTTTAAAAAACTAAACCAATTCTCAGGTAAGTTTCACTGAAAACAAGGTAATTTAAGAAAGAAGGAACACTTATTTTTATTCTGAAAACATTGAGACATCTTTTAATTAGAATAAATCAAACTAAGAAATGAACTTACAATATATTTTGCTTGGTTTAATTTTGATAATATCATGCAAATCAAATACGAATAAAGATGAGAAGGAAGAAAAATTGATAGAAGAGTCAAATAAAGAAGAAGAGGTTGCTAAAGAAAATAGTAAAGAATTTATAACCTTTTGTTTTTATCAATTAGATGATAAATATTCGAATGAAAATGATAGTATTAAAATACAAGAATGGATAAAAAAAGAATCCGACATCATAAAAACAGGAAAGCTTAACAGTAATGATTTATTTGATCATAATGCTGGTGGGCCTAACGGTGCAGAATGGAATGCTGGAACTCATATTTACCTGGTAATACAACAGTCACCTTCTTCTGTAACTGAGAACCCAAAAATATGTATCAATGGAAAACCTTTTTATGATAAAAGCATCTATGAATCAAAAAACCTAAAATGGTTTCTCATCAGAAAAGAATATTGGTATAATCAATTAAGAGATGTAAATTCTACAGATATCAAAGATTTATATCCTGATCCAGAAATTCAAAACGCCATTAAAAATGAAGAATATGAACCTTATGTTGGACAAGTGCTAAGGTTTGATATTAGTTATGAGAATTTACATCGAATAACCAAATATTTTCATGTAGCTTATGGAGAATGAAATTTTAGATTATGAAAACCAACTATCGATCAGGGTTTTTATTTCTGATTTTGCATGTTTAAGAATTGAGTTTAATTGGTCTCTATTTTGATCAACTCCAAAAGCCAAAATCTGTTCTGTAGGAATGCCTATGAAATCAAAATTTTGTTTAATCGTAGATGAAGCATATTCTTTAACATTATTCGAAGTATTATAATCAAAACCACTTACTATAATTGATAAAGCTTTTTTATTGGCACAAAGACCTGTAAATCCGGTTTTGGGGCTAAAAGAAAATGTTTTGTCACTAACGATAATAGCATCTATCCAAGCTTTTACGGCAGCTGGCATTGTAAAATTATAAATTGGAAAAGCCAGTACAATATTGTCAACTTCAAGCACTTGTTCTATGAGTTTATGATGATTCGATAGAATTAAGAGTTCTGTTTCTGAAAAATCTCTTTTGCCTTGATTCCATTGCATTATTAAATTCAAATTTTTTGTTAATAATAAATCAGGTGGGGTTTCGGCTAAATTTAGATGCCTTATTTCTGTTTTTCCTTTAGCTAGTTTCACAAATTCATCAAATAAAATTTTTGTATAAGAGCCTTTTCTGGGAGTGTAATTTATTACTAATGTCTTTGTCATGTTTTTATTTTTGAACAAATGTAAATTCAATCAATTAATAATTTTAATTATTTTTGTTTGATTATTTATAATAAATGTTATGATTAACTTGGAGTGGTTGAGAACTTTTAGGGCTATATATGAATGTAAAAATATTACAGAAGCTTCATTAAAATTAAATATGACTCAACCAGGGGTTAGTAAACATTTGTCAGCTCTCGAAAGCCATATTGGCAAAAAGTTGTTTGAAAGGACTACCAGAAAATTAGCACCTACCGAATATGGGAAATTTTTGTATTCACAAGTTAATAATCCATTACAAGAATTAGAGAAGGTAGAGTATTATTCGAATCAAAGAAGAAAAAAAACACGCTCTGCAATAATAATTGGTTGTACTACAGACTTTTTTAATAAAGAACTAATCCATAAAATGTATTCATTTGATATGTACATTGTAACTCATTTTGGGACAGAAAAAGAGCTAATAGAAGCTCTTGAAATAGATAAAGTTCAGTTATTAGTCGGAATAAAAAAACATGGTATTTATGATCATCAATTTGCGTATATAAAAAATGAAGAATTAGAATTAATCTGTTCTAATACTATAGATATTCCAGAAAATATAGAAAACAATGAGCGAGAACTCACCAAATGGTTGCAAAAGCAAACTTGGTTTGTCTATGACAATGATCAGAGTGATATTAATTTTTTTTGGGAGACAAATTTTAACAAGAGCCTCAAAATAATCCCGAGATATATTTTACCTTCTTATCTGGATATAATAGAGGTTTTAAAAAAGAATAATGGGTTTAGTGTAGTTCCTAAACATTTGTTTGAAAAAGAATTAAAAGATAACTTAATTAAGACTCCAATTAATTCTGCTAAAAAATCAGAACAAAAACTATTTTATTCTTATAAACTTAAGAATAGTAACTTGAAAGAAATTAATAAATTCATAGAGGGAATGAAAAACTAGTACTACTACAGAATATCTTGAATTATTAATAAAGGTTTTTTTAAGAGAATCATCACAGGTTTTCGGTCTTACCATTATAGTACAGATCTATACAAACACAATAGAGATTGTTTTTATTGAGAACAGGAGTCTAAATAATATTTAGAAAAACGAAAGTCGTTCCTCCCCAGGAACGACTTTGTTCATCATTGCTTATTATGTGTTGCAATAACTACCTAACCAACTAAAAAAGGTTTTGTATAGATCTAAAATTTAAAGCTTACCCCTGTGTAAACTCCAAAATAATAAGGTTTAAAATTACCGGCATTATTATTAAATGCGTTAAATTGATATTTAAAGATGGGTTCGAGATTAATCTCGAACTGATCTGATATTTTATAATCAACACCAAGTCCGATGTTACCTGTAAAACTTAAATCATTAAGATTATTGGCTTCACCAATAGAAGTTTCAAAATCTCCGGCCTCTAGGGAAACCTCGTTATCTTGTAAAAATAATGTGCTAAAACCGCCAATCATATTGACACCAAACTTTTTGTCTACTAAGGAATACTTCATTTCCATAGGAACTTCTATATATGCAATACTCTGATTGATTAATCCAACATTTTGAGTTTGGTCTAGTGCATTTCTGTTAATATCAAAAGCTTCAATATCTCTTGTATTTCCAATATCAGAAATAAGAATTGCTCCGGCGTTTTCATTATAATTTACACTTTCTAGGTTTTGTCCAACAGCAGAAGGAGCAAAACCAACACCATTTGTATTGTAGCTTAAATCTACCTTACTTACTCCTGAGCGGACACTAAGTTTTTTAGTAATAGCATAAGAAACTTGAACTCCATAACTCATATTTACCTGTCCATTTTTGTTGTTGTCAGCAAATTGAGGATCAATCGGAGATCCATCTCCAATAGAATTGTAATATACGGGAGCTATGTTTGGTGAAATATTCCATTTTTTTGAAGATGATGGGGTTTCAACAACCTCTTCTTCTTGATTTACTACATCAAAGATGGACTTTTTACCTTTGTCATCTAGATGTTCAGATTCTTCAGGAACGGTATTATTTTCTTTATTTCTTTCAGTATTGTTAGTACTCTTTTCGGCTATAGCATCTGTATTTGTTGCATTATTTTGATCTGGAGAGATAAAAGTAGAATGCTCTTTATCAGATTTCATTTCTTTATTTGGAGAGTTAGCAGCAGTAGAGGGCGTAGTCGAATTTTTTTCACGAATTATATCATCTTTTTCAGAACTAAAGGTTTTGCCTTTAGTATTTGTAGGAGTATTTATAGTTTTATTTCTTTCAGAATGATCATTACTTTTTTCGACTATAGCATTAGTGTTTGTTGTATTATTTTGATCTGGAGAGATAAAAGTAGAATGCTCTTTATCAGATTGTATTTCTTTATTTGAAGAGTTAGCAGCAGTAGAAGAAGTAGTCGAAATTTTTTCATGAACGATATCCTCTTTTTCAGAATTAAGAGCTTTGTCTTTAGTAGTTGTGTTTTTTAAAGAATGATCAACTATACGTTGTTCATCATTGGTAGTTGTAAGAGTATTTGTCGCATTATTTTTTACTGATTGTGATTGCTTTTCTTTAGTATCAGCAATAGTTATATTTTCCTTTGTTCCAGAAGGATCAAAATAATTGTTTTGAATTGTTTTGGTATCGTAATCATTTTTTTCTTCACTTTTATCAGAACCAGAGGCTTTTTCTTTTTCTGTATTGACTATTGGTTTTTTATTAGTTGTAGTTGTTTCAAAAGAATCATCAGGAATCTCTTCGACATTGGTTTTAGTTTCAGAATTGGTTATCGTCTGATCTTGTTGTTGGGTGGTGGTATTAAAAGGAAGGTTGCTGATACCAAATATAATAGCAATTAAAGCAGCAATACCTGCAATTCTATACCAAAAAGGAATAAGAAAAACTCTCTTTTTATTTTGGTTTTTCCGGGCTTTTATTTTCTCCCATACTATTTCATCAGGAATAACTTCAAAATCTTTGAATTTTTCCTGAAATAACCGATCTATATTTTTTTTATCATTCATCTTCGTCCTTCAATTGAGCGAACATATGGTTCTTGGTTGGTTTCTAGTTTTTCTTTTAAAATATTTCTTGCTCTGGCAAGGTTAGATTTAGAAGTTCCTATAGATATCTCAAGCATTTCAGCAACCTCCTTATGTGAATACCCATCTAGCACATAAAGATTAAATACCAATCGATATCGATCAGGTAGTTGTTGAATAATTTTAAGAAGATAATCTAATGAAACTTCATCATCGTCAATTTGTACTTCTACTTCTTCAATTTGTTCTTCGTTAATAATATCAAAAACTTTTTGTTTCCGATATTTTTGTAAAGCTGTATTTATAGTTACCCGTTTTATCCACCCTTCAAAAGAACCCTTATTTTTATATTGGGTTATTTTATCAAAAATGGTGATGAAAGCATCTTGCAGGGTATCTTCGGCACTAGAATAATCGTTAGAATATTTTAAGCAAATAGAGAATAACTTGCTACTGTATAGTCTATACAATTGTTCTTGCGCTACCGCATTTCCTTTTTTACATCCCTTTATGAGTTGGTCTAAACTCACTAATAACTTTTTTAGTTTAATTATAATACAGGTACTTCTCTAATTAAAAATTGATTATCTCCATTCTCATCTTTTCCTTGCCAAAATCTAAAAATGTAAGAATCTTCTTCTCCAACCAAAAAGTCGAAAGAAACTTCTACAAGATCGGTCATGTCTAGTTCTTCACAATTCCCTCTGTTAACCACCAAATTAATTACTGATACAGTTCTTTCGTTGGCTAATCTGTCATAATCAAACCCTGCAAAAGAATGACAATTTGATGTTCTAAAATAAGAAACAGTAATTGTATAAATCTCACCACGGTTAAATTGCTCAGGGACCGAAGCATCTTGTACCGTAACTAATTCATAAAAAAAACTAGTTTCATTATCATCATTAGAACACCCTGTAGATACAGCTACAATAAAAAATATCAATATTATTCTTATCCTTCTCATAATTGGGGTTTCGAGAAATAATACAATTATTCTATTATGTAGATGTAAGTAAGTAAATAAGGTTGCTTAGGTAAGCTTAAATTTACACTTATTTTAATTATATCAGGATATAGTTACCTTTAGACATAAAAAAACCCCGAAACTTCGGGGTTTTTTTATGGTATTAAGAAAGTTTTACTCTTTTACAATTTTTATAGCTTCAATAATTTTCTGTTCGAGCTCTTCCATAAGCTCAGGATTATCATTAAGTAATGCTTTTACTGCATCTCGGCCTTGACCAAGTTTAGTATCCTGATAGCTAAACCAAGAACCACTTTTCTTTATGATTTCATAGTCAACACCAATATCAATGATTTCTCCATTTTTAGAAATACCTTGTCCGTACATGATATCAAACTCTGCAGTTCTAAATGGTGGTGCAACTTTGTTTTTGACTATTTTTACCCGTGTTTTATTTCCTTGTACCTCGCTATTACTATCTTTAATTTGTGTAGAACGGCGAATATCCAAACGAACAGAAGCATAAAACTTTAATGCATTACCACCAGTAGTAGTTTCAGGATTTCCAAACATCACTCCGATTTTTTCACGAAGCTGGTTAATAAAGATTACAGTACAGTTTGTTTTACTAATTGAGCTGGTTAGTTTTCTAAGAGCCTGTGACATTAATCTTGCATGAAGACCCATTTTAGAGTCTCCCATTTCGCCTTCGATTTCACTTTTAGGAGTAAGTGCAGCTACAGAATCGACAACTATGATGTCAATAGCTCCAGAACGAATTAAATTATCCGCAATCTCTAAGGCTTGTTCACCATTGTCGGGTTGAGAAATAATTAAATTTTCAATATCTACACCTAATTTTTCTGCATAAAAACGATCAAAAGCATGTTCAGCATCTATAAATGCTGCGATACCTCCACCTTTTTGTGCTTGAGCTATGGCGTGCAGTGTAAGGGTTGTTTTACCAGAAGATTCTGGTCCATAAATTTCTACAACTCTACCTCTTGGATATCCTCCAACACCTAAAGCTAAGTCCAAACCAAGTGATCCTGTAGGGATAACCTCCACCTCTTGGATGGCACTGTCCCCCATTTTCATTACAGTTCCTTTTCCGTATGCTTTATCTAATTTATCTAAGGTAAGTTTTAGTGCTTTTAATTTTGCGTCTTTTTCTGTACTCATTTGTTGATCAAATATATCGGGATTTGACATTCTATTGTAAACTTTTTGCTAAAGTACTATTTCTTTTTGTAGTTGTGATATGGATTCTAAAATCGTTATTAACAACAGAATATAATGGATTTATATATAATATTTCTAGAATTATAAGAATCATGATATAGTACCTAAAAAGTACTTTTTCTATTATATCACGCAACCTTATATTTTTTTTGCATCTACTATAAAAGCAAATATGAACAAAAGAAGGAGGAAGGTGATCGATGAAATTTCTTAAAAAGGTCGTAAGACATAACCTTAACCACTCTACAATTGCTAGTATTAGTAATTGTAGAGTAGAAGGTGGTTAGCTTCGTTATTATATTGATTTAGATCGTTAAATTAAGTATTAACGAATTGGCCAAAAAAATGCCTTGAATTCTTTTCAAGGCATTTTTTATATTCAGAAAATACAATTTATTGATTTTACTTCTACAGAATTATTCTCATATCTAGACTTTCATAATAGATATGTAGTATCCGTTTCATTTTTTGGGACTTGGGTTTTAAAGTTAGATAGGGTTTTTTATAAAGAGAAAGTAAAGTTGAATCTAGTATTAGACCCTGAGATGAAAATAAAAATTATTTGTACTTTTGTGCGAAATAAATTATTCTTTTTAACTTAAAACGTAGGTATAGCATGCAACTGTACAACAAATTAAGCGCAAAAGAAAGAGCAGCTCTTATTGATGAGGCGGGTACAGACCGACTTACGCTATCTTTCTACGCATACGCAAATATTGGTAATCCAGAAATCTTTAGAAATCACCTTTTTATTCATTGGAATGAACTCGATGTTCTTGGTCGAATTTACGTAGCCAAAGAAGGAATTAATGGGCAATTATCTGTTCCTGCGCCTAATTTTTTGGCTTTCAAAAAACACTTAGATAGTATTACCTTCCTGGAAAATGTACGTCTTAATATTGCGCGAGAACAAGATGCAAAATCCTTTTTAAAACTGAAAGTAAAAGTGCGTAACAAAATAGTTGCAGATGGTCTTAATGATGATACTTTTGATGTGACTAATAAAGGAGTACATGTAGATGCTTCGGCATTTAATCAACTTATAGAAGATCCAAATACTGTATTGGTTGATATGCGTAATCATTATGAGAGTGAAATCGGACATTTTAAAGGAGCCGTTACACCAGATGTTGATACGTTTAGAGATTCTTTGGATATTATAGAAGAAGATCTTAAAGAACATAAAGAGGATAAAAAACTAGTAATGTACTGCACAGGGGGTATACGATGTGAGAAAGCTAGTGCTTATTATAAACATAAAGGATTCAAAAATGTATTTCAATTAGAAGGAGGAATCATAGAATATGCAAGACAAGTAGAAGCACAAGGTCTGGAAAACAAGTTTTTAGGAAAAAACTTCGTTTTTGATCACAGAAGAGCAGAACGTATATCAGAAGATGTAATTGCTAACTGTCATCAATGTGGAGAGCCATGCGATACTCATGTAAACTGTGATAATGAGGCGTGTCATTTACTATTTATTCAATGTTCAACATGTGCCGAGACCTTTGAAAATTGTTGTTCGACAGAATGCATGGAGATTAATAGATTACCATTCGAAGAACAAAAAGCTCTTAGAAAAGGCAAAGCAAATAGTAATAAAATCTTTAAAAAAGGTCGTTCTGAAGTATTGAAATATAAACAGTAATTGCTAAAATGCAAAAGATACTATGTTGATAATTTTTTTCATAGTATCTTTATCGATTAAGATATTAGATACGGTAATCGTTTCTGATTTTAGTAAGAACCATATTTGTTGTAGTGTTTAAAGCTGCAGACAAATTTCAATATAGATAGAAAATATGGGGTGTAGCAGTTGTTCCTCCGGAAATGACGGGCAACCGAAAGGATGTAAGAATAATGGTACTTGCGGTACCGATGGATGTAATAAATTGACGGTTTTTGATTGGTTGTCTAATATGTCGCTCCCTGGTGGGGCAAAACCTTTCTCATGTGTTGAAATTAGATTTAAAAACGGAAGAAAAAATTTTTATAAAAATACAGAGAATCTCTCTCTAAGTATTGGCGACATTGTAGCTACAGAATCTTCGCCAGGTCATGATGTTGGAATAGTTACTCTTACTGGTGAACTGGTTCGTATCCAGATGAAGAAAAAGAAAGTAGAAGAAGATAGCGAAGATGTTAAGAAAATCTACAGAAAAGCAACTCAAAAAGATATTGATATTTGGCAGAAAGCGCGTGATCGAGAAGAGAGCATGAAAGTGCGTGCACGTGAAATTGCGATTAGATTAGAACTCCAAATGAAAATTTCTGATATCGAATTTCAAGGAGACGGATCTAAGGCTACTTTTTATTATACTGCTGAAGAACGTGTAGATTTCAGGCAATTGATTAAAGAATTTGCCCATGAATTTAGCACAAGAATAGAAATGCGTCAGGTAGGTTTTAGACAAGAAGCTGCCCGATTAGGAGGTATTGGTTCTTGTGGGAGAGAGCTTTGTTGCTCAACATGGCTTACCGATTTTAGATCAGTAAATACTAGTGCAGCGAGATACCAACAATTGTCTTTAAATCCACAAAAACTGGCAGGTCAATGCGGAAAATTAAAATGCTGTCTTAACTACGAGTTAGATGCTTATATCGATGCATTGAATAGTTTTCCTAAAACTGAAACAAAACTCAAGACAGAAAAAGGAACAGCAGTATGTCAGAAAATCGACATTTTCAAAGGAGTATTGTGGTATGCATATGAAGGAGAATGGATGAATTGGCATAAAATAACTGCCGAAGATGTAAATGAAATTATTGCATCTAATATAAATAATGAAAAAGTAGCAAGCTTGGAAGATTTTGCTTCTGAACTTATAGAGGATACTAAAACAGATTTTGAGAACGTTGTAGGACAGGATAGTCTAACGAGATTTGATCAACCTAAACGCAGTAATAGAAGAAGAAATCGTAATAAAAGGAAAAATAAAAAAAGAGGATCTTCAGAAAAACAAACTGTAGCTTCAAATAAACCAAAAGCGGGAAATTCTGAAAACAAAAACTCAAATAAATCAAACAATCAACCTAATAAAAAACGTAGGTCTAGGAATAAAAACAATGGTAAATCTTAGATTTTTTTTAATAGTTTTTATTATAATTGGAATAGTTTCTTGTGATGACAAGCAGGTTTTTGATGAATATCAAACCGTAGCAGATGCATGGGAGATAAATGAGAAGGTAAGTTTTACAATACCAGAACTCGATTCTCTACAAGACTATAATTTGTTTATTAATGTTCGTAATAATAACTCTTACAGATATAGCAATTTATTTTTGATCAGTGAGATGAAATTTCCTAATGGAAAAGTAATCACTGACACTTTAGAATATCGTTTGGCTGCGCCAGATGGGCAATGGTTAGGCACTGGCTTTTCTGAACTTAAAGAGAATAAATTATGGTACAAGGAAAAAGTAAAGTTTAAAGAACAAGGACAATATATGATAACGTTACAGCATGCTATGAGAAAGAATGGTGAAGTAAATGGCATAACATCGTTAGAAGGAATAACAGATATTGGATTTAGAATAGAATACGCGCAAAACCCTTAGGATATGGCAAAGGCAACACCCAAGTCGACAAAAAAAAGAAAAAAGACTCCAGCAAATAATACCATAAAATTTATAAAAGGATTCTGGATACTATTTGGATCAGGGATATTTTTAGTTATATTATTATTCCTTTTTGCGAGTTGGGGAGTATTTGGTGAGATGCCAACATTTGAGGACTTAGAAAACCCACAAAATGACTTAGCAACTCAGATTATTTCTTCTGATGGGGTGCAAATAGGAACTTTTTTTGATGAAAACCGTACTCCTGTAAATTATAATGATTTACCCGAACATTTGGTAAACGCATTGGTAGCTACAGAAGATGCAAGGTATTATAGTCATTCTGGTATCGACGGTAGAGGTACAGTAAGAGCATTTGTCTTTTTGGGAACCAAAGGTGGAGCAAGTACAATATCACAGCAATTGGCTAAACAATTATTTACAGGAGGGTCTAGAAATATATGGGAGCGAATCACGCAAAAACTCAAAGAATGGGTGATAGCTACCCGCCTAGAGAGACAGTATACTAAAAATGAGATTATTGCTATGTATCTCAACAAGTATGATTTTCTTAATCAGGCCATAGGGATAAGTTCTGCATCTAGAATTTATTTTGGTAAAACACTAAAAGATCTTAAAATAGAAGAAGCTGCTGTATTAGTAGGAATGCTAAAAAATTCATCTTTATACAATCCATTACGCAGACCCGAACTGGTAAGAGATAGAAGGAATACTGTACTTGGACAAATGTATAAATACGGTTATATTGGCGAAAAAGAAAAAAATGCTTTGCAAGAATTACCATTACAATTAGAGTATTCTCCAGAAGGCCATAAAGATGGAACAGCACAGTATTTTAGAGAATATGTAAGAAGTTGGATGGCAAACTGGGTAAAAGAGAACCCTAAAGGAGAAAATGAAGAAGGAGATCCAGAGTATTATGATATCTATAGAGATGGGTTGCGAATTAATGTAACTATAGATTCTCGTATGCAAAAATATGCAGAAGCAGCAGTGCAAGAACATATGTCTAACCTTCAAAAAGAGTTTGATAAGCAAGAGAAGAAAAACAAAACTACTCCGTTTAGAAACATTACAGAGGCAGAGAAAGAATCAATTCTCAAAAGAGCGATTAAAAGTTCTGCAAGAAGAAAGAAAATGCTTAGTGCTGGTAAAAGTGAGAAAGAAATCAATGCATCTTTTGACATAAAGACAGAGATGACCATATTTAGCTGGAAAGGTGATATTGATACCATTATGACCCCGAGAGATTCAATTTTATACTATAAAAAATTCTTACGATCTGGGTTAATGTCAATGGAGCCACAAACGGGGCATGTTAAAGCTTGGGTAGGAGGGGTTAACTATACACATTTTCAATATGATCATGTGTACCAGGGGGCACGTCAGGTTGGATCTACATTTAAGCCTTTTGTGTATGCTACGGCAATAGATCAGCTTAAACTTTCTCCTTGTGATACACTACCATTGTCACAAATAACTATTTCGGCAGGTAGTCATGGAGTTACAGAAGATTGGACTCCTAAAAATAGCGATGGAGAATATACAGGATACCTAAGCCTTAAATCTGCTTTAGCAAAATCTGTGAATACAATTTCTGCGCGCTTAATGGATAAAATAGGTCCAGAACCTATTGCCCGGTTAGCCACAAAAATGGGAGTAAAATCGCCAATTACACCAGTCGCTTCGATTGCACTAGGATCGGTAGATTTAAAATTATCAGAAATGGTAGGCGCCTACAGCACCTTTGCAAATCAGGGAATTTATACTAAACCTGTTACGATTACCAGTATTGAAGATAAAAATGGGGCAATATTGTATCAATTTGTTCCAGAAACCAAAGATGTAATTAGTAAAGAAGCAGCCTATGTTACTATTAATTTAATGGAAGGAGTTACACATTCAGGCTCAGGAGTGCGTTTACGAACAGGAGCTTCTTCAAGATATGATTTAAAAAATGTAGTTACTGGACATCCCTATCAATTCACAAATCCAATTGCAGGTAAGACAGGAACGACCCAAAACCAAAGTGATGGTTGGTTTATGGGAATTGTTCCAAACTTGGTTACAGGAGTATGGGTTGGTGCAGATGATAGAGCAACACATTTTCAGACTACCAAATTCGGACAAGGAGCTACAATGGCATTGCCAATCTGGGGATTGTATATGAAAAAATGCTATACAGATAAAACTTTGGAGGTTTCTACAGGTGCATTTCCTAAGCCAGAAGAACTAACTATTGAAGTAGATTGTAAAGTCTTTAGAGAGAGTAATATTCAAGATGAAAATATAGATGAGTTTAGTATGTAAAGAGGACTTTGTTCATCGATTAAATTATTCATAAAACTATCTTATTTCAAACGATCTAATCCTATTTTTTTAGTACTTTTAGTCTGCTAAAATTAGAACATTATGATTCGTAAAACGGTACCCAATGTTACCGAAGCTTTGACAGGAGTCAAAGATGATATGACCTTTATGTTGGGAGGGTTTGGGTTATGTGGTATTCCAGAAAATGCTATTGCAGAACTTGTAAAACTCAATATTAAAGGACTTACTTGTATATCAAATAATGCAGGAGTAGATGATTTTGGATTAGGGCTTTTACTTCAGAAAAAGCAAATCAACAAAATGATTTCTTCCTATGTTGGAGAAAACGATGAATTTGAACGACAAATGCTAAGTGGAGAATTGGATGTAGAACTTATCCCACAAGGAACACTGGCAGAACGATGTCGTGCTGCACAAGGCGGGTTTCCTGCATTTTATACTCCAGCAGGTTACGGTACCGAAGTAGCAGAAGGAAAAGAAACAAGAGAGTTTAATGGTAAAATGTATGTGTTAGAACATGCATTTAAAGCTGATTTTGCATTTGTAAAAGCATGGAAGGGAGATGAAGCGGGAAACCTTATTTTTAAAGGAACCGCTAGAAATTTTAACCCTTGTATGTGTGGAGCGGCAAAGATAACCGTAGCCGAAGTAGAAGAATTAGTTCCTGCAGGAAGTCTTAATCCTGATGAAATACATATCCCTGGGATATTTGTACAACGAATCTTTCAAGGAAAAGACTACGAAAAAAGAATAGAACAACGTACAGTGCGTACAAGAGAATAATTTTTGATATTTTAAATTTTTAAACACATAAATCATGGCGGTATTACGATTAGGAGATGAGGCACCAAACTTTGATGCACAAACTACAGAAGGTGAAATTAATTTTCATAACTGGTTAGGGGATAACTGGGGAATTCTTTTTTCGCATCCAGCAGATTACACCCCTGTTTGTACAACAGAATTAGGAACGGTAGCAAAATATACAGAAGAATTTAATAAGCGTAATGTAAAAGTGGCTGCGTTAAGTGTTGATGGTGTAGAATCTCATCATGGATGGATAAAAGATATTAATGAGACACAATATACTACAGTTAATTTTCCAATTATTGCTGATGAGGATAGAAAAGTATCAGAGCTGTATGATATGATCCATCCTAATGCAGATAGCCAATTAACGGTGCGATCTGTTTTTGTAATAGGACCAGATAAGAAAATTAAACTTACTATTACTTATCCGGCATCTACAGGTAGAAATTTTGATGAATTATTACGCGTTATAGATTCACTTCAATTAACAGCATATCATAAAGTGGCAACTCCAGCAAATTGGAATCACGGAGAGGATTGTGTTATTGTTCCTTCTGTAACTAATGAAGAAATCCCTAATCTATTTCCTAAAGGACATAAAGAAATCAAACCATATCTTAGGATGACACCACAGCCTAATTTGAATTAATCAAAACTTTTATATGAAGCTAGAATTTACGTGTTCACAATGTAAAATTCAGAACAAATTCGTTCCAGTCGTTTCTACAAGAGGACAATTACAAATGCAAGTTGGGGATGAGGTTGAGGTTGAGTGTAAGTATTGTAATAGAAAAGATAAAAAACATATTAATAGAATTGATGCAGTGGTAGATAATAAAAAGATTTTGATTGTATTCATTATAAGTATAGTGATTTCGGTTGTTTTATTTTTTATGTTTGGACTGATAGGATCTTTGGTAATATCATTACCTATATTAATGTGGATTCAGGAAGGTAAATCAACAAGTGATTTTAATTCATATAAGATTAGAAGAAAATAGATATGCTTGATAAAAACGGAATAGCAAAACGTATCGCTAAAGAGCTTAAAGACAAATATTTTGTTAATTTAGGAATCGGTATACCAACGCTGGTGGCAAATTATATACCACAAGGTATTGAAGTCGAGTTTCAGAGTGAGAACGGAGTTTTAGGAATGGGACCTTTTCCATTTGAGGGAGAGGAAGATGCAGATGTCATTAATGCTGGAAAACAAACCATTACTACTATGCCTGGCGCATCATTTTTTGATTCGGCTATGAGTTTTAGTATGATTAGAGGTCAGCATGTAGATCTGACCATCCTGGGAGCAATGGAAGTTGCTGAAAACGGAGATATTGCAAATTGGAAAATCCCTGGTAAAATGGTAAAAGGAATGGGAGGAGCAATGGATCTAGTCGCAAGTGCAGAGAACATTATTGTAGCCATGATGCATACCAATAGGGCAGGAGAATCTAAATTACTTAAAAGATGCTCGCTTCCTCTTACAGGAGTTGGTTGTGTTAAAAAAATAGTTACTAATTTGGGTTTTCTTGAAGTGACCAATGACGGTTTTACACTTTTAGAAAGAGCCCCTGGAGTTTCTGTTGAAGATATTAAAAATGCAACCGAAGGAAATCTCATAATTAAAGGAGATATTCCTGAAATGATATTGGATTGATTTAATCTAATTCTTTTGATATCCTAACGAATAATAATTAAAGGTTTACGGATAATAAATTAATAAAAGAAACGTTTGGTATAAAACAGTACCAAATTTCCCTTCTTTGAAAGAAAAATACTACACTTTCAATGGTTTTTCTATTGTCTTAAACCTTTACTTTAACCTGTAAAAACAAGCTTCACAACCTTAAATGTTAAAATTTTGGGTATTTTGTCGATTTATTACGTATTTAAACGCTATTATTGAAAATAATTTGCATATTAGTGTCCCCTTAAAAAAGAATGCCCCCTATTAACATTGTTTTTTGAGATTAAAATAAATTATTAACCCACACAAGTTTCCCCTATTATGAAAAAGCGTATTAATCGTATACAGAGATCAGTTAGACCCACAATGGAATTGATTTCTAATTGTATGTATGTTGCGAAGAAAGTATTTTTGTTGATGTGATTTTTTGTTGTTAATCAGTCGCAACCTCCCCAAGTCGCGATGAATTAAACCTGTTAGACTTACGTAGCTTAACAGGTTTTTTTATTTGCAATGTTTTTTTATTTCGACCGATTAGATGATTACGACGCTTAAAAATTTATGAAGTTCAGATAGAGAATAGTTTCTAAAAGTATCAAAATAACCTTAATTCAGTATAGTTCAAATACCTAATAAGGTAATTGATGTATAAAAAAACTAGCAAATCAACTTATATTTATCCTATAAATAAAACGAGTTTTTTAGACCAACTAACATTAACAATACATCAAGCTAAATTAATTTTTTCAAATATTGAATACTATACTATTAGGTTTTGCAATTCTTGCCAGTGGAATTATAGGATATTTTATCAGTATCTCATTGGTCACCACTCCTTTTTATAAAAATCGTGCAAATAACTATCTCTCTCTGTCATTGTTCTTGCTAACAAGTTTGACTTTGTTAGGGTGGTTTAACATAGAAGATACGGTTTTAGAATTTTTAAACAATCCTGTATTGGAGTACCTGGTAGGAGTTACTCTATTTACCTATTTTCTAATTCAAATTGAACATAAGTACCTTAAACAAAGCTGGTATAAATGGCTTTATCTTCCTTTTATTGGCGCTTTGATTATAGAAACTATTCTTTATTTAGATACTATTTTTAACTTCTATAATTCAGATTTTGTTGATCTGCAATTGCATATTATGGATAATGGATCATTTTTCTATAATGTTTTTTTGATCTTTTGGGGGAGGAAATTAATAAAAGGTTCTAAGATTATTTCAGAAGATAAAAAGCGTTGGTTGTTAAGATTAAACCTTTTTATGATATACATTATTATTATGTGGCTGTTGTCTACTATAGAATTCTATGTATTCGATTCAGAATATGCTACAAGTTTTCTATGGGTACTGCTTTCTTTTTTATCGTGGTGGGTGTTGTATTACGGAGTGTTCAGACTACAATTAGTAGTACAAAAAGACGAAATACACCAATATTTAGTTTCAAAAACGACAAATAGTACTAAGACAAAAAAGAAAATAAACGAAATTAAAGTTTCCAAAATTATTAGTCAATTATATGAGCTGATGGATGAAGAGGAACTGTATAAAAACCCTCTTTTGAGTAGATCAGACCTGTCAAATCGATTAGAAACTAGCGAAAGATATTTATCACAAATTATAAATCAAGAGCTTAACAAAAGTGTGATTCAATTTGTGAATGAATATCGAATTGAAGCGGCTAAAAACCTATTGCAAAATCCAGTATTTAATAAATATTCTGTTGAGGCGATTGGTATGGAGGCCGGTTTTAAATCTAAAAGTGTTTTTTATAGTACTTTCAAAACCAGTGAAGGAGTATCGCCTGGTGCTTACAGGAAGCTTTAAAAACAGTCCTAATTTATATAATTATCCCGTATTAGGACTTCTACAATTCTAAAATTGCATTTTTATTTTTTTGATTCAGATACTTTTACTTCGGTTAATCAAAAAAACATAATAATGACTAAAATAGTTTTTGCTTCCTTTTTAGCAATGAGTTCTTATTTAGGGTTTTCTCAAAATGAAAAAGACATATCGGTAGAAAAATCAGTTTTGGTATTCAAACAGGATTATTAGGTATATGGGCGCACAATGAATTAAAATTATCAAATCAAATTGCATTACGAAGTGAAATATGTTTTGGAGGTCTTAATACATCAAATATTAAACCTGTAATAGCATTAGAACCTCGTTGGTATTACAATCTAAAAAAACGGCTGATAAAAATAAAAGAATAGATGGCAATATTGGATATCGTTTTTAACAATTTTCATAATCTTTAAATAGCACAGAATACCGTTTTCTTTGGATCAAGTGTTTTTTGAATAGACGATCAAACGTTACAATTTTCAACTATAATAATTTCAAAAATAAAACTATGATGAATTCATATATCAACATAAAAACAGAAACAATAAAGTATGTTAATGCGTGTTTGCTAATACTCATTTTATTAATTTTTACCGCTTGTCAATCTGATGATGACATGCCTGCTACGCCACAAGATTCAACCAATGGATTTTGGTCAATAGCAGATAAAGGTTGGGTTTTTGAATTTACCGATGGAAATGATGTGTTTTACAACACAAATGCTGCTGGTTGCTCAATTCAAAACGATGATTTTGTTCTTCAGGATTTCTTTGGATTTGACTTTGATCTTATCAGCGAAAATGAACTTGTTGCCTCTTCAGAATTATCAGATTCTGAAATAAAATTTGTTCGATTACCAAATCAGAATCCAAACTGCCTACCTGATCAAATTTCTGACACAGAAGACCCTCAAGTAAATTTTGATCATTTCTGGAACATCTTTAATGATTATTATGCTTTTTTTGAAACAAGAAATATTGATTGGTCTCAATATGAAGGTTTACGAGATCAAATAACAGCAGAAAATTTTTATGATACTTTAGAAGAGTTAGTCTTTTTATTGGAAGATGGCCATGTAAGTATTACAGATGAAAATAATGCTATTCAAATTGAATCAGGAAATCCTAAATTATATGAAAGATTAAATGCTAACCTAAGTGGAGATCTTATCATAGAGAATGGGGACGATTATGATGCTCTTTTCAATCAAAAAGCGATAACAATAGTATCAAAATATTTAGGAGGAGATTTTGAAATAGATGAGAGAGAGAAGATTATATGGGGGTTGATTAATGATGATGTTGGGTATATTCTTGTTTCGGCCATGGAAGGATATGGAACAAATTTTAATAATGAATTATCTACATTAAATACTGTTTTAGATACGATAATGAATGACCTTAAGGAATCTGGGGTTTCTAAACTAATTCTCGATATGCGTTTTAACGATGGAGGATATGATACTGTAGCTTTAAATATGGTATCCCGTTTTATGGATCAGGAGCGAGTTTCATATTATAAAAAAGCTAGATTAGGTGATGGTTTTACAGAAAATAAACCCTTTTCTGTTGGGCCACGCGGGGATTTTCAATTCACTGGAGATATTGTATTGCTTACAAGCCCTTTTACCATAAGTGCAGCAGAACTTTTTACATTATGCATGAAAGATTTACCGTATGTAACCCTAGTAGGAGAGAATACAAATGGCGCTTTTTCTACTATTCTTACGCATGTATTGCCTAATGGAGCAGAAATAGGATTATCAAACGAAATATATAGTGATGCACAAGGAGAAGTATTTGAAGCTATTGGAATTGGACCTGAAAATCAAGAAAATCGAGTGCCATTTTTGTCAACTATAGATTTTCAAGAAGAAAAAGATAGCGGAATAGAACGTGCTTTTGAATTGCTAAACAATTAGACGGTATCTATGGCGTTGTTTACCTAGAGCGGTAAACTGCTATACGACGTAACGTAACTAAAATTATGAGAAATGTTTTCATATTCACTTTAATATGTTTCGGCTGTCTGTCTGCTCAACAGAATAATGTGACCACAGTAAGAGATGGTTTTATTGGTATTGTAACAGATGGTAGGGCGGCTGGTCAAGGTGATGTTGGGGTAGGAACATCTACCGATGCTTTTTCTCAATTTTGGAATCCTGCAAAACATGTGTTTTCTGATAAAGCATGTGAAATAGGAATTACTCAAGTTCTTGGAAATAACCAAGAGTTTAATGAGCTTAATCAATTAAATCTAAGTTTTTATAATAAACTCGATACCCGCAGTGCCTATGGCTTAGGTTTTCGAGGTTATGCTTATGAAATCAGTAAATTTGTGGCATTCAGAACTAGAACTATTCAAGCCGCTCTAGAATTATCTATAGATGGTTCTTATTCGCTAAGATTGAGTGATACGTTTGCAATGTCGGTTGGGGGGCGTTTCATTTTATTAGAGGATAAAGTTCTTCTTTTAGATGAGTTTAGTGATGTATCAAGTCTATATGGTATCGATGTTTCAGGATTCTATTATGGAAATGAAATAGCATACAAGAAATTTAATGGTAGATGGAGAGCAGGGTTTCATTTTTCCAATTTAAGAGGGAGGTCTTTAAATGACAATAAACCTATTGAAATTTATGCTCCTTCTACTCTAAGTATAGGAACAGGTTTTGACTTTATTTTTAACCAGGAAAAAATACTTGGGATTACTACAGAGTATAAAACATTACTTGATTCATATGTTGAGAATACTAATGGAGAAAACCTTGGTTTTGGTTTAGAAGGCTCAGTAATAGCATTGGGTTTAGAGTTTGCATATAAAGAAAAATTAATAGCAAGAAGTGGTTATTCTCATGGTATAAATCGACTAACAGATTCTTTTGTCTCAATTGGCGCTGGTTTCAAAGGAAAATATGTTGATTTAGACGTTGCTAGTTTATTAGGGCTATCAGAAGAAGAGAACCCAATACGAGAAAAGTTACGTGTATCGTTGAGTCTTAATTTAGAAGAAATTTTATAGAGCAGAAGGAGTCTCTATTTTTACTTTGGTTATGATGTTATATGAAATTGTATCTACCTGCTTTTAGGAATTGCCTGTATTAACTTTTTAGTATATTCTTTTTGTGGGTTTTCATATATTGTATCTGCATCTCCTTGCTCTTCTATTTTACCACTATTCATTACCAATAATTGGTCAGACATGTATTTTACCACAGCAAGATCATGAGAAATAAAAATATACGTAAACCCAAAATTATCTTTTAATTCATTTAATAGGTTAAGTACCTGGGCTTGTACAGATATATCCAGTGCACTTACAGATTCATCACATATAATGAGCTTGGGCTGTAAAGCTATGGTTCGGGCAATACCGATGCGTTGTCTTTGTCCTCCGCTAAATTCATGTGGGTAACGGTTAAAATGTTCCTCGCTAAGGCTTACTCGGTTTAGCAATTCTAATACTTTTTCTTTTCTTTCTGCATCATTCTGATATAACTTATGAGCTTGCATAGGCTCCATGATAGCTTTTCCTACGGTAATTCTTGGATTAAGAGATGCAAAAGGATCCTGAAATATAAGTTGGATTTCTTTTCGAAGAGACCTTATTGCAGAGCCTGATAATCGTGTAATATCGTCACCTTTATAAATAATTTGACCTTTATTTGCTCTGTCTAATTGTAAAATGGTATTTCCCAAAGTTGATTTTCCACAGCCTGATTCTCCTACAAGCCCCAGGGTTTCGCCTTCATATAGTTTAAAACTTACATCATCCACGGCTTTAAACTCTGCTTTGCCAAATAACCCTACTTTAGAAAAGTAACTTTTTTCAACATTAAGAACTTCTAATAAAGGTGGATTGCTATATAAGTTTTGATGATTTTGAGCTCGCTTTTCTTTAGTAATCACTTCCCGGTCTTTATCACCATCATCAAGAAAATCGGCTATAGTTGGTAGTTTTCTAAACCTGATATCCATAGGAGGTCTTGCATTAATTAGCGCTTTGGTATATTCTTTTTCGGGATTATGAAATATATTGTGTGTCGTATTGTATTCTACCATTTTCCCTTGATACATAACAAGAACGTGATCTGCTATTTCTGAAACCAGAGATAGATCATGTGAAATAAATAGAACACTCATTTTGTATTCTGCCTGTAAGCTTTTAAGCAACTCAATAATTTCTTTTTGTACAGTAACATCAAGTGCTGTGGTTGGCTCATCAGCAATTAGTAGTTTTGGTTTACACGCAATCGCCATAGCAATCATAATTCGTTGCTTTTGACCCCCACTTAATTGATGAGGGTATGAAGTATAAGCACGAACAGGGTCAGGAAGTTTTACCTTATGAAACAAAGAAAGGACCTCGGCTTTTATCTCGGTTTTGGATAAGTCAGTATGTTGATGTAGGATTTCGGCAACCTGTTTTCCACATTTCATAGATGGATTCAAAGAGCTCATAGGCTCCTGAAAAATCATAGCTATCTCATTACCACGAATTGATCTATATTCTTTTTGATTAAGACCAGTTAGAGATTTGCCATCATAATTAATGTCTCCTTTGGTGATATTCGAGATTTTATTTGGGAGCAAACCAAGGATGGCAAGAGATGCTACCGATTTACCACTACCAGATTCTCCCACAACTCCTAAGATCTCGTTTTTTTGAATACTAAAAGATAGATCAAATAGAACTTGATTTTCTTTGTCTTCTGACAAAAAAGAGACGCAAAGATTTTGCACAGAAAGTAATGTAGAATTGTCCATAAAGTAAAAGCTAGGTAAATTTAGGAAATTCGAAGCTTTTTGAGATTTCTTTTTACAACTATTTTGGTGCGATATTTGCTATCTTTATGGTTCAAAAAATAATATGAGGCTACTAAGACTTTCTCTTCGTACACGAATTTTTATCTCGATGACTTTATTGATTTTTCTAGCTTCAATATTGATTGCAGCTGTTACTGTTTATCAATATAAAGAAGAGGCAGAAGAATATCACAGGGAACGTTTAGAAAGAAAAGAAGAACGAATACAAATTGCTATTGATAATGTTTTAAAGAGTACAACATATCCTGTAGAAGAAGATAATATAACCCTTATTTTTAGAGAAAAGAATCGTATTTATCAGATTTCAGAAGAACATTCATTGCCAATTAATATCTATAGTCTTTCTGGTAAGTTATTGATCAAGTCAGAAGCAGCTTTTATAAAAGACACAGTGCAATTAAACTCATTGATTATAGATACACTTTCTTCTCAATTTGATAAGAGATACCTGGTGGAGTCTGAGAGGAATGAGGGGAAATTTTTGACTTCCTATACTTATATTACTGATCGTAAAGCAAAACCATTAGCAATACTTAATCTTCCTTATTTAGAAGATAATGATTTGATTACGAGAGAGTTGTTTGAATTTTTAAAGCGTTTAGGGCAAGTATATTTATTAATGCTTTTGATTGCAATTGCATTAGCCTATTTTCTGTCTAAATATATTACAAGATCATTGAAAACAATTTCTGAAACGATTGATCAAACCCGGCTTGATAAACGAAATAAGAGAATCGAAATTGGAGATGCAAGTGATGAAATCTACTCTTTGGTGAATGCGTATAATAGCATGATTGATGAGTTAGAAGAAAGTGCTGTCATGTTGGCTAAAAGCGAAAGAGAAGCAGCATGGAGGGAAATGGCAAAACAAGTAGCGCATGAAATCAAAAACCCATTAACACCGATGCGGTTAACTGTTCAGAGTTTTCAACGAAAATTTGATGCTAATGATCCTAATATTGATCAGAAAATACAGGAATATAGCGATACCTTAATTCAACAGATAGATACAATGAGTTCTATAGCTTCTGCATTTTCTAATTTTGCGCAGATGCCTGCTCAAAAAAGTGAAACTCTGGATGTAGTAAAGATTGTAGGATTGGCATTAGATATATTTAACGAAGGATATATTGTTTTCCCTTCAGAAAAAGAAAAAATCATAGCAGAATTCGATAGAACCCAACTTATACGAGTAGTTACCAATTTGGTAAAAAATGGAATACAGGCAATTCCAGAAGATCGTACTCCAAAAATTATTGTAGATGTTTTTACCGACGGAAATGATGTGGTAATTACTGTTGCAGATAATGGAATCGGAATTAATGAAGAAAATAAAAAGAAGGTTTTTGAACCCAAGTTTACAACAAAGACAAGCGGAATGGGATTAGGTTTAGGAATGGTAAAAAATATTGTGGAAACCTATAATGGAAGTATTACCTTTACCTCTCGGGAAGAAAAAGGAACTGTTTTTAAAGTCAGGTTTCCCAAGGAGTAAATCAAAAAGCCTCTCACAACGGTAAATTTTGAAATAATTTAATTTATACAACAATTATAGTCTCGTAAATGCGAGAAAGAAAATAACTTTTTATGTACACTAATATTCTCACATCTCAAAACAAAGGAATTACAAGGATTACAATAAATCGTCCATCAAAATTAAATGCACTTAATAAAGAAACAATACAAGAATTACATGCTGCTTTTAGAGTAGCTGATCTTGATGCTGATACCAAAGTTATTATTGTTACCGGAAGTGGAGAAAAAGCTTTTGTAGCCGGAGCAGATATCAGTGAATTTGCTGATTTTTCTGTTGCCGAAGGAGGAAAACTGGCAGAAAAAGGTCAGGAAGTATTGTTTGACTTTGTTGCGAATCTTTCTACACCCGTAATTGCAGCTGTCAATGGTTTTGCGTTAGGAGGTGGATTAGAATTAGCAATGGCTGCGCATTTTAGAATAGCCAGCGACAATGCAAAAATGGGACTACCAGAGGTTTCTTTAGGAGTGATCCCGGGATACGGCGGTACGCAGCGATTACCACAATTGGTTGGTAAAGGTAGAGCTATGGAAATGATCATGACAGCAGGAATGATTGATGCTAATCAAGCATCACAGTATGGTTTGGTTAATCATGTTACCAGTAAGGAAGAATTAATACCATTAGCCGAAAAACTGGCAGGAAAAATTATGAGAAACTCTTCTGTGGCTATTGGTGCAGCGATCAAATCGGTAAATGCCGCATACGAAGATGGAGTGAATGGATTTAAAATGGAAATCGAACAGTTTGGTAACTGTTTTGGTACCGAAGACTTTAAAGAAGGAACTACAGCTTTTCTTGAAAAACGTAAAGCAGACTTTCCTGGGAAGTAGTTAGTTTATTAAGATAATAAACATATGACCCCTATAGATTTTATCTGTAGGGGTTTGTACTTTTAAGATACAAGAAAAGATACTATTGGTTTTTAGTTGTGGAATTATTTTTTTATTTCTAAGCAATTGATTAGTTTTGAATCATAAAATAGGTTTTTGGCAAGAAGAAAAGAATATAAGGAAGAAGAAGTAATAGAAAAAGCGATGCAGCTTTTTTGGAGAAATGGCTATGAGACTACTTCTGTGCGAATGTTGGAGAAAGAGATGGGGATTAACCAATTTTCTGTCTATGCTAGTTTTGGTAATAAACAAGGAGTATTTTTAGAAAGTATAAAATGTTATAAGAAAAAAGCACAATTTGAACTCATTGATAGATTAGATAACTCTGATGGAGTAGAAGGAATAAAACAATATTTCTATAATTTTATTGAATTTTCAAAAGATAATAATAGCAATAAAGGATGCTTGCTTACTAATACAGTAAATGAACTCGGGGAGAATGCAGATACATTAATTATGTCAGAAATTGTAAAATTTGCTACGAATGTTAGGGAGTCTTTTATAAATAAATTAAGCTTTAATTCTCAAAAGGATAAGGTTACAATAGATAAACAGGCAAATTATCTTATGGTAGCATTACAAGGGTTATCTGTAGCATCAAAAATGTTTAATGCAAAACAGTTGGATGACTTTATTGAAGTTACATTCAAAAACGTGTAAGTTTTTTTTATATCAAAACTAAGCAATTGCTTAGAAATATTAATTTAAATTTTTTAGTACCATGAACACATTAAAAACAATGACTTTAGAACCAAAAACAATCGAAAATGCAGATGGAGTTTCGAGTAAAATACTGGAGAATACAGAAAAAAAACTAGGTTTTATTCCCAACATGTACTTAGGTATGGCAAATAACCCTGCGTTATTAGATAGTTATGTTGCAGGGTATAATTCATTTAGGGCAAATTCTGGTTTTACTCCGCAAGAACAAGAGGTTGTATTGCTGTCTGTTGCCTTTGAAAACGGCTGTGAATACTGTATGGCAGCACATAGTTTTGTAGGAGATCATATGACCAATGTGCCTGCAGAAGTAACCAATGCAATTCGTGATAATGCTGAAATACCAGATGATAAATTGAAGGCTTTAAGTTTGTTTACAAAAATCGTTACTTCAACAAGAGGATTACCCTTACAAACAGATATTGATAGTTTTCTAAGTGCTGGTTATACCGAAAAACATATTCTTGGTGTTATCACGGCGGTGGGTATTAAGACAATGAGTAACTATTTTAATCATATTTTTAATACAGCTGTTGATGATGTTTTTAAAGATCGGGTATGGAAAAAAGCATAGTATAAGGTCTAAAAGTATATACAGATAATGAATAAAAAGCACAACTTTTAAGAGTTGTGCTTTTTTTGCTTCAAGTAATATTATTTGTTTTTCTTCATAAATGTAAACGGTCAACTATAGATTTTGTATTTTTATCTATATACTTTTAAGACGATGAAAGCATTATATAGGAACCCAATAGCAATAATTCTCATCATACTTGCTATTGGAAGTTTTATCTATTTTGAGGAACAGTTGCCGGCTATTGATCTTTCTCATTTGACTCCAGGAAATGTAATGGCCATGCTTGGTTATATATCGGTAATTATGCTGGTTGTAGAACAGTTTATTGAGATCTTTGTTGATGACCCTAATCAGAAAGTAAAAATACAATGTAAAGATCGTATTACTGATATTAACAAGTTTCTGGAGCGTTTAAATAATCCAATTGATGTTGCCGCATTGACAGATCCAGAATCTACCGAAGAAAAACCTGAGTCTGCAGAAGTGGCAAAAATGATGAAAGAAAAAAAAGAATTAGAGGAGTTTCTAATGACAAGAGGATTAAAAAGACAAAGAAGAACAACGATTATTGCATTTGCGATAGGGTTAATTCTTTCTTTTTCTGGGTTACGACTTATGGCTGGAATAGTATTTAATGGCCCAGAGACAGAATTGTCAAGTATTCAAATTACGATTATTCAATCTATTGATATTGTTCTTACAGCTGGGATTATAGCGGGAGGTAGTGGTAGAGTACATCGACTTATGAAAAGAATAAAAGAGACTATGGGAGGAGGTTCGTCTATAAATAGCTTATAACGATTTATTTATAAAAATTCATTTCATCGATATATTCCCATACAGAAATGGGAAGTAACGGTTTTACATTTTTATTATTTGCAATAGAGTTACGTATAAATGTAGAAGAAATCTCCATAATAGGAGCTTTAATACGTTGAATTTTTGGATGATCCTTAAATTGAGATTCTACATTCCCTTCTGCAATACGAGGATATATATAGATGTTATGATTTTCTAGGATGACATCATAATTTTTCCATTTATGAAAACTCTTTAAATTATCTTCACCCATAATGAGATGAAATTGATCTTCTGGGTATTTTTCCTGCAAATGAGCTAGAGTATATACCGTATAATTAGGTTGAGGTAAACCAAATTCGATATCGCTGGGTTTTAGTTTTGGATATAACTCAGTAGCACGATATACCATCTCATAACGATGATGATTATCCAGTAAGGAACTTTTCTTTTTATGTGGATTATGAGGAGTCACTACCATCCAGATTTCATCGAGATCAGAGAATTCAGCCATGTGATTAGCAATGGCTAAATGACCTATATGAATAGGGTTAAATGTCCCGAAATATAATCCTATATTCTTCATTGAAAAAGCTCTTCTTTTATTCACTTTTTGAAGAGCATCAGTTTAGTTTATTGTAAATTACTTCAAAAGAAACTTTCTCACTAATTGAGAGACTTCTTCTTTTGCTTTTTCAAGATCATCATTGGTAACTATAGCATCAAATTGTGGAGCAGTTGCCATTTCTGTAGAGGCTTTAGCGACCCTCATATTGATCTTATCTTCAGATTCTGTTTTACGTTTTTTAAGACGAATTTTGAGTTCTTCAATACTTGGAGGCTTTACAAAAATTGCTAAAGTACGATCTGGATAGATTCTTTTGATATCTAAACCACCAACGACATCAATATCAAAAATTACATGTTTACCACTATCCCAAAGTCGCTGCACTTCGGTTTTTAAAGTTCCGTAAAAGTTATCCCGATAGACTTCTTCCCATTCTAGAAATTCATCAGCTTTGATTTTGTTTTTGAATTCTCTTAAGGATAAAAAATAATAATCTTTCCCATGAATTTCAGCTCCACGAGGTTCTCGGGAAGCAGCAGAAATTGAAAATCCAAGATTTAATTCCTCTTGATTAAGTAAATATTTAACTAAAGTAGTTTTTCCACTTCCAGAGGGTGCCGAAAGTACAATAAGTTTACCTTGGCTCATTTACAATACATTTAGCAATTGTTCTTTAATTTTTTCGAGTTCATCTTTCATCTGAACCACCAATTGTTGCATAGGTGCGTAGTTAGATTTACTACCAATAGTATTGATCTCACGACCTATTTCCTGAGTTATAAACCCTAGTTTTTTACCATTAGAATCGGCAGAATTTAATGTGGTAGCAAAGTATTCTAAATGATTTGCTAATCTCACTTTTTCTTCAGTAATATCGAATTTTTCAAGATAATAAATCAATTCTTGCTCAAAACGATTTTGATCTACCTCTTCTTTTAGATCAGAAACAGCTTTTTGTAATTTTTCTCTTACGGCAGTCATACGTTCCGGATCAATTTGTATTACCTTTTCTAGTAATTCACCTATGTTTTTGATACGAAGGTTAAAATCTTTTTCTAATGCTTTTCCCTCATCATTTCTATAGGATTCTATTTCTACAAGTGCTGTATTAAGAGCATCGGTTATGGCTTTAAATTCCTCTTCATTAATTTGTTCACGTTCAGTTTTTAAGGCATCTGGCATTCGAACAGCCATTTTTAACAATTCTGTAGTATCACCTTGATGTACATTGGATAGTTGCCTGATGTACTCTTTTACAATAGCCTCGTTAACTTTATTTGATGTTTCTTCACCAGTAGCTTCTACATATAATCCAAAATCAACTTTACCTCTAACCAAAGTTTTTGCTATGGTATTTCTCATCTGGAGTTCCTTTTCACGGTATTGTGAAGGAATTCGAGCATTAAGGTCTAGGTTTTTGCTGTTGAGTGATTTAACCTCTATAGTGATTTTTTTTGTAGGAAGTTGTAGAACCGACTTCCCAAAGCCTGTCATGGATTTGATCATAGAATTATGCTAAAAAGTTGCACGAAGATAATGAAAAGTCTTAACAACGACACCCTAACACATAAAACCAAATTTTATACACCTGACCATCATTATTTTTTCGCTTAACTAAGAATCAAGAATTAAATACAAATTAGTCTAAAATGTTAAATATGTAACAATTTAGTTGTTTTAGTATCAGTGTTTTAATAATTTCAACATTCAACTTAAATATATACAAATTATGAAAACTTTTAAATTAGCTATGCTGATAGTTATTGCTATTGGTATGACAAGATGTTCTAGTGATGTTGACAATGATGTTCAACAAGACAGTACAATTACTCAACAGGATATATCTTCCGAAATTTTATCAAAATTACAGAGTATGGGATTTGATATGGATAAAACATCCGTTACATCCACTAAAGGAGGATATATTGTAGATGGAGATATTTTCTTCACCGAAGAAACACTAAAAGAAGATAACTACCAAAAACAAGCTTTTTTTGGTATTGTTAATTGTAACAGAGCAGGTAATATTCGTATTCAGAATGCTTTGGGTAATAATGCAGCAGGAAGAGGATTTCAAAGAGGTATTAACTTGTGGAATAGGGTGAATAATACAACGCTTCGATTAGTAGAAGTTACCTCTAATCCTGATATTCTCGTCCGTTTGGCAAGACCTGGTGAAATAGGTGGTTGGGGTCTAGGAGAGTTTCCTACCAATGGAGTAGAAGGAGGTTTGATTATTTTGAATCTTAATGAACCTAGTATTGATGGAGATCCAGTAACGGCTAGAGAATGGGGTAATATATTAACTCATGAAATTGGACATAATATCGGGTTTCTTCATGCAGAACAAGGGTTTTTTGGAACACAGGTGCCTGGAACACCTAATAATGATACTAGTTCGATTATGACTTCTGGATCAAATCCTAGTGTGGTTTTTAATGCAAACAATGTTTCTGTAAACGATCGTAGGGCTGTAAGAAGAATGTATAGCAATAGAAGTAACAGGTTATGTAGATAAAATAAGTAATGCACTTATAAATTAAGAGGCTGTCTAAAAATAATTAGGCAGTCTTTTTGTTATCACATCTTGAGAAAAAGTAACCTCAAAGATTAACAATCATTGTAACCTTATCTACATATTTTTCCTCTTCAAGAAAGAAATTCTCAATAAATCCAGATTCCTTGAATCCCATTTTCTTATATAATCTAATACCAGGAAGATTCGTAGCATAAACTTCTAACCAGAGTAGTTTTAATAGGGTATTTTGTGTTGACCATGTCAATACATTTTGGATCAATAAAGTACCAATTCCTTGATTTTGCCATGCTGTATGTATACCCATACCAATCATGGCAGTATGCTCCATTTTTTTTCTCCAACTGCCTGTAAGATCAATGTTTCCGATTATATTTCCATTATTCTCTGCAATAAGTAGTAAGCAATTAGGATTCTTTTTTAGGCGTTGAATTAATGCTCCTTCTTCTTCTATGGTATTAGTGTATTCATAATCGAATAAGGGTATAGTATCTGTTTCTTTAAGATATTGAAGTTTAAGTTCTAATAACTTTTGGGCATCTTCTGGAGTAGCTTCTCGAATCAATATAGATTTTCCTGATTTGGTCTGATATGTTTGTGGAATAAAATTCAAGATACTTGCGATTTTACTTTGATTATTTTCTTGGGTGTTCGGGCCAGGCTATTCGTTTTATCTTTTTTTGCTTGTATACTTCGACAAGCTCAGTATGACAAGAAAAAAAGGATGCCACTTCTATCCCTAACGCAGTTTTAATTTGTACTAAGCCTCAGGGTTTTTATCCCTGATTCTTTTGTAAAGTTTGATTCCCATCATAAGTAATATAGATAGAGATATGATTGAGATGACGCCATAAATCCAGTTAACAGCATCTCTGACAACGACGAGAAAAATTACTGAAAAAAGTATAATTGTAGAGCCCTCATTCCACATTCGCATTTGATTAGAAGACCATTTTATGATATCATTTTGAAGCTGTTTGTAGATATGATGACATTTAAGATGATAAAGGATGAGTAATACCACAAAACCTAACTTAACATGCATCCATGGTTGTTCTAGCCAGCCAGGCATTAAAACCAGTAACCAAATTGCAAATAAAGTGGCTAAGATAGAAGAAGGCCATGTGATGATAAACCAAAGACGTTTGGCCATTAGCTTAAGTTGATTTCCCAGAATTTCTTTATCAGGAGATGGTTTTTGCGAAGCCTCGATCTGATATACAAATAGTCTGGGTATATAAAATAACCCTGCAAACCATGTAATCACAAAGATGAGGTGCAGGGATTTTATGTAATTATAATATTCGAGCATTTATTTTTCTACAAAAAGATAATTAAGTTGCAAGGTATTGAACTCTGTATTAAAACTTTTAATTTCTTCAGAAATTAATTTGTCAAAAGCGCTCAATTGCTCATCAATCTTTTTGGTAAGTTCATTTTTTACAGCGATATCCTGTTCTGTAGGTCCAAAATCTCCCATACCAACTAACGAATTAAGATGACCAAGCTTATTGGTCAGCTTAATAGGAAAATTTAATGGATCTTGATTACTTTTATTCTTTGTTTGATATAAAGCTTTTTCGATCTCACCAAATTGTTTTTGTAATTCTGAAGCCTTTTTTACCAAATCTTTTGTTGATTCATTATCCTTATACTGCGTTGCAAATGCTTTTAGTTGCTTATTTATTTTTTTGATTTTCTTTATAGATTTATGAGCTCTGTCTACAGTTTTGTTTACACTGGTGATGAAATCAAATTGAGACTGCATTTGTTGCACAGTAGACTCTGCTCTGGGATCAGCTAAAATGGTAAAAGATTTTCTTGATGCTTCTTTGCCATTTATAGTAAGGCTAACTTTATAATTGCCAGGAACGGCTTTTGGCCCATTAAGATTAGCCCACCATAAGATCATACCATCTAATTTTTCTGCTCCATCCCCTCTCATATTCCAAGCAAACATTTGAGCTCCTTTTTCCTCTATTTTTAATTGATTTTTTTTCTCTTTTGCTTTTGTACTAAAGGATTTTATGGTGTCATTTTTAGTATTAAAATAAGTCAACGAGATGGTATCTTTTTCTTTATCATAATTTTTAAGATAGAAATAGGTCATCACTCCTGCAGGATGATTGGTACCTTCTGTTTTAGAGTCTTTAATACTTCCGCCACTCATTCGATACGAATCTTTTGGCTTGTATAAAATGTGATTTTGAGTCTTTATCGTATTATTTAATTGATGTAATACAGTAAGATCATCTATAATCCAAAGGCTTCTTCCTTGAGTAGCCACAATCAGATTGTTATCTTTGATCGTTAAATCAGTAATGGGAACAATTGGTAAATTAAGCTGTAAAGATTGCCATGCTGCTCCGTCATTAAAAGAGATATACATACCGGTTTCGGTACCAGCATACAGTAATCCTTTTTGTTTAGGGTCTTCACGAAGTACGCGGGTAAAATGCTCGCTTTTGATTCCATTAGTAATTTTGGTCCATGATTTCCCATAATCTGTAGTTTTATAGAGATATGGGGCAAAGTCACCAGATTTATATTTGGTTCCTGCAATATAACAGGTTCCTTCAGCAAAAGCACTAGGCTCAATACTATTGATCATCATCCATTCGGGCATTCCCTTTGGTGTAACATTATTCCATGTAGCACCTCCATCTTGACTTATATGAATCAATCCGTCATCACTTCCAACCCAAAGCAACCCTTCTTTGATTGGACTTTCTGCAGCAGCAAATATTGTACAATAATATTCTACAGAAGTATTGTCTTGTGTAATGGGCCCTCCAGATGATTTTTGCTTGTCAGGATCATTTCTGGTAAGATCTGGACTGATTACTTTCCAGCTTTGTCCTTCGTTTTCAGTGACATGCACACGATTAGAAAACGTATATAATTTGTTTGGATTATGCTTTGAGAATAATATCGGGAAGTTCCATTGGAAACGATACTTCATATCTTCTGCTCCGTGTCCCATAGGATTGTCTGGCCATACGCTAACAGATCGAACGGTTTCTGTTCTGTGGTTTATGCGTGTCAGAAATCCATCATAGCTTCCGCCATATACAACGTCATTATCTTTGGGGTCAACTGCGATATGAGCTGATTCTCCGCCAGCTGTTCTTTCCCAGTCATTTTCTGATATAGATCGACCTGTGCTTCTATGCTTGATTCTTATTGTAGAATTATCTTGTTGTGCTGCGTAAATTCTATACGGAAAGCTATTATCTGTGGTAACTCTATAAAATTGAGAAGTTGGTTGGTTATGATAAGTACTCCAGGTTTCTCCTCCGTCGTAAGTAATTTGTGCACCACCATCATCACCTATAACCATACGTTTTGGATTTTCTGGAGCAATCCAAAGATCATGATGATCTCCATGTGGCGCGCGATAACTACTAAAATTTTTACCACCATCTTTACTCTTGTGATAAGAAACGTTTACCACATACACCACATCTATATCCTGTGGGTCGGCATAGATACGGCTATAGTACCAGGCACGTTGACGTAAGCTTCTACTACTATTCAATTGTTTCCATGTATCACCACCATCATCACTGCGATACACACCACCTTTTTCTTTATTTTCTACTATGGCCCAAACACGTTCGCTATTTACCGGCGAAACCGTTATTCCCATGATGCCTAGGGTATCTTTGGCGAATCCTTTATTTTTCGAAATCTCGTTCCATGTTTTTCCACTATCCGTACTTTTCCACAACGCAGAACCATTTCCTCCAGAGCTTAAACTATATGGTGTTCTTCTGGCGTTCCAGGTAGAAGCATATAGAATCCTTGGATTATTAGGATCTAATGTTAAATCTACAGCACCCGCATCTTGATTTGCGAATAGTACTTTATTCCATGTTTTACCACCGTCATTACTTTTATATACTCCTCGATCCTCTGTAGGTTTATATATATTTCCTAAAGCCGCGGCATATACGATATCTGGATTAGTAGGATGTATACTTATTCTAGGAATATGTCTACTATTAGGTAAACCAGCTTGTACCCATGTTTTTCCTGCGTCAACACTTTTCCAAACCCCGTATCCAGAGGATACATTACCACGCAACGTTTTTTCTCCACCACCTACATAAATTACATTTGGGTCACTTTTGGATACAGCGATCGATCCAATAGACCCTCCAAAGAAACCATCAGAAATATTTGACCATGTACGACCACCATCGGTAGTTTTCCATACTCCACCACCAGTAGCGCCAAAATAGAATAAATTGGGTTTTCCCGAAACTCCGGTTACAGCAGCACTACGTCCGCCTCGAAAAGGTCCAATTAGTCTATACTCCAGCGCATCATATAGCTCTTGATTATAAGATTGAGAATTGATTGTGAAAATACTTCCAAAAGCAAAAAACAGAATACAAATTGCTTTAGTAAAATGTGAGTACATGTGAGTTGTGTTTTAGTTGAAAAATACCTTAGAGTATGTTTAAAAACCTTATTTCTTGAAAACTACTATTTTGAAAACTATGATTTTGTTTCAAAAACTTCAAATATCTCGATATGCTCAGCATTTGAAACTTCATCAAAACCTCAAACTATTCATTTTCAATTCATATTCTTTTTAAACATACTCTTAGCACTTTTTAGAAAAATTGTAATAAGTAGATTTGATGGGGCACTAAAGTCTGGAATTAAAAATTATTCCAAAAGATTTTCACGTAATTTTAACCTTACCTTATAAGATCATTCCTAATTTTGAAATATGGTCAAAGATGGTTTTATACTTGTTTTAAGCTGTTTGGGTTTAGCCCAAGCTCTATTCTTGTGTTTTTATTTGTTTACCCTTAAAAAAGGAAACAGAAAAGCCAATACATTTCTGGCATTTGTATTATTGGGATTAACCATAAGAATTACCAAATCGGTTTTTAATAATTATATGGTTCTTGATCCCTGGTATCGCAATCTTGGTATTTCAGGAATTTTATTGTCTGGTCCGTTTTTATGGTTTTATGGAAAAGCACTTCTAAACAAAAATGCCGTTTTTTCAAAGCTACATTATCTACACCTGATTCCGTTTGTACTTTTTGTTCTATGCAGTAAATTGATTCCCAATGTCAAAAATTTCGAATCCTACTTAAGTTATGGATTGGTAGTCTTTCATCTGGCCATTTATCTTATTTTATCTTGGACTTACATTTATAAAAGAAGGAAAGTCGCTAATCCTCAACTTTTAAAATGGTATCGTACGATTGTAATCGGAGCTTGTCTTATCTGGTGTTTTTATCTAAGTAATTTTATAGGATTCATCCCTTTTTATATTGGAGGAGCTATTCTTTATTCTATATTGGTTTATGGTTTTTCCTATTTATTATTAAAAAGACATGTTTTTGCATTAGAAAAATATAGCAAATCAACGATTGATCGTACTGCTTCAAAAAAATTACTTCAGCAAGTAAAGGAGATGTTTGAAGATCGGGAAGTGTATCTGAATCCAAGGATTTCACTACAAACCATAGCAGATAAACTATCGGTTACTACCAGAGAATTATCTCAGGTGATTAATGAAAATGAGCAAAAAAACTTTTCAGAATTTGTAAATCATTATCGAATAGAAAAAGCCAAGACTTTACTGATTAACCCCAATTATGCATTAGAGAAAATGGCTACTATTGCATATGATTGTGGCTTTGGTAATGTAACTTCTTTCAATTTGGCTTTTAAATCTGAAACTGGACGCACTCCTTCACAGTACAAAAATCAATTTAGTACGGTTTAAGATCTTTTTCGTTTTAAAGATCATGATTTTTAAAGGTTTTTAGTAGCATCTTTTGGATTTTGCGGTCAGAATTCAAAATCAAAAAACATGAACAGAGTAATCCTCTTATTGCTTTTAGGAACACTAAGTTGTAGTAAAGTCGAAAAACCTATTCAGACTATTTCTTCAAAAACATCTCCTGTAAAAGAAACTATAATTGATAGTCTTAATCATCCATGGAGTATTGCTTTTTTATCAGAAGATGAAGTTTTAGTATCCGAAAAAGATGGAGGTCTTTTAAAAGTAAATTTAATTTCTAAGAAGAAAGAAATCATAAAAGGATTTCCCAAAGACCTTACTGATAGTCTAAGAGTAGTGTACAGAGGAGATAATTCGGGTATTTTTGAAGTGGTATTAGATCCAGATTTCAATAGTAACAAACATATTTACCTTTCTTATGCAGCCAAACAAAAAGGCAAAGGAAGTGCTACCAAAGTGGTTCGTGCTGTACTGGAGAATGACTCTTTAATCAATATTAAAACCTTACTAGAAGCTGGACCTTTTACAAGAGAATATTTTCACTACGGAGGAGGAATGACATTTGGTCCTGATCATAAGCTATACATTACAATGGGAGAGCGATTGTTTAAAGAAATTGATGAACCCAAAATACCAATTGCTCAGGATGTAACAGACAAACGAGGTAAAATCTATAGAATAAATTCTGATGGAAGTATCCCAAAGGATAATCCAGATTTTGGTGCAACAGCTATTCCGGGTATTTATGCAGCGGGAATTAGAGCAGCACAAGGAATAACAGTACAACCAGAAACTGGAAATATTTGGTTTAGCGAACATGGTACTCGTCAGGGTGACGAAATCAACTTGTTAACTCCGGGAGCAAATTATGGATGGCCAATCATTACTACTGGTGGTTATCGAAGTCGGGATTATGTTCCTCCCAGACTTGAAGGAGCGTCCTTTACAGATCCTGTTTGGTACTGGAAACATACCGTGGCTCCAACCGGACTTATGTTTTATACGGGAGATGAATTTCTAGAATGGAAAAATGATTTATTGGTTCCAGGACTATCTGGAGGTAGCCTTTGGCGATTTAGAATAGAAAATAAAAGTATAAAAAGTGCAGAAGAATTATTTGTTGATGATAGAGTGCGCTCAAGAAAAATAGCGCAAAGCCCAAATGGAAAACTCTATATGTTGACCGATGAAGATCAGGGTAAGATAGTACGGATAAAGAATAGTGTCACTATTCATGAATGATTTCCAATCAAATTTGTGTGTAACTAAAATTTAGAAATGAAAAAAATAGCTTTTATATTACTATTAATTGTGCAGGTTTCCTTAGCACAAGAAAAAAATAAAATTGACAATTATACTGTTCAACGTCTATTGATTTTTAATGAAAACAATGAAGTCTTATTACAAAATAATGAATATGGGTGGTCTACACCAGGGATAAGGAATAATACAAGACAATCTATTAAAGAATCACTTGATAGTTTAGCTTCCAAATTTGGATTAAAAATATCAGAACATCAACTAAAGGGACTTTTTACATATAAATATGAATTTAAGAATGAAGTATCATATCGTAGTCATTATTCTGCAAAGATGAATGGAGGTATATTGAAAACACCATCAGATATGAAGCAAGCAGAGTGGTTTTCTATTTCAGAGGCTATAGAAAAGATATCTAATCCTAAAACAGGAGTATCCGTAAGATCTTTTTCTGAAATGACTACTCAAATATTTAAATTTCCAGAAATGTTATGGGGAGGTTCATACTTACTTTATCAGGACGCTAATGGTGTCGTGAGAGATCGTAAGGTTTTAGAACCAATATATCCTTTGGGTAAAACTTCTTTTGAAACCAATGAAGAAGATCAAATTAGAACTACAATCAATGCGTATCTTGAAGGGACTTCATATAATAAAACAGAATCTATTAAACAGGCTTTTTATGCAGAAGCAAATTTGTTCCTCACGCATAAAGACAAAAAACTATGGATCGTACCTATACAAGAGTATGCATCTTGGTTTGAAAAGAAAGAAGAAGGCAAATTTAATGGACGAATTGGAAAAATATTATCTATAGATCAAGAAAATGATATTGCGATGGCAAAAGCCGAAATTAAGGCTAAAGGAAAAGACATACGATATGTAGATATTTTTTTGCTAAAAAAAATTGAAGGAGAGTGGAAGATTATTAGTAAAGCTGCAACAAAAACGAACTAAAACAAAAACCAGATGGACAGAAAAACATTTATTAGAAACTCATTGGGAGGGATTGCTTTAGCAACTGCAACTCCACATTTAATCTACTCAGAATCTATACAAAATCCAGATCCAGTCGATGTTAAACTGGTAAAAGAATTTGTGTCGGCAGGTCACGGGGATATTAAAAAAGTAAAAGAAATGTTGGCAGAACAACCCAATTTAATATATAGTCGTTATGATTGGGGAAATGGAGATTTTGAAGAAGCTATTGAAGGAGCTGGCCATGTAGGCAATAAAGAGGTTGCAGAATATTTAATCTCTCAAGGAGCCAGGGTTAACCTTTTTGTGTTAATAATGCTTGGCAAGATAGAATTGGTAAAGCCGATTTTGGAAATGTATCCAGATTTGATTTTTGCTAAAGGACCTCATGGTTTTACTTTGTTGCATCATGCCAAAGTTGGAGCTCAAAATGAATTTTATGACTATTTAATTGACAAAGGGTTGAATAAAATGCAGATAGAAATCAGGTAGTTTTTGTAACTGAAAGCTTTGTTCGTATTTCTCGGTTTAAAAAATACCCGGTAACAATTGTGGATAGTATATCTGCAACGGGGAAGGAGATCCAAACTCCGAGCTCCCCATAAAATTTTGGAAGTATAAGAATCAAAGGGACAAAAAAGAATCCTTGCCTGGATAGTGTAAGTAGTAAAGCCGGAATTGCTTTTCCCGCTGCCTGAAAATAAGCAGCACCGATAAGCTGAAGGGCTATAATTGGGGTAGCTGCAAAAACCCACCGCATGGGCGTTGAAGTATGAGATAAAACAAATTGATTTAATGCTAATTCTTTAGGGGCTAAATTAGGATCGTTACTCAAAAATAAAGAAGTAATTTCTGATGGAAAGATCATTAACCCAATAAAAACTAATGTTGCTACAATTGCTGCATAAGTAATTGCAGTATTTATAGTTTCACGTACACGCTGGTATTGTTGAGCACCATAATTATACCCTGCAATAGGTAAAAACCCTTGGGTAACTCCAAAAACAGGGAATAAAGCAAACATAAGCATTCTCCCAATGATAGCATATACGGCTACTAGACCTTCTTGTCCTATATCAAACAAGATATTATTCATCAATAAATAGGTGACACTTACTACAGCTTGTCTAGAGAGCGTTACTCCTCCTAGTTTGGCAATTTCAGAAACAATATCCTTTTGTAACTTAAGGTGACGAAAACTAATCTTAAGCTCGGAGTTTTTTGAAGAAAAAAACCAAAAAATGTATAAGAAACATGCTAAGTACGAACCTGTGGTTGCCCAAGCTGCTCCATGCATTCCCATATCTAATACTTTTATAAGAATGTAATCTAGAAGTAAATTACTGATCGTCGGGATAATCATTGCAGTCATCGCAAATTTTGGTTTGCCTTCTGCTCTGATCACAGTATTACCCATCATTGCAAATCCAAGAATAGGGACTCCATATAAAAGGATGGTATAATAAATCTTTGCAGGTTCAAAAATATCACCTTTCCCTCCAAATCTTGGAATAATGTCGTCAACAAAGATTAGTCCCAGAACTACTAGGGAAACCATAAATAGAAATCCCAGAGAAATCTGATTTCCGAAGGTTCTTAAAGCTTTTTCTCTAGTGTCTGCTCCTAAAGCACGTGAAATAATACTAGAACCTCCTACGCCAATAGACATGCCTATTGCTCCGATAAAAAAAGATACAGGCAGTACAACATTGATAGAAGCAAATGCAATAGAGCCTATCCAATTCCCTACAAAAATAGAATCGATAAGAATATTAAGAGACATTACTAATATTCCAATAGAAGCAGGAACAGCTTGTTTGATAAGCAATTTTCCAATAGGTTCATTTCCTAGGGCTTCAGAGGAGACTTTTGCCATTATACAAGTTGGGTTTTTACTGAAACCCACTCATTAATCCAGTTAGCTACAACTTCTGCCCAATCATCCCGATCATTAAGACAAGGAATAGTAGTAAATTCTTTACCTCCAACTTCGTGAAATATTTCTTCTCCTTCCATCGCAATTTCTTCTAATGTTTCTAAGCAGTCTGAAACAAAAGCAGGAGTTACAATAGCCATTTTTTTAATACCTTCTTTTCCCATTCGTTCGATGGTACGATCGGTATAAGGTTTTAACCATGGATCAAAACCTAAACGAGATTGAAATGAAGTAGAATAAGTTCCGTTTTTAAGTCCTAGTTTTTTAGCTACTTGCACCGTTGTCATCTCACATTGATGACGATAACAGAACTCGTGTTGCTTTGATCCTTTTTTAAAGCAACATTTTCCATCCATTTTACAGTTCCCATTACTAATATCACTCTTTCTTATATGCCTTTCGGGTACTCCGTGATAGCTAAATAAAAGATGTTCATATTCAATACCTTCTAGATGTTCTTTAATGCTGCCAGAAAGGACTTCGATATACTCAGGTTTGTTATAAAAAGCAGGAACATCCGTAATTTTCATATTGGGGAAATGCTCTGCCCGTAACTCTTCTGCCAGTACCAGAATAGTCTCAGTGGTAGCCATTGCAAACTGAGGGTATAAAGGTACTATCATAACTTCATTAACACCTTTATCATGCAATTCTTGCAATCCTTTTTTGATACTCATTGCTCCATAACGCATAGCCAAACCTATCGGGACAGACGTGCGATCGGCGACTTTTTTTTGCAATCTTTCAGATAATACGATAAGAGGAGAACCTTCTTTCCACCATATTTTTTTATATGCTGCGGCAGATTTTTTTGGTCTGGTATTTAGAATTATTCCTTTTACCAGTAAGGTTCGTGCCCAAAGAGGAACATCAATTACTCTGGGGTCCATTAAAAACTCACCAAGGTATTTTTTCACATCTTTTGGGTCAGTACTGTCTGGTGACCCAAGATTAACGAGGAGAACTCCTTTACTCATAGTATTTCTTTTTCAGAAAACAAAAATACGAACTATTAGGAGGATTGGTAATAAAAAGATGATAAGACTTATCAATACAAATATAGAGAACCTAAGTACTAATGAAAAAGAAGGTTTTGTATTATGATGAATGTCAATTAGGGTTTTAGATTTTAGTTCTTCCAGAGATAAAGAAAGAAGATCTTTTTTGCTGAGATTGAGGCTAATAATTCCTTTTGTACTAGCACCTTTACTAAATCCAAGGAATAATTGTTTTGGATACGTGAATACTCCAATAAAAAAAGCTGTAAAAGAAAATACCCAAGCCATATAATGAGTTCCTAATCCAGTAGAGATTTCCCATCCAGTTATAAACACTTCGTCACTCCATTTTGTAGATTTATTATGTAGTAAATGATGAAGATCATGTATATAGAGTATTTCTTGTCTTCCTTTTGGATTTGGAAGAGGTATTTTTATCACTTTGAAGTCGAACCATGCAATTTTATTGTAGGCATTACCATCTTCACCAAAATTGTTATCTGTATAAAACTCTTGTAGGATTTCTTTTAAATTAGGAGAAGAAGGCATATAGAGCTTTGAAATTTAATAGATTAATGTAAAGATACGTATGAAGAATTTATAATTACGTTAAATTGTAACAAACTGAAAGTCGAGTAATTTTATTTTTAGTATTTTTAAATGATTAAAAAGCAAAGATGAAACCGACTCAATTAAAATAATATCTAGTGTTGTGTACTAAATGTTTATTTTAATTGTTAAAGTTTCCATGTGATGGTTAACAAACAAAATAAAAAAACACATGAAACGAATAATTGTGGATGTCGAAAAAGAGAAATTATCTTTTGTTTTGGAACTTCTAGAACAATTTGATTTTGTATCGGTTTTGGCTGATGCCTCTGATGATGATCAGGGGATGTATGATTCTATAGTATCCTTACAAAAAGGTGTTGGGATTCCTAAAGAGTAATATCTAATTAGTAATGACAATATTAGTTTAGGCTCATTACATATTTTTTTGGAGTAGTGCCGAATTTCTTTTTAAACGCGGCAATGAAATGACTTGCCGTACTGTAGCCTACTTTTAGTCCAACTTCATTTACATTATGACTTCCTGAAGCTAATAGTTGTCTGGCGACTTCCATTTTGTAGTCAAATAAGAATGTATATACTGGTTCGCCATAGATTTGTTTGAAACCATCTTTAAGTTTTTTTAATGAAAGTCCAATTTCGTTGGATAATTCTTGTAATGTAGGGGGTTCTGCCATACGAGCGATAATGATCTCTTTGGCTTTTCGAATCTTTAATACATTTTCTTCATCTACTAAGAAAGGACACTGTTCTATATCTGCATTTTCTGGCCTGTTAAAGTAAAGACTTAGTAATTCGTAAGCTTTTCCTTTAAAATATAATAGTTTAATAGATTTATGTAGGCTATAATTCATGATTTGATTTAAAACTACAGCCATCGCAGGAGAAATTATTGCATCGGTATAATATTTTTTATCGCGATTACCTTCTCCAAGAAACGGAATATAGTCTGCTTCTCTGGAAAATAAAGAGTGAAACTTTTTTATAGAAATAAGAACTGTAATTAACCAGGAATCATTTTCCATTTCGAGATTCATTGGTAAATCGCGTTGAGGATTGTAAAGTAAAAGTGAATTCTCTTCAGTTAAACTGATGGCATAACTACCATTGTTAAAATTAAATTTTACAGCCCCTTTTACACAGAAATGAAATTGAATATAACTACTGTTGATTTCTCTTATAACACACTGATCATCATTGGTTTCGTTCTGAAATTTTAGAATATGAAAACCATCTTCAATCTGAGTTTCTTCCAAAATCCCTGGAGCGTTATTTTTCAATTCAATTTCCATAATTACTAATTTTTTTAATTTAGAATTAATCTAAACTATCGCTATGAGTTTTACATAATCATAACAAAAATAAGGGTTTTCGGGAGTTTTTGATATAAAAAATGTCAAAAATACCATTTTCCGTTACTTATTGTTCTTCTAGCGTTACTTTATAATGCATTTGTAAATTAGTTTTGTTCTCAATAAATTAAGGAATAGGATTTACATGGAGCCCCAAATGCGAGCTATAGGAAAATATTTTTATGCAATTGGCCTCAGTTATAAAAAAGCTGATGCCGAAGTTAGGGGTAACTTTAGTATCAATGATGAGGCTAAAAACAATATTCTTAGACAAGCCAACAATGAAGGAATTCCTTCTTTAGTTGTAATTTCTACCTGCAATAGGACAGAATTATATGGTTTTGCAGAACATCCTTTTCAGTTAATTAAATTACTTTGTGAACATACACATGGTACTGTCGAAGAATTTGAGAAAGTAGCGTATGTTCATAAAAATACTGCCGCCGTTTCACACCTTTTTAAAGTAGGAACTGGCTTGGATAGCCAGATTCTTGGTGACTTTGAAATTATTAGTCAAATAAAAAATGGTTTTAAACAATCCAAAAAGGAGAATATGGTGAATCCTTTCATGGAGCGTTTGGTCAATGCGGTTATTCAGGCTAGTAAACGCATTAAAAATGAAACTGAAATTTCTAGCGGTGCAACCTCAGTGAGTTTTGCAGCAGTACAATATATTCTTGCTAGAGTTCCTCATGTATCTGATAAGAATTTATTACTTTTTGGCACGGGTAAAATAGGGAGAAACACTTGCGAAAACTTGGTTAAACATACCAAAAATGAGCATATTGTTCTTATTAACAGAACCAAAGATAAAGCAGAGAAAATAGCAGGTAAGTTTAATCTTTTGGTAAAAGAATATGCTAATATTCAGTCAGAAATTAAGAATTCTGACGTTCTTATTGTAGCAACAGGAGCTCAAAAGCCTACAATATCTAAACAGTTAATTCATTCTGATAAGCCATTATTAATTCTTGACTTATCAATCCCTCGCAATGTAGCTCTTGATGTAACAGAATTACCAAATGTAACATTAGTACATCTGGATGATTTATCAAAAATGACAGATAGGACATTACGTAGAAGAAAAGAACACATCCCTCAAGCAGAAAGCATTATCGAGGAAATAAAAGCAGAATTTGATAGCTGGTTAGAGACTAGAAAATTTGCTCCTACCATCAAAGCACTAAAGAATAAACTGATTACGTTAAAAGAAGCAGAGATTAATTTGCAGCGAAAGAAATATTCAGATTTTGATGAGGAACATGCAGATATAGTGAGTAATCGAATTATTCAAAAAATCACCAATCATTTTGCAAATCATCTCAAGAACGAACATACTTCGGCAGATGAGAGCATAGAACTGATTCAAAAAGTTTTCCAACTACATCAAAATAAATAGTCTTGGCTAAAACAATTCGTATAGGTACAAGGGATAGTGAATTAGCACTTTGGCAAGCTAACACAGTACAAAAATATCTTGAAGATTTAGGGTATGAAACCAAAATTGTTGCAGTAAAATCGATGGGTGATATCGTTTTGGATAAACCACTTTACGAATTAGGAATTACAGGAATTTTTACAAAAACGTTAGATGTAGCCATGTTAAATGGTGATGTTGATATTGCAGTACATTCTATGAAGGATGTTCCGACAGCGTTGCCCAAAGGAATTGTCGAAGGTGCCGTTTTGGAACGAGCAAATGTAAATGATATTCTGGTACATAAAGGGTTAGATTTTCTACAAAAAGATGGTGTCATTGCCACAGGTAGTCTTAGACGTAAAGCACAATGGCTTCATAAATATAATAAACATACCGTTGTTGATTTAAGAGGAAATGTAAATACAAGGATGCAGAAGCTTACCGATAGTGATTGGAACGGAGCTATATTTGCAGCTGCCGGGTTAGAACGCATTAATCTAAAACCGGAACATTTTATCGATTTAAATTGGATGATTCCGGCACCAGCACAAGGAGCGATGCTAGCAGTTGCAAAAGAAGAAGATACATATTGTAGAGAAGCATTATCAAAATTGAATCATAGTACTTCTGAAATTTGTGTACATATAGAGCGCGAGTTTCTAAGAGAATTAGAAGGAGGATGTACAGCGCCCATTGGAGCATTGGCAGTAATGAAGAAAGAAACAATTGATTTTACAGGAGCTTTGTTTAGCCTTGATGGAAGTCGCAAAATTGAAGTGATCAAGCAGGTTGATATTGGTGATAAACAAGACTTTGGTAAAAAGTGCGCGCAGGAAATATTGAATAATGGAGGAAGAGAATTAATGAAGGAGATAAAAGCAGAAATGAAATAGATTGAATATCTCAGCAACCATATTATCTGCAAAAAAACTAACCACACCTCAAAAAGAGTTATTACTTAATGCAGGAGTTCGTTTTGTAGAATATGACCCTATACAGATCGAACTTTTGAATGTTGAAATCAAACAGCAAATTCAAAATGCAATTTTTACGAGCAAAAATGCAGTAAAAGCAATTCAAAATGCTAAAATCAATATTCAGAATTGTTTTTGTGTCGGTGCAACGACCAAAAAGCTTTTAGAAGGAAATGGACAAAATGTGGTAGAAACTGCTCAAAATGCAATAGAATTAGCCGAAATCATTGTAAAAAAGTATAAAAGTGAATCTTTTTTGTTTTTCTGTGGAAATTTGAGAAGAGATGAGTTACCAGAATATTTGAACCAAAATAATGTACATCTGGATGAACAGATAGTATATAAGACACATCAAACAGCTATTAAATTTAACCGTTCATTTGATGGGATTCTATTTTTTAGCCCTTCTGGAATTCAAAGTTACGTTTCAGAAAACAGTATTGGAGAGAGTATTTCCTTTTGTATAGGAAGTACAACTGCTTCAGAAGCTAAAAAATATACAAATGATATTATTATAGCAAATAAACCTACAGTAGAGAATGTGATAGTTCAAGCTGTAAAATATTTTAATAATAAATGAATTATTCTTCTGGCACTTCGTCTACGCTCAGTATAGACTCCAGCCAGAATCTATTTAAAAATATAAAAACAAAATAGCCTATTAATTTAGGATAACATATATAAGATGACACAGCTAAAAAACGATCTATTTCTAAGAGCATTAAAAGGAGAAACGGTAGAACGACCACCAGTATGGATGATGCGTCAGGCAGGGAGATACCTGCCAGAGTTTAGAGCTTTAAAAGCAAAATATGATTTTTTTACTCGTTGTAGAACTCCAGAATTGGCTTCTGAAATAACAGTACAACCTATTGATATTATTGGCCCTGATGCAGCTATTTTGTTTAGTGATATTTTGGTGATTCCTCAAGCTATGAATATTGAAGTTGAGATGAAAGACGGTATTGGACCTTGGTTGCCAAATCCTATTCGATCTTTAAAAGATGTAGAGCAAGTTGTTGTCCCTGATGTGTATGAAGAACTTGGATATGTTATGGACGCTATTAAACTTACTAAAGAGCAACTTGACAATCGTGTTCCTTTAATCGGTTTTGCGGGTTCACCATGGACAATCTTATGTTATGCAGTGCAAGGTCAAGGGTCTAAGAATTTTGATAAAGCCAAAGAACTTTGTTTTGCACAACCAAAGGCAGCGCATCAATTATTACAAAAGATTACAGATACAACAATAGCATATCTAAAAGCAAAAGTGGCTGCTGGAGTAAATGCAGTGCAAATATTTGATAGTTGGGGAGGGATGTTATCTCCTGTAGATTATCAGGAGTTCTCCTGGAAATATATTCAACAAATTGTAGATGCATTAAAAGATGAAACCGAAGTTATTGTTTTTGGAAAAGGATGCTGGTTTGCTTTACAGGAAATGGCAAACTCTGGAGCCTCGGCATTGGGAGTAGACTGGACCTGTTCTGCCCGTAATGCACGATATCTTACAGGTGGTAATATCACATTACAGGGTAATTTTGATCCTTCTAGATTATTATCTCCACCAGCCGATATCAAAAAGATGGTGAAACAGATGATTGATGCCTTTGGTAAAGATAAATATATAGCTAATTTGGGGCACGGAATTTTACCTAATATACCTGTAGAAAACGCACAAGCATTTGTAGATGCTGTAAAGGAGTATGGGATGTAGGTATGAATGTCTGGAATGTAATAAGAGGATTAAGTATTCGTCAAATTTTTAGACTTGCACGCATATTAATTTTACAACCTTTATTGATTTATCCAACATTAAAAGCGACTAGGCAAACCATAAAGGTTTGTGATTTACTATATCAAAAAAAGCATCATAAAAACGGAAAAGCAAACGCTTTTCGACATGGGCTATGGAACCTGTTGATATGTCAGAGAACGTTCAGGGTTACAAAAAGCAGAGAAAAATCTATAATCTGGGCCAAAAAAATAACTGATCTACACGAAAAACTGGCGCCTAATGATCCATTAGAAACTGCAATGGATTTACATAATAATGAAATTGGAAGAGCTATTTTCTATGCTATGATTGATAATTCTGAAGAAGAAATGATAGCCGTTTTAAAAGAAAACACAAAAAATGCTAAAAAAATAATTGAGATAGATAGTATACTAGATCATAAAAAGGATTTGGTTTATCTTTCGGAAGATTAATAAAGCATTTAGTGAATATTGAAACAAAATTTACTAAAAGTGTACTTATAAAAGTAAATGATCAATCTGTACTGGATTTATTTCAGTATCAAAAATAGTTATTTATGTTCAAGAACATTTTCAACGGAATCAAAGCTTATTTTGGAACATTTAAACTCATTTCACAACTTGGGTTATGGAAATATTTTGCAATTCCTATCTTAATTAGTGTTGTTACAGGATTATCTTTTGTAGCACTGGCATACTTCTTTTCAGATAATCTTGGTGCGTTCATATCACAAATTTGGGTATGGGAATGGGGAGCAGAGACTTTTGCAACCATTAGCACATACTTAGGAGGCTTTTTGATATTAGTTTTAGGGTTGATATTATACAAGCATATAGTAATGGCATTATCTGCCCCATTTATGAGTCCTGTTTCAGAAAAGGTAGAAAACCACCTTTTAGGCCAAACAGAACATGTACATCGTGAGACTTCTTTTAGACAACAACTATTAAGGGGTATTCGGATTAACCTACGAAACTTATCCAAAGAATTATTGTTTATGATTCCACTGGTTATTCTAAGTTTTATACCTGTGATAGGAATTGTATTTACCATATTGATCTTTCTAATACAAGCCTATTATGTAGGGTTTGGTAATATGGATTATACTATGGAGCGCCATTTTAACTACAAAGAAAGCATTCAGTTTGTAAGAAAAAACAGAGGAGTAGCTATCGGTAACGGAATCGTATTTGTATTGATGCTCTTTATACCAATATTAGGATTTATCATCACCTTACCTATTTCTGTAGTAGCAGCCTCCACAGAAACTGTTAAGATTTTAGAAGAAAAGAAACTGATAGCAATAAAAGATAATACCTCAGAAAAACCTAAAGAAATTAAAGAATAGATTTTCACAGTGGTGAGAATAGTATAAAACTAATTTTACGAATGAGAGAAAAATTTTATCAATATATACAAGAACTTCAGGATACCATTACCTCTAAGTTAGAACACATTGATGGTAAAGTTAAATTTAAAGAAGATCTTTGGGAAAGGCCAGAAGGAGGAGGAGGTAGAACACGTGTCATAGAAAATGGAAATGTATTCGAAAAAGGAGGAGTTAATATCTCTGGTGTACACGGTGCTTTGCCAAAGGCCATGCAAAGTTATTTTAATGTAGGTGATGTAGACTTTTTTGCCTGTGGCCTCTCACTAGTCTTACATCCTAAGAACCCTATGGTGCCTACAGTACATGCTAATTGGAGATACTTTGAAATGTATGATAAAACAGGGGCTATAGTGGATAGTTGGTTTGGAGGAGGCCAGGATCTAACACCATATTATCTATTTGAAGAAGATGCTAAGCATTTTCATCAAGTTTGCAAAAGATCTTGTGATCTGCATAACCCAGATTTTTATACTACTTATAAAAAGAAATGTGATGAGTATTTTTATAATGCACATCGAGAAGAAGGAAGAGGTATAGGTGGGTTATTTTTTGACTATTGTAAAGCAAATGATGAAATGTCAATAGAAAACTGGTATGATTTTGTAACTGAGGTAGGTAACAGTTTTTTAGACGCATATATACCAATTGTCGAAAAAAGAAAAGAAATATCTTACACTCCAGAACAAAGAGATTGGCAAGAAATCAGACGTGGTAGATATGTAGAATTTAACCTGGTTCATGATAAAGGAACATTGTTCGGACTTAGGACTAATGGGAGGATAGAGAGTATTTTGATGAGTCTTCCGCCACATGTACAATGGCGATATGATCATGTGCCGAAACCGGAAAGTGAAGAGGAAAAATTGGTTAAAGTGCTCAAAAATCCGGTTGAATGGTCGTAAATTGATTTTTTTTTATTATCTTGCAAGACAATTACTTATGCCCTTAAGATACATGTTAGACAATTTAACACAAATGCCTTATGAAAAAATTTCTACTATTGACGATTACCGCACTACTTTTAGTAGGGTGTGAACTAATTCCTGAAAAAAAGGAGGGGTTCTCTAAATTTTCAAAAAATAAGATCGAATTTAAGAATAATACGATTGTTCTTACAAGCGATTATGTAAAAGCTACACCAGAAGAATTTAGAACAAGATTAGATTCTTTAAAAGACAAACCTAAATTTAAAACGGTTGCTTTACAGGAATTAAAAAAAGTAGAAGATAAAAAAGTAGATTTTGAACTTTTTATTGACGATACAAATGTAGAGAATTACGTATTTATTTATACTTGTGACTTCTATCAATTTGATGAGCATAGAGCCGCTAGAGTCGTGCAATCGCTTAGTGATCAATTACAAGATGAAGCCAATATTCAAGAAGTGAAATACAAAAGAATTCATGGTCGATTTTTCTTTACGCCAACTTCTAAAGTTGTAAAATTAAAATATTTAAAAGCGTATAAAAAAGACAGAAAATTTCAAACAGAATATATAATTTCTTCAAAATCTGGAGGGATTGGATTACTAATTAGTAATCTGGAAGATATCGATTTTGAAGGTTCTGTAAAACGATTAGCTTCAAAATAATACAAGTGCCTGGTCGTTTTTAACGATAAATCATAATATTATATACCGTATTTAGACAAACTGATGTCTAATTACGGTATTTTTATGTGTATTTAATAGTAATCTTTCGACTAACTAAAAAAAGATTAGGAATGCCGAGAATTATACTACTTCTATTTTTGATATGCACAATAAGCTGTGCACGTAGCGTAGAACCTACTGTAGAACATATCAACACTATATTTGCTTCAAAAGATTTTACTTTTCAATTTAATCGTTTAGATGGTAGACAAGAGTCATTAAGTTTTAGAAATGATTATTTAGTGTATAAAAGTGATAAGCCTACATTTCGACGAGAGGTAAGTTATGATGAAGTACTTTTAATCAATGATTTTATCCAGAAAATTGTTAACCTTCATTCTCATACATTAGATCCAGAAACTTCATCACATTATGTCATAAAAAATACAGCGTATAAAGTTATTATTGTCCCTGAGCAGGAAGACCTTTATTTTGATGCTTTGATTAAAACACTACGATTGGATAAGGTAAAATGATCGTATTTTTTATTTAAAAAACAAGGTAAATGAAGTCTCGCTATTTGGAATAGAACGAGCGATTAGATTTCCTCCATGTAAATGCATAATTTGTTTAGAAAGACTAAGACCGATACCCGTACCATCTTGTTTTGTAGTGAAGAAAGGAACAAATATTTGATCCATAATATCTTGAGGAATCCCAGGGCCATTATCCTTAACAGTGATATATTTTTCTCTATCAGAAGTGATGCCTAAAATGAATTGTAGGGTAGCTTCATTTGTCCCAGTTAATGATTGAATAGCGTTTTTAGAAAGATTTACAAGTATTTGAGTGATTTGTTTTTCATCAGCATAAATCTCAAGATCATCAGCGTTTTTATATATACTAAAAGAAATAGTATCAAAACCGATTTCCTGACTAATTAAGACGCTTACTTTTTCTAATAACTCATCAACCTTGATTATCTTTTTATCAGGAATCGGTACATTTAAAAAGCTACGATATGATTGTACAAAACTCATTAAATCATTTCCTTGATTTTTAATTACTTCAAGTCCTTTGGCAGTATTTTGTATCTTATTTTCATCTACCTGAATGGCAGGGATTATCCCATTTTCATCTTTATAATACCGTAAAATTGATTCTGAGATAGAAGTAATAGGGGTCACAGAATTCATAATCTCGTGAGTCAATACTCGAATAAGTTTTATCCATGAATCTGTTTCCTTTTTATCAAGTTCGCTATGAATATCCTGAATGGTAATTAATTTTAGAACCTTTCCGTTTAAAATGATTTTAGAAGATTTAATAGCAAGTTCTATAGTTTCACGTTCATTGGTAAGCTGAAAAAGTTTACGTTCAAATGGTTCAATAGTACTAAAGAGTTCATATAATTTTTTGTCAACCTGCTCTAGTTGTTTTACATGATTTAAAGGAGTATAATTAAGTAATTTTTCGACCTTAGGGTTACTAAAAAGAATATGCCCATTATCATTACATGTTAAAATACCAGTTTCTGCGTGTTTTAATATTTCCTGATAGTATTGTTCTTGTGTTTGATTTTTTAGATATATTTTTTGTATTACTTCATTAAGAGTATTTAAGCTTTTATTTAATTCATTAAATGATTTTGGAGCACCATTTTCTGGGAATCGTAGAGTGAAATCTTCATTTTTGATAGAATTAAAAAAGTAAGCTATTTTACGATTGTTATGATTTAGGTTTTTGATTAAGAATATGGTTTGTAAAACGAGAAAAAGAATAATAAGAGCAGATAGTACATACAATTCCTGTAAGAAAATAAAGGCTAATATTAATCCGGTAAAAGAAATAGCCACTATCCTTGAAACTAGTTGTAGATAAAACCTGCGACTTACCATTACTTCTCTGATTTTTTAATTTTGTTATATAGTGTCTGTCTTGAGATGCCTAACTCACTGGCTGCAGCGCTATAATTTCCGTTATGCTTATCAAGTGCTTTTGCAATCATTAATTGCTCCATTTCATCAAGTGTTTCTGGACCCTTGTCCAAAGAAATTCCAATAGTAGTACTCAATAAGAAATCAGTAGGTTTCAAGACATTTCCTTCACATAGGATGACAGCTCTTTCAATAGTATGTTGTAGTTCACGTACGTTTCCCGGCCAACGATAACCTAATAATTTTTCTTCGGCAGAAGTATTTATCCTAAGGGATGGTTTGCCATATTTTGTCGCGTATTTTTTTAAATAAAAATCTGCTAATACGAGAATATCTTTATCTCGCTCTCTTAACGGAGGTACTTCTATATGGATAGTGTTGATTCGGTATAATAAATCCTCTCTAAAAATTCCTTCTTCGACCATCTGATTAAGATTGCAATTGGTAGCACAAACCAAACGTATATTTACAGGAATAGACTTATTTGATCCTACTCTTACAATAGTTCTATTTTGTATTGCAGATAGTAGTTTTGCCTGAGTTTGTAAAGATAAGTTTCCTATTTCATCAAGAAATAAAGATCCATTATCTGCAGCCTCAAACTTTCCGGCTCGATCTTCTTTGGCGTCTGTAAAGGCACCTTTGGTATGACCAAAAAGTTCGCTTTCAAATAATGTCTCTGATATAGACCCCATATCAACACCGATGAAAACCTCATTTTTGCGAGAGGACATTCTATGCAATTCGCGTGCGATCAATTCTTTACCAGTTCCATTTTCTCCCGTAATCAAGACATTTACATCTGTTTTAGCGACTTTACGAACGAGATTTAATACAGATGTTAGCGCTTTGGAATTTCCTATAATATAGTTGCCATCCTGATTAATAACCTGTTTTAAATGGCTTTCTTTTTGTTTTAATTCTTGTACTTCTTTAAGAGATTTACGCAGTAAATATGCTGATTTTATAGTAGCAAGTAACTTCTCATTATTCCAGGGTTTCAATATAAAATCAGTAGCCCCTTCTTTTAATGCTCTTACTGCCAAATCAATTGCTCCATATGCGGTCATCATAATTACCGAAGTGAGGGGAGCTTTTTTTTTAATCTCTTTAAGCCAAAATAATCCTTCATTGCCAGTATTAACTCCTGCAGAAAAATTCATGTCTAACAAAGCGATATCAAAATCACTTAAATTAGGTAAAGAAGGAATTTGATTTGGGTTAGAAATCGTTTCGATGTGTTTGTATTCAAATTGCAAAAGAATTTCTAAAGCACTTAGAAGACTCTTGTTGTCATCAATGATTAAAATTTTTGCATCCTGCATAGTTAGCATATTTAACTTAACGAAGTAAAACTACAAATTTGAAATAGGACTTGGACAAAGGTGTAAAATTATTAGACACTATTTGTATAATAATTTTACATTTTAAAAATAGTAATATTGTATTTTTATACATAACCACTTGATTTATAAGTTTTTGTGTTTTTGGCACGAGATTAGGATATAGGATTGGCATCAAAAAGTTATTTAAGTGTTTATACATGATAAATTATAGAAACAAAATCTTATATTTTCTCTTGATTTTAATATCAAATACGATGTATTCGCAAGAATTATGGTCATTAGATGATTGTGTAAAGTATGCAATAGAGCATAATTTACAGCTTAACGATTTTAAATACAATCAGGATGCGAATAAAGAAACGTATAGACAGTCGATAAGAAATTTGTTGCCGAGTATTAATGCGAGTGCAGATTACATTAAAAACTTTGGTCGATCTCCAAACCCTAACACTAACATTTTTGAGAATAACGAATTTGTTTCAAACGCATATCAATTAAATGCTCAAATTGATTTGTTTCGAGGGTTTCAAAAAGTAAATACGATAAAGGCTACAAAGCTTTTATATAGTGCGACTAATGAAGAGACTCTTCAACAAAAATACTTGTTAGCATTTAGAGTCATGTCTGCTTTTTATGATATCCAGTTTATGGAAGGTTTGTTAACGATTTCTAAGGAACAAGAAAAAGTCTCACAAAATAATTATGACTTAGTAAAAAAACAAGTTGAGATAGGACAAAAGGCAAAAGCTGATGTCTATGAAGCAGAATCAGCACTATTAGCAGATCAATTATTAGTAACTCAAAACGAGAATAATATTATAGCAGCAAAACTGTCCTTGATTCAGGAAATGAATCTAAAAGGTACTACAGACATTTCTATTTTGTCCTCTACTATAGAAACCAATGAAAATGAGGTTGATCTCCAAAAAGATAAGGATTCTATTTTTGCCAAAGCAGAGAGCTTTATTCCTATAATAAAAGCACAGGAGCTAAGAGCAAAAGCAGCCAAAAGACAGTTGGCTGTCGAAAGAGGAAATCTGTATCCTTCTTTATCGTTGTTTGCGGGGTATGGATCCAGATATGTTGATAATGGTATAAATGACGATACAGGAGAGGTTATTCCTTTCAATACTCAAATAAAAGATAATGCAGCGCAGTTTTTTGGTGTCTCGATTACGATACCTATTAGTAATGGTTGGTCTAATCGCTCACGTGTAAAACAACAAAAAGTAGCTGTAATGCGTGCAGAAAATACTTTTGAAATTCAGAAACAGGAGCTATATCAACTTATTCAGCAACTTGTTCAGGAGGGTACTGCCTTAGAAACAGAATATCAGCAGAGTTCACAAAGAATGAAAGCACAAATATTAGCCTTTGACATTGCACAAAAACGATATGAAAAAGGATTGATTAGCGCTATAGAACTTAACCAATCCAAAAATGTATTGGCAAATTCGCAGAATGAAAACTTACAGGTACAATTGCGCTTAAAAGTAAATGAAAGTACCTTAGATTTTTATAAAGGATTACCTGTATTTAACATAAATAGAACACAATAAAATGGATATAAAGATTGAAAAGAAAAAAGGATTAAGACCTAAACATTATGGATATATTGTTATTGGTGTAATTCTATTTTTTGTAGGATGGAAAATGGTATTTGGTAACTCAGCAGCAACTTTTAGAACAGAAAAAGAAAAGTTATCGATTACCGAGGTTTCTTTCGGAAAATTTGATGATTATATTACAATTAATGGATCGGTAGCACCAATAAGTACAATTTATATGGATGCTTATGAAGGGGGACGAGTAACAGAAAAAATGATCGAAGAAGGTGCGATGGTCAAAAAAGGAGATATCATATTAACTTTAGAGAATAGAGGACTTTATGAGCAAATATTAGCTAGTGAAAACAATCTTGCTCTAAAACAAAATGATTTGCGATCTACCAAACTTACATTTGACTCGAGACAAGTAGAAGGTCGTAAAGACCTGGTGAATTCGCAATATGAATTACAGAAACTAAAAAGAAACTACGAACAAAATAAAGCGTTGTTTGAGGATGAGTTGATTTCTAGAGAAGAGTATCTAACATCAAAAGAGAATTATGAACTCTCGCAGAAACAATATGATATTATCAAAATCCAAACAGAACAAGATAAGGTGTTACGCAATACATCACTTAGCGAATTAGATGGTGACTTGGCACGTATGAAAAAAACACTATCGATGGTGTATGAACGAATCGATCATTTAAATGTAAGAGCTCCCGCTGATGGACAATTAGGATTTTTAGATGCAGAAATTGGACAAAATATCAGACAAGGAGAACGAATTGGGCAAATAAATGTATTAACAGACTACAAAATAGAAGCTGATATTGATGAGCATTATATTGATAGAGTAAAAAGAGACCTGACGGCTGTTTTGGATCGAAATGGTAAAGAATACCAACTACGTCTTAGAAAAGTATACCCAGAGGTACGTAATGGAAAATTTAAAGTTGATCTTGTTTTTGCAGATCAAAAACCTGAGACGATACGAACAGGACAGAGCTATAATATCAAACTACAATTAGGAGCATCTAATGATGCCCTTCTTTTGCCCAAAGGAAGCTTTTTTCAGAGTACAGGAGGGCAATGGATTTTTGTAGTAGATGCTTCTGGAGAAGTAGCCTGGAAAAGATCAATTAGAATCGGAAAACAAAATTCGAGATATTATGAATTACTCGAAGGATTAGAAGCAGGAGAAAAAGTAATCACATCTAACTATGATAGTTTTGGTGACGCTGAAAAAATAGTATTAAAATAAATCAATCAAAAAATGATTAAGATAGAAAACTTAAAAAAGAGTTTTAGAACAGAAGAAGTAGAAACTCTTGCCTTAAATAGTGTAAACCTAAAAGTTGAAGGAGGAGAATTTGTTGCTATTATGGGGCCATCGGGTTGTGGAAAATCTACTTTACTTAATATTATCGGGATGTTGGATAACCCAAATGAAGGGTATTATTACTTCAACGATCAAGAAGTAGGGGGGTTAAAAGAAAATCAACGTACCAAAATCAGAAAAGGAAACCTGGGATTCGTATTTCAGAGCTTTAATCTGATCGATGAACTCACGGTTTTTGAAAATGTAGAACTTCCATTGATTTATCTCAATATGAAAAAAAGCGAGCGCGAACAAAAAGTAAAAAAAGTGCTCGAGCGAATGAAAATTGCACATCGAGAGAAGCATTTTCCGCAGCAACTATCAGGAGGACAACAACAGCGTGTGGCTATTGCAAGAGCCGTAGTAACAAATGCCAAACTAATCTTAGCCGATGAACCTACAGGGAATTTGGATTCTAAAAACGGAATCGAAGTAATGAACCTGCTTACAGAACTCAACCAGGAAGGTACCACAATTGTTATGGTAACACACTCTGATAGAGATTCTCATTATGCTCACCGAGTGATTAATTTATTTGATGGGCAAATTGTTACAGAAAGTCAAAATAAACCGTTCGAAGTTAACGCATAATATATAGTAAAACACACTTAAAAATTAAACTCATGGCAAAAATATCTTTATATCTCGCAGCCCTGCTAATTTCAGTTATTTCTATGATGACTGGATATAGTCAATCAAAAACAATTAGTGTAGATCACTTTGATAATGTAATTGTTAGTCCACATATTCAAGTACATTTTAAAGAAGGTAATAGTGAAAAAGTTACCATAGATAATGCTCGTTTACCAGAAGATAAAATCAATATAGAAGTCATAGGAAGAACACTTCGTATCTATTTGGATGATGCTAAAATGACAACTAAGCACATTACAATAAAAGAAAATGGATGGAAAAGAAAAGTGCCTATTTATAAAGGTACCATGATAACAGCTACGGTTACATATACTCAACTTAAAGAGCTTTCGATTCGTGGAGAAGAGATAATTACATGTGAAAGCCCAATAGAAAGAGATGACTTTAGATTAAAAATGTACGGAGAAGGTAAAATGACAATGAATGCTGTAAAATTAAATTCATTACAAGTATCTATTTATGGAGAAAGCTATTTAGAGATTAAAGAAGGAGTAGCAAATAACCAGAAATATACAGTTTATGGCGAAGGAGAAATAAATACTTTGGGTATGAGTAATGAAAATACAAAGATTACCGCCTATGGCGAAAGTCATTTTAGAGTAAATGTGTCTGATAGATTAAAAGTTACTGCTTTTGGAGAAACAACCGTAGCCTACAACGGAAACCCTACAGTTAATAAAGGAATAGTTTTAGGAGAAGCAACCATTCAAAAAATGAACTAAGAATTCATCAACTCCTACTGAACTTGTTTCAGTATCAATCAAATTCTGAAAATCAAAAAAGAACAGTTATGTTTAAAAATCATTTAAAAATAGCATGGAGAAATCTTAAAAAACGAAAAGTATTTGCCAGCATTAACATTTTAGGATTATCACTTGGATTTAGCTGTGCTATTTTGATTTTTCTATTTGTAAATCATCATTTACAGTTCGATAATTTTCATAACAATTCTGATCGAATTTACAGGGTAGTAACAGAAGAACATCGTGATGAGGTTGGCTATGATGCAGCTGTACCACCAGGGTTTGCAAAAGGTTTTAAAACTGATTATGATTATGCAGAAAAAGTAACAAAAATTTTTACTAGAGAAGGCTGGCAGATTAATGGTACAGGCAATAAAACATCACAACGCTTTCAGGAGAATGTTGCTTTTACAGAACCTGTTTTTTTTGAAATATTAAATTTCCCATTGCTTGAACAACTAGGAGATCAAACTTTAGACCAACCCAATACAGCATACATTACAGAAAGATTCTCAAAAAAAATGTTCGGTGATGAAAATCCTTTAGGAAAAACAGTAGTAGTTCGAAACAAAGAAACGATTCAGATTATTGGAGTACTTAAAGATTTACCAGAAAATACCGTGATTCAAGGAGACATATTTCTCTCTTACGAAACTCTAAAACACTATGATCGTTTTGTTTATAGTGAATCTTGGGGAGGGATTAATAGTAGTTTGATGTGTTTTGCTTTACTTCATCCAAATCAAAATATTGCCGAGATTGAGAAAAACTTGATTCAATTAGTTGATAAGCATCGTCCAACCAGTAAAAATGTTCATCGATATAAACTTCAATCACTCGATGATATTCATTTTGATAATAAGTACGGAGGAGTTAATGTAAGTCTATTATGGATTTTTACATTAATAGGATTTTTTATCATTACAATAGCTTGTATCAACTTTATCAACATTTCTGCGGCTCAGGCTTTTACTCGTTCTAAGGAAATCGGAATCAGAAAAGTATTAGGCAGTTTCAAACAGCATCTTTTTTGGCAGTTCATTTCAGAAACATTTATTATCAGTTTGTTTGCACTGATTTTTAGTTTAATCATTGTCATAGCTGTTTTACCATCTTTTAATGGCTTATTTACACTTAACCTTTCTGTAATATCCTTACTCGATGTTAAGGTCATTGGTTTTGTACTGGGGTTATTGATTTTTGTTTCTCTTTTTGCAGGAAGTTATCCAGGTATTTTATTAGCCAGAATTCTTCCAACATTAGCGCTTAAAGGAAAGTTAACTCAAAAGGATACTGGAGGTAAAATGACCCGTAAAGTTTTGGTAACTGTACAATTTGCAATTTCTATTGTTTTAATTGTAGCTACTGTAATTATAGGAAAACAAATTAGCTACGCGATTAATGCAGATTTAGGATTTGATAAAGATGCCATTGTTATGGTAGATATCCCCGAAAACATAGAACGTATTAAGTTAAATGGTTTACTAGAACGTATCGGGAAAATCTCTGGAGTTAAAAATACTTCAGCTTGCCTAACAAGTCCGGGAGGAACAGACAGTAACTGGATTACAGGTATTCGATATAATAACAAAGCTGAGTATGAAGAATTTTCTATCTCTGCAAAATTAGCAGATGAAAATTATATAAACACTTTTAATCTTGAGTTGATAGCAGGTCGTAATTTTTATGTTCGTGACTCTATCACCGAAGTAGTGGTGAATGAGATGGTTGCGCAAAAATTAGGCCTCGCATCATCAGAAGAGCTTATAGGCAAACACATAGAACTTAATGGTGGTGATATTAAAGCCTCAATAGTAGGGGTGATAGCGAATTTTCATGATCAAAACTTTCATGAAGGAATTAGTCCTGTTTTTATCGCTCCTCAATCAAATGCGTTTAATGAAATAGCAATCAAAATAGACAGTCAAAATGCAGATGCGGCATTGACTGGAATTGAACAACGTTGGAAAGAAGTCTTTTCTAAATATATATATGAATTTAATTTTCTGGATGAGCGTGTAGCAAGACAATATGAAGAAGAACAGCGCTTTTTATCTATGTCAAAATTATTTTCTGGATTAGCCATATTTATTAGCTGTTTAGGGCTGTACGGATTGATTTCTTTTTTCGTTGCTCAACGTAGGAAAGAAATTGGTATCAGAAAGGTTCTTGGGGGTAAAGTTGGAGATATTTTATTGTTGTTCACTCAAGATTTCTTAAAGCTAATCTTTATTGCAGGAATAGTAGCTACACCACTGGCTTGGTATGCGATGAATAACTGGCTTCAAAATTATAAATATAGAGTCACTATCGATTGGTGGGTCTTTGTATTGGCCATAGGGGCAATTATTGCCATTACCATGGTTACTATTAGTTATCAGGCAATAAAAGCAGCTACCGTTAATCCAATAAAAAGTTTACGTACAGAATAATACACCAATTTGTTCTGAACTTGTTTCAGAATCAATCAAAAAACAAACAGTTATGTTTAAGAATTATTTAAAAATAGCATGGAGGACTATAAAAAATGAAAAACTCTTCACTTTTATAAAAATAGGAGGTTTAGCTATAGGTATTGCTGCTTGTGCTTTGATTGCATTGTTTATACAAGATGAGTTGAGTTATGATCAACATATTGTTGAAAAAGATAACGTATTTAGAGTTTATTCTGAGGGGGTATATGATGGAGATAAAGAAAGAGTAACTTGGTTTCAAGCACCTTTTGCTAAGGCGTTGAAAACAGATTTCCCCGAAATAGAAAAATCAGGTAGGTATTTAACCAGTGAACTTTTTGGTGCCGGAAATAAGCAACTTCGTATAGAAGGGGAGATACAAAATTATTTTGAAAGTAACTTCATATTTGCAGATCAGGAACTGTTAGAATTATTTGAAATTCCGTTTGTAGAAGGAAAGATAGAAAATGCACTTTCAGAACCAGCTACTATTGTTATTTCGCAAGATAAGGCAGATAAGTATTTTCCAAATGGAAATGCAGTAGGTAATACTTTAATTTTAGATAACGATACCAATAAACCGTATAAGATTACTGGAGTAATGAAAAATACTTCAGCAAAATCACATTTCGATTATGATTTTATCATAACAATGGAAGGGAGAGATTTTTATCCCGGTGAGAACGAAAATTGGAGAGCAACTAATTATTACACTTATATTAAGATAAATGATCAGACCAATGCTCAACAATTGGAGCAAAAACTTCTTTCAGTAGTAGAGAAGTATCTTATACCTATAGAGCAGGAAAATGGAAATGCTGACGATATTAAATATTTAAAATCATTACAATATAAATTACAACCTGTTCATGAAATACACTTAAGGTCAAGAGGTATTCAAGATGGTTTAAAGCATAGTGATATTCGCTTTACATGGCTTTTTGCTGCAATCGCCGGATTTATTCTAATACTAGCATGTATTAATTTCATTAACCTTTCTACCGCTAAATCTGCAAATCGAGCAAAAGAAGTTGGCTTGCGTAAAACAATAGGTGCATTTAGACACAATCTGGTTTCACAATTTTTGGTAGAGTCTATTCTTTTTAGTTTAGGTTCTTTTGTGATCGGTATCGGGTTGGCGTGGCTGCTTTTACCTATGTTTAATTCTGTTGCTTCAAAAAGTCTATTTATTCCCTGGGATCAATGGTGGTTTATCTTAATAATGGTGGCTTCTTCATTGTTTATTGGTTTTTTAGCTGGATTATACCCGGCATACTATTTATCTTCATTTAAACCAATTCAAGTTTTAAAAGGGTCTTTAAGTATAGGAAGTAAAAGTGGAAAATTGCGAAGCGGACTGGTTATATTTCAATTCACAACCTCTATAGTATTAATTATTTCGACTTTGGTTATCCATCAACAAATGGATTTCATCCTAAATAAAGAATTAGGGTATAGCAAAGATCAGGTGCTTGTCGTAAAGGGTACAAGTACCTTGGGTGATGAGGTAGAAAATTTTAAAGATCAACTTTTACAACTTCCAGAAGTAAAGCATGTAACTATAAGTGAATATCTGCCTATAGAAGGAACGAAAAGAAATACTAATCAGTTTTGGGAAGATGGTAAGAGAGAAACAACTATTGGTGGACAAATTTGGAGAGTAGACCATGACTATCTCAAAACTTTGGGAATTAAATTAAAGGAAGGAAGAGATTTCTCTCTTGATTTTGCATCGGATTCAATCGAGAATGTCATTATAAATCAAACATTGGTTACCAAATTAGGTTTAAAAGACCCCATTGGAAAAATAATTACAAATGGAAGACCCAAGACTATTATAGGTGTGGTAGAAGATTTTCATTTAAACAATTTAAAAGAAGATATCACTCCGCTAGTCATGGCTGTTGGAAATAGTCAAGGTATTATTTCTGTTAAATTAAGCTCGGCACAGATTGATAGTGCTTTATCGTCAATTGCTGCTGTCTGGCAAACGAAAGTTCCAAATCAATCTTTCAGATATACTTTTTTAGATCAGGATTTTGCTCTTATGCATGAGGATGTACAACGTATAGGTAAGATTTTTAATGCCTTTGCCTTTCTAGCCATATTAGTAGCATGTTTAGGTCTTTTTGCTTTATCTGCATTTATGGTAGAACAACGAAAAAAGGAAATAAGTATTCGTGTGGTTTTAGGCGCCAGTTTCAGGAGTATTTATAAACTACTCACTATAAATTTTTTAAAACTAATTTTTGTCGCGGTACTTATTTCGATTCCTATTGCCTGGTATATGATGTCTAGGTGGTTAGAAGATTTTGCTTATCGGATGAGCATTGGATGGGAATTATTTGTAGAAGGAGCTATCATAGCTTTACTTATCGCAATATTCACAATTAGCTATCAATCTATTGGAGCGGCTTTAATCAAGCCTTTAAAAAGTTTGCGTACAGAATAATACATCAACTCGTGCTGAACTTGTTTTAGTATCAAAGTCAAAAAACAAACAGTTATGTTTAAAAATTATGTCAAAATAGCCTGGAGAAATCTAGTAAAAAATAAAGGGTATACCATCATTAATATAGCTGGATTATCTGTTGGAGTATGCTGTTTTATATTAATAGCACTCTTTGTAGAAAATGAATTTAGTTATGATCACTTTCATTCAAAAGCGGATAGAATTTATAGGGTATGGCAATATGAGAACTATGGACCAAAAGAAGATTTTGTAAATACTACAACACCAGTGTCAATGGTAGAAGTTCTTAAAACTAATTTTCCCGAAATTGAAGAGGGAAGTCGGGTATTTCGATTCAATAGTTTGGTAAAAGGAAACAATAATGAATTTAACGAATCGATACGAGCGGTAGACCCTAGCTTTTTTCAACTGTTTGATTTCAATATTTTAAAAGGTAACACTGCGAATCCTTTTGCAACGGCTAATACTATGGTATTAAGCGAATCTTCTGCAAAAAAATACTTTGGTGATGAGAATCCTATTGGAAAATCCCTGGCTTTAGAATTTAATGAAGAGATTAAGTTTTTCGAAATTTCTGCTGTAGTAGCCAATCCTCCTGAAGAATCAAGTATTCAATTCGAAATTCTTGTTTCCTTAGAAAATGAAGCTTTGTTTTTTAGTGAAAGAGCAAGAGAAAGCTGGTTCAATGTATCTGTAGAGTCTTACCTATTATTACAAGAAGGTCAATCTGTTACCCAATTAGAAGCCAAATTTCCGACGATAATCAAACAATACCTAGATGATAATTATAAGGAGAATACATTCTTTCTAAATTTACAACCACTTACTGAAATACATTTGGATACTTCTTTACCACCAGGGTTTGAACCTATTTCTAATCCAAAGTACTCTTATGTAATGGGGTGTATCGCTTTTCTGGTACTGCTTTTAGCTTGTATTAACTTTGTGACTTTAGCGATAGGACGTTCATTTTCAAGAGCAACTGAAGTTGGAGTACGTAAGGTTCTAGGTGCATTTCGCAAGCAAATTATACGGCAGTTTTGGGGAGAGGCCTTATTAGTTACTTTGATAGCCGTACTCGTCGGTATACTTCTTTCTTTTATACTTCTAAATACCTTTAATGACCTTACAAATAAACAATTGAATTTATCATTCAATATCAGTTTCTTAGGTATAGCATCTGGTCTCGTCCTTTTTATTGCTCTTATTGCTGGGATTTATCCATCTATAGTACTTTCAAAATTTAATCCAATGGAAGTTTTAAGACGAAAAATGGGAAAAGGAACTTCTATGGGGTTGTTTGGGAAAAGTTTAGTAGTAGTTCAATTTGTTACCTCTATAGTGATGCTTATTGGTACCTTGGTAATAGGGAGACAGATAGACTATTTGGTCAATAAAGATCTCGGATATCAAAAAGATACAATAGTAGTAGTGCCTACCAACATGTCGGGAGAACAGGCTGATACCTTTGGTGACTTATACATTGCTGAACTTAGAAAGCAACCCGTAGTTACCGAAGCTTCAAGGTCAATATTTAGTTTCATCGAAAATGGATGGGCCGAATTAGGGTTTACCGATAGTAAAAATTCATACCGTGAATTTAATTTTAATGCGGTAGATCATGACTTTTTGAAAACATATAATATTCAAATTAAGGAAGGCAGGGATTTTCAAGAAGGGAATGCTAGTGACGCTCAAAATGGTGTATTGGTCAACGAAACTTTTGTTAAGGCATTCGGACTCCAAAATCCTGTGGGAAACTCCTATGATAAATTCAAGATAAAAATTTTAGGTGTTATGAAGGATTTTAATTTTAAATCACTCAATCATAGCATTGAGCCATTAATGCTCACTATAAATCCAAGCCCTGTTTTAGAGACCATTGAGAATGCAAGTTCGAAATATAATTCACAACCAAGAATTTCAGTACGACTGAATACCCAAAATATGACTACTGGTATCGCCGTTTTGAAAGATACTTGGGAAAAGATCAATCCATCTCAAGAATTCGAATATTCTTTTTTGGATGAAGCGCTATCTACCCAATATAAAAACGAGATGCGCTCAAAATCGATCGTAAATATTGCTTCTCTACTGGCTATTTTTATTGCCTGTATGGGGCTGTTTGGATTAGCAACTTTGACGGTTGCAAGACGTACTTCAGAAATTGGTATCAGAAAAGTAATGGGAGCAAGTGTGATTAATATTGTGGGAATGGTTTCAAAAGATTTTATAAAACTGGTTTTGATCGCCATTCTGTTAGCTTTTCCATTAGCTTGGTGGGCTATGAACGAATGGTTACAGGGATTTGCCTATAGCACAGGTATTAGTTGGTGGATTTTTGTACTTGTAGGAATTACTGTGGTCGGAATTACCTTGGTAACTGTGAGTTTTCAATCGATCAAAGCATCTTTAACGAACCCCGTAAAAAGTTTACGTACAGAATAATGAATGTATAGAAAAAACGAGAATCATGTTAAAAAATTATCTAAAAATTGCTTGGCGAAATTTACTCAGAAATAAGAGTTTCTCGGTATTAAATATTGTTGGACTATCCATTGGTTTGGCTGTTACAGCGCTTATTGTCATCTGGATCAATTTTGAAATAGGTATTGACCAATTTCATGAACATAAAGATCGTACCTATCAAGTATATAATCAATATCCTGTGGGCGGTGAAATATGGACCTGGAATTCTACACCTAAAGTTATGGCATCTGCCATACAAAAAGATTATCCCGATGTAGAACACATTGCAAGAGTAAATTGGGACTCTGAATTTTTATTTGCAAAAGATGATAAAAGAATAAAGAGTACAGGTAAAATTGTTGATCCCGATTTCTTAAAAATATTTAGTTTTCCGCTAGTAGAAGGTAGTTTAGAAACCGTTTTGGAGGGGGTTAATTCGGTGGTTATTACAGAATCTTTTGCTAAAAAGATATTTGGGGATGAAGAAGCAGTGGGTAAAACCGTTAAGGTAGATAATGCAGATAGTTTTATGATCACAGGTATTTTAAAGGATTTACCTTCAAATACAGATTTTGAATTTGATTTTTTAATGCCTTGGGCCTATTTAAAACAACGAGGCTCAGACGATAAATATTGGGGTAATAATTCTATTGCTACCTATGTGATGCTCAAAGAAGGAGTAGACTACAACTCATTCTCTAAAAAAATTAAAAACTTAAGAAAAGTATATGATAAAGATTCTCCAGAAATGGTTACTTATTTGTATCCATTTACGCGTTCCTGGTTGTATTCAAATTTTGAAAATGGTGAAGAAATAGGAGGTAGAATCGATATCATTCGAATGTTTGGGATTATAGCTGCTATTATTTTGATAATAGCTTGTATCAACTTTATGAATTTAAGTACAGCTCGTAGTGAAAAACGAGCAAAAGAAGTAGGTGTTCGTAAAGTTGTAGGAGCGAGAAGATTAACCCTTGTAAGCCAGTTTTTAGGAGAATCCGTACTGATATCATTCATTGCAGCAGTATTTGCTTTTATTATGGTTTTAATAGCCTTACCTCATTTTAGCACATTAGTAGAAAAGCCATTATCATTGGATTTGACTAATATTTGGTTTTGGGGATCAACTATAGTAGTAATAGTTTTTACAGGTCTTCTAGCGGGTAGTTACCCTGCATTGTTTCTTTCTAGATTTAAGCCTTCTTCGGTATTAAAGGGAACTTTTGCAAAGTCAAAAATGGGGGTTACACCAAGAAAAGTTTTGGTAGTCCTTCAATTTTCTGCGGCCATTATATTAATCACTTCGAGCATTATTGTTATGCAACAGTTGAAAAAGGTACAAGATAGACAAACAGGTTATGCAAAAAACAACTTGATTTACTCAATAATTCAAGGGGATGCAGAAAAAAACTATTCGCTTATTAAGGAGGAACTTATGGCATCTAATGCTGTTACTTCTATAACAAGAACCAGTTCGCCTGTGACAGAGGGTTGGAGTAATACCTGGAATTTTGAGTGGATGGGAAAAGATAAAGAAAATAAGCGCATTGTTCAAAGATTTGCTGCGGATGAAAATATAAAAGAGACACTTGGTATTGAACTTGTTGCAGGACGTGATTTTGATTTAAACAAATATCCAACAGATTCTACCGCAGCGCTCATTAATGAATCTGCAGTAGCACTCATGAATTTTGATGAACCCATTGGCCAGATTATTAAGGATAATGGAATAGAATGGCATGTTGTAGGAGTAACAAAGGATTTTGTATTAGATTCTCCTTTCCAAAGAATTCAACCAATGGTTATAGAAGGTGCTAAAGCAGGTTTTAATGTAATCCATATAAAACTTAATACAACCAGTAATACTTCAGAAAGCCTTGCCGAGGTAGAAACTGTTTTTAAGAAGTATAATCCTGAGTACCCCTTTGAATACCAATTTGTCGATCAGGAATATGCTAGAAAGTTTGATAGCGAAAAAAGAACAGGTCAACTTGTAAGCATGTTTACATTGCTTACCATTTTTATCTCTTGTTTAGGGCTATTTGGTCTTGCCAGTTACATGGCAGAAAATCGAATTAAAGAGATCGGGATTAGAAAAGTTTTAGGGGCATCGGTTAGGAGTATTACTACACTTCTTTCGATAGATTTCATAAAACTGGTTTTAATTTCTATCATTTTGGCGGTGCCTATTTCCTGGTATTTCATGAATAATTGGTTAGAAGATTTTGATTATAGAGTAAACATTTCGTGGTGGACATTTGTTTTAGCGGGAATTTTAGCTCTTGTAATAGCACTTATAACAGTAAGTTATCAAGCTATAAAAGCAGCGATAGTAAACCCTATAAAAAGCTTACGAACAGAATAATTCATCAACTTATACTGAACTTGTTTCGGTATCAATCAAAAAACAAAGGTTATGTTTAAAAATCATTTAAAAATAGCATGGAGGAGTCTTAAAAAACAACCTTTTTTTACTTTCCTAAACACATTTGGACTTGCCATTGGTATGGCTGGAGGATTACTTATTTGTTTATATATCTACGATGAATTAAGTTTTGATAAAATGTTCGCAGATGCTGATCGCATTTATAGGATAAATGTAGATGTGAAGTTTGGAGGAAATGCCGAAGAATATTCAGAGGTGTCAGCTCCAATGGCCCAAGCGATGAAAAGAGATTATCCACAGATAGAAGTAGCTACGCGATTTAGGAATTTGGGGAGTATGTTTGTAAGAAAAAGTGATGCCGAGTTAAATGTTAAAGAGGTTGGAATAACTTATGTGGATACTACTTTTTTCGAGATGTTTGGTCTTGATTTGTTGGTAGGAAACCCCAAGACAGCTCTAAAAGAACCTAATACTTTGATCCTAACCAAAACAGCAGCAGAAAAACACTTTGGGATAAGCGAAGCTTTAGGGCAAAATATGATATTAGATAATAGGGATACCTATACAGTGGTAGGAGTTATAGATGATATGCCAGAGAACTCTTTTATTAGAAACCACAATATTTTTATTGCAATGGCGGGAAATGAAGATTCTTTTTCTACCGAATGGGGAAACCATAATTATCCAACTTTTATTAAACTGAGATCGGGATCAGATATTAAAGATTTTGATACTTTTTTAGAATCTGCATTAGGTACCTACGTAATTCCGGGTGTTCAAAATTATGCACCAGGGATAACAGAAGAACAGTTTTTGGCGTCTGGAAACTATCTTAATTTTAGTACTATAGCCCTAACGGATATTCATCTATATTCTAACAGATATCCAGAATTAAGTGTAAATAGCGATGTTCAAAATGTTTATATCCTTTCTTTTATTGCATTATTTCTAATCATTCTGGCAAGTGTTAATTTTATGAATCTGTCTACTGCTCATTCTCTAAAACGAGCAAAAGAAGTAGGAGTTCGCAAAACCTTAGGTTCTAACAAATCAGAGCTCATTAGGCAGTTTCTAATAGAATCTGGTTTAATTTCTTTTATATCATTAGTATTAGCTATTATAGTAGCTTCTGTAGCACTTCCTTTTTTTAACGAACTTGCAGGGAAAGAAATTTCTATACCATTTACCAATCCTTTTTTCTGGTTGATTTTACTGGCTTCAGTAATGTTATTAAGTCTTTTTTCGGGGAGTTATCCTGCATTTTTTATGTCAAAATTTAAACCTATTCAGGCAATGAAAGGTATAGCAGAAAATAATATTGGAGGAGGAAAAATCAGAAATTCTCTTGTTGTTTTTCAGTTTGCTATTTCTATCTTTTTGATTGTAAGTACTCTAGTTGTTTTTCAGCAATTAAAATTTATTCAAAACAAGGATTTAGGATTTACAAAAGATCAGGTTTTAATTATAGATGATGTGTATGTTACCGAAAATGAAATAGCATCTTTTAAAGAAGAGGTACAGCAATTAAGTCAGGTAAGAAGTACCTCGATTAGCGGATTTTTACCAACACCTTCATTTCGAGGGAATAGTACATTTTATCGAGAAGGATTAAAAGATGATCATGAAAAAGCAATCAATATGAATGATTGGGATGTTGATTTTGACTATGTGTCAACTCTAAACTTAGAAATTATTGCAGGCCGTGATTTTAATCGACAATTTAGTACAGATTCAACAGCCATGATCTTAAACGAATCTGCAGTGGCAATCTTGGGGGTGACCCCAGAAAAAGCATTGGGGATGAGATTATCATCTGATTATGGAGAAGATGAGGTCGTATTTAGAACAGTAATTGGGGTTGTTAAAGATTTTCATTATGAATCTTTAAGAAGGGATATTGATGCGTTAGGACTTTCTCTGAATAATAGTTTTGGATCAATGGCAGTAAAACTAAATGCAGGAGATTTCTCTAATACCATAGCACAAATTGAAACAATCTGGAACAGAATATCTCCAGGTCAGCCTTTTAATTATTATTTTATGGATGAATCTTTCAATACGACCTATCGGGCAGAACAACGGTTAGGTCGAATTTTTATCATATTTACCATTCTATCTATCTTAATTGCTTGCCTTGGGTTATTTGGTCTGGCGGCATTTAATGCAGAAAAACGAACCAAAGAGATAGGTGTGAGAAAAGTATTGGGAGCTAGTGTAAGTCATATTACATATAAACTTACCATTGATTTCCTGAAACTTGTTGGGATAGCAATACTGATATCTCTTCCCTTAGGATGGTTTGCTATGCGTAAATGGTTAGAAGATTTTTCATATCGAATAGAAATTAGTTGGTGGGTATTTGTTATAGCAGCTTTTCTTGCTGTTTGTATTTCGATATTGACAGTAAGTTATCAAAGCATTAAGGCCGCTATAGTCAACCCCGTAAAAAGCTTACGAACGGAGTAAAATATCAAAAAAGAATAATTATGTTTAAAAACTATATCAAAATCGCCTGGCGAAATATAAAAAGAAACAAAGGGTATTCTGTTGTAAATATCGGTGGGCTTACTATTGGTTTATCGGCTGTGATTTTGATGCTTTTTTATATCAGCCATGAGAATAGTTATGATGTATTTCATAATGATTATGATAAGCTTTTTAGAGTAGAAAGAACATATGTAAGTAGTATCCAAAGTGATATTTGGGATAGTTCGCCTTACGCATTATCAAGTGAATTAAAAAGTTCTATTCCAGAAATCACTAATGCTACCAGTATAAGAACTACAGCAAATTATCTAAGTATTAATGATGCAATGTATCATGAGAAAAATGGATTGTTTGCAGATCATAATTTTTTTAAACTATTTACACTAAAACTCGTAAAAGGTGATCAGTACAGTGCTTTAGAAAACCCGATGAGTATAGTATTGTCAGAATCATTAGCCAAGAAGCTTTCTCCAGAGAATAATATTATTGGAAAAACAGTACGTATTGATAAAAAATATGACTGTATAGTTACGGGCATATTTACTGACTATCCGGATAATTCTCACTTAAAGATTGACTATCTACTTTCTTTTAGTTCGTATGAAACTATAACAAAAAATACGCTTGATGCAGGATGGAATGCAAATAATGCATCTGTTTATGTTCGGTTGGATCGTAATGCAAGAATTGATAATGTATCAGAAAAAATAAAAGGAGTTTTAGCAGATCATCTTACACTAGAAGATGGGATTGAGGAATTGCTTAGTCTAAGACCTGTTAACGATATTTATATGAAAACTTCTAAGGTAAGAGGAGGTGGGGGCAATAGAAGTGAGATTACAGTCTTGTATCTTTTTCTTGCTGTTGTAATTTTCACAGTCTTAATCACTCTGCTAAATTACATAAATTCATCTACCGCCCAGGTCATGAAAAGGGAATTAGAAATAGGAATTAAGAAGGTGATGGGGAGTACAAAAAGTCATTTAAGATATCAGTTTATTACTGAGTCCTTAGTTATGGTATCTATTTCTTTTATTCTTGCTATTGGTTTGGTAGTATTATTTCTTCCACTCTTTAATAAAATTGTGGGAAAGAATTTATCGATTATTTTTAGTCAAGATTGGCCGTTTTTTGTATATGCTTCCCTTGGAACGCTTCTAATAGGTATTTTGGCTGGTTTATACCCGGTTTTCTTTCTTTCATCTTTAAAAATCTCCTCTTTTCTTCAAGGTAATTCATCAATAAAACGTCGTGCAGGTTTAAGAAAAGCCTTAGTTGTTTTTCAGTTAGTTTTAGTAATACCATTGGTATTTACTTCAATACTTATTATAGAACAGTTTAAATATATAGAACAAAGAGATATTGGGTTTGTAAAAGAGGATTTATTGGTGTCACATGTAGAAATTACAAATGATGAAAACAGAGAAGTACTTAATACTATAGGAGAGCAATTACTACAAAATCCTAATGTTCTTAATTATTCTATATCAGATTCTGCTCCATTCGGCGGAGGAAGTAATCAGAGTATGGATTGGGAAGGAAATACAACTAACGGAAAGGCTATGATTAGGTTACATAGAGTAGATTACGATTTTTTGAATACCTATCAAATGACACTAACAGAAGGAAGAGGTTTTTCTGAAGATTATGCTACAGATATCCAAAGTGCTTGCATTATAAATCAAACAGCTCTAGAATTGTTCGGATGGAAAAATGCCTTAGGTAAAGAAATTGATAATGGTCGTTTAAAAGTAATCGGTGTGGTAAAGGATTTTAACGATTATACGGCATTTAAGAAAATCCCACCTATGATCCTTTCTATGGATAAAAGTTCTGGTAGCTCATATGTAACCATAAAAGTAGCTTCAGATAAAAGGGCAGAAACCCAAGCATTAGTCAATACACTTTTTAACAACAATTTTCCCGAAAACCCTATAGAGTTTAGATTTTTGGATGATGAATTTGATAGTAATTATTTGAATTCATTAAAAGGTACCATCAATATTTTTATTTTTTTCTCGGTGTTGGCCATCCTATTGGCAGTACTTGGGCTGTATAGCCTGGTCTCTTTTTCATTAAAGACACAGCAAAAAATGATCGCCATACGAAAAGTATTGGGAGCCAATGTAGAAAACATTTTTCTAATACTGCTTAAAGAGTACATGATATTATTTAGTATCGCTACAACACTAGGGCTTGTTACGGTTTATTTCATCGCCAACAAAGTGATACATGTTTTTGCATATCATGAGGGAATCAAATTTACCTATTTCATTATAGCAGGAATGCTGGCTTTATTTATAGTGCTTTTTTCAGTGAGCAGCAAAATAATTTCAGCGGTATTACAGAACCCTATAAAAAGTTTACGTACAGAATAACTCATTATCAATCAAAAAATTACAGCTATGTTGAGACATCATTTCATTTTGTATATAAGAAGTATTAAAAGATACAAAGCATCTTTTTTTATAAATATCATTGGACTATCCACTGCATTAACATGCTCTATTTTGATATATCTATGGGTAAACGATGAATTGCATACAGATAAGTTTCACGAGAATAGTGATCATATTTTTCATTTGATGGAGCTCGCCGAATTTCCACAAGTGACAAAAGTAGGTTCTACTACATCAGGAAATATAGCGCCGCTTATGTTGGCAGAAATGCCAGAGATCAATATGGCAACCCAGGTAGTAAAATATCCTCAAAATGCCACACTTTCTATAGAAGACAAATCTATTAAAGGAGATGGTCATTATGTGAGCAAAGATTTTTTTAAAATATTCTCTTTTCCTATTATCAAGGGAGATAAAAATGATATATGGTCAAATACAAATACCATATTCGTATCAGAAACTATAGCTACAACTCTTTTTGGTTCTGTAGAAGACGCAATGGGACAAAATATTGAATTTCAGAAAGAAAAAGAATATACCGTTGCTGGTGTTTTTGAAGATGTTCCACAGCGATCTTCAGAACGATTTGATTTTGTACTTTCTTATGAAGAAAAAGCACTTTCTCAAACGAATCTTTTGCATTGGGGAAGTCAATCAACATATGTATACCTAAGTATGAAGCCTGGTACCGATATTGTTGCTTTTAATGACAAGATTCATGATTTTATTCGCAAGAAAACCAATAGGGGGCAATCTTATCGCACTCCGTTCTTAAAAAAATATACAGATGAGTATCTATACGGGAGTTATGAAAATGGTGTTGAGGCTGGTGGCAGAATTACATATGTAAAACTGTTTTCTATTATAGCCTTATTTATTCTAGTTATCGCTTGTATTAATTTTATGAATATGTCGACGGCAAAAGCCTCGAGAAGACTTAAGGAAATAGGGATTAAAAAAGCTATAGGAGCAAATAGGAAAACACTTATTTTTCAATATTTGACAGAAGCCGTAGGAATTGCGTTTATAGCTCTATTCCTAGCAATGATTTTTGTTACTCTATTACTTCCTGAGTTTAATCAAATTACCGGAAAACAACTTTCCATGACGATAAGTTCTGGTTTTGTTTTGGCATTATTAGGGATCACATTATTCACTGGATTATTATCCGGTAGTTATCCTGCTTTGTATTTATCAGGTTTCAGGCCTGCTACCATATTAAAAGGAAAATTAAACACTTCTGTTGGGGAAGTATGGACACGTAAAGGGCTGGTTATTATTCAATATACGGTTTCGATAGTGCTCATTGTATCTGTATTAATAGTACATAAACAAATTGAATATATCCAAAATAAGAACTTAGGGTATACCAAAGAACAAATTATCCATTTTAGTCGAGAAGGAAAAACATTGGATAATAATCATATAGATACTTTTTTGGCAGAACTTAAGAATATCCCGGGAGTAGCAGATGCATCAAGTACTCGTAATGCAATGACTGGAGATGGTTGGGGTGTAGGAGGTTTTGATTGGGAAGGAAAAGACCCTAATGATTACACTCAATTTCAAAACATGATAGCATATTATGGTTTGATTGAAATGTTAGATATTGAAATATTAGCGGGCAGATCGTTCTCAAAAGATTTTAGCGAAGAAAATACTAAAGTTATCCTTAATGAATCTGCTATCAAACGAATGCAATTGAAAGATCCTGTTGGTAAGTTTATCGGGTTTAGAAATAAAAAAAGAGAAATTATAGGAGTAATAAAAGACTTTCATTTTGAATCTCTTCATGAAGATATAAAACCGATGATTGTCAATTTATGGCCTGAAAGACTTACTAAGTTTATGGTAAAAATTGAAGTAGGTAAAGAACAGGAAACCTTAGCGTCACTTCAGGATTTTTATGAAAAATATAACCCTGGATTTTTGTTTGATTATATGTTTCTGGATGAGAATTATCAAGAACTTTATGTTGCAGAACAAAGAGTGTCTAAGTTGTCTCGTTATTTTGCTGTACTAGCTATTATTATCTCATGTTTAGGTCTCTTTGGACTAGTATCCTTTACCGCAGAACGAAGAAAGAAAGAGATTGGGATTCGTAAAGTCTTGGGTGATAGCAGTGCACATATTTCTTTTTTATTATCCAAAGAATTTGTAAAACTAGTCCTGGTAGCCATTGTTATAGGCTTACCCATAAGCTACATGCTAATTAATAATTGGCTTTCGGGGTTTGCTTATAAGACAGGACTAAATCTTTGGTATTTTTTTACAGCCGGAGTGTTAGTGCTTATTGTAACCATTTTTACAGTGAGTACCCAAACTATGATTGCAGCGAATAGAAATCCTGTGGATGCATTAAGAGACGAATAGGGTTAATTAAAAATAGATACAATGTTTAAAAGTTATATCAAAATAGCGTGGAGAAGTTTATCAAAAAATAAACTATATACAATTCTAAATATTATGGGTTTAGGATCGGGTATGGCAGCAGCAATTTTGGTTGGGCTTTGGTTGGTAGATGAATTAAGTGCCAATCATTATCATGAGGATTATACCAGAATAGGACTACTTCATAAAAACAGACAATATAATGGAAGTATTTTCACAGAAGTTTCTAATCCAGTTCCATTAGGGCAGGAATTAAAAAATCTTTTTGCTGATGATTTAGATGAGGTGGTGGTTTCTTCATATGGAGGAGAACGTTCTTTACGAATTGGTGATAAAACTGTAATACGAAGAGGTCTTTTTATGCAAGAAGGAGGTATTGATATACTGGGGTTAAACATAATTCAAGGAACTTTAAAACACCAGTTAGAACCAAATACAATATATCTATCAGAATCTGCAAATAAGGCACTTTTTGGAAATCAATCGGGAGTTGGACAAGTAATTCGCTTGGATGAAAATGTAGATGTCGAAGTTGTTGGTGTTTTTGAAGATTTACCTAAGAACTCAACATATAAAAGCATTTCCTTTTATGGTTCTTTTCAATTGTTTGAAAACCTGGAGTTATGGGTGAAAAATTCAAGAGAAGATTGGGGGAACAATTCTTTTCCAATATATATTAAAATTGCCTCGGGAACTGACATGGATCTAGTGTCAGAAAAAATAAAGAATACCCTATATAATGTTACAAAAGATATATCAACGCCAGAGTTATTCCTTCATCCTATGGAAAAATGGCACTTATATCAGGAATTTAAGAATGGAAAAGCAATAGGTACCGGACTTAAAAACGTTCGTCTTTTTGCAATCATCGGAGTATTGATATTGCTTCTGGCAAGTATAAATTTTATGAATCTGAGTACGGCAAGATCTGCAAAAAGAGCAAAAGAAATTGGAGTTAGAAAAGCTATAGGTTCATCAAATCGCCAATTGGTAAAACAGTTTTTGATAGAAACCTATATAATGGTGATTTTATCCGTAGTAATCGCACTGGTCCTAGCACGTTTATTTCTTCCAACCTTTAATACTTTAACAAATGATGTAATACAAATCCCTTGGTTGCATCCAATTTTTATAAGTGCAATTGTTGTTTTTACTCTTGCAATAGGTTTTTTGTCAGGAAGTTACCCTGCTTTGTATCTGTCTTCTTTTAAAGCTGTCAAAGCGCTAAAAGGAACTAAAACATACAGTAAAAAAGAATCTGTTTTAAGAAAAGGATTGGTTGTTACACAATTCGCAATTTCTATAGGCTTAATAATTTGTACAGTTTTTATTTATCAACAGATTGATTTAGGTAAAAATAGGCCTATGGGGTATGATCAGAATAATCTGATCTTTTTTCAAAAAAGATCAAACGAATTGAAAGGACATTTTTTTGCTATGCGAGAAAATCTTTTAAACTCTGGGGGAATTGTAGAAATGTCAGAATCGTCTGGACCTATAACCGAAATGTGGACAATGAATTCTGGCTTTGAATGGGGAGGTAAAAATCCTGAATCAAGAGATAATTTTATCACGTTAAGAGTTACTCCCGAATTTGGAAAAACTACTGCATGGGAAATTTTAAAAGGAAGAGATTTCTCTAGAGATTTTTCAACAGATACAGAAGCCATAATTCTTAATGAATCTGCGGTTGAGTATATGGGATTTGAAAATCCGATAGATCAGATGATTCGATGGGAAGGAGTTAACTATAAAGTTGTAGGAGTTTGTAAAAACCTGGTGATGGAATCACCTTTTGAAAAAGTAAAACCAACAGTTTTTACCATGAGAAAGGCTAATCTACCCTTTGTCACTATGCGAATGAATCCCGATCTATCCGTTTCAGAAAGTAGATCGAGAGTGACCAAAGTACTCCAGGGTTTTAGTCCTAACGGAGAATTTAATATCAAATTCGCTAATGAAGAATTTGGGCTTAAATTATGGCGTGAAGAACAAGTAGCCAAGTTAGCTTCTTCTTTATCCATAATGGCCATTTTCATAAGTCTCTTGGGGATTTTTGGACTCTCTTCTTTTATGGCAGAACAACGCAATAAAGAAATTGGAATTAGAAAAATATTAGGAGCTTCTCTCAAAAATATTATTCGGCTTATGACAGCTGATTTTATGGTACTCATGATTTTGGGCTGCATTCTTGCATTTCCTATAGCCTATATTTTTATAGATAATTGGTTGTCAAAATATGAATTAAAAATTAATATTTCCTGGATGATTTTTATGATTGTTGGTTTTGCTGCAATCATTATGGTGATGCTTACAGTAGGTATTAGGTCATTTAAAACAGCAAATATGAATCCTATAAAAAGTTTGAGAACGGAATAAAATCATAAAACGACCAGAGATATGTATAATTTATATTTCAAAATAGCAATCAGATATCTTTTAAAGAATAAACGCTATTCTTTTATTAATATTCTGGGCTTAGCTATTGGAGTAGCGTCTTTTATTTTGATCATGGTTTATGTGAATTATGAAAATAATTATGACAAGTTTACAGGATCTGAAAATGTGTACAGGGTATACATGGATTATAAAAAAGGAGATCATTTTATACAAGGCGATGCACAGACTTATAATATGGCGGGGCCAACATTTGAAAAAGAATTTCCAGAAGTATTAGACTATACACGGTTTTATAGATTAGACAAAACTACACTTAAAATAAAAGATAAAGTAATAGAAGAAACCAACGGAAATGTAGCTGACCCTTCCTATTTTGAGATATTTAATCAAACATTACTCAAAGGAGATTTAGCTACTGCATTGGTAGAACCTAATAGTATTGTATTGACTGAAACGGTTGCAGCAAAACTCTTTGGTAATGATAACCCCTTAGGGAAAACCATATCTGTTTTTTGGGGAGATCCTACCTTGGCAACGGTTACAGGAATAATGAAAGATATTCCTGAGAATACACATTTTAAGATTAGTTATTTGTTATCCTATACTACCATGAAGGGATGGGAAGCTATTGATGAGAATCAAAAAATACCCAATTGGAATAATAATGTGTTTTATACATATTTAAAACTTAGCCCAAACGCAGATATAACAGCTTTACGCAAAAAAATAATCGAAAGTGATTTTGAAGATGATCCCGATGAAAGGCATAATATAGAACCCATCGAGGATATTCATTTATATTCTAATAAACCCTATGAAGCCGAATTAAATGGAAGTGTAGTTAGAGTTAAGTTTTTAACAGCAATCGCCTTTATTATTTTAATACTCTCTTGGCTAAATTATATTAATTTATCTACTACCAAATCATTAGAACGAGCAAAAGAAATAGGGATTAGAAAAGTAGCTGGTGCCCAAAAACAACAACTTATTATTCAATCCTTGTTAGAATCAATTATCCTTAATATGATTGCTATAATAATGGCAATTACAATTACCATTATTATATTACCACTGTACAACTCGTTTACAGGAAAAGCATTGACTTTTGAACTAGCGAGTTTAATAAATATCCTCCCAATTTTAGGATTCATTCTTCTGGGAATGATGCTTGCAGGCCTATACCCTGCAATGTTACTAAGTAATTATTCTCCTTCAAAAGCATTAAAAGGGAAAATAAGAACTTCGGCTAGCGGATTAAACATTCGTAAAGGGCTAATTATTACACAATTTCTGGCTACCATAGTGTTATTAATTGGAACCATAGTAGTTACAAAGCAGATCAATTATATACAGAAACAGCCTATTGGTTCTGATCTTAATAATATTGTAGCCATACATGGAGAGATTTTAAATAAAAAATCTGATTCCTTGCTAATTCAAGATTTTACTGCACTTAGTAGTGAAATAAGAAAATTATCAATGGTCAAAGATGTGACAACAACTCAAACATATCCTGGAGATGGTTATGAAAATCTATCTTCTTTTATGGGGATTACGCATCCAGATGGCACAGAAGAAGGAAACGTAGTATATTATAATTATAGAGTAGAATCAAACTATTTTGATCTGATGGATATTGAGTTTTTAGCAGGTAGTACTTTTCTTCCAAATAGTAAAAGAAATGATAGAAACCTGGTTATTAATGAAAAATTCGCAAAAGAAGTAGGTATTGCCAACCCTAAAGCAGCAATCAATCAAAAAGTAAAATTTTGGGATGTAGAATGGAATATCATAGGAGTCATCAAAAATTATCATCACTTTGGTTTGAAAACCCCTATGCAGCCTGTAATGATTCGATATGGAAAAACAAGAAACAATCTGTTGGTAAAGTTAGATCCAGAGGTGGCTTCAACAATAGGATATCAAAACTCATTGTCACAGTTACAAAATGTTTGGGAAGAAGTTTTTCCCGAAAGTACGTTCAATTATACTTTTATTAATAAAAAGTTTCAAGCGCAGTACGAAGAGGATACTAAGTTTAGTGAAGCGTTTAAGGTATTTACCGCGTTGGCCATCTTTATTGCTGCATTAGGCCTGTTCGGGCTTACTTCTTATACCTGTATACAACGAAAAAAAGAAATCGGAATCCGAAAAGTAAACGGAGCCTCGATTTTTAAAATATTAAAACTATTAAATATAGATTTTATCAAGTGGGTGGGGATTGCATTTATTATCGCTGTTCCTATAGCATGGTATGCTATGAATTCATGGTTAGAAAACTTTGCAGTAAAAACTAACATAAGCTGGTGGGTATTTATACTGGCAGGGATTATGGCATTAGGAATTACACTCCTTACAGTGAGCTGGCAAAGTTTTATGGCTGCAAATGGAAACCCTGTGGATGCCTTAAGAGATGAATAACTATTAATAGTCTAAAAATGTTAATACCATGGAAGAGATAAAAGAACAAATAGAGAAAGAAAAAGTAGGGTTAGAACTACGCCTTTTCATTGTTAACAATTTACCTGCTCTTAATGAGATGGAATTACATTCTGTTACATTTTTGATGGAAGAGATTATAAAAACAAAAGATTGTAATGAGCAGTGTTGATTCAAATAAAAACCTTTGTTAATACAGATAATGGCCATTATAGATGCTTTTTGGTTGGATACAGGATATGTAGAATAAAATAACACAGATAATATTATGAACACGCACATATTAAAAGCGATTATTAGAAATGTATGGAAGAAGAAATTCTTGTCATCAACAAAAATTTTAGGGCTAATTGTTGGGTTTACAGTGTTCATTTTTCTTCTTGAAAAAATAAAACATGAAACTAGTTACGATACATTCTGGAAAGATTCTGAATCTATTTATAGAGTAGGTTTAGATTTAAAATATAAGGATGGTGAAGAAGTAAGGTCTGCAAAAAACTTTGGTGGGTCCTCAGAGCTTTTAGAAGCAGAAATACCAGGTGTTGTCGCTCAGTGTAATTTTGGTAGAGATGTGGTAACTATTTTTAATGGTCCTCAACAAAAAATACAAGATGTTGATTTTGTTTGGAGTGACCCTTCTTTTTTCTCAGTTTTTGATCGTAAAATCATCACTGCCGAGACGAATTCTTTACTAGAAAATATTCATGGTATAGCCATTTCACAATCTTTTGCAAAAAAATTATACGGAGAAGAAAGCCCATTAGGAAAGGAACTAACTGTCAATGAAGGGTGGAAATTTGTTGTTGACGCAGTTTTTGAAGATATCCCCAGCAATAGCCACATGAATATTGATGTTATTGGAACTTTTAAAACACTGTTTTATTATCTTCAAAATTTTGACAATAAAAATCAAGTATTGGTTGACAATCCTGATTATGAATATCAAAGGGCAACTCCATATGAAACAAAACGATGGCAAGCACCGGTACAATATCGATCCTATTGCTATATCAAACTAGACAAAAATACATCAATCAATGCGATAGAAAGTCGATTAGGTGGTTTGCTTGGTAAGGTGGCGCTTCCACAAAAATTAAAGGAGGCTAAAATGAATTTTATATTACAACCTATAGCTGATATCCATTTAAAATCTAAACTTGATCATGAACTATCGGTTAATGGAGAACAAACGCAAGTATTTTTCCTGTCGATAATTATTCTAGTAGTGTTACTTGTATGTCTTATCAATTTTATTAATCTAAATACGATTACAACTCTCGAAAATGCTAAAAACTATTCAATAAGAATACTTAATGGTTCTGGATATAATCAAGTGTTCTACTTAATGTTTGTAGAAACGATATTGTTTAATATTGTTGCTATTATTGTCTCTATACCAATAGCACATTATTTGATCGATTCGCAACTTCCAATTGATGGAATCACATTTTCTACATATGCACTATTAGGAACTATTGGGATAGTTGTTGTGGGTATTGCTTCTATTGTACCGTTTATGTCGGTGATCAAGAACAAGGCTTTCTCGGTAGTTAAAAAAGGTGATCAAAAACTACATCAAAAATGGACAAGTCAAAAAGTAATGGTCACCTTACAATTTTCAATCACCATTGTATTGATGATTTGTACCGTTGGAATTTATAAGCAGATGCAATTTATGATGGATAAGGAATTAGGATTTAATGGTACGCAAACGATATTCAGTTTTACGCCTATGACGATGAATCAACATCCTGATCTTGTGAGTAGACTCTCTACTTTTAAAAACGAGGTATCTGCATTAGGAGGCGTTGCTTCATTTTCGGCGAGTTCATCAATACCAGGTAAAGCGATTACTCGTCTAAATGATCAGGTAAAAGCTGTAGTAGCTGCTAAGCCTTATCCGGTAACCTTTAACCAGATTAGTATTGATGATGGATATTTGGATACTTATGATATTCCCCTAATTGCAGGTAAGAATTTAAACCCCGAAAACAATTGGAAATCTAATGGGATATTAATTAATGAAACGGCACTTTCTAAAATGGGCAATATTCAAGCTGATAATGTTATAGGAAATGCTATTACTATTGGCAATAAAAATTATCGAATACAAGGTGTAGTAGAAGATTATCATCATGTTTCACTTCACAAAACTGTACAACCAACTATTTATATCCAGAACCTGGAGTGGGATCATGCTGTTGGGTATTACTCATTTAAATTAAAATCAAATACTATTGCGGGGACTATGGATCAAATAGCCCAAATTTGGAATGAATTGTATCCTAAAGAAGAGTTTATCTTTAATTTCTCTAATACAGTTTTTCAAAACCAATATGCAAAGGATCAGAAATTCAGTCAGATTTTAAATTCCTCTACGATACTTGCCTTATTTATTTCATGTATAGGTTTATTAGGAGTTGCACTATTTAATACCAGGAAACGAGTCAAAGAAATAGGTATTCGAAAAGTAAACGGAGCAAAGGTTAAACAGATCTTATTTACACTTAATAAAGATTTTATAAAATGGGTAACCATTGCTTATGTATTAGCGTGTCCTATTGCTTGGTATGCATTGAATATATGGCTGGAGAATTTTGCTTATAAAACAACTTTGGGGTTATGGGTATATGTTTTGGCTGGTCTAGGGGCGTTAACGATTGCATTATTGACAGTAAGTTGGCAAAGCTTTATAGCCGCGAGTAGAAATCCTATAGAGGCATTAAGAGAAGAATAAAAAAAAAGAAATCATGTTTATACGAAGACTGCGATTATTTTTTAGACAAATAAAAAAATCGAAACTCACTTTTTTTATCAATCTTGTTGGTATGATCAGTGGACTAACATGCGTATTGTTTATCTACTTATGGGTAAGTGATGAGCTAAATGTTGACAAATTTCATGAAAAGGACGGTCAACTTGTTCAAATCATGCAGAAACAAATAGATACCGATCAAAAAATAGTATACCCAAATCAGTCTGCTTATTTAGCGGATGCACTAAAGGAAGATATTCCCGAAGTCGAAATGGCGGTTCGAACGATCAATGGACTTTATAAAAACACACTTTCAAATGCTGATATTGCATTAAAAGCAGAAGGACTTTATGCAGATCATGGTTTTTTTGATATGTTCAGTTTTTCACTGATTCAGGGTACTGAAAAAGAAGCATTAGAAGGAACAAATAACATGGTAATTTCTAGAGATTTGGCCACTAGTTTATTTGGTTCTGTAGATAATAGTATTGGTAAATCAATTAGCTTTAATAAAGATGAAACTTTTAAGGTATCAGCTGTTTTTGAGAATATTACTAGTGCGTCTACTTTAAAGTTTGATTTTGTATTACCTTTTGATGTTCTGTTTAGGCATTATCCATACCTATATAAAGACTGGAATTATAACTATGCAAGGACATTTGTGCTTTTAACACCAGAAACTACATTACAACAGCTCAATACAAAAATTGAAAAATATCTTACTACAAGGATAGAAGATAGTACAAATCTTTTGCTAGCCAGACCTTTTTCAGAGGGATATTTATATGGCAAATATGAAGATGGAGTTCAAACTGGAGGGCGTATTGATTATGTTCGTCTATTTTTCGTTATTGGTTTTTTTATTCTGTTTATAGCTTGTATTAATTTTATGAATTTGTCCACAGCTCATGCCTCATTACGTACTAAGGAAATCGGACTAAGAAAAGCTTTAGGAGGTAAAAGAAAATCTCTTGTTTTTCAGTTTTTATGGGAATCTACTTTTTTGGTTTCAATTGCTCTTATTGTATCAATAGTACTTGTGATTGTTTTGTTACCATTTTTTAATGAGCTTACTAATAAAACGATGGTATTTAGGATGACAAAAGAAATGGTGTTGTTTCTCATTGGAGTTAACTTAGTGACGGGTTTAGTAGCAGGAATGTATCCGGCATTTTATATATCTGGATTTAACATCGTACAGGCTTTAACGGGTAAGCTTAAAACCACATTTAGTGAGTTTTGGGTACGAAAAGGTTTAGTAGTATTTCAATTTTCAATATCTGTTATTTTAATTATAGGTGTACTGATTATTTATAAACAGATAAGCTTGATGCAAAATACAAATCAAGGTTTTGACCGCGAAAATATTGTCTATTTTTCGTTAGAAGGAACTCTAGAAAACAATCCAAAAACTTTTCTTGAAGAAGTCAAAAATCTTGCAGGAGTAAAAAATGCATCGATTGCTAACTCTGGTTTTTTTGGCGGTCATGGAGGCACTTCAGGTATTACATGGGAAGGAAAAAATGAAGAAGACAACACGCAAATGAGTTATTTGGTTACAGACTATGATATGATTGAACTTATGGGGATGGAAATTCTAGAAGGAAGGTCATTTTCAAGAGATTTTGGATCAGATAGTACAAAGATCATATTCAATGAAGCTGCAATCAAAAAAATGGGGCTAAAAGATCCTATTGGAGCAAAAATAACATTGTGGGACACGCCTATGGAGATAGTAGGAGTGGTTAAGAATTTTCATTTCGAATCACTTCAGGAAGAATTAAAACCAATCTTTATGTACATGCAACCCCAGAGACTTAATACTGTAATGCTAAAATTAGAAAAAGGTGATTTAGCTAAGACAATCGATGAATTAACCAGATTTTATGAAAAATACAATCCTGGATTTCCTTTAGAATATAAATTTTTAGATGCTGACTTTCAAAAATTATATAAGGCAGAACGTATGGTGTCGTCATTATCAAAATACTTTGCAGGTCTCGCCATTATAATATCTTGTTTGGGACTTTTTGGCCTGGCTATTTTTACTGCTCAACGAAGACGAAAAGAAATTAGTATTAGAAAGGTGCTAGGGCAAAGTACTTCTCAAGTGACCATGATGCTATCTGGTGAATTTGCAAAATTAGTCTTAATAGCAATTAGTATTGCACTTCCTGTCGCATATCTATTAGCTAGTGATTGGCTTTCGGGTTTTGCATATAAAATTCCCTTGAAAATTTGGTACTTCTTTGTGGCTGGCTTTGTGGCCTTGTTGGTAGCTATGCTTACTGTAGGGGCACAGGCAATAGGTGCAGCAAATAAAAATCCAATAGATGGATTAAGAGAAGAATAAATTTCATCAACGATTCAATCAAAGACAAACAATTATGTTTAAACACAATGTAAAATTATTTCTCAGAACTATAAAGAGGTACAAAACCACATTTATGATTAATGTTATAGGACTATCTTCGGGATTGGCCTGTGTGTTTTTAATAGCTCTTTGGGTATTAGATGAGGTTCAAGTAGATAAATTTCATGAAAATGATGAATACCTGTATCAGGTATGGAATAAGTTTGAAAGTCGTGAAGGCCCTAGAGTCCTTAATTGGACCCCAAGTATTTTGGCAGAAACAATGGCCGATAAATTACCCGAAGTAAAATATGCAGCATCCCAAACAGTGCCTGCACAATTTGCTAAAACACCACTTCGAGTAAATAACAAAATTATAAAAACTGCTGGTGTATTTGCTGGCAAAGACTATTTTAATATATTTTCTTATCCTTTGATAGAAGGAAATAAAAATCAGGTACTAGAGGAAATTAATTCGATTGTGATTTCAGAATCTCTGGCAAATCAACTTTTTGGATCTCCAAAAGAAGTAGTAGGAAAAGTAATCGAATGGGATGCAATGGGCATGCTAGGAAAACATCAAGTGAGTGGTGTTTTTAAAGATATTCCTACTAATTCAACAACTCATTTCGATTTTATATTACCATTAGCGGCATATAAAAAAGGAATTATACATAATGGCGGAAAAAATGATTGGGTTAATAATAACCCGATAACGTATATTTTACTAAATGAAGGAACGAATGTACAGGAATTTGCTGCTAAAATAGAAAACTTCTCGAAGCTACAAGACGAAGATGTTGAAGCAGATCTTATAATCACTAAATACTCATCTAATTATCTGTACAGTAATTTTGAAAATGGGAAACAAACTTCTGGACGCATGAATTATGTATACTTATTTTCCTGTATTGCATTATTTATTTTGACCATTGCTTGTATCAATTTCATGAATCTTTCTACAGCGAATGCATCAAGACGTTTAAAAGAAATAGGGGTTAAAAAAGCATTGGGATCCAAAAGAACTACGCTTATTACACAGTATTTTGGAGAATCGGTAATGACTGCGTTTATTTCTCTATTATTTGCGCTTTTAGTAGTGTTTCTTTTTATCCCACAATTTAATGTAATTACTGGTAAAACATTATCCTTAAGTTTTGAGCCTTTGACTTTTGGTTTACTATTATTGATTGCTCTTTTTACTGGGGTATTGGCAGGAAGTTATCCTGCATTACATCTTTCTCGTTTTAAACCGGTAACCATTTTAAGAGGTCAATTAAAAAATTCTTGGGGAGAGGTTTGGGTCAGAAAAGGGTTAGTGATATTTCAATTTTCATTATCAATTATTTTAATTATAGCAGTGTTATTAGTTTCTCAACAAGTGGATTATGTACGGTCCAAAAACTTGGGAATGGATAAGGACAATGTTGTTTATTTTAGTCAGGAGGGTCACTTAAGACAAAATGCTGAGGCATTTTTAAAAGAATTAAAAACGTTTCCAAACATAGTTAATGCTGCTATGACCAGTCAAAATATCATAGGAACAAACATTAATACAACCGGGGGGGTAGTTTGGACAGGTAACGAAGAAGAACGTCAATCCCGTTTTAAAACACTTCGTATAGGTCATGATTTTATAGAGACCATGGATATGAAAGTTAAAGAAGGTAGATCCTTTTCTCGGCAGTTTCCCGCAGACAGTGCTGCAATAGTTTTTAATGAAACCGCCATAAAGATGATGGGGATCAAAAATCCAATTGGAAAAACAATTCGTTACGGATCTACTCAATATACGATTATAGGAATCTTAAAAGACTTTCATTTTCAATCTTTTCGAGAAACTGTACGTCCCATGTTTTTTAGATTAAATAATAATAGATCCAATTTAGAATTTGTAGTTCGAATTGCTAGTGGAACAGAAAAAGAAACACTTACTATGCTTGCAGATGCATATGCCAAATTTAATCCTGGGTATGTATTTGAATATAGTTTCTTAGACACAGATTTTCAGGCACAGTATGCAGCAGAACAACGTGTAGCTTCCTTATCAAAGTATTTTGCGGGCCTAGCTATTTTAATCTCTTGTCTAGGTTTGTTTGGTTTAGCGATGTATACAGCAGAGCGAAGACGAAAAGAGATTAGTATTAGAAAAGTACTGGGGCAAAGCGTTTCTCAGGTTACAATTATGTTATCTGGCGAATTTGCGAAGTTAGTATTGATAGCTATAGGTATTGCAATACCCATAGCATATCTATTGGCAGGTAATTGGTTATCAGGTTTTGCATATAGAATCCCTTTAAAAATATGGTATTTCATAGGTGCAGGTTGTATAGCCTTATTTGTTGCTTTGCTCACGGTTGGATCACAAGCAATAGGTGCAGCAAATAAAAACCCTGTTGATGGATTAAAAGAAGAATAAGGAGAATCAGAATATCAAAAAACAAAAAGTTATGTTTAAAAATTATATCAAAATAGCCTGGAGGAACTTATTAAAAAACAAGTTTTTTTCACTCATCAATATCTTTGGGTTAGCAGTAGGATTGGCTACATGTTTTCTTTTGATGTTATATGTATTTAGTGAAACAAGTTATGATAAGCATCATAAGGATATAAATCAGATATATCGCATAGCTCTAGAAGCTGATGGAGAAAAATGGGCTGCAGGTCCTGCACCATTAGCCCAAGGTTTGGCCTCTGATTTCCCTGAAATTGAAGAGGCAACACGTATCCTTAATTTTCCGACAACAGATAAAATGCTTTTAAAAGATGAGAGTACTAATATTAAATTTTATGAAACCAATGGGTATTATGTAGATTCTACTTTTTTTAAAGTATTCACATATGATTTTTCTTACGGAGATCTAAAAACGGCACTCAATCAACCTAATACCGTAGTGATTTCTGAAGCTATTGCCCATAAATTATATGGTAATGCAAATCCAATTGATAAAGTAATTAATATTGAAATCCCCTACGGAAAATACAATTACACCGTTAAAGGAGTTTTTAAAAACAATAGCACTAAGTCGCATATTAATGCAAACCTTTTTCTCTCTATGCAAAACACAGATATAGGAGAGTGGGTAGGTCAACAAACCAACTGGGCATACAATAATATCTTTCATACGTATATCAAACTTGGAAAAGGAACGAACACTATTGCTTTTGAAGAAAAGCTACCTGCTTTTCTAGAACGTAACGCTGCTGTTGATTTTAAGGAAATGAACCTTTCTAAACAACTATTTCTGCAGCCGGTAAAAGATATTTACCTAAAATCTGATATAGGTAATGAACTTTCTGTAAATGGTAACATGACATACCTGTATATTTTTGGTTCTATAGCAGCTTTCTTATTGCTGATTGCATGTATTAATTTCATGAATCTTTCTACAGCGCGTTCAGAAAAAAGAGCAAAAGAAGTAGGAGTACGCAAAGTAATGGGAGCACATAAAAAATCATTGATATTTCAGTATTTGGGGGAATCTTTGATGATGTCTGTATTGGCGTTAGGCCTTTCTGTGGTGATTGTAGTATTATTTTTACCAATTTTTAATAAGTTTTCACAGAAAGAGCTTGTCTTTTTAGAGAGCCCGCAACTCATATTCTGGGGTATTGGCCTTACACTTTTTACAGGCCTTCTTTCGGGATTGTACCCTGCATTTTACTTGTCTTCTTTTAAGATAACAACCGTATTAAAAGGAAAACTAGTCAATAGCTTTTCTGCAACTTTTATTCGCAAAGGATTGGTCGTTTTTCAATTCGCAATATCGGTATGCTTAATTTTAGTAGCGGTTGTCATCGCAAAACAATTAGATTTTATTAAGAACCAAGACCTTGGGTTTAAAAAAGATCAACAAATTATATTACCCTTGCGAAGCACGACTGCAGTAGATAATTACAATGCTTTCAAAAATGAAATGCTTAAGAACCCAAAAGTAGCTTCGGTTTCTGCGGGATCTACTTATCCGGGTTTTGACCTGGTACAGGATATGTTCATTTATGCTGAAGATAAATCCTTGGATGATAAAGTCGAAATTCATTATGCCCAGGCCAATGAAGATTATATCAAAACATTGGGGTATACATTAATAAAAGGTAGGCTTTTATCTACAAATCCAGAAGCAGATCTTGATGGAGTAGTACTTAATGAAACTGCTATTAAACAACTAGGATATGATGCTAATAATGCCATAGGAAAAAAAGTACATTACGAGTTTGATAATCAGCAACAGTCATTACAAATTGTTGGTGTAATTAAAGATTTTCATTCACGTAGCTTCCATAAAAGCATTTTGCCTTATGCTATACGAAAATTTGATAAGGGTAATCAGCCCAATTATTTTATTGTAAATATTAAAGAAGGGCAATTTGATAATGCATTGTCTAGTGTGAAAGGAGTTTGGGAAAAAATAAATCCTGAAGTTCCATTTCAATATTCTTTTTTAGATCAGGATTTCCAAAGAAATTATGAACGAGAACAACGTATGTCTAATGTAATTATGTGTTTTACATTCATTGCCATTTTTATAGCGTGTCTGGGATTATTAGGATTGGCTTCGTTTACAACAGAACAACGAAAAAAAGAAGTCGGAATACGTAGGGTTCTTGGGGCGTCTGTATTAGGAATTACCACGTTACTGTCTAAGGATTTTTTAAAGTTGGTGGTTATCGCTATTCTTTTTGCAAGTCCGATTTCATATTATCTCGGGAGCAGATGGCTAGAAGGTTTTGCATATCATATTAATATTAGTTGGGGATTATTTGTTATTGCTGGTGGAGTAGCATTAGGTATCGCTTTTGCAACGGTAAGTTTTCAGGTTATAAAAGCAGCTGTATCTAACCCTGTTAAAAGTTTACGAACAGAATAAAAGGAAAATTATGATTAAGAATTATATCAAAATAGCCTGGAGAAATGCCATTCGACAAAAACAATTTACAATTCTAAATATATTAGGACTTAGCATCGGTATTGCAACTTGTTTTATTATTGGCTTATATGTTCATAGCGAAATGACGTATGATACCTTTCATGAAAAAGCAGATCGTATATACAGAGTGAATCAACCCAATATTTGGGGAGATTGGGACGAAATGGTTTCTAGCACAGGACCTAATGTAGCTACCGCACTAAGAGCAGATGCACCAGAGTTTGAAGAAGTAACAAGACTTTTGAGTACCGGAAGACAAACAATTCGTGCTAACCATAATAATAAAGTTAATTTCTATAATGAAAGCCGTTACTTTGCCGCCGAAGAGAATGTTTTTGATGTATTTTCCTTTCAGTTTCTTCAGGGAGATCCCAAAACAGCACTTAGTGAGCCTCTTACTATGGTGATGACCAAAGAAACAGCAGAACGTTATTTTGGTGATGATGACCCTATGGGAAAAACATTGGAGGTTAAGGATTATGATGGTTCCTGGAAAACATATACTGTACAAGGTATTATTGCTGAGGTTCCTTATAAATCGCACCTTCAGTTTGATATGATCGTTTCTTTAAAAAGCTATTCAGAAATGATGGATGCTAATGGATGGAAATGGATATGGACAGCATTTGCAACCTATGGTCTGGTAAAAGAAGGAACCGATATGAAGGCATTTACTGATAAAATTCAGGCAATACCCCCAAAATGGGCTCCACCAACAACCGAACGTATTTTTAACCAGACATTTGATGAGTTTACAGCTGGACATGCCTGGACATTAAATCTTCAACCACTTAGAGAGATATACTTATCAGAATCTCCTAATTTTAATGTTTTTGGACCTTCTGGTAATCCTATGTTTGTGAACATATTTGGAGCTATTGGTATTCTGGTACTTATTTTATCTAGTATCAATTTCATGAACCTTTCTACAGCGCGATCCTCCAAAAGAGCAAAGGAGATAGGAGTAAGAAAAGTTCTGGGATCAAAACGAAAAGCATTGATCAAACAGTTTGTATTAGAATCAACACTTTTTGTATTGGCAGGTACGATTATCGCTTTGGTATTAGTACAAGTATCCTTACATACATTTAACGATATTGCAGAGGTACAACTAGCATTAATTCCGTACCTCATCAATCCCATATTTTTGGGAATCGTGGTACTATTTATATTAGGCTTAGGTCTTATATCTGGAAGTTATCCGGCTTTTTATCTTTCTATGTTTGAACCTGTAGAAACACTAAAAGGAAAAATCAGTAATAAGTTTAGAGGAAAAGGAATTAGAAACGGACTAGTGGTATTTCAATTTACCATTTCTATTGCATTGGTTATTTGTACACTATTTGTTCAAAAACAATTATCATATACTTCTACTCTTGATATAGGATTTGAAAAGGATAATATTTTGCAGATTCATAATATAGAACAGATGGGATTTGACACAGAATCACTTAAAGCAAAATTTGCATCAAACCCTGCATTTTCTAAAGTTGGTAAATCTTTTGGGATACCTCCAAACATATGGTCCGGAGATCGATACAAAGCTCTGGGACCCGAAAATGATGTGGTTCAGCTTAGAAATGTAAGAGCAGAAGAGGACTATCTCGATGTATTGGGAGTAGAATTTGTTGCAGGAGGTAATTTTGATTCCTCCCGACCTAATGATAAGTATAAAGTGATACTCAATGAGAAAGCAGTTAAAACATTAGGCTGGGGCTCAAAAGAAATGTATGCTTCAGACTCTCCAATCGGAAAAATAGTGGCTCTTGCTTCTGGAAGCGAGGATGAATTTGAAGTCTTGGGAGTGGTAAGGGATTTTAATTTTAATAGTGTACATCAGGAAATAGGACCATTGGTTATTATCCACCATCAAAATGATAAAGTTTGGGATTATGGAGGAGGATTGTCTTTTTACTCCATGAAACTTAATCCAGAAGTAGTGAAGACTGCAACTGACCTGCAAGCTTTGGTCGAAAATGTAAAAAATGAGATTGCACAGATGGATCCATCAGTACCTTTTGAGTATAGTTTTATGGATCAGGAATTTGAAAACACCTTCGAGTCAGAACAACGAATGGGAGTTGTACTAAATATATTCACTCTTATGGCGCTTATTATTGCATGTCTTGGATTATTTGGTTTGGCTGCCTTTACAGCAGAACAGCGGGTAAAAGAATTAAGTATTAGAAAAGTATTGGGAGCCAAAGTATCAGAATTAGCAGTATTATTTTCATCAGAATTTGCCAAACTTATAGGAGTTTCGATTCTGTTAGCTTCACCTCTTGCTTATTTTCTGGTTGATGAATGGCTTAAAGGATTTGCCTATAGAACCCCGATCGATATATGGGTATTTATATTGGCTGCACTATGTGCGGTGATTATTACATTGCTAACTGTTGGCTTTCAAACGGTTAAAGCAGCATCATCTAATCCAATACATAATTTACGAACCGAGTAAAAGAAAACGTGATGATTAAAAACTATATCAAAATAGCCTGGAGAAATCTTTTGAAAAATAAAGTGAATACTGCTATTAATATCTTTGGATTGTCCATAGGGATTAGTACTTGTATGGTCATATTGATTTTTGTGAGGTATGAATCTAGTTTTGATCACTATCACGAAAAAGCAGAAAACACGTATCGGGTAGTTCAACATAATCAATTACCCGATCAGACGTTATATTGGAATACTACGGCATATCCTTTAGCATCGGCACTACGTAATGATTTTCCCGAAATTGATATGGTTACTCAGACTGCTGGACCAGTAAGTCGCGAGTTTAGTATTGAAGACGGAGAAAGAGACTTAATACGATTCGAGGAATCTCATGTATTGTTTGCAGACCCTTTCTTTCTTAAAACATTTGATATCGAATGGATTGCAGGAGATTTCAATACTGCACTTTCAGATATCAATTCGATTATATTGACAGAAGAATTGGCGAACAAGTATTTTCCCGAACATAACGAGAATTATCAATCGATTCTGGGCAAAACCATAGCTCTACAAAGTAAAGATCCACTTAAAGTTACTGGTGTTATAAAAAGTGCTCCCGGAAACTCTAATCAACGATACAACATATTGATTCCGTATGAATTCTTTAAAATTAATAATCCCTATTTCTCAGGAAATTGGTCTGGGAATTACCAGGGAACGACCTATGTAGTTTTACAAAATGAAGAATTGAGGAAACCTCTAGAGGCTAAAATTGCTAGCTGGAAGAAAAAATACCTAAAACCAGAAGATGATAAACGTATTTCATATTTTCTTCAGCCATTAACAGAAATTCATAACGAAACATTATATGGCAGTAGCCCTGGCGGATATATTTTGCCGTCAAAAATTCTCTTTACGGCTTCGATTGTAGCCTTATTTATTTTGGTCATTGCTATCGTTAACTTTATCAATCTACTTACTGCACAATCGATATCTAGATCAAAAGAAGTAGGTATTCGCAAAGTCTTAGGGAGTAAAAGAAGAGATTTAATACGTCAGTTTGTATTTGAAAATAGTATCATTATTATAGGGACATTATGTATTTCTGTTGCTATTGTGAGTGCCTTACTACATCAGTTAAATACTAATTTATCTATTATTGATTTGAAGCTTCAGTTTGCCTGGAGTCATATAGGTTTGATTCTACTCATCGGTTGTTTTACCATTCTTCTGGCAGCTATTTATCCTGCTATCGTTCTTTCTGCATATAGACCAATACAAGCATTAAAAAATAGAATTCAGCTACGCGGAACGGGAAATTTTAATCTACGTAGATCATTAATTGTATTTCAGTTTGTTATTGTTCAGCTTTTTGTCATTGCAGCGATAGTTGTGGCTTTACAGATGAATTATTTTAAGAATGAATCTATGGGGTTTTCATCAAATGCTGTAGTGATGACACCAACACCAGAGTTTTCAAAATTGGAAGTGTTTAGAAACGTACTGTTAGAAAACAATAACATTTCTAAAGTTAGTTTTGGTTCTGGTCCTCCTATGGCAGTTCATGGCTTTCAGTTAGGAACAAGTTTTCGTCGTCCAGAACAGACAGTAGAAGAATCTTTGGATGCTGAGATGAAAATAGGAGATGTTAATTATCTGGATTTTTATGATTTAGAACTCCTGGCCGGAAGAAATTTTACTTCCAATAAAGAAACCTTTGATGAATTTATTGTGAATGAAACCTTACTGAAATCCTATAATTGGACACCAGAAGAGGCGATCGGAAAGAAAATTCAGATTAATGAAGGTCAAGCCACTATTGTTGGAGTAGTAAAAGACTATCATAATAATTCCTTTCAGTATGAGATTACTCCGTGTATTATTTTAAATTGGGAGTATTATCAAAACCAGGCATTTATCAAAATTGGAAATCAGAATTATGAATCCCTTGCGATGATTAAGGAGGTATGGGAAGATACGTTTACTTCTTCGATATATCGATATGATTTCTTAGACGATGCTATCGAAAAAGAATATGTTCTGGAGCGATTGGTGTTTAATGGATTTACCATTTTTTCTATTCTCGCCATATGCATAGGGTGTCTTGGTCTTTTTGGCTTGATGTCGTTTATTACTTCAAGAAAAACCAAAGAGATTGGAATTCGAAAGGTGATGGGAGCCAGCATCTTGCAAATTCTTTCTTTTTTTACAAAGGAGTTTATGCGCTTAGTCGCTTTGGCATTTATCATTGCCGTTCCTGTTGTATATTATCTTATGAATTTATGGCTTGAAGAGTTTACGTATCGTATTGATATATCGATTTGGATGCTTTTAAGTGGCGGACTAATCACTTTTATAATTTCAGTAATAACCTGTAGTTTTCAGTCCATAAAAGCAGCGTTGGCAAATCCGATTCATGCGCTTAGAGAAGAATAAAAACAATACATCAATTCTTATAAATTGTATGTAAAATCAAATGATATAAATATTAATTTTAAAAAATAAAACAAATACAGATGCTATTAAATTTAAAGAATATTTCGAAGTGGGTACATTCTGGAGGACAGAAGGTTTTCTTATTAAAAGATATTAATTTTTGGGTTAATGAAGGAGATTTTATCTCTATTATGGGACCTTCTGGATCAGGAAAATCAACTTTACTAAATGTAATTGGAATGTTGGATGATTTTAATGAGGGAGAATATACATTTTTGGATGAATCTGTTCATACGCTCAAAGAGAAACACCGCGCCAACTTATATAAGCAATATGTAGGATTTGTTTTTCAGGCATACCACTTAATTGATGAATTAACGGTCAAGGAAAACCTGGAAATGCCATTATTATACAAAAAACACAGTGCTTCTGAGCGAAAATCACTCGTTGGAGATATGCTAGATCGTTTTAATATTGTGGGTAAAAAAGATCTTTTTCCTGCTCAGTTAAGTGGTGGGCAACAGCAATTGGTAGGAGTAGCCAGAGCACTTATTGCGAGTCCAAAACTTATCCTTGCCGATGAACCTACCGGGAACTTGAATTCTAAACAAGGAGAAGAAATTATGGAGATCTTTACACAACTTAATAAAGAAGGTGTAACTATTATACAGGTAACACATTCTGAAAAAAATATGGCCTATGGATCGAGAGTGATTAATTTGTTGGATGGGAGTATTGTTTAGGTATTGTTGCATCTCGATAGTCCTGCTGAGTTTATCGAAGTGTAGTTAAAAGAGTCATATAGATCCCAGCTTACGCTGGGATGACAACTTAATAATCATTATTTTAAACATTTTAGTTTTGTCATTCCGGACTTGATCCGGAATCTATTATAATTGTCTTTCTAATCTAAACTGGGATGACAATAATACAATCATTCACTCTCTGGGGCTACGGTAAATTGTTTTATGGCAGCATTAGGCTCAATGATATTATACCCCTTCCAGAATTCTGGGTTATATCTTGATAGGTATTCAGGCCTGATGGACTTGTTTTCTATGCTACCATTATAATCGGTTTCGGTTAAGGATTTAGAATCAAAAACTACTATTTCATATTTAGAAACATTACCAATACCGGCATCGATCTCCAGAGATAATTCATTTTGTTTGCGTTTTCCCTTAACGTGTTTGTTCTTTTCGATTACTTTTAGCGGTCGATCCACACCAAAAAGATTACCCTTTATTTTTTCGAGGTACTTTACCGTGTATTTATTATCCTGTCCTTTAGTAAAAATTGTTGTTCCTTTATAAAGGTTTTCCTGGTAGCTAAGTCCAAGCAGTCTAAAATTGCGTAAGTTTTTTACATTAGTATAATCAACACGCATGATGGCAAAGTCTTCGGTATTTACATATATAGTCCCCTTAAAATCTTCTCTTCTTTTAGGCGAAAAATTGATGATGTATACGCTACTGTCATCCATATAGGTGTAATCAATCAACTCAAACTCATATCGTCCTGATTTACTGATAAAATTTACTGTGGGATCTTCCTGAAAGAACATATTTTTAAAAAGCCCTTCTATTGCCATTCTTCTATATTTAAGAAACTCACTTTTTTCCTCTTTTTTATCATTAATCTCATCTTTGGCTGCTTTGGCTTCCTCACTCTGTTCGAGGATAGAATCTACTTGTACTTTGGTGCCAAATAATCCCGATTTAATTTTTAGATAAGAATCAGGTTTTACATTGTCTTTAAAAATTTTTTCTAACTTTTCTGACATTGCTTCCATAGAACCCGAATTATTTTTGTCGTATAATTCTGCAGCTTTAATGATATTGATTTTTCGTTTTTCGACACTACCATAATAATCACAGAGGGTCTCTATATAATATTCTGATTTTCTTGGGATAATAGTAATCACGCTATCGATAAATTCTTCATTAAGTTCTTCGATGGTAGATTTTTTAAACTCCACATCCAGTTTCTTCATGGTATTAAACTCAGATTGTCTAAAAAACAAGCGCTTTTGCGTCATATCAAAATGATAATTCTGTGCCAATCGTTCCTCGACCTTATCCATGATTTCATCTATAGTATAATTCTTGTTAGACAGGTATACACTTTTTAACTCTATCGCCTTGGGTTGGATATAAATGATACTATCTATTGCGGGCTGTACTGCAATACCTATTTTTTCATATCCCATAGAAGAGATATAGATAGAATCTGCAGAGGCATTTGCCTGATACATATGTATCGTAAACCTTCCTTCTTCATTGGTAATGACCCCATCATTTTCTGATATCTGGATCGTGGCAAATGGTATAGGCTGGTTGGTTTTTTTATCTACCACTTTAGAAGTAATTGTTTGTGCAGAGCCTATAGTACCCACAAGGCCAATTAAAAATGAAAAGATGATGGTTTTATTATATATCATTATGATGAAGTTTATATCAAACAAGTTTCTATACCTATAGACAATATTTAGACGTAAATAGTTGCCTGACATGTCAAATAAATAGTGATTTTGATACTATAACAGGAAGACTATATTAAGAAAGAATTGTTACAAGGGGGAATCTCGTCCTAAAAAAGTTTACAATAGAAATAACAAGAGTACCAGTATTCAGGTGAATTTAGTAGCTTAGTAAAATGAAGCTTAGGTCCAGGCATATTAATTTTTCTTTATTAGTAATAACTCTATTATTATCTAATGCAATATATAGCCAAAAACAACAAGATAGTCTGACTCAATACTATAAACTAAGTAAAGCAGATTCTTTACCAATCCCTATACGATTAGAGTATATAAATTCTTTTTTAAAAGGAGCATATTCATCTCAACAAGATTCCTTGATATATATTGGATTAATGAGAAAGACAAGATTGTTAGGGCAAGTTAAACAGTATGATAGTGCCATTATATATACACGTCAATTATATGATCTGGCAATAGAAAAAAAAGATACATTGTATGTCCAAAAGGCATTGTTGAAGTTTGGTATATATCATAAAAAGAGTAATCAATTAGCAACATCGTTTAAGTATCATACTGAAAGATTTAAACTATCAAAAATAACTAAAGACACAATAACATTAGGGAGAAGTTTATTAGATATGGCTAATATTCAAACTTCATTGGGTGATTTTTCTGGCAGTAAGACTACAGCTATAGACGGTGTAAGATATTTAGAAAAAACTGCTGATCTAAGAAATCTTGCAGGATTATATCATATTATTTCTGTGGCAAATAAAGAATCAAAAAGATATGATGAGGCCAGAAGGTATAATGAACGAGCATTAGCTTTAGGCAAAGACAGTTTTTCTATTAATACCATAGGAATCAAAAACATATTGATTTTTAAAAATACGAAAGCTTTAATATTAGCTGCGGAGGGACAATATCAGGAAGCTATACGCTTATTAAAAACATTGGAATCTGATACTATTTTACAACAAGATAAAAATGAATACGCTAGAGTACTTTCAAATTTAGGGCATTTGCAATGGGTTGATGGTAAGGAAAATAAATATTCTGAAAAATTACTTTTAAAAGGATTAGCTTTACGAAACGAAATAAACGATGTTGGAGGTTTGATGAGTAGTAATATTCACTTGACCAGATATTATTTTGAGAAAGATAGAAGTAAGGCCTTAAAGTATGCCGAAGCTGCTTATAAAAATGCAAAAATACGAGGAGATTTAGTTTTTATTATCAAAGCATTGGGGTATATCTTTAAGTTAAAAGAAAATGTGAGCAAAGAAGCAATAGTATATGATCAAATACATCATAAATTACAAGAGATCAATCAAAAAAATCGAGAAATCTATGCTGTTACCAAATATGAAAACGAAAAACTTACCAATAAAAATGTTATTTTGACCAAGGAAAAAGATAAACTAACCGATCAAGCATGGATTATCTCTTTATTGCTGGTAGTAAGTATGACAGGCGTAGGTTATTATTATTACCGACAACAGATATATAAAAAACGATTTATACAATTATTGGGTAAAGATGAAAATAAGAATACAATTAAAACATCTGCGATATACAAAACAGGAGTTTCATCTAGTATAAGCGAAGAAGCCCTGGAGCATCTACTCACTCAATTACAACAGTTCGAAGATCAGAAAGGGTATCTTACTCCTAATATTAATGCTAAAGATCTGGCAAAAAGTTTTGGTTCAAACTCTAGTTACTTATCTATTGTGATCAATACATATAAGCAAAAGAGTATAAGTCAATATATTAATGATTTACGTATTGGTTTTGCGATTGATAAATTACAATCAGATGCAACGTTTAGAAAATATACGATCAAAGCTATTGCCAAGGATGTAGGTTTTAATTCTTCTGAGATATTTGCTAAAAAATTCTATAAAAATACAGGGATATATCCTTCATATTTTATCAAAAAGCTAGAAATGTAGTGACGAATTTTGAGATTAGTGGGTTGGATAAAAAGGTATACTTCGGCAAGTTCTGCATCGCTTTAGAGATAAATTAATAGTGTGGTGTCATGATGTGTTTTGAAACCGTAGTATCTTCTTATGTTTTAGATCTTTGTAATATAAACATATTGATTATCAGTGTTTAATCATGATTTTCTACTTGTCTTAATATATAAATTATTACCCTGTTTTTTATAAATCACGACTTACTTGCCTTGCATATTGCCCATCTTCCCGCATACATTTGTGGTAACAAAAAACATAGTATTATGGAATCCTACCCATTGTATCTCATCAAAAATAAATTCATATCTGAAATCCTAGAAGCATTGCATATCAAAGCAGACGAATTTGTATATAATCTAGGGCAGCATAATCCTTATGAAATTATACTCTACACATGGATTCATAAACTATATGGTAAAGGAAAATCTGTGGATGAAGCCATACAGTTAATCTATAAAGCCAGGAATATACTGTTTCTTAATTCTAAGTTATAGTATAGTTCTCTCATTCTGTATTTTCTAAAATGATAGTATATCTATTTTTAAATAGATAGATACTAGGATATTTCATGTACTACTTAGATGCAGAATTTATAGTTGATCTGATTAAAAGCTATAAAAACAAAATATAAAAGAATAAAACGTGAAGTGAAAAGAGGAAAACAAAAGATAGTAAGAGGTGAGTTAGGCTTCTTACTATGCAATTGGAATATATCAATAACTAGAAATAATCATCTGAAGGGAAAACAGTATGAATATTATAATGAAACATATCGAAATTATAGAACGTGTTGATCAACTGATTCGACTACAGGCAACGGGGTCGCCAGAGGATTGTTCGGCTCGTTTAGGAATTTCAAAAACCAAATTATATCGAATCATAGGAGTGATGAAAAACTTAAACGCTCCGATTGAATATGATTTTTCTATACAAAGTTATGTGTATGTACAAGAGGTGGGTTTCAAGTTCGGATTTTATACAAAAGAAAATGAGGTCAAAAAGCTAAATCCTTTTGTTGGGTAATGGAAGACGGAAGACAGAAGGTATAGAAGTGAAGAGTGAAAAACGAAAAATGAAAAGAGTAAGATGTCAGAAGACCGAAGTTAGAAGAAAATAGTGTATTCATTGTCAGTCTGAGCCCTTCGACAAGCTCAGGGCAGGCACTGTCGAAGACAGTTTTAAGAAGTTAGATGCTGGAGCTTAGAAAATGAAAAGTGAAAAACACATCATACATCTGGCTTCATACTTCGGACAACTATAAAGCGTAGAGACTCTGCTCCATTAAAACTAAAAAAAAGCTTCCCACTTCGTGGAATAAAAAATATTCAATAAAATTTTCCCAGTCCCGAAAAATGAAACTGGCATCTTTTATTATTGTACCAGGAAAACAAATCATAGGACAAGTAAGATGATAAATAACAAAATAATATATAGCATAGTGATACTACTTATGGGATTGCAAGTACAAGCCCAGGTAGTGTTGTCTGATAAGAATTATGTCCATACCACGGTTCCTCAAACTGCAGTAACGATTGCTGATATAGAGAATGTGAGTTGTACCAATGCCAATGATGTAGATAACACCATCGAGAGTGTTACCTACTATGATGGCCTGGGAAGACCTATACAGCAAAGAGCGATTAAAGCCTCTCCAACGGGTAAAGATATTGTCACCCATATGCAGTACGATGCCTATGGTAGACAAGCCAAACAACATTTGCCTTTTGAGGCGAACAATACTGTTGGAAGTTATAAAACCGTAGATGTCAATATTGATATCAATGCGTATTATAAAAATACATATTCAGACGACTTTCCTGGGATTACGACCAATCTGGAAGATGTTAACGCCTATAGTGAGAGTGTATTTGAAGCTTCTCCTCTAAATAGAGTTACAGAACAAGGTGCACCCGGAAAATCATGGAAAGCTGATCCCAACAGCGATACCGATCATACGATCAAATTTGACTGGGGGACCAATATAGCTAACGAAGTAGTGAATTTTAAAGTAACCTTTACAGGGAGTGATACCCAAAAACCAGCACTGATACAAGATAATTATTATGCTGCCAATCAATTGTATGTGACCATCACCAAAGACGAGAACTGGACACCCGCAGATGGAGACTTACATACGACCAAAGAATATAAAGACAAACAAGGTAGAGTAATCCTGAAGAGAACCTATGCATCGACACCTTCAGCACCCTCAGAAGCACATGATACCTATTATGTCTATGATCGTTTCGGGAATCTTACCTATGTGATTCCACCAAAAGTGAACACCGCAGATAGAGTAAGTACCACAGAGCTTTCCGAATTGTGTTACCAATATGCATACGATCACAGAAATAGATTAATAGAAAAGAAAATCCCGGGAAAAGGAAAGGAATACATCATCTACAACACATTAGATCAACCCGTACTTACCCAGGATGCAAATCTAAGAGCAAAAAGTAGATGGTTGTTCACTAAATATGATACTTTTGGGAGAGTGGCGTATACAGGATTAATAGAGAATGGGAGTACAGTAGCTTTACTACGTAGTCGATTGAGTTCATCTACTTATGACACCTATGAAACGAAAACAACAAGCCCAATTACCATTGCAGGGACGTCAGTATATTATACCAAAGATGCATATCCTGTAAGTATATATAAAGTACTTACTATTAATTACTATGATGATTACACTTTTGATATCGACGGATTAACCCATCCAGGAACAGTATATGGAAAAACGATTGATACCAATATCAAATCTTTACCTACTGGAAGCAAAGTGAGGATATTAGACACCAATGATTGGATTACCACAGTAACCTATTATGATGATCGATCAAGACCAATATATGTAGCTAGTAAAAATGACTATCTAAACACTAGCGATATCATAGAAAGCAAACTGGATTTTGTAGGTAAAGTAAAAGAAACCACTACCCGACATACCAAAGGTAGTAATCCAGCCATAGTAACGGTAGACAAATTTGAGTATGATCATATGGGGAGACTCCTTACGCAAACCCAAAAGATCAATGTACAGGATACCGAACAGATTGTAAGTAATGTCTATGATGCCCTTGGACAACTCAAACAAAAGGATGTGGGAGGTACTTCGACTCCGCTCGGTGCAGGTGATGGAACCCTGAGCGTAGTCGAAGGGTTACAAACCGTAGATTACACCTACAACATACGAGGTTGGCTTACAGGAATTAATGATGTAAATACTCTAGGAAACGATCTCTTTGCTTTTGGGATTCATTATAATACAACCACAGAAGGTTTGGGAGCAGAATCATTGTATAATGGTAATATTAGTGAGACTCTTTGGAAAACAGTCAATGACAATACCAAACGTGCTTATGGATATCAGTATGATGAATTAAATAGAATTGTAGAAGGACGTAATAATGACGGTAAGTATAATTTAAACAATATATCTTATGACAAAATGGGGAATATCCTAACGTTAAATAGGACAGGACATCTTAATGAAGATGCTACTTCTTTTGGAGTGATGGATAATTTAAGATACACTTACGATGCAGGGAACAGACTCCTAAAAGTTTCAGATACTGCAAACAAAACTTTTGGATTTAAAGATGGTACCAATACCAATGATGATTTTGAGTATGACACTAATGGTAATATGATCTTAGATCGCAATAAAGGCATTACAGAGATTACGTATAATCATCTTAATCTACCCAAAACAGTAACCGTAAATAATGCTTTTCATGCAGGGAATATTAGTTATATTTATGATGCCACAGGAGTAAAAATAAAGAAAATTGCAACTGAAGAAAATTCCTTAATAGAAACTGAGTACGCAGGAAATTACATCTATAAAAATGGAAATTTGAAGTTTTTTAATCATACAGAAGGGTATATAGAGAAAGAGGATGATGGGTATAAGTATGTTTATCAGTATAAAGATCACTTAGGTAATATCAGAGTATCGTATAAAGATGTTAATAAAGATGGTAGTATTACTCAAAGTGAAATTGTAGAGGAGAAAAATTACTACCCATTTGGACTCGAACATAAAGGATATAATACACAAAAATTAGCGGAATATCCTTATGGATACAATGGTAAGGAAGAGCAAAAAGAATTAGGGTTAGGCTTTTATGATTATCATGCCCGAATGTACGAACCATCTATAGGAAGAATGATGAATATTGATCCTCATGCAGATAGTTATTATGGAATTAACCCTTATAACTATACTCTTAATAATCCAGTATTACTAATTGATCCTGATGGTAAAGATACTGTGATTTCAATACAAGATGGCGTTATAACAGTCTCTACACAGATTTATATTTATGGAAGTGGTGCAAATCAAAAAGAAGCAAATAAAATGCAAAAAACAATCCAAAATTTATTTGGGGAACATAATGAGTTTAAATTCACAGATGATGATGGTAATGAGTTTGATGTGAAATTTGAAACATCTGTAGATGTATATGATGAAGAAAATACCGAGCTAGCGGAAGGAGATAACCTCATTGAAGTTAAAAATGAAAAGGGAAGATCAGAAGTAAGCGAAATTAATGGAGATACAGGGACTTGGTATTCAAAAGAAAAAATGGCAGGAGAAAACTTTGCGATATATCCTCATGAATTTGGACATTTGGTTGGTTTGAAGGATAGATATTCAGTATTACTTTCTAAGATAGGTATATATAGACCTGACAAAGGATGGGAATCAAATTTTATGGCCGATCATACAACTATGAATGTAGAGCAACGTAATATTGATGGAATTGTAAAAGGTGCAGTTAAAAATTATAATAGATATAAAGAACAATATGGAGATCAAAAAAGCTCTGAAAAACCATATCGATATATTAAGAATACTTATATGAATAAGTTTAGAGGGAATTAAAATATTTATTACTTATGAGAAAAACATTAATTTTTATATCCATTAATGTAATTGGTTTTTTTATTGCATATGTATTATCTCCTCAATGCACTCCATGTATTGGTGACCAATATTGCCCACCATGTATAGGTAAAGAAGAAGGTATTGTTTTGATAGCGTTACTTGTTTTCGATATATATTTTGTAATGAAATATTGGGTTCTTAAAAAGAAAAATAAAAGTTAATACTACTTAACAGAAAATATACTCATAAAAAAATCACGACCGAGACAGCGCTTCTCAATCGTGATTTTTACAACTAACTAAAATTACTCTTCTTCAACAGGCCTTAGGTTATCACCAGAATTCCTGTCGATTAATTTATTATAAGGATCAATACCTGCTTTTATAGGTTTATTATCCGTAATGATAGTAAAGGTATTTTCACCAGGGTGTAACCATTTTCGTTCCAGGTAATATGGATTTTTAAGAGGAACTTCTTGGTCATCTACAATATCTTTACCAAATAATCCAACCTCGATATAATTGGTTTTGTCATCAATACGTTCTTCTTTTCCTGTATCGTCATAATAGATTTTCTGAGCATTAACAGTAAAAGTAGTTTCATAGGTATCATTATCCAGTTTCTTTGTTTTGGCCTGTACGACACGGTTTTCGTATAAGGCTATTTTGGTAAATCCATCTTCTACAGCATATTTTAGAGAATCTGGGGCTACTTTATAAATGGCATTATACAAGTTTTCTGAAGTGGGATACACCCCTTTTTCAAAATTCTTATATTCATTAAGAAAATCTTTGAGCGCAGTATTTATTTTTTCCTCTCCAATAATATCCTGAAGCTCGTACATGACCATAGATCCTTTACGATACCAGATATGCGGTCCTACTTCGACATTGATTAAGGAGCGTTCGGGTTTAAAGCTAAAAGCTCTGCTTCTTAAATAGTCATCCAAAGAATATTTAAGGAAATTTTTGATTCCGTTTTCTCCATATTGATGCTTCATAGTCATAAGAGATGAATATTCTGCCAGTGTTTCTGAAATGATATTGGCTCCCGAGGTTTTACTAGGAGTTACAATATGTCCCCACCATTGATGAGCTACTTCGTGAGTAGTGACTCTAAAGGCATAATTAAAATCCTCGGCTTTATCAAAATTAGCAGCAAATCCAAAATCTTCAGAGTAGGGGATAGTCGTTACAAATGATTGTGCAAAGGTAGCATGCGCCGGAAATTCTACTATTCTTATCACCGAGTTAGGATACTCATAAAAGTTTTTAGAGCAATAGTCTAATGCTACTCGTGTGCCTTCAACAAAATGTTTGAGGTTACGCTTGTGTTTTGGAGAATGGTAAATTTCTATGGCCACCTCTTTCCCGCTAGGAGCAGTCCAACTGGATTTTTCAATATCATATCGGGCGGATACGACATTAAAAAACAGATCGGTTTGTGACTCTAATTTGTAATGATAATATGCCCTGTTATTTTCATTCCATTCCTTTATTAATTTTCCTGGAGCTAAAGCGATTTGATCATCGGCAGTACTTACTACAGCTTCAAAATTGATATAATTAGCATCTTCGTTAAATAGATTCTTTTTAAGGGCTAAAGAATCTGTTCGGGGAGGATAGAGATAATCCAGTTTTTCTAATCCGTGTTTTACACGTACTCCATTATCAATAAGACTTCTTTCAAAATGAAATCTCGGAAAAATACTACTATTAAAGAAAGACCCATTATGTAATACCTCGGTTTCTAAATCATTAGCAAATCCTTTAGTTTCTGATGATACTTCTATAGTAAGCTCTGCTTTTTCATTAGGAAGCATAGCCTTGGGTAGCTTATAAAAATACATTCTATATACCGAGTCAGATACGACGGGATGTAATGATGTACCATTATAAATCACTTTTTTTAGATAGGTATTAGGACCAGGATATTGAATCTCCAGCAGTAAAGTGTCAATCGGAGTATCATAAGAGTTAATGATTTTATATTCTCCTTTTGCTTTTACATTTCGTTCTTTAGGAAATACATCAATATATGCTTTTAGATCTGTGACCTGCGGATGAGCTTGACCAATATATTTACTGTATTTCTTTTCTGCATCAACCTCTACTTCTTCTGCATAATTGCCATCTTCGAGAGTATTGAGTACTTTAAGGTTATAATAATTATATCCGGTTACAGATATAAAAGCCAATAAAATGACTACAAATGCTAAAATAGTCTTGGCATCAAATCTTTGTTTTGCAAGAGATAAACGTTCTTTGGCTGTAGAAAAGAAACCTCGAGTCCAGAGAACTTTACCAATCATCATTAAGATTGAAGCCATCAGAATCCAATATAGATTAAGCCATGTAATTCCTTCCAGATAATGCCCAAATCCATTTAGGTCACTTAAAAAGATCGGAGTGGTTCCTGTAAAAATATACATCGGATTGACGCTTTTAAAAGCAAAAGCAACCAAAAGTGGTAATCCGACATAGATCAAGATAATAATAAAATGACCTAAGAATTTATTATTGACTAATACATGGATAAAAAATGACACCAGAATAGTGGTGATAAAACTGGGAAATACCAAAACAAAATTATAAATGATATACATACCCAGATCATATCTAAAATACCCATTAAAAGTCTGAAACAAAATACCGATAAAAATATTAGCGATAACCAATGTAAAAGCAATACCGATAAGCGATATTATTTTTGAAAAATATAAACTAGAATTGCTAATGGGCAATGCGTCATAAAACACAAACGTCTTGTTACTTCTTGTTCGATGTACCGCTTCACCAGAATAAATGACTAAAATTATAACACAGAAGAAAGAAATAAGTCCGTTGATATACATAACCACATATCGGGTTAGTGGCAGGTTAGGGGTTCCGTACGTTTCATTGGCACTATATATACTAAATATAGAAAATATGACTCCGATAATTAGGAGAATAACAAAAACCGGACTTTTAAAAATAGATAAGAATTCAATTTTACTAAGAGAAAGTAAATTGTTTCGTTCTGTTTTTTTGGTGAATACTTGTGTAACTGAAGATACTAATGATGGAGTATACTCTCCGTTCTCTATAGTATTCTTTTTCTTGCCGGAAAGCAAGAATTTTTTATAATTAAACTTGAAAAAAGTAATTAAAAAAAGAAGTAAGCCTATGCCGAACCATAATATTCTATTGAATAAAAATTTACCATATATAGGAAGCTGGTTTGTATTTAACTCATTGATTGACCAGTATTTTTTAACAAAACTAAAGGCTCTAGTTCCGAAAGGATCTAAGTAAACGCTTAACCATTGATTATCTAAACTTCTTAGTAAATCTCCAGAAATACTATATAATAGAAAAAGACATATTCCGCCAAGATAGATAATGGGCATCTTTTTAAAAAATGCCATCAAACAAAAAAATAGAGATCCAATTAAAAATGCATTGATTTCTAATAAAAATAGAAAAGGAAGCCAATATGATGTAAAATTAAATGAAGTAAAGGTTCCATAATCAGGGCGATCAAGGAACATATTTATACCAAGACCAATAATAATTCCTAAAAGTATAAATAGATTTAATAAAGTAACTATGGTAAAACTCCCCAAAAACCTCCCTAAAACATACGATTTTTGTGTAATTGGAAAAGTAAAATAGGTTTGTGCAGTTTTATGATCCTTATCTCTAAATATCGGAACTCCCATAATTGCAGCATAAAAAAAGATCGAAATAATAGAAACAGGACCGATGATTCCAATAATATTGTTTGGGCTATTTATAAATTCTGGTGTAGAAGATTGCATCAATGCACCCCACATTCCTGCTATGATTAACCCTAAAATGATATAAATCCAGGTAGCGGGTCTTTTTAATCTATATTGTAATTCGAATCGTAAGATTTCTATCATACCGTTACCTCCTCCTGTTCTTTCTTATTGATGCAGTAGAAGTAAAAATCTTCTAAATCATTGTTTATTACTTCAAACCCTTCTCCAGGATTAGATTCGGCATATACATTTACATAAAATTGTCCTGCTCTAAGGTAGTTTGATAATATGGTAAATTCGTTTTCAAGTGTTTCTAATTCTGATTTGTCAATACGCTTTTTAAATACCTTACCATTCAAAGTATTCGAGAGTTCTTGAGGATTTCCTTGTACCAGGATTTTCCCTTCATTAAAAACAGCCATATTTTGACATAGATTGGTCACATCATCCACAATATGGGTACTTAGAATTACAACAGCATTTTCTCCTAACTCACTAAGTAGGTTATGAAAACGGTTACGTTCTAGAGGATCCAGACCAGCCGTGGGTTCATCTACTATGATTAATTTTGGGTTACCTAACAACGCCTGAGCAATACCAAAACGCTGTCGCATTCCTCCCGAATAATCACCGAGGTTACGATCTCTGAATTTGTATAGATTTACTTTATGAAGAAGATCGGCAACATAACCTTTACGTTCCTGGCTGTTGGTAATACCTTTTACCCTAGCAATATGATCAAGCATCATTTTTGCCGAAACCTTTGGGTACACTCCAAAATCTTGTGGTAAATACCCTAGTATTTTTCGCAACTCTCCAGGCTGTTTAAACACATCAATACCATCAAAATCAATTGTGCCCGAGTCTGCTAGTTGCAGAGTAGCTATAGTTCTCATTAAGGTAGATTTACCTGCACCATTGGGTCCCAAAAGGCCAAACATTCCTTTTTCTAATGACAGATTAACATCATTCAAAGCTTGTGTTCCATTAGGATATGTTTTATTGAGGTTTTTTATCGTAAGCATACAGTTGAATTTGCGAGTTAGATATTTCAATGTTAGTAGGTTTTGTTAAGGTTTTGTTACATTATTTGATATATTTTTTAAGTAAAATTACCTTTATAACCAATTATCAACTTGGCTTGAACTAGTACTGTTTTTTTATTTTAATTTGACCAATCAAACCCCACTTTTGAATTTCTATTTTGCATAAACGCGAAAAAATATATTTTGTTTTTAGACAAATTCGAATACAAAAAAAAATAACAGATATATGAGTATCTTTACACATATCAAATTTTACCATTAAGAATGCAACAACTTCGCAGAAACAGAAGACTAAGAACTAATGAAGCGATTCGTTCTTTAGTTAGAGAACATACCATTACTCCACATGATTTTTTAGTTCCCCTTTTTGTAGTAGAAGGAAAAGGAATAAAAGAAGAGATCCCTTCGATGCCAGGGTATTATAGATATAGCCTCGATTTACTTACAAATGAGGTAAAAGAACTTTGGTCTATGGGATTAAAATCAGTATTACTTTTTGTAAAAGTCCCCGATGATCTTAAAGATAATAAAGGAACAGAGGCAATAAATCCAGAAGGACTCATGCAACGGGCAGTTAAAACAGTGAAGGAGGCTGCTCCAGATATACTAGTAATGACCGATGTAGCATTAGATCCATATTCTTCATACGGGCATGATGGGATTGTAGAGAAAGGGTATATCATCAATGATGAAACCTGCAAAGTTTTGGCAGAGATGTCTTTGTCACATGCTCAGGCAGGTGCAGATTTTGTTGCACCTAGTGATATGATGGACGGACGAATTTTGGCCATTCGGGAAGTATTAGAAAAAGAGAGTTTTAAACAAACGGGGATCATGAGTTATAGTGCGAAATATGCATCAGCCTTTTATGGACCTTTTAGAGATGCACTGGATTCTGCTCCCGGATTTGGAGATAAAAAGACATATCAAATGGATTTTTCTAATCGGGATGAAGCGATCAAAGAAACGCTTATGGATATCGATGAAGGTGCAGATATTGTCATGGTAAAACCTGGTCTTTGTTATCTGGATATCGTAAGAGATGTAAGAGATGCAGTAGATGTTCCTGTAGCTGTATATCAAGTAAGTGGAGAATATGCAATGGTGAAAGCAGCAGCAGAAAAAGGATGGTTAGACCATGATACTGTCATGTTAGAACAGATTATGGCATTCAAAAGAGCAGGAGCGCATATTATCGCTAGTTATTTTGCAAAAGATATTGTTAAGCTTTTGAGTTAAGACAAATGTCGTTTGTGCATAACAAGTTTGAAATAAATTAAATGGGGTTAATAAAATAAAACTATGATTTTATGGTAAGCAGAGATAGATTATATCAGACCTTTGGAGAATTACTTTATGTAATTGCAATGAGTGATGGGGTTATTCAGAAAGAAGAAGTCGAAACACTCGAAGAAATTTTGAAAGGACATCCAAAAGGAGCGGTAATCAAGTGGTCTTTTGATTATGAAAATAAAAATCAAAATGATATAGAAACCCTATACAAGAAAGTAATAGAAGTGTTTTCTGATAATGGACCCGATGAAGAGTATGAATTTATGCTTTACGCACTTGCCAAAATTGCAGATGCAAGTGAGGGAATGAATAGCAAAGAAGAAAAAGTGATTACTAATTTTTCAAGAGATTTATTAGAACGCTTTAAAAATGATATCGAAAAGATTAAAGAAAAATATAGTTAAAACCTTTCATGAATTACATAAATAAAATCGGAGTACTGTTTGGAATAGTACTATTATTTTCAACAAGTTGTCAATCAGAAAAAAAAGATAAAGAAAAGATAAAAATAGGGACAAAGAAAGAGAAAATTTCTTCTTTTGATTTGGGAAAAAGTGTTTTTAATGGAAAAGGGAAGTGCTATACGTGCCATAAAATTGATAAGAAATCTATAGGCCCCGGAGTTATCGATATTATAAAGATATATGAAGAACAAAATGGGGATCTAATTGCATTCTTAAAACAAGAAGCAGAACCTATTGTGGATCCAGAAACTTATGCGGTGATGAAAACCAATTTTGCTATTATCAAAACATTCACAGAAGAAGAACTTAAAGCGGTGACTGTGTATATGAATGAGATGGGTAAAGGTAAAACCGAATGATTGCTTAAGATATTAAGAATACAGATATATGGTTCGAAACGTTAATGAAATTAAACTTTCTGATTACATATGTTGGTAAGAACAAGAACATAAGGATGTATGAAATCAATTTTCCTAATTATATTTAATACAAAAAGAACTTTAGAGTATTTAGATAATCAAGATGAGGTAAATCTCAATATCAAGAGCATATTTCTATTCTTTTTTTATGGGATGATTGTGTTTTTTTTGAAAATCGATGTAAACACTATTTTGATTAATCCTTATCTTGATTTTGTACTTATCGTGTTTGTTTTTATATTCTTTGGGGTATTATTTAGTTTAATCTTACACAAGATCAATATGTGGTTATCAGGTAATGGAAGTTATGCAGATATACAATCAGTTATTTCGCATACATCAGTGCCTATAACCATAAGCCTAATTATTGTTTTCTTTTCAAAAAGATTCTTTTTCAAGGATTTAGATTTTAATTGGAATATGATTTTTTATATAGGTTGGCTAATTGCTATGAAAATTATAATTCAAGGTTTTTTCAAGTACAATAATTCAAGTTATATTAAAACTATAATTAATCTTATTCCATTGATTTTGTTTTACATCGGGCTTTTGCTAATACGATTAAATTGATTATAAATAAATTTATTTTGTAGATTCAATGCCGAATAGAGAAGGAATTAGTTAATTTAGTATCTTCAATAAAACAACAATGACCTTACTAATTATTTACGCCGTACTTTCTATTTTCTTTTCGTTTTTATGTTCAATATTAGAAGCAGTATTGCTTAGTGTAACTCCGACATTTATTAATGTTAAAAAGAAAGAAGGAAAATCGTATGCAACTACATTAGAGAATCTAAAAAAAGATGTAGACCAACCACTTATTGCCATTCTTACCTTAAACACAATTGCCCACACTGTTGGAGCAATTTTAGTGGGAGTACAAGCAGAGCAATTACCATATAAGTATGAAATTTTTGGGGTTAATATGGTAGGGATTGTCTCTACTATCATGACATTACTGATTCTGGTATTGTCAGAAATTATTCCCAAAACTATTGGAGCTACATTTTGGAAGCAATTGGCAAATTTTACTTCTAAAGCACTGGTTATTTTAATAGCTCCTTTAAAATATACAGGAATCTTGTGGATATTACGACTTACTACCAAGCTTATTGGAGGTAAAGGCCATCATGGATCAGTATTGAGTAGAGAGGATTTTACAGCAATGACAGATATTGCCGAAGAAGAAGGAGTTTTTGAAGAGTCAGAATCAAAAGTGATCAAAAATCTATTAAATTTTAAAAAGATTTTCACCAAAGATGTAATGACTCCAAGAACAGTAATGAAAACTGCATCAGAAAAAACCACAGTCGAAGAATTTTTTAATGAGAATCAAAACCTTCGTTTTTCAAGAATACCTATTTATAATGAGAAAGCGGATAATATCACGGGACAGGTATTAAAAGATGAGATTTTTAAAGAAATGGCCAATCAAAATGGTCATAAAACCTTGGCAGATATAAAAAGACCTATAATTTTCACAACGAGAAACCTACCGATTCCAGATTTATTTAATGAATTGATTCAAACCAAAAATCATATAGCATTGGTTGTTGATGAATATGGTTCAATAAGTGGTTTGGTAACTATGGAAGACGTAATTGAGACCCTTTTAGGATTAGAGATCGTTGATGAAAGTGATACCGAAACTGATATGCAGGTACTTGCTCGTAAGAATTGGGAAAGCCGCGCCCGACGCCTAGGGATTTTAGACGACAAAAAAGAAGAATGATAGAAGAAGTGTATATAGATACTCCATTAGGGATTGCTACTATAACAGGAAATAAGGATGGAATAACTAGTGTTTCTGTTACCAAAGAATCTACAAATACACCTTCGATTGATATACCTTCTCATTTACAGAATGCAGTTTCTCAATTACACGAATATTTTGAAGGAAAACGCACTGATTTTAATCTTGTTTTAAATCCTGAGGGTACTGATTTTCAAAAAAAAGTCTGGAATGAATTACTTCATATTCCCTTTGGTAAAACTGCTACATATTTGGATATGGCCAAACGATTAGGAGATCCAAAATGTATACGTGCAGCAGCAAGTGCTAATGGTAAGAATCCATTGTGGATTATTATACCTTGTCATAGGGTGATTGGAAGTGATGGATCGCTTACAGGGTATGCAGGAGGACTATGGCGAAAAAAATGGCTGCTAGATCATGAAAATCCAGTAAAGCAACAATCGTTGTTCTAAAAATTCCTTTTTTATAACCTAAACCTAAAACAATATTGTCATAGAAATATTCAGTTTCAAAAAATGAAACTGAGATGTTCTATTATTGTGGTTTAATCCTATAAATCATAAAAACTTTAGAGCTTTTAAATTTTTGTAGTGGTTATTTATGTGCAATTAATTTTCATACATTAGCTATAAACAAGGTACTTGTTTGGCAAATGATCATATAAACTCAATCTTACATAGAAATGATAAAACGTATACTTAAATTTCTTCTTAAAAGTTTTCTAATTATTATTCTCCTTTGCGTAGCACTATTATATATTTTTGATTACGATTATATCCTAAAAGGAGTAAGAGTGGTATATATGACTGGGCATACTACAGCATATATAGATGATTATCCACATTTTGATAACCGTAAAATAGAAAAAGGAAATAGTACATCTGCTTGGGCTGTTCATCCAGATTATAATAAGGCAAAATCTACTGATAAATTGGATGCAATTAATGAACAACTTGGAACTGTTGCTTTTATGATTGTTAAGAATGATAGTATTTGGTATGAAAATTATGCCGAAGGATATAATAAAGATTCAAAAACTAATTCTTTCTCTATGGCAAAAAGCTTGGTGACAGGGATGCTCGGTAAAGCAATAATGGATGGTCATATAAAAAGTCTAGATCAACCTTTAGGAGACTTTTTCCCTGAATTTTCTAAGGGACTTGCAGCAAAAACAACAGTAGGAGATCTTTCTTCTATGTCATCGGGTCTTAATTGGACAGAACACTACACAAGTCCATTTTCTATTACAGCAAGGGTATACTATGATCCCAATATTAGAGATGTAATGTTAGGATTAGAAGTGGTAGACGAGCCGGGAAAAAAATTCAAATATCTTAGCGGAAATACTCAGTTATTAGGTATGGTGATTGAGAAAGCTACGGGCCAACAATTATCATCATATTTAAGTCAAAGTTTCTGGAAACCTTTAGGGATGCAGCAGGATGCAATCTGGCAATTAGATAGTGATGATAGCGGTATGGAGAAAGCATATTGTTGTGTAGCAAGTAATGCAAGAGATTTTGCACGTTTCGGGATGTTGTTTAAGAATAAAGGTGTTTTTGAGGGAGAGCAAATACTACCCGAAGAATTTACTGAAATAGCAACTAGAGCGAGATTTGAAGATGGCGAAATGTATGGGTATGGCTTTTGGTTATCAGATCATTTGGACAAGAAGATATTTGCAATGAGAGGTATTTTGGGACAGTACGTAATTTGCATACCAGAAGATAATATTATGATAGTTAGATTAGGTCATAACAGAGGTCAGTTTGTTCCAGGAGAATCATTTACAGAAGATTTCTTTGTCTTCATTGAAGAAGCATATAAAATGTTGGAGAATGCTTCATAAACTTAATTTAGAGCATATCCTGTTTTTGGATATAGAAACAGTTCCTGAGCATAAAGATTTTGAAGAACTCAGTGAAGAAATGAAATATCTCTGGGCGGATAAAACTAAATATCAACGTAAAGAAGAATTCTCTCCAGAAGAGTTTTATGAACGAGCTGGTATCTGGGCAGAGTTTGGCAAGATAGTGTGTATATCAGTTGGGTATTTTACGTCCAAAGGAGAAACGAGGTCTTTTAGAACTACCTCCTTTTTTGGAGAAGAAAAACAACTATTGATAGATTTTAAGAATTTAATAGAAACTCATTTTAGCAGGCCGCATCATTTACTTTGTGCTCATAACGGAAAAGAGTTTGACTTCCCTTATATCGCCCGTAGGATGATTATTCATAATATATCACTACCTCACAAGCTTAATCTCTTTGGTAAAAAACCCTGGGAAGTACCACATTTAGACACTTTAGATTTATGGAAATTCGGAGATTACAAACATTATACTTCTTTAAAATTACTTACCGGTATTCTGGGAATTCCCTCTCCAAAAGATGATATAGATGGTAGTCAGGTACGACAGGTTTTTTATGAAGAAGAGGATATCGATCGCATTGTGATTTATTGTGAAAAAGATACTGTTGCTGTAGCCCAAATTTTGCTGCGTCTTCGACAAGAGGAACTATTAGATGATGATGAAGTGATATCTGTGTAAAGTACTTTGACTTCTTATATTATTGTATTTTAAAGAAGAAGATCTACAGTAGTTAACTTTTGATATGGAAAAGAAAGGAAACAAGTCCTTTCTTATTCCATAATTTTGCTAAATCATGACGTAGTGCTTACGAAGTCAAGTTGATAAAACGGGGTAACAATTTCTTTATAAAAAATCAGCTTCATTAAGAAGAGTATAGGTGAATTTGTTTCCAAATGCTTTCTCACCGTTTTTACATTTATTCATGAACTCATTAAAATGTCTGGAGTCTGCAAAAACCTGACAACCTGCAGAATATGCAGGGTTATTATCAGTACCCCAATTACCATTTCTCGGTCCTCTATGAATATTGATACCAAACCTACCTGTTTGTATGGTATCTGGTTGTAAAGCTAATGTGCCATTTTTGTCATTGTCACGATATACAGAAACGTCTGCTAATCTTTGACATAATGCATAATATCGTCCATTATGTTTATCGATTTTATATGTGCTTTTATATTGGCCTTCTAATAAAATAGCTGTCCCTTTAGGATTGAGAGGCTTTTTTAGATAAAAAATACTTGGATCGGTGGTGATAGGATAATATGAGATATGCCAATGGTTAAGAAAGTTATGAAAGATAACCAGAGTGTCATCAAATTTATCGGGAACTATGTTCTTATTTCGTATTCCAACTATATTTAGATTCCAATCGATTGCGGGAGTATTATAAACTCTATATCCTTTTTGATCCATTACCGAAAGTATTTTTTCTATAGGAGGTGTAATCATTTTTTTTGTTTTATGGTTGGTTTTAAAGCATAAAATATTGGAAAAAGAAACAAGTCTTTTATTTGCTTATATACAAAAATGTGGGGAAGAAGTATTTACGAAGTATCTAACTAATATACAGATTCTATTGCTAAACACAAATGTTTTCAAGAGAAAATTCTTGTAAAGTTGTTTTGTGAAGTTTATATCAGTTTTTTTTAAAATTTGATATGTAGAGATTATGTACTATAATAAATAAAAAAAAATCCCCTCTCCTCAGAGAAGGGATTCAGTAATTATATACCTGTTGTGTCCCCCAACACACTCGAACTATATGCTGATACTACAGCTAAATTCGATAATTTCCCTTCGATATAATTACTAGCAAGCAGGCGAAAAATTTCCGCACTGTTAATGCTATTATTTCTTTCTAGTATTTTCATTAAAAATGACATTGCTTAATGTCAAAAAAATTAATGAAATAATACTAAGCTATTGTATAGAATAAATACTAAATGTTAAAATGATGTGTGTGAGGTTGTGAAGCTACTTTGAATGGGCGAATATAGAGATTTATCTTAAGAAATCACATTTTTATTAACATTTTTTTAAGATTTATTTATCTTCCCCTTAAGAATCTACGATTTTGATATTATGTTTAATTTTTCCGTAAGCCCTTGATAGTATATGTTTTATTAACATTTGATTAAAAATAATAGCGGCAAGGATATATACCCAAGCCGCTATAATATCGATGTAGCAATCAATTATCTTTAACTCAATTTTTGAAGTAACAACTCTGCTACTAATTCTGATGAAGCAGGGTTTTGCCCTGTAATTAATTGCCCATCTTCTACGGCATAAGGGGTCCAATCTTGTCCTTTAGAATAAATTCCTCCATTTTTTTGTAGCATATCTTCTACTAGAAATGGTACAATAGAAGTTAATTGTACGGCTTCTTCTTCGCTATTTGTAAAACCGGTAACTTTTTTACCGTTTACCAAAGACGATCCATCTGTGTTTTTTGTGTGTTTAAAGACTGCAGGCGCATGACAAACTGCAGCTACAGGTTTGTTACTGGTATAAAAGGATTCGATTAGTGCTATCGAATTTTTATCTTCAGCCAAATCCCATAGTGGACCATGGCCCCCTGGATAGAATACGGCATCAAAATCAGAATGATTTACAGTTTCTAATTGTACTGTCTTTGCTAAAATTTCTTGTGTTTCCTTATCAGAGGCAAATCTTTTGGTCGATTCTGTTTCAAAATCTGATGAAGCACTTTTTGGATCAATTGGTGGTTGACCTCCTTTAGGAGAGGTAATAGTAATTTTAACTCCTTTATCTTTTAAAAGATAATATGGGGTTGCAAATTCTTCAATCCAAAATCCAGTTTTATGTCCAGTGTTTCCTAAATCCTCATGACTTGTTAAGACAAATAATACGTTTTTCATTTTTGTGTTTCTTTTATTGTTGATTTATTTTTCTTTAACGGGGAAATTCTCCTATGCTTTTCACAAGAAGAGAATAGTATAATAATTATAATTGGGGTAATTTATCTTACTAGTTAGATATAGTTTGTTAGTTCTAATTGCGAAATTAGAACTAATGATGATTAAAAAAATTGATGTATGGTAATAAATTAACTTGTTGTCAATTCTTTTCGAATTCTGCTCAGACTTTCGGTTGTGATTCCTAGATATGAAGCAATATGATAATTTTTTATATGCTGTTCTATATTGGGGTATGTAGAGATAAAATTAACATAACGTTCTTTAGCAGACTGTGCGAGATTAGCCAAAATTCTTTTCTGAAAACTTGCAAATGATTTTTCCATTTTCTTTCTAAAGAATCGTTCTACTTTTGGGATTCTATCATACGTTTTTTCTATATTTTTTTTAGAAATTTTATATAATATCGCATTTTGAATACATTCTATATTTAGCACGGCCTTTTCGCCAGTAAAAAAAGCAATATAATCACTAATCCACCAATCTTGTATTGCAAATTGTATAGTATGCTCTTTTCCTGCCTTGTCGATAAAGAAAGTTCGTAAGCATCCGTCGTATACATAATATTGATCAGTAACTCTTTCACCTGCTTTGAGGACAATTTCCCCTTTGGTTAGTATAACTCTTTCGAATGTATTCTCCATAAAACTAACCTCTGGTTTTGTGAAGGCTATGTCTTTAAAAATGCTGTTTATTATAACATCAGAACTGTGCATTTTTCTATTGTATAATTTCAAAATCGATTTTTAGAAGAGAAAACTCATCAGCATATTTAGGCATGGTCTTTTGGATAAATTCGAGGAGTTTTTTTCTGTTTTTCTTTTTATGGTAACATTCAATCTTTACCGCTTTTTTATCCTCATGATAATAAACCTCTGGAAGCGGTATAAATATTTTTGGCTCATAATTGATGGGCTTAATCATAATTTTTGAGAAAGCACTTATCGGAATTTTTTTGCCACTATTGTTATTTATAGATTGATGCATTACATCTGAAGGGCTAATTTTGGATGTATAGATGGCCTCAATTTTATTTTCTAAATCTTCAACCGAAATCTCAAGTTGTTGTACAGCTACAGAATCAATTTGAATATCTAAAGAAGAAACGGTAATGGGTCTACCTATAATTTTAAGACTGTCTATAAGCCCCGTTTGCATCATATTGTTTCTTATTTGATCATAAGTTTGTTGCGGGTTTAAAAAATCCGTATAAATAATTATGTCCACATTTTTGGATGATTTATTTGTAGCGCAGGATGAAATAAATAAGATAAAAATTATAAAAAAAATATGCTTCATGATCAATAAAGGATTACATTTTTTTGGTCGACTGTTTTCAAAAATAACTTGTTTTTATGTAGTCTAAAAATTTACATTCCCTAAAGGGGGTGTTTATATATCATTTTTTACTTCTTCGAAGCTTTTTACCTCTATTTTTCCTTTGGTTGGAATCATATTTTGCCAAACCCAATTATAATGTTCAATCACTTTTTCTGCTTCGAGATGTGGTCTTTCACCAGTAGTATGACCATCACTCACAACAGTTATATTATAATCTTTAGTCAGAGCCGATTGTATAGTGGATTCTACACAAAAATCCGTTGCGCATCCTGTAATGTATAATTCGTTTATAGCGAGATTGGTTAACGTTGATTGTAGCTTAGATTCGTAAAATACATCGTTAGCATATTTATCAATAAAAATATCATTAGAAACGACCTCTAAAGTGTCTAATAATTCCCATTCTTCTGTACTAGGTATAAATTCATTTTCTTTTGTTCCATCATGCTGAATAAAGATTACAGGCAAATCAGATGCTTTAAATAGTTGGGCAAGTGCATTGATTTTATTAACCACGCCTTTAGTATCAAATCGGGGTGTTTTGGATGTAAAAGAGCCTTTTTGCATGTCGATCACTAAAAGAGCTTTTTTATTTTTCATTACCTTATTTATTAATATTGATTTTAGGTTACAAGGATACAAAATATGAATTTCATTGTTTGAAATATTCGGTTTTTATTATTTTGCTAAAATGGAATGAATGATGATCAATTACTATAATATCTTCAAAGATGATTAAAGTTAAAACATCATTTTTTGTTTGTATTAGATGAAAAATATTCCTTATTCTTTTTCCTGAAACCCACTTTCGGTAAGAATTTCCACTTTAGCAGTATTGGCTTTGACTTGTTCTTCTGTAAACCATGCATCACGTAATTCTTTCTTAGAGAATAACTCTAATTGATCTCCATTATGGGGAGAATCTTTTTGAGTGGCATTACCATAGCTTAATAATACTTTTGCATGTACTGTATCACCAAACTCTATGACACCTACCCAGGAGTCACCACCGCCTACATACATATGGTTTTCATCAGTACCTCCTGGCCATGCTACTCTAAAAACACCCATAGATCCATCAATACCATTGGCAGGAAGGTTTTTCCCGTTATATCTGATTCTATAATAATCTCCCCAAGGCATATCTAGTTTTCCAAATTTTGTTTTTATTTCGGTTGCTGAGGTTTCTAATAATTCAACTGCTCTTTTGGGATCAGAAAGTCCATCTGGCGTTGTGTTGGGATTTTTGATATTCCATGATTTAGAATAATTAGAGCTTCGTCTTACATTAAATTTACGAGCCCAGTTAAAGAATAGTAACATCCCTTTACTATCTGTATCTGCTTCTCTGTCCCAATTTTCGAGAACTACTTTTGCTTCTTTTGCTTTTTTGGAATCAGAAGCATCTACAGCGGCAAAAAGATCATCCAAAATACGGTCTGCAAATTCTAACCGAGTAGAGAGTTTATAAGCTACCAATTCTTCAAAAGTTATAGATTCATCCTCTAGTAACATTCTTGCAGAACGCTGAGGTCTAAAAGGCATATATTGAGGAGCCATGTAACTGGGGTAGTCATCCGGATTTAAGGCCATAGGTATAGTGCTGGTCCAGGGCGGATCATTTGCGTTTTGTAACCAACCATTCGCAGGGTTTTTTACTTTTGGCAAATCGGCATAAGGATGCACTTCTGTCCACACATCTTTGGATTTACCTCCTGGGATAATTCTATTCCAATACTTCCAATCACCATGGTTTCTTTTAGGGACCAAACCATTAAACAGGTAAAAAATCTCACCTTTTTTGTCAGCATACATTACATTCCAAAATGGGATTTGTGCCATTTTTAATGCAGATTCGAATTCATTAAAATTGGCACTATTAATCATTCTCCACCATTGTAATAACATATTTGGGCGATCTAATCCCACCATACGCAATGCTAGTACCTTGTCTTTGGTTTTATTAACTACTGGACCATGGATAGTCTTCATCAAGGGGATTTTATGATCTATCAATGAACCATCTTTTTGTTTTATTTTTATTGTTTTTGAAGAGGTTTTAAACGCTGTTCGTTTACCATCTAAAAGATAGCCACCATCCTTCAATTCTAGTTCATATGTATCTGCATTGTCAATAGTATTATCGGTATGACTCCATCCTAAATTTTCATTAAAACCAATTGCAATTCCAGGAAAACCAACTAGCGTTGTCCCATACATGTTTTTTCCGTTAAGATTTAAATGTGATTCGAAAAATAAAAATTCTTTCCACCAGGGTAAATGAGGATTTTGTACTAACATAGCATTTCCAGAAGCAGAGCGTTTAGGACCAATGGCATACGTATTGGATCCCATATCTGGCCATTGTTGAACACGCCCCAAATCATTGCCACCAATAAATCGAGTGAAGATAACATACATACTGTGCATGTTCATATCTTGAGCTGTAAGCGGTAAGACAACTTTATTTTTTTGATCTATTGCATCGGGATGGGCTTTTGCATAAGCATTCATACCTTTGATAAAAGAAGAGTAAATGGTTTTGATTTCGGGATCTTGTTTTGTTTCCCACTCTTTTGCTAATTCTTCAAACCCTAATGTACGGATAAGCATATCATTTTGAAGCTTGCTTTGCCCCCAATATTCTGCTCCTTTTCCTCTTGAACTTCCATAAAGTTCTAAAATCAAGTTAGCATGATTGTGCATTTGAGCCCAGCCTTGTGCATAGAATAAATCCTCAATAGTAGTTGAAGTAATATGAGGAACTCCCCAGGTATCCCAGGCAATCTGCGTTTCTATCGTTTCAGTTTGAGAGCATGATGTATTTACTATAAAAAGTGTAACCAGTGTAAAAAGCAAACGGATTTTTATGATGTTTGTATTCATTAGAGTGAGGGTTATGTGACTGAATTAAAGAACTAGAGGAGATGTAGCTAAACCAATTTTATCAATTGGGTTTATCCCCTTAAACTTACAAAAATTTAATGCTACTACAAATTTTTGGATGTACTGAACCCAAGGATGAATTGATTTTTATTGACGATATACTGTAGTCAATTTTTTTGTTTTTGTATCAAAAACTAAAATTCCCTCACTGGTGTTATCTAATTGTCCTATTTTATGACCGGCCTCATCCCAGACAGAAGAATTTCCTGCACATTGACCATTATCGGCTTTTCCTATAGCATTTGACATCATCGTTGTTATATGATGTGTTTTTGCAATCTCTGTTAATCGATGATTGGCTTTTTCAATTCCGTTTGTAAATTTTGCAACACTAGCCATATATAGAGTGGCTTTGTGTTTTATAGCTTGATCTATATGCTCTTGTATTGATGTTTCATAACAAATTGCAATTGCAATTTGTTCTTCATTAATAATTAACGGCTTTATATTCTCTCCAGGAATAAAGAAAGGCTCTTCGTCTATATGTAGATATTTTTTTGAATATGTGAGTCTGTTGATGTGGGGTTGAAAAACAATCATACTAATGAAAATCCCTGTCTTGCTTTTTGTTGGAACCCCAACTCCAATAACAATCTTATGTTGGTCACTCAATTTTTGAAAATCATCAAGACGATGATCATTGGGGAATATAGCAAGTTTTTTTGCTAATTCTGGTTCATAGCCAGTCAATGACAATTCTGGAAATATGATACAATCTGTTTGATGTAAAACAGCAAGTTTTATCCATGCTTTATGATCTGCAATATTACATTCGATATCTCCTGTTATTGGTTTAGTCTGTACACTACAGATTTTCATGGCGATGGGTTCCTGAAATTAGTAAAACACGCAGATAATCCACGTGTCTTACTACTTTTTAAACTTTTATAAATATATGAAGAAACTTATAAGCTAAATATTTCCCAGTTAGTTTTTCCGCCTTTTGATATTTTATAACCATCACCAAACTTTTTATAAATATCTGTTTCTCCATCATTATCTAAGTCGGCAGAAAATAGATTTACACTCTCTTCACCACTTGTATTTAGAATTTCCCAATTATTTCCAGTTTTATAATCTGCATAAAACCAATGGGTCTGGTTTGAAACAAATATATCAGTCGTTTCGTTAAGATTAAAATTTCCAGTCAGTAATTGGGTAATATTATAATCTGATGATCCAATTTTGTTCCAATTAGTTGTAGCTCCTTTAGAAATGGACCAATCCGTTCCATTTGTTTTAAAAGTATCAGTTTTACCATCTCCATCAAAATCACCAAATTTTAGATTAGTAAGATTATAAGAAGGGGAGTAGTTAACTTGCTCCCAACCGGTAATTGGACTATATGCTATTTGCCAATTGTGACCAGAAGTAGAAAATATATCAGTTTTACCATCTCCATTAAAATCTGCAATTTTCACATTACTAGGTTGGTAACCAGAACCTCCCATATCGATCCATTTATAATTATTAAATTCAGCTCTAATATGCATGGTTTCTGGTTTTGGATAGTTTATTCTATACCATCTGCCATTTCTATTAGTAAAAATTTCAGCAGTTCCGTCTCCATCAAAATCACCGCATCCAACTTCCATCATGTTTAAGATATTCTCCCCCGTATTTTCCATAGGTAAATAAGTTACATCCGAGATATTATGCTTATAGATATTTGGGAATATATGACCTTTTACATACCCATTATAACTATTATTAAAGGCAAAGACATTATCTCCATAAATAGTCTCATCACCTGATTTACTGCTGTTTATCATAAATACGTCTCCCATGTTACTTTTAATAAAGTTATTTTTTTCCACTAAAAACATAACTTCTGGAATACCTCGAATCAGAATATTTCTAACGGTTCCTCTTTCATTTTCATAAAAAGTATTATGATGTACGTAAAAAAATGTTCCTGCTATATGAGGGTTTTCAGGATCTTGATTTTCTGGTTTTATATCTTTATTACCATGCGTATCTACATTTTCGTTGGTACTACCTCCTAAAACAGTATTATAGGAAAATTCATAACCAGAATTTTTAAGCCCACTACAAGTAATATCGTGTCTATTGTGCTTAAAGAAATTTTTTGTTACCAGAGCAAAAGATTGTCCTCCCATAGATACAGCATATCCATAATGCTTTTGTTTATTATTGTGAAAATAATTATGTTTTATAACAATATTATTGTTCACTTCTTGACCTAAAGTAATCCCACTATATGGGAAATTGTAGACCTCAGAATTATCAATAGTTATATTTTGGAATTGCCCATTAATACTAATTCCATGTTTCAATTCTAGTTTTGTGTCGTCTTCGTTTTTTTCGCCAAAAGGACCTTCAAATCTGATTCCTGTAATTCTAACATTAGAAGAATTTATTTCTAGAATTGCTTTTGATCTGTTATAGGCTAAGGAGTCTTCCCATTCTCCTGCAATAGTATTATAACGACCGTATACATCTGTTTTTATAATGGCTCCACATTTTCCATTCCCACCACGACCACTGGCTAGTGTGATAGCTTTATCTACTATAATAGCATCAAATTCTGAAACATTTATTATGGCAGAGTCTTCAATGTAAATTATATCACCGTCTATTGCATCGATAATAGCTTGTTTTAAACTAGCTAAATTATTTACTTGATACGAAGCACTTCCGATATTAATAAGATCAGTAGTCGAGGTGCCTATAGAACAATTATTTGATGATGATTTTACGGATGAAGTATCCTTGTTTGCTTCAAGAATATAATCATCTTTAGAACATCCTGATAAGACTAATAGTGCTAACAATAACTTAGTTATTTGACCTTTTAAAGACTTTTTAATGAAGAGGTTTTTCATTGTTTTTAGATTTTACAGAGTTTTTAATATCATAGGGCTTTCCTATTTTATGGATAAGCTATAAAGCTTTTAGTCGGAGTTTTCGACTTCATAGGAACAAAGATAAACGCCGCCAGTTTCATTTTTCGGGACTGGGAATTTTATTTTTATTTAGGAGAGTATTTAATTCTTAAACCCAGTAGTAAATAGATTTCTCGCACCTCGTATTCCACATTTTTGGTACTTATTATAGGTTTGAGCTGCTCTTTCATCAATTTGTTTTCCGGTTTCATTTTTTATCCACCCATCAATAGCAGATTTTAGTGTATATGCTTCAGGAGCCATTAAATGTGTAGTCCATAAAATTGGATTGGCATTTGCTTTTTTAATTTCGGGAGAAAAGAAATTTCTACTATAACAAGCTAAAACGATGATATCTTTCTGTTTTGTTTGTACTGGTTTGTACGAAATAGAAACATCAAATTCCATCAATCCATCATGTCCTACATAGGCTAACAAATCAGAATCTCCGCCAAACCCTAATTCTTTAGTGTTAAATTGAATTTTTTGAGGATCTTGCGCATTTGATGCCTTTAAAAAGTCTTCAATACATGTTTTAATTTGTTCGCCATCATAAGCATCGGCGAGTAAGTAGACTTCTTCTGTTGCATGTTTAAATAATACTCTGTCTAAAATGTTGGAGTTGGAGGTATCTAATTCTTTTACTAATTTCCAGTCTTTTGTTTTTAGTTTTAAGAATGATTTTACACCATATCCAGCTCCCCAATACAAGTTATTTCTAGTGTCTTTTCCATTTCCTATTTTTGCAGGAACAGGAACTATTCCTTGATTCTTGTTATCACATAAAGCAACAAAAACATGAATTGTTTTGATTTGCCCATAAGTTTTTATGGAGAGTATAACGAGTATTGCAAGGATTATAAGTTTCTTCATGTTCATTTAATATTGCCTTGGAATTCTTCCTGATCCTTTACAAATATCGCATTTATCTTTTTCGCCTCTCATAGCAATCCAATATCCTTTGCCATCACACTTTTTACAGCTTTTGTATTCAGAATTACCAAATACGTTTCTTATAATATAGTATGCCCCAGCTATAGCTAAAAAGATAACTAAAAGTCTAAAAATCATAATGTTTTTGTTTTGTTCTCAGTTCGAATAAAAAATACTAAATCAGTTCGTAGTTGCTACAAATCTAAATATTTTTAAATAATGTAAGTGTTATATTATTTGTCAAACGATAGTTTTGAAAAAACAAACCCTCAGGAACTCTTGTTCCTGAGGGTTAAAAATTTGTTTATTTATGGTTTTTTATTGCTTAACGATATTAATTATCGTTGTATTTACTTTAAGCATATATAGTCCAGCTTCTAATCCATCAACATTGATAGTATTTGTCACTTTTCCTTGACCTACAACTTGCCCTAGCGTATTGTAGATTGTATATGGTTTAGCTTCACTGTTTTGAGAAGCAATATTAAGAACGTCTCCTGGCGCTAGCGGATTTGGATAAGCAGTTATCTTAGTGCTTAATTCACTAACCTCTTGTCCTAAAGTATCTGCTGTTACAGCAAAGATTGAAGTTGTAGAAGAACCAGAAGATAGAGCAACATTATCTATTGCAATATCAGCTTGCCATGTAGCGCCTGTAACTCTATTAAATCGTAGTTGTACACTATTACCTACATAAGAAGCAAGGTCAATATTAGCAGTTTGCCAAGAATTTCCTTTGTTTCCAGTTTGATTCCATAGACTAGTCCAGGTAGCTCCATTATCGTTACTTGCTTCTACTGCAATACTTCCCATATCAGCAGCACCATACATATGGTAACTAAATGTAAAACTTGCAGAAGTAAGTCCAGATAAATCAAAACATGGAGAGTTTAAGATGGCTTGTTTGTTTGGATATCCTGTTCCGTTTCCAGAAGCTTCTACAAAGATGTAGTAAGATCCTTGAGTTGCACTAGAAGGTCCAGTTCCTCTAGAAGGAGTACCACTAGCATCTACGGTCCAGTTAATGTCATCTGCAGATGATTGAGTCCATGCTCCAAGAGTGTTTTCGAACCCTTCATTATATGGGAAAGATGAAATACCAGACGTACAACCTGTGTTTCCACCTCCACCTCCTGTAGATGTGCCTATTATTATTGTATAATCTTCTACTTCACCATATTGGAAAGACTCGCAAGAAGTTGGGATACCGTTATATTTCATAGATACCCGCATTCTTGTGCTCCCATCTGCAGCACTTGCAGGAACAGTGAAAGTTCCACTTACCGGAGTAGTTTGTGTAGCAGCTTGTGTCCAAACTTGTTCTCCAGAATCTGCAAAATCCCCATCTTGATTATAATCAATCCATACACTGTATCCTTCGTTATACTGGGTGCCAGTCCAGGTAGGAGTAACAGAAATGGTATTAGAACTTCCTTTTGCTACTGTTGTAGAAATAGAAGTGAAATCAGTATAACCACCACTTCCCGCACTAGAAGCATTGTTAATTGTTCCTAATTGTACATTACTAATATATTCATCGGCTACACTATTTCCATTCGAAGCACAATAGTTTAATTGTACTGCTGTAGTTGTAAACGTAGTAGAAGCACTATATGAAGATGTCGTTCCGTCAGAACATTTACTTCTTACTTGCGCTTCATAAGATGTAGAAGCTGATAATCCTGAAATTGCGTAAGAAGTTGCACTAGCAGTCTGGGTAGTCCAAGAAGTAGTTCCTGTTTGACGATATCTAACATCATATGTTGCTCCTGGAACAGCTGTCCATCCAATAGTTGCACTAGTGTTTCCAACATTAGAGTTGTTAACACCTGCAGGTACTGTTGCAGAACATACTACAGGAGTTCCTGTTAATCCAGTTACGATAAGAGAAAAATTTTGACTTCCTCCTGTTAATGAACCTTTGTTGGTTACTGTAATTGTATATGTTCCTGATGCATTAGCAACATCGATTCTTTCATAAGGATCAACGGTGTTATCTCCAGTTCCATTAGTTGTAATTCCTGTTAATCTGTAAGGGTTATATGTAGTTCCTCCTTTGGATACTCTAATGTCTAGGTCATTTACTAATACAGCTGTGTTAGAATTCGTAGCTGTAACTGCAGCACCTGGTACATCTGTCCATGAGATAGAAGCCATTAAAGGACTAGTACCATCAGAATCTACAGTTATTGTATATGTTTGACCACTAGTAAGTGTTAATTCTTCAACTTTTGTTTCACTACCGTTATCAGTGATTGTTTCGGCAGCTTTTTTAGCGTTTAATAATCCCCATCCATATACGGCGTCTGGTCCAGAAGGTCCAGCATCATCTGCAGTATGTAAAGCTAAACCTTTTAAAGTAGCCGCTTTCATAAAGTTTCCATTTACGTTGTTATAATGTTGCTGTAATAATAAAAGAGAACCAGCAACATTTGGTGATGCCATAGATGTTCCGGTAATGCTGTTGTAAGCAGTATCACTACTTTCATAAGTAGAGTATACACCTGTACCGTTACCAGTAATATCTGGTTTGATTCTATAATCATCTGTAGGTCCTTCACTACTAGAACTATTGATTGATACACTTACCAGAGTACCACTACTATTTACATTGGCATCTTGTGCATTTGCAACTACCAAGTTGTTTTTTGAAGTAGAATGACCAGTTAATTTATCATAAGAAGAATTACCGTCTAAAGGTGCAGCATTATATGTATCTCTGTTACCATCATTACCTGCAGCAACAACCATTAGATAAAATGGAGCGTTGTGCATTACCTCATCCCAATTTCTGGATTCGTCAATATATGCCCCGAAATACTGATCAGGAACAAGGTCACCTCTAAAACCATAAGAGTGATTAGAAACTAACATTCCGTTAGCAGCAGCAGCAGTTGCCTCTGCAACGTCGTTGTTCCACATATATCCATCGATTTTTGTATGAGGAGCCATTCCTTTTGCGTTAGCTTGTACACCAGATGCAGCAATAGTTCCTGTTACGTGAGCTGCATGAAAGTTAAGTTTTAAACCACCTTCACCAGCGATATCTCTTATAGTAACACGATTGCTACCTCCAGCACCATCATATTCCTGATGTGATGCTCTGGCATGACCACCATCCCAAACGTGGGCAGTCATATTCTGACCATCAAGATTTAATCCTAGAGAACCTCCAGAATTAAGATGATTTGTTCTTGTAGATTTTGCCGCATCTACATTAAATGTTGTGTAATAAAGTGGGCTTCCGTCTTTAGCAATTCTTTGTAATTCAGAAAAACTTCCATCGGCATTGGTCATTTTTACCTGCCATCCATTAGACTTTGCAGCCTGTAAAGCTTCTTTCTTTTGTAAAGTTGCTTTGTTAGAAGATTCAATCTGAAGTTGACTTAATTTTGCAAGATTAGTTTCTTGTGCGATTTGTTGCTTTTGTTTAGCATTTTGAGCAAAAAGTCCTGAAGATAGTAAAACCATTGTCATAAAAGCAAAGGTGCTCATTGCAGGAGTCACTTTGCCCATAAAGCTCAATGAAGTATTGAGGCTTTTGTAGCTTTTTTTCATTTTAATTGAATTTGAGTTAGTGTTAAATACATTTCCTTGAAAAATTAAAAGGAAACAACCAAAATTCTTAAAATATTCTTAATTAAAAAAAGATTTTCGATCAAGTGAAAGAAAAATACTTCATAAAACCTTAACAAACGCTTAACGTTCGTTTAAGGTGTTTTTTGGGTAGGAAAAAACCTTCTTTAAGATGGTTTAAGATATATGTTTTTCAAAAAACTCCAGTGTTCGTCGCTCATTGTAGTAGGTTTTGTCTGGAAGATAAAAACCCACATGACCACCATAATCAGGCATTTCTAGAAATATACTAGGATTTTTTTCTGCTTCATCTATTGGATAACACTGATTTCCAAGGAAAGAATCATTTTTTGCATTAAGAATAAGTGTAGGAATTTGGATAGCTTTTAGGAATTGTTTGCTGCTACATTTTGAGTAATAGTCCATGGCATCTTCATAGCCATGGGCTTTGCTGGTATATAAGTTATCAATATCTATAAGCGAAGTGCAAGCCTTAATGTCGGATTTATCTAGGACCTCAGAAAACTGAATCTGCCTATCATATAGTTTGGCTTTAAGGTTTTTAATAAAACGTTGTTGATAGATATAATTTTTGGGTTTATTTATTTCTGATAACGAATCATAAAGATCACAAGGAACAGAAACGGCAACAGCATTTTTTACTTCTGATGGAAGAACACGACCTTCTCCCAAGTATTTGAGTAGAAGGTTACCTCCCAGACTAAATCCACAAATAGTTATACTGTTGTAATCATAGATAGAAAGGATATGATTGATAATATGATCAAGATCTTCACTAGCTCCGGCATTGTAAGATTTGTACAAGCGATTTACTTCACCACTGCAATTTCTAAGATTAACTGCGGCAGAATCCCAACCATTATGATTAAGATGTCTTGCTAATCCAAGCATATATTGTCGTTGTCCATTGCCTTCTAATCCATGAATAATTACGGCTAGTTTTTTAGAATGCTTGGCTGAGCCATGACTCCAATCCAAATCTATAAAATCTCCATCATCAAGTTCTATTCGTTCTCTTTTTTGAGATATGTCTTTTACTTTACGTAATAAGTTAGGATATATGGTGGAGATATGTCCGTTTCTAAATAAAAAAGGAGGATTATATTGAGAGTCTATTACTGGCATTAATATAAGATGTTATCTTTTGGTTGTTCTTTTTCTGGTAAATCTTTTTCGTCCAACATATCACGAAGATCAATTTCTATAGTTCTGCAAAGAGCTGTCATAGGGACATCATTAATTCTTCCTTCAAAAGGGTCTTCACTGTTACTTCCAATTTTTTCCATAGTGGTGAAAATCCAACTTATCAAAACACAAAGCGGTATCATTAGAAAAATGAACCATGGTTTAAGGTGTTGCGACATATCACTTAATTCACTTTCAAATACATTAAGTAGTCCAAAGGGTAATAAGAGAACAAAGATCCAGGTAAATACAGTACTAAAATAAGCATATTGACGAGGAAAAGGTGTGTTTTTGATACGTTCACATTTTCCCTGAAGATTATAAAACTCTTCGAGAGTATGATGAAAAAGTTGTTTATCGAATTCTGTGATTTGGTCATTGTCAAGAAGTTGTTTGATGTGAAGTCCTTGATTTTTTACAAGATGTGTAGCGGTGTTTTTTCTTTCGAGTAAATCTTGATATTCTTTTTCAGAAACAAATTGTTGAGTAGCATCACAGGCTGGTTTTTGTTCGCCATGTCTTTTAAAAAGATTTTCTACAGCTGCATTTTCTTTAATGGTAAATGAAGTAGGTTGACGCAGTTGAATTCGTAATGCATTGATCCACGCAATATGACGGTGGATAAGAACTTTTTTTGTATTATGATCAGCATTTACTAAGCATAATACTTGATTTGCCCAGGTTCTGGAATAATTTACAATACCGCCCCAAATTTTTCTACCTTCCCAAAACCGATCATAGCTTTGACTATTTTTAAAACCAATATAAAAAGCAACTGCGATACCAATTAGAGATAATGGCTGAAAAGGAATATCAATAAAATCCCAGCCCAAAAAATAATAGATAGAAAAAATACTTGTGGTATATACGGTGAAGAAGATAATGTTCTTCCATGCATATCTAAGAATAACTCCCCAACTAATATTTCGTTTAATGTACATGTGCGGTTTTTTGTTAAAAATAAGAAGACCCAACAGACTTTCAAAGTCTGCCAGGTCTTTTTTGGATCACATGGATACCAGTAGTTTATGGGGATAACTACTTTTCGATTACGAATTAACGTTTCGATTTTCCTAGAATGGAAATGATATGTAAGGGTTAGTGAAGAGTATTAATTGTGGTTTCAAGATAAATAAGTGTTAAGTGAGTTGAGTTTGTGTTGATAAGAGAAAGAAGTGTTGTTTTTTGTGTGTAATAGTGTTGGTTTTTGATTCATTTTGTTGTGGGACAAAGGTTCTTAAATAGATAAATAACATCATTAAATACATGGGTACATTAGGAGTACATTTTGTAAAATGAGGGTACTTTTGGCATACGATAGACATAATTAGAATATCAGGTGCGAAAAAAATAAAATCAGTTTTTTATTATCATTTTTTCGGCTTTTTATTATACCGTAGGAAGTAATATTTAACACAATAATATTATGCGTGCATAATCTATCTTTTGTATTTTCGCAGTTCAGAAAAATCAGGGAATATGTATATAAAAGATTTTGAAATTAGATGGAACGATATTGATGCTAATCGTCATTTAGCCAATAAAGCATATATAGAATTTGCAGCTCATACGAGAATGTCTTTCTTGGTAGAACAAGGATTTGATCAGCGCTTATTGGCCAAGTTTAATGTTGGTCCGGTTGTGTTCTATGAACATATCTATTATTTTAAAGAAGTTTTTTATGGCAGACCTGTTCGGGTTTCTTTAGAAGTGTCAGGATTAAGTGAGGATGGGAAATTTTTTGAATTCAGGCATAATTTTTATGATTATAAAGGAAGAAATTTTGCTCAGTGCGAGATGATGGGAGCATGGATGAATTTGGAGACTCGTAAACTTATTGCGCTTCCAGAAGAGATGCACCAGTTTTTGAATACAATAGAACGCCCAAAGGATTTTAAAGTATTAACCAAAGAAGATACTAGAAAATTTGCTAAGGTTCCAGTGGATTTAGTGTAAAGCTTTAGGTTTTTTGGTTACAAGATACACTCCGATAAAAATTAAAAGAGTAGCAACAATTTTGATAATATCCAAGGTGTCTTTGCCTAATCCAATCGCAAATATAGAAGCCAATAAAGGCTGTAGGTAAATAAATACAGCTACTGTAGTAGGTTTAAGTTCTCGAATAGCAAAAATATTGAGAATATAGGTCCCAAAAGTGGCAAAGAGAATAACATAACCAATTTTAAGGTATCCTTCTAAGGGAATTATATCAGGCTGTACTTCTAAAAGTTGAGAATACCCAAAAGGTAAAACAAATAGAAAACCAATACCATACATCCATTTCATAAAAGTAAAAGGGTGATATTTTTGAGTGATTTTTTTTACTACAATGATATAGCTGGCATAAGAGACTGCATTTACAAAAATCAGAAAATTTCCTAAAGTCGGATTTGTTGCGGTAGCAGAGTTTCCGGTGGCGTATAAGATAATAAGCAATGTTCCCGAAAGTCCAACTAAAACCCCGAGAACTTTCAATGCTCTTATTTTTTCTTTTAAGAAGATTACAGCCAGAATTAATACGATCACAGGTGTGGTAACCATTAAAACGGAAGCACTTATAGGAGTGGTGAGATGTAAGCCTTCAAAAAATGCCAACATATTTATACCTACTCCAAATAAAGATGCAGCGACAATTCTGGCAAAATCTTTACGTTCTATTTTTTCCTTTGGCCCTAAAAAACTAATTCCCCAAAATAGAATTGTAGCGCCCGCTATTCTCAATAGAATAAATCCAAATGGCTGAATATAAAAATGCATTACATCTTTAGCAATAGTATAGTTTGCTCCATAAAATATTGCCACAAAACTAGCTGCAATTAGTGCTAAAGTTCTTTTACTCATATGTTATATCACCAATTTGGCCGATTCTACTACTTTTTTGCTATTTCCTATAAAAATCTGATCATTAATGATAATTACCGGACGTTTTAAAAATGTATAATGTTCAAGAATTAATTTTTTGTAATCTTCTTCTGTAAGACTTTGATTTTTGAGATCACGCTCTTTATATAATCGTGCACGTTTACTAAATAAGGCTTCATAACTACCTGCCAGTTGATGCATTTCTTCTATTTGATCTAAAGTAATTGATTCATTTTTGATGTCTTGTGACACAAAATCTGAAGATAGATTTAACTCATTGATAATGCGTTTACACGTGTCACAAGTGGATAGGTGATATATTTTTTTCACAGTTAATTATTTTAAGTATCAAAATCACTGCAAAGGAATTCATTTCACAATTAAAACTCATATTTTTGGCTAAAAATTATGAAATCATACATTCATTATGTTATTACTAATCAATATTGAAGTATGACTTTTGAAAAGCAATAAAATAAAGAGATAAATACCATGCAAGATCCAATTACAATTACTCGGGTAAATCGAAAATTAATCGAAAAAATACTAGATAATCATACATTAGAGCAGCTTAATAAAGTACCTGAAGGATTTAAGAATAATTTGATTTGGAATATTGCTCATGTTGTAGTGACACAACAGTTGTTAGTATATAATTTAAGTGGATTACCAATGATGATTGATGAGGAGATGGTCAATTTATATCGAAAAGGAACCAAATTTGAAAGAGAAGTCACGGCAGAAGAAGTGTTAAAAATAAAAGAATTGCTATTTAGCACTCTGGATAAAACCGAAGAAGATTTGACAGCTGAAGTTTTCAAGGATTATAACGAATATCCAACCAGTACGGGATTTGTGTTAAAATCTGTTCAAGACGCTCTAAATTTTAATAATTTTCATGAGGGAATTCATTTAGGATATATCCTGGCACTTAAGAAATCTGTATAACATCTATTTAAAGAGTATGAAGTGTTTCTTTCTGAAGGGTTCTAACGGGAGTGATTCTGTAATTCTCTAATTATAAACGATTAAAAAGCACAAAAATGAGGTCACTAATAAAATATGCATTCATTACTTTATTGACCTTTGGTTGTGCTAAGAAAGAAGAACTTCAATTTAATAGTTCAGAAAAATTTGAAAACGAACTTATAGAGTTGCAGAACTTTTTTAATGTCCCTGGTATTGCAGTGTCAGTGATAAAAGAGGATAAGACTATCTATCAGAACTATTTGGGGTATTCTGATTTAGAATCCCAAACAAAATTAGATAGTACTTATGTATTTCCGATAGCTTCTATTACAAAAGTATTCTCTGGTGTTTTGATGATGAAGTTAGTAGAGCAGCAGAAAATTTCTTTAGATGAACCTATACAAAAGTATGTTCCGCAAATGAATGTCCCAGACTCGATTTTGGTAAAACATGTTTTGTCTCATACCTCTCAGGGAGAAGTGGGAAAACAATTTTATTATAGTTCTAGATTCGGAATTTTAACAGCTATCATTGAGAAAGCTTCAGGAAAGTCGTTTAAGGAGTATATGACCTCAGAAATCTTTAAACCTCTAGCCTTACAAAATACCTATTTACTAAAAGACACTGTACAGATAAGTCAAAATAACTTAAAAATACCTTCTCCATATATTTTAGATAATGGTATAGAAAAAGGATTTATTGATTTTGGGTATTCTTCATCTGCTGGTATTATTACTGATCTAAATGATTTGAAAACTTTTAGCCTAGCTTTTGATCATAATAAACTCATTTCAGAAAGATCAAAAAATCTAATGCTTTCTGGAGTTAATGAAAATTTACCGTATGGATACGGAGTTTTTAATCAACAGTTTGATGACTTAAAATTAGTTTGGGCTTACGGCCAATACGATTGTTATTCGAGTTTATTACTTAAAGTACCTTCAAGAAACATCACTTTAGTATTGCTTGCAAATAATAATTTATTGAGTGATCCCGCACGATTAATTTATGGAGATGTTACTACATCACTTTTTGCTCTAAGTTTTATAAAAAACTATATCTATCAAATAGAAGATATGCCGCTATTAGAATCAGAAGAGTCTGGTAAAACTAAAGGAGATTATAAAAATGAGAATTTTTATACCAGAAAACTTTTGGCTCAAGCGTTAGCCTCATCGTTTATGGCAAGATTCGAAACAAAAAAAATGCAAACCAGCTCGATGTTACTAGAGAAGGTTTTTTCAGAATCTCCAGATTATTTAGAGTATGCAGACCTTAACTTGTTGCATAACCTTACATTTCTAAAGGATGTGGCATTTTATAAAGAATTAGGAGAGTTTAATCAATTTGATGAAAAAATTGAAGCTATTGGCGAAAAGGTGTTAAAAGAAGATCCTGAAAATCCATATGGCCATGTATATATGGGTGTTTATTATGATCGAAAAGGAGATATTAACAGGGCAAGATATCATTTTGAAAGTATTGTTAATGCTGATAATTTTTCAAAAAATTGGTATACTACTGAAGCAAAAAATTGGATTGAGACGCATAAGAATTAGATAGCTTTATTTAATATCAATAATTAAAAGACGAGAAGATTTTTTCTATATTCGGTTAAAAATAGAGAAAAGAGAGATAAAACATGGAGTATCTGGAAAAATTGGATTGGAGTTTGGTTTGGGGCGTAATTAAGGATACAATTGTTCCACATTCTGCCACATTAATCTTTAATACTATTTTATTTTTAATAGTTGGTTTTTTTCTATCGATCATTTACACTATTATTTTATCCAAAAAAAAAGTTCTCAAAAGAAAGCCTAAATATTATAATTGGGCAGTAAAACTATACATTCCAATACTTCTATGTGCATTTCTATATATTTTTGGACAAGTAGGTTTTATAAGAGGTGTCTACAAGATTTTGCACAAAGAAAAAGAACCTATTGTATCTAACGTGTATTTTATTACCCTGAGCTTTATTTTTAGATCAGAGGAAAATAAAAACACATTTGTTAAAGAATTACAAGCATCTGCAGAATATGCAAAGGATGGATCTGATTATTTGGTTGAGCTATTAAAAGTAACATCAACGAATTATAATTCAGGAATTTCGTTAATAGATCGTGGTAAAAATAAGATTTCTGTGTATCTAATTGAAAAATACGGAGACGACATTTATAAGACATGCCTCTATGCTATGCTTAATCTCGCTGGAGGAAAGGTTCATGCTGACATCAATGAGTCAATGTCTTATGATGAATTTAGTGCCGCAATGGACTTTTTATTAGATGTGGGGTATAAAGAAATTGAAGTAGCTGTGCAGGATAAGTTAATGACGTGGCTTACTTCTTTTCTAGATTCTCAATACCATTCGATGGTGAAATCTCTTTTTATCATATTATTTATTATTATGAGTATACCTGTAATTGAATTTTTTATATACAAAAAGTGGATTGAACCTGGCCTAATTAAAAAAGAAATCAAGAACTAATATTTGTAAATGTATATATGCGTTTTGCGAAGCAAACTGGCCTATACATGAAACCTCAAAACAAATTTAGTTTAACTCCCACTCATCATGGTAATCTAACTCTATAACTTCTTATTGAACCTTAATAGCAAAAAACGATAGAACCTCTTCTTTGTTTAATTTCAGCTCAACAGGGCCTTCAGCGTATGAGTTAATTTCATATTGATTATAATATAAAACGACTTCTTTATCCGTAAAACCAATGTTCTCTGGTAAAGTAAATACATCGTTTTCAAAAAAGAAGCCCGTACTATTAATAGATTCTTCTTCCGGGATTTTATGTTGTGTTCTAAATACCTTTTCGGCGTAGCTCACAAAAGCATCATAATCTTTAAATAAGGATTTGTTTGCAATTCGTTTACCACTTTTTGTGTCGATATTAATATAAGAGATACTGCCATATCCATGCGCACCACCAGTAAAGACATATGAATCCATGACAACAGAGAGTAAGCCCTTGCATTGAAAACCAAGTTCGCAATTAATAGAAGCCTCATAAGGAACAGTTTCATCAGGAAATTCTTCGCTAATCTCCTGGTAAGATGTATTAAATTGATGAGCAGCTTCTTTTAATGTCTCCTGTGATGTTTGTTCACCAATATTTAATATACTGCAAGCAACATGTTCAATTTCTTTATTAATGGTTGTCGAAATTTGGTTATCATCAATTACCTTAAGTAGATTGATTTCTAAAAAAGCGCAATCCACAACCTTACAATCGAGTAGGTCGTCTACGGTAAAATTTTCTTTCTCAAAAGTGAAGGATTCCTTGTTATTACAGCTATAAAAAACGATGAAAATTAGAAGGAAATAAATGAATGTAAAACGAGTGTTAGGTTTTCTGTTAATCATCTACTAAAGGTATTCATTGAAATATGATTAGAACGAATTAAATGATACATTTGTTCAGTTTTTTAACATAAAAACGATCAAGTTAATTTTTTCTTCTTAATAATAGGGTGAGAAATGAAATTTAATACAAAAACGATACACGGAGGGCAACAGCATGACCCAGCTTATGGAGCCGTAATGCCTCCTATTTATCAAACATCCACGTATGCTCAAACTACTCCAGGGGGACATAAAGGATTTGAATATAGTAGAACCCACAATCCAACCAGAAAAGCATTAGAAGATTCTTTTGCAAGTATCGAAAATGGAAAATTTGGACTGGCTTTTGGGTCGGGATTAGCGGCTATAGATGCAGTTATCAAATTATTGAAACCTGGTGATGAAGTGATTTCTACTAGCGACCTATATGGAGGTACCTATAGAATATTTACCAAAATATTTGAAGATTTCGGAATCAAATTTCATTTTATTGGTATGGAAAATGCTGATAAAATAGAACAGTACGTTAATGATAAGACCAAATTAATTTGGGTAGAGACTCCAACCAATCCAATGATGAATATTATTGATATCAAGGCGGTAGCTATGATATCAAAAAAACATAATATTGTATTAGCAGTTGATAATACTTTTGCTACACCATATTTACAAAGGCCTTTGGATCTTGGAGCGGATATTGTAATGCATAGTGCCACTAAATATATGGGAGGCCACAGTGATGTGGTTATGGGGGCATTAATTGTGAAGGATGAAAAAATTGCAGAACGCTTATATTTTATTCAAAATGCAAGCGGTGCTGTTTGTGGACCTCAGGATAGTTTTCTGGTCTTAAGAGGGATTAAAACATTACATATACGAATGCAAAGACATTGTGAGAATGGAGAAGCGATTGCAAAATATTTGAAAAATCATCCCAAAATTGAAAAGGTGTATTGGCCAGGTTTTGAAGATCATCCTAATCATGATATCGCTGCAGCTCAGATGGATGGATTTGGGGGTATGATTTCTTTTATCACAAAAGGAAGTGACTATGATAAAGCGATTAAGATTGTCGAGAATCTGAAAATATTCACGTTGGCAGAATCACTTGGAGGAGTAGAAAGTCTAGCAGGACATCCAGCTAGTATGACACATGCTTCGATCCCAAAAGAAGAACGTGAGAAGACAGGAGTAGTAGATGCTTTGATCAGATTAAGTGTAGGAATTGAAGATGTAGATGATCTAATTGCCGATCTTGATCAAGCAATAGGTTAATTGATTATTAAATTAAAAAAAACAAACCTCTATTTTTAAGAATATCATATATTTGACGAAGTAATTCAACCATTAGATTAGAATCTATTAATTTTATTAACATATGCAAGCAAAGATAGATGCATTTATGGAAGAAGTAAAGGCTCGTAACTCACATGAGCCCGAATTCTTGCAAGCAGTACAGGAAGTTGCAGAGACTGTAATTCCGTATATAGCTTCAAACGAAATTTATAATGGTAAAAACATTCTGTTACGAATGGTTGAGCCTGAGAGAGCTATTATGTTTCGTGTACCATGGGTAGACGATAAGGGAGAGATTCATGTAAATAGGGGATATCGTATTCAGATGAATTCTGCTATTGGTCCTTATAAAGGAGGATTACGTTTTCACCCATCGGTAAATCTAAGTATTTTAAAATTCTTAGCTTTCGAACAAGTATTTAAGAATAGTTTGACCACACTTCCTATGGGAGGAGGTAAAGGTGGATCTGATTTTGATCCAAAAGGAAAGTCTGATGACGAAATTATGCGCTTTTGCCATAGTTTTATGAGTGAACTTTTTAGACATATTGGTCCAGATACCGATGTTCCTGCAGGGGATATAGGAGTAGGAGGCCGCGAAATAGGATTTTTATTCGGGATGTATCGTAAAATGCGTAATGAATTTACAGGAGTACTTACCGGAAAAGGCCTTACTTGGGGGGGATCATTGATCCGCCCTGAAGCTACAGGATATGGAGCGGTATATTTTGCGCAAAATATGCTTGAAACAAAAGGAGATTCTTTCAACGGAAAAGATGTTGTGATCTCTGGTTCTGGAAACGTGGCACAATATGCTGCAGAAAAAGCTACACAATTAGGAGCAAAAGTAATCACTTTATCAGATTCATCTGGATATATTTATGATGGCGATGGAATCGATGATGAAAAACTGGCTTTTGTAATGGAGCTTAAAAATATAAAAAGAGGACGTATCAGTGAATACATAGATAAATATCCATCAGCAGAATTTCATAAAGGACAAACTCCATGGGGAGTGAAAGGTGATATCGCATTACCATGTGCTACTCAAAATGAATTAAATGGAGATGATGCAAAAGCTTTAATTGCTAATGGATGTATTTGTGTTAGTGAAGGTGCTAATATGCCAAGTACACCAGAAGCTATTGCGGCATTTCATGAGGCTAAGATTTTCTTTGCGCCTGGTAAGGCATCCAATGCTGGTGGTGTAGCGACTTCTGGATTAGAAATGACGCAAAATTCATTACGTTATAATTGGACTCGTGAAGAAGTAGACGAGAAATTAAAACAAATTATGAAGGAAATTCATTCTGCATGTCTTGAGTATGGCTCAGATGGAAATGGATATATTGATTATGTCAAAGGAGCTAATATTGCAGGTTTTGTAAAAGTTGCAGATGCTATGCTTGCGCAAGGCGTGATATAATCTCATAAACATAAAGGTTAAAAAAACGGCTTAGAGTTTTCTCTAAGCCGTTTTTTATATCATATTTTATTCTATAATCAACTTTTGTCCGATTTTTAAAATAGCACTGCTTTTAATATAATTGGTTTTGCAAATTGTAGTAATAGGAATGTTATTTTTTAAAGCTATTCTAGACAGTGTATCTCCTCGTTTTACAATGTAAATCTTTTTTCGGTTTTTACGACTTCTAACCGCTTCTTCTTTAGTCGTAAAAATATTCAAAGTACTCTGCTTTTTATGGTTATGCAAGTATGAACGGGTCCATTTATCTGTGACCCAAATTTCTTTTGCTCTTACACTATTAGCTGCTGAAAATTCAAATAAATACTCTGGATATATTGCTATGCCATGGTAATAAATGCCTAAATGCAAATGACTTCCTCTGGCATTACCAGAAATTCCTCCATAACCAATATGTTGTCCGTACTTTACGGTGTCATTTACTTTTACAGCATACTTAGATAAGTGCGCATACACCGTTTCTAAACCATTATAATGCCTAACTACAATAGTTTTTCCATATCCGGTACTATATCTTGCAAAACGGACAATACCACTAAACATAGAAAAAATACTATCTCCGGTAATAAGATCTATATCAATACCATGATGACCCCTGCCATTTCTCCATCCAAATCGGGAAGTAACAACTTTATTTCTTGTAATTGGAGAGCTATAACTACTATCTGAGAATTCTAATTTAATGGGGAATTTGGGTTTTACATTTTTATACGGATTAAAAACGGTAGTATTCCAATGATTTGCTTTAATGTCAATGGGCTTAATCAGTTTTGTAGAATCTAGAGGAATAGTATCTAATTTTAGAAAAAGTGAATCATCTGTTTGATTAAAAGCACTTTGTTTCAATAATTGATCCTGTACAGAAGTTTCAGGTTGATTCCTTATTTTTCCTATAATAGTATCATTTTGACTATATCCACTTAAGGAGATAAGAAAGAAAACAGTAAGGTAAAAAGGTAATTTCATAAAATAATATTGAATTTTAATGAGGTTGTGAAAAGGATATAGATATCCTATTCTGCTTAAAAAAACAGAAGTAATTATCTGATTAAATGATTTTAAATTTAGAGTTTAAAGACTAGTCGTAGAAGGTTCTAATTTTTTATATAATCTATTGGATTTAACCAGTTTCCGTTAAGCTTTACTTCGTAATGTAAATGTGGACCGGTAGAAAGGCCTGTGTTTCCAACATAACCTATGATTTCTCCTTTTTTAATATGTTGCGTTTCTTTGCTATTAAAACTTTTTAAATGAGCGTACCAGGTTTCATAACCTCCAGAGTGAGAGATAACAATTAGATTACCCCAATCTCCTTCCATAGATGCTTTTGAAATTATACCGTCGGCAGTTGCAATAACAGGAGTGCCTTCTTCTGCTCGTATATCAATCCCTCGATGAATTTTTTTCTTACTAATTTTTGGACGTCTACTATTAGAACCGTATTTACTACTTATATCATTTATACTTCCATTTTGAACAGGGAAAAGGGAAGGAGGAAAATTTTCTATTTCAAATACTTCTGTTGTCGTATCCATAAAGGTGTGATCAACAGTTGGTTTTGTAAATGCAATTAAAAAGAGTGCACAAACAGGTAAAAGCAAGAGATATTTTAATTTTGCGATATTGTTAGATTTAGTTTTTGTCATCATATTTATTCTTTTTAATAGTATTGGGTGATTAAAATAACTATACAAATTATTTGGTTTTTCAACAGCTATACTTTGCAATAGCAATTGCATATAATGAGAGGTTTTAACTTTGTTTTTAAGTACTTGGTGATCTGCTTGAAATTCATGAATCGATTTTAATGATTTCCTGTAGAGATATACTGTAGGATTAAACCAAAAAAATGTTATAAAAAACTCAGCAATAATGAGGTCTACGGAGTGTTTTAATTGTATGTGAGCTTTTTCATGTTCAATAATTAAATCATCATATTTTTCTAATTTTTCTTCTGGAGTAAATATCCAATTGAAATATGAAAAGATTTCAGGAACGTTGGTTGCTATTAATTTAAATCCTTCTTTCTGATATACTTTAGACGTACGTTTCAGTATAATTAACTTTCGAGTGGTAAAGAAGAATTTTAGCAAACATATTAGAACTCCAATACAATATAATGCCATTAAAAAAGAAACATAAGTATAAGGAGTATCGGTCATTGGTTTTTCAATGCCATTACTTATGTTATCAGGATTAAGTGTTATGGTTTCGAATAGTTGAGGTACTTCTATAATTGTCGAATGTATTGGAGGAAACACATTGTCCATTAATGGTATAAAAACAGATATAGGAATTAATGACAATAATATAAATCTATTAAGTCTATGAAATGTAAGTTGACTTAAAACTAATTTATAAATTAGAAAAAGCGCTATAAAAAGTAAAGTCGATTGAAAAAAGTATACAATTAAATTATTCATTTTTATCTTTCAGGGTTTCAATTTTTTCTTCTATCATCAGTTTCATTTTTTCTAATTCACTAAGATTTAAATCTTCACTTTCGGCAAAGAATAAGGCAAATTTACTGGTCGAACCGCTAAAGAAATTACCTATAACTTGTTTAATGTGTTTTTTAAAATAGTGCTCTTTTGATATTGCCGGATAGTACTGCCGAATTTTACCATAGGTGTCATATTTTAAAAACTCTTTTCTAACCAATACTCTCACTACAGTAGAAATAGTGGTATATGCGGGTTTGGGTTCTGGAAACTGCTCTACAATATCTTTAAGGAATGCTTTTTCTAGCTTCCAAACGTATTGCATAACTTGCTCTTCTGCTTTTGTTAGTTCACTCATAGGCGCAAATATAGGATAATATTTTAAATTATGACTATAAAAATAGTTATATAACTATTTTTATAGTCATATAGCTTGTTACGCCTTTTGATTCCTGGTTTTTTATGTTATGATAGAAAGTACCTAGGCTTTGAAAAAAGTAAATCATTGAATCAATTTTAAGGTATATTATTTATGTTACGTATTTTTATAGTAAAACTGATTTTTATGAGGCTTATAGTTTTTATACTATTCATTATAGGGCTAACTTCTTGTGGAGTTACCAATACTAGTTATGATTATGACGAACAGCAAGATTTTTTGGTATACAAAACGTATGCATTTTATCCAGAAATGAATTCAGGACTTAGTGAGTTGGATCATAAGAGATTGATACAGGTAACAGAAAAAGTTATGGAAGTTATGGGGTTTGTCAAATCAGAAACTCCAGATATTTATATAAATTTTAAAACAACTACGGTTAAAGCCCCATCACGAAATAGTATCGGTGTTGGTTTAGGAGGTGGAGGCGGAGGAGGTGTCAATATAGGTATTGGAGGTTCCATTCCTATAGGTGGGCCAGAAACCTATCTTGAGCTCACCACAGATTTTGTTGATACCAAACGGGATGAATTAGTGTGGCAGGCGATAGCAGAGAAACGTTTTAACCCTAATGGCTCTCCTAATGCACATACAGACTTTTTTAGAAGAATAATCGAAAAATCTTTATCAAAATATCCTCCAAAAAAGAAAAAGTAGAAACTATGGATCACCTTACTAAACTTGAAGAAATGTTACATTTGGCCAATGATGATATCAAAAATGGGTTGTATGATGATGCTACCAACAAATTAGAAAAGATTATTGATATAGATCCTGGCTTTGGTAAAGCATATAATCATCTGGGATATCTGTATGAGGTAAAATTTAAGGAGTTTGATAAAGGGGAGACATTATATAAACTATGCTTAGAAAAATCTCCTATGTATCCAAGCGTCTATTATAATTATGCTGTTTTGTTATCTACATTAGGGAAATGGGATGAGCTTAAAGAACTTTTGGATACAGCAATGAATATACCTGGTATCGTTAAAGCCACAATCTATAATGAATATGCTATTATGTACGAGCAACAAGGTAAATTAGATAAAGCAATGGACTTTTACAAAAAATGTGCATTAAACACTTTAGATAAGAATACAGTTAATCGGGCAAAAGATTCGCTTGATAGGTGTAAAATGAAAAAGGAATTGTTATAAAACAATTGGTATTGAATTATTCCTTGATTTAAAGGATAATCTTCTTTTTTTAAAGTTATTTTTACCCGATTATGATTGTCCATTCTCCAGCAATAGTTATACACTCCTTACGATATGGAGAAGCAGATTTAATAGTTACATTGTTTACTAAGACAAGTGGATTACGTTCTTATTTATTAAAAAGAATTCTAAAATCAAAACGAGGTAAAATTAGGTCATCTTTATTTCAACCGCTTACCATATTAGAAATAGAAGCATTTCATAAAGATAAAGGTTCTTTAGAACGTATTAAAGAAGCTAAGCTTCATACTATGTATAAAACATTACATACAGATTATGTAAAAAGTGCATTGGTCTTTTTTATTTCAGAAATACTAAAGAATTCTATTCAGGAAGAAGAAACTAATATTGATTTGTTCGATTATCTCGAGACTGCATTTATTTGGTTGGATGAGCATGATACAATTGGGAATTATCATATTACATTTCTAATTAAGCTTACTCAATATCTTGGATTTTACCCAGATACATCAGGGATAGAGTCTGAGTATTTTAATATGCAGGAAGGTTTTTTTCAGACGACTAGCAGCAATGTGTATTGTGTAAAAGGAAATCATATAGCACAATTCAAACAATTTTTAGGCACAACATTTGAGGCAAGTATGAATATTAGACTCTCAAGGAGTATAAGAAGTGATATTCTAGCTATGCTATTAGTATATTTTGAGCTACATTTGCACGGTTTTAAGAAACCAAAATCACTTTCGGTTTTGAACGAAATTTTTAATTAGAATAATGAAGTTATTTGTGTCTTTTTTGTTAACTGTTTTTTTTGTGATACCTAGTGTTGCACAAAAGATAACAGTATACAGTTCTACTAATAACCAAGCTATTCCTAATGTTGAAATTTATAATAAAATTAAATCAAAAAGCGCAGTAACAGATTTTGATGGCGTTGCTGATATTTCTATATTTTCTGATACAGAGATATTATATTTTGCACATATATCCCATTTAAAAACTAGTCTTGTAAAATCGAAAATATTAAGATCAAATATTGTTTACTTAAAACCTGATGAAAATCAACTTTCTGAAGTTGTTATATCAGTATCAAAATGGGAACAGGAACAAAAAGATGTTACTCAAAAAATAGTAAGTATTTCTTCTAATGATATTGCCTTATCTACTCCTCAGACCTCTGCGGATCTTTTACAGAATAGTGGTCAAGTATTTATTCAGAAAAGTCAATTAGGAGGAGGTAGCCCAATCATTAGAGGTTTTTCTACCAATCGATTATTATTAGCGGTAGATGGAGTGCGAATGAATACTGCGATTTTCAGAGGAGGGAATCTACAAAATGTGATCTCTGTGGATCCTTTTTCTGTAGAAAGAACAGAAGTGATTCTTGGTCCCGGTTCGGTAGTTTACGGAAGTGATGCAGTAGGAGGTGTACTTAATTTTTATACGAAGCAACCCAAATTTGCAATAAGCGGTAAAAACAAAGTTAGCGGTAATGCATTAGTAAGATATGCAAGTGCAAGCAATGAAAGAACGGGACATGTTGACTTTAATATTGGCTTGGAGAAATGGGCCTTTTTAACTAGTGCCAGTTATACAGATTTTGATGATCTTAAAATGGGAAGCCATGGTCCTGATGATTATTTGAGAAACGAATATGTAGAAACATTCGACGGAACAGATATCGTTATTCAAAATGATGATCCGAAAAAACAAGTTTTTACAGGATATGATCAATTCAATGTATTACAGAAAGTACGATTTGTTCCCACTGATAAATGGGAGTTTGATGCAAGTTTTATTTATACAGAAACTTCAAATTTTCCGAGATACGATCGTTTGATTAGAAGAAGTGATGGTAATTTAAGATCAGCAGAATGGTTTTATGGACCTCAAAAATGGTTTATGGGTAATGTGCAGGTTTCACATAAATCTGAGAGTAAGTTGTTTGATAAAATGAGAATTACAGGAGCGTATCAATATTTTGAAGAGAGTAGAAATGATCGTGATTTTGGTAGTACAATTTTATCGAGAACCAAAGAGCAGGTAGATGCATACTCTTTAAATTGGGATTTTGAAAAAAACTTTAATAAAAAGACAGCATTGTATTATGGGTTAGAATATGTATTAAATCAGGTATATTCTGACGGTTTTGAACGAAATGTTGAAACTAATGTATTATCAGATGCTCCCTCACGCTATCCTGATGGGTCTACTTGGCAATCTATTGCAGCCTACGCAAGTATAAAGCATAAATTCAGTGAAAAATTAAGATTTCAAGGAGGATTACGATATAATCGAATTATCCTGTATTCAGAATTTGATGATACCTTTTTTGATTTTCCTTTTACCGAGGCCAATATTGATACAGAAGCAGTAACAGGAACTGCTGGATTAAGTTGGTTCCCTAACGATTTTATACATTGGAAACTTAATTTCTCTACTGCTTTTAGAGCACCTAATATTGATGATGTAGGTAAGATTTTTGATTCAGAACCTGGATCTGTAGTAGTACCTAATCCAGATATAAAGCCCGAATACGCATATAACGGTGAACTGGGAGTACGATTAAATTTGGATCAAAATTTATCTGTAGATTTAGCCACGTATTATACCTTATTAGATGATGCGTTGATTCGAAGAGATTTTAACCTTAATGGAGTAACAGAGATTGAGTTTGGAGGAGAGCTTAGTACAGTGCAGGCAATTCAAAATGCGGCAAATGCCAGAGTATATGGTTTTGAAGCGGGCTTAGAATATAAATTTCTTGAGAGCTTTAAATTAACATCAAAATATACCTTTGTCGGTGGAGAAGAAGAATCAGATGACGGTACAATAGCCCCATCTAGACATGTTTCTCCTCAATTCGGGACTACCCGAGTTAGTTATGCGTTACCTAAGATAACTATTGATGCATTTGCAGTGTATAATGGTAAATTTAGCTTTGAAGATTTGGCACCTTCTCAGCAAAATAATGATTTCTTATATGCCAAGGACGAGAACGGAAACCCATATTCACCTTCCTGGTATACGCTTAACCTTAGAACGCAATATCAAGTAAGTAAAAATATACAAGGTATATTATCCGTAGAAAATATAACAGATCAAAGATATCGACCTTATTCTTCTGGTATTGCGGGAGCAGGGCGAAATTTTATTCTATCTGTAAAATATACACTTTAATAAAAATAACCTTTACTCTGAGCTTGCTATAGAGGAGGGTTTAACCTAATATTTGTTTTCTGAAAAATACATTATTCATATTCGACATAGATGGTACGCTTACAGATAGTGTTCCTATGTATCTAATTTCGGTTACCAAATCATTAATGGCTTTGGGAATTTCTGATATCGATACAGATTATAATAATTATAAACATCATACTGATAGTTATGCTTTACGATATAACTATGAGCGTAATTTTAGAAAAAAACCTCCCAAAAGCTTATTAGGAGATTTTGAAGAGCATCTGATAGATCAAATGAAGAGGTTTGATCCAGTTCATGAAATTGAAGGAGCCATGACATTAATTCAGTTTTTCAGAGATAATGAAATTCCATTTTGTTTTGCTACAGGAGCTTTGCCAAAACCAGCAATTATGAAACTAGATCAGTGTGGTATATGGTATGATACATCTTTATTAGCTACTTCAAAAACACATGAATCCAGAGAAGGTTTTGTGATGGATGCGATAGAGCGAGCAAAAACTTTTTATAACAAAGAACAATTTGATACTATTATCTCTGTTGGTGATGGCCTTTGGGATCTAAAAACAGCTCAAAACCTATCACTTGATTTTGTAGGGATCGGAGATAAAAACAAAGTAAGACTCATTGAAAACGGAGCAGAAAATTGTTTTTCAAATTTAACAGCGTTTAAAGAATGGCTAATCTAATTACTTTTAGCTCTTAGTTTTTTCATTAAATCAGTGTCAAATGTTTTTTTAAGCTCAGTGATCTCTTTTACATTTTCATTCGGAATTGCAATCGACAAAACATAATGTTTTATTTTCCAACCTTGGTTAGTTTTTTGAACTACACCACTTCCACGGCAAATCCCCATTTGAGTATCTAATAATTCATCAAACCAGGCAATGGACATATCATTTTCAACAAAAATATTTCTTTCGAGGGTTGAAAAACTCCATGCTTTTCCTTTGTCAAAATAAGGTTTAGAAAATGCTTTAAAGTCTGCATTAGTCCAATTTTCTGTAGGATCAGTTCCTATAAAAATTGCGTCTTTAGTCATTAAACCAAAATAGGCATCAAAATTGGCATCTGCTGCGGCTTTATGCCATTGTTCTAATATGTTGTTGATTTCTGTTTTCTGTTGGGCAGAAGAGAGACTATATGTTAATAGTAAGAGAAACAATGTTAGTTTTTGCATAGGGATAATGTTTTGTTTATTCTTCCTCTTCTAAGTCTAATTTTTTAAGAAGTTCTTTTTCGATATTTTCAGGAATTGCTAATGACAATTCATTAAGCTGAATAATTAAACTATTATAGGCCTTAATCAGCCTGGTATTAGCCTCCATTATTTTTTCTGAATCGGGATTTTTCTTTTCAGTAAGTAATCTTAATAAACCAGATTCTGTAGCAAGCACACCAATACGAGAGTTGATGGTATTTACATTTAAATCTTCAGAGAGATTTTCTTTAAACGTACCTATTAATACATTTATACTGTCTGCGTGTTTATTAATATAAAACGAATTTCCATTACGTAGAGATGTTACAAAATTTCTTAAGTTTTGGAAATCCTCAAAGTTCTCAAGACTTTTTTCTGCTTGAGGAGAAAGCTTTAAAGGCTCTAATTTGATTTTTTCTTTAGAAAGACTGTCCAGTTGAGCAACGGGTTTTTCTTCTTGGGTATTTGCGGTATTTTCGCTTTGACATCCAATACAAATTAGTAATATTCCTATAAAAAGAAATCGTTTCATTCTACGTTTTTAAGTAAGGACTCAAAAATAAGGTATTTATTACTGTGACCAAAAAAAAGACCTCGGATAGATTAATATCCAAGGTCTAAATATATACTTTTAATAGAGTTATGATTCTAGCTTTTAATCCTTAAGCGTAGTACCATGCCCCGTTTCTATATACAACTTCTCTCCAGCCGTTACTAGAAGTATAGTAGTACCACTTATCATTATAACGATATACTCTTAAGCCGTTTACAGTATAATATTGTCCATTTGCATACGTTGGCTCTCCGCCGCCGCCTGTACTAGATGGGTACATTTGACTTATCCCTTGCAAATCTGCAGAAGACAATGCATTTCTTTGCACAGAATAAGAACTACCATCTTTTTTAGTAATTGTTGGTTGTCCATTTTTAGAGAAAGATGTAGGACCATACATCATTATAGATCCAAAATCTAGTGAACTTGTGTATTCATCACCATCTCTTCCTTGCTCAGCATAAGTTCTAAAATTAAATTCTTTTCCAGATTGGATATTTTGAAAGTTGATAGTGATATATTGATTTCTATCAGCTCTACTTTGTTCGTGCCAAAGACCTACAGCATGACCAATTTCATGAATAGTATTTCCCGTACTACACCCATTGGCAAGAGTAATATTTTGTCTTCCACCTACCATTCCTACACTAGAAGAACATCCTCCTCCAGATCTGAAATAGATATAATTTCTTTGATTTGTTCTTCTAACAAACCTAAGATTAGTGTTGTTTTCCCAGCTTGCGATTGCATTAGTGACTCTCGCTTGATTCGGAAGGTCACTGGCAATAGTGTAATATACCGTATTGTTTGGCCATCTTCCTCCGGTTCTCCCTACACTTTTTGCTTGATTTGGATCTTGTCCTTCTTCAAGAACAATATTGGTTGCACTTTTAAAGATTTGATTTTCGGGCATTACAATATCTCCTTCTAGGATATTTTGACCATTAATTTTTTCATAAGTAACAGCTAATCCTTGAAAAAACCCTTCTTCGATAGTTCCTGATTGATCTGCAAAAGCCTTTTCTGCTCCGTCAAATTTTAAAACTTCTGGTTGTAAGGATTCTAGTTCTGAGATTGGTTCGTTGTCCGAACATGCGACCATAGCTATCGCTGTAGCTAGCAATAGCATCGATTTACAATTTTTCATTTTGTTGAGTTTGTAGTTATTAAATTATGTGTTAAATAACCGCAAAAGTTTTGAGTTATTACCTTTTTATGAAAAATTAACATTTTTTTAGTAAACAAAACTGAGTTTTCGTGCTTATGAAGGTAGGAAGATGAAACCAAGGAGCAATTACTTATCTCATGATGTAATAAATAGAAGGTTTATACAATAAGCTTTTTAAATTAACATCTTAAGGAAAATTTGTAAATGGTGAATTAAAAAAATCCTAATATATTTAAAAAATTAAAAACGCATAAATCATGGGCATACTTTCCTTTTTAGGATTTACATTACTTGTTGGTATTATTTCTTACATAGCAACCAGAAAAACAGATGAAAACACATCAGATGGATATTTTTTGGGAGGTAGAAGTCTTACAGGCGTTGTAATCGCAGGTTCTTTATTACTTACTAATCTTTCTACCGAACAAATTGTCGGGCTTAACGGACAAGCATTTACCGAGGGGATTTTGGTAATGGCTTGGGAAACTCTAGCGGCTATTGCAATGGTAGTTACTGCTATATTTTTATTGCCTAGATATCTTAAAGGAGGAATTACTACGGTTCCTCAGTTTTTAGAAAGACGATATGATACTACCACCAAAGCAATAGCATCAGGATTGTTTCTTACAGGTTATGTAGTTGTGTTTCTGCCTATTGTTTTGTATTCTGGATCCTTAGCTATTAGTACTATGTTCGATGTTCCTGAATTATTAGGAGTGTCTAAAACTATGTCAATTTGGATTTGTGTTTTCGGAATTGGAATTACGGGTTCTATCTATGCTATTTTCGGAGGTCTTAAAGCTGTTGCTGTTTCTGATACGATTAACGCAGTTGGATTATTGATAGGAGGAATTATGATTCCCATTTTTGGATTACTTCATATAGGAGATGGAAGTCTTACTGGAGGATTAACGACATTGCTGAATGATAACCCCGAGAAATTTAATTCTTTAGGTTCTGGTGAAGCTTCTGTACCCTTTGCAACGATCTTTACCGGGATGATGCTGGTACAATTGTTTTATTGGGGAACGAACCAAGCAATCATTCAGAGGGCACTAGGAGCAAAAAACCTAAAAGAAGGGCAAAAGGGATTGATATTAGCATCTTTTATTAAGATTTTAGGTCCTTTAATTGTAGTGCTTCCCGGTGTAATTGCGTTTCATATGTTTGGGGATACGCTTACTAATGCTGATGAAGCATATCCAACTCTGGTAAGTAAAGTATTGCCTTTGTCCCTGGTAGGCTTTTTTGCGGCTGTTCTTTTTGGAGCAATACTAAGTTCATTTAATAGTGCTTTAAATAGTTCTGTTACTTTATTCGGAATTGATATCTACAAAGAATATATCAATAAAGAAGCTTCTGAGCGACAAGTGGTGAAGGCTGGTAAATTATTTGGAGTGGTATTGGCGCTGTTGGCGATGTTTATAGCTCCGTTTATTGCAAATGCTCCTGATGGGTTATTTGGATATCTGCAACAAGTAAATGGATGTTATAGTATTCCGATCCTAACCATTATTGTAGTAGGGTATTTAACCAAAAATGTACCTGCTATTGCTGCAAAAATTGCCATTGTTTCGGGTGCAATACTATATTTGATTTATGTGGTATTGGATAGCACAGTTATGAAAGATCAGTTTCCTCATTTCTTACATGTTATGGCTATTCTTTTTGTATTAAATATTATTATCATGCTTATTATAGGAAAACTCTTTCCAAGAGAAGTACCTTATGAACAACAATACACTAAAGAAGTCGACATTACTCCCTGGAAGAATGTGAAAATAGTAGGAGGATTAATCTGTGTAATTGTCATAGGAATCTATATTTATTTTTCATAGAAAATACTTTTCTCTTCGAGATAAAGCTCAAACTATATTTACCCCTTAGTTTAAGTGTAAAAGGGGATAGGTTAAATGTAACCTATCCCCTTTTTTTATTGTTAAGAATTATTTAGATAGTTCTACGTATTAAAATTCCTCTTGAATCAAATAGTTGTTTATATGTACTCCTGTTAGGGTACCAGAAGAAACTGCAAGTGAAACTGTTCTTTTATTAGAATTATCACCACATGCATAGACACCTTCGACGGTAGTCTGGTGAGAAGTGTCTATTTTGATTAAACCTTCTTCTGTTAATTGACACCCAAGTTTTTCAGGGATATCACAATGTTGCTCGAATTGTGGTCCAGAGTAAATCGCTTCGACAACAGTTTTTGATTGATCATCAAAAGTAATGTGTTGTAATTTTCCATTTTCATGCACTATAGCATCAACCTCTTTTTCAATAATTTCAATATTATTTTTCTTAATTTTTTCTGTTTGTTCGTTTGTAAGTGTTGATTTGCCGTTGGTAAAGAGTGTTAGTTCTTTTGTCCAGTTGGATATTAGCTGAGCATAATGAAAAGCCATATCACCATTTGCTAAAATACCGGTTTTTTGGTTTCTAACCTCGTAGCCATGACAATACGGACAATGTATAACCGATATTCCCCAACATGCTGCAAAACCTTCAATATTTGGCATGATATCTCGTAACCCTGTGGCAAATATTATTTTTTTGGAAAGGAATAACGCTCCCGACTGGGTTTCAATTTCGAAGCTGTTATTGGTTTTTTTTGCAGTAGTGGCAAGATCTGCAAAAAATGATACCGTATTGTATTGTAGCACTTGCTTCTTTGCAATCGAAGCGATTTCTGAGGGTTTTTTTCCGTCTTGAGTGATAAAATTATGAGAATGAGGCGTTTGTCGATTGCAAGGTTTTCCGCTATCTATGATCAAAACGGTTCTAAGAGATCTACCTAGAGCCATGGCGGCAGAAAGTCCTGCGTAACTTCCGCCAATAATAATTACATCAAAATTATTGTCATCTATCATTGGGTTATTTTTTTGTCAAAGATAATAATTATTACTTTATTGCGACATGGTTGCATTAATAAAATGTGATAAGGAGAACTACATAATCGAAACAGGAAATTTTGGATGTTTTAAAATTATCTGGAGCTGCTTTAAATTATATAATGATACACAGTCTCAAGTTAAACACAAGTATGGATAGAGCTACCATTTATTGGGTGTGAAATAGGTTTTGAGAAAGATTTAGTCAAAATTTATGTTACAGCTGCTTACTTTCCAGTATTCATATGGTGTAACAGAGCATTGTAGTGTAAGAAAGCTATTAGCATTTTTTAAATATCCATTCTGTAAAATCTACATACCCCAAAATATGATCAGGGATAGGATACTCTTCGAGCTGATCATTAAGATCAATAAAAGCTTTTCTTTTTTCTATAGCATCATATTCAACAGTTTTTGATAAAAATTTTAAGATAGTTTTTTCATAGAAAACTATGTTTTTTTGTTTTCTTAATTGTTTTTTCATAGAATCAATTAGGTAGCGTAATGTAAATCCATTGCCTAATTCATAATGTACAAGAAGGTTGAGCCAATACGTATGTGTGATTAAATCTTTGCGATCTTTTTTTGTTTGATGATTCAGGATATCATTGATCCATTGCAATGCTTTTTTGTAATCTTCTTTTAGGAAGTAGATATTAGCAAACTGAAAACGAAATGAAAGCCAATAGTTGTTAGGGACCAGAGTTTTGTGTGTGTTGATGAAGGTCTGAATTTCATTAATTACTTCATGAGTGGTGTGTAGGTCTTTTAGATTTCTATGGATCTCGAGTTCGATATTGTAGAGTCGCAATGTTTCTTTTATTATAGCTGCAGAGATGGTAGTTATTGTTTGGGCTTTTTGTTTTAAAAGAAGAATTCTCACAAATGCTTCTTTATATTGTTTATTAAACACCAGAAAACCAAGAAGATTATTATTAACAGAGAAATACATGGCAAAATATTCCTTTAGTAATTCTGGACTCTGTTCCCATTCTTTGATTAAGTTTTCTAACGTTTGCCTTGCTTTATCTGTGTGTTTAGATAAGAGCTGTTTCCTGTATTTATGAAGGGTTTTGAGTGTTTTGTTTTGAAGAGAAACACTTTTTTTATGTGATAATGAGAATTGTGCAGGATCTACATTAGCTAGTAATAAATCGATATACTCATTGGTAGAGTCAAGGGTGTCTTTTTGTTTTTCTATGATGGTTTTTAATGTTGTGAAATCCTGGGGATATAGGGCTTGGTGTACTTTTCTTTTCCAATCTTCTATATGAAATAACAACATGTCCTGTTGAAAGTTTTTAGCTTTCTTTTCTGCGCGATTTAATTCACTTTTGCAGATTGAATATTGTCCTTTGTGATACAGAATTTCTACGTTACGTATGATGTCCACAAGTTCTGCATTTTTTGAAATTCTAGAATGATAGCTTCGCAAAGATTGTAAAATGCGTTGTTTCAGGTAGTTTTTTATTGTTGTTAATTGAAGAACGAAGGTTTTATCTTTAAAAAGCGTTTTGATTTTTGTTTCATCATAGACTTTTTGCGCTTCTATAGCATCAAAGAGGTGAAGGTATTCTGCGGATTCATTTCCTTGTGCACTTAATTTAAAATATCGTTTTTCGCTTTTGGTTAATGACTTGATTAGATAAAATAATTCTTCGTTTTTCTTCATTTTAGAAACCTATGTTTTTACAAAAATATAATTTTTTTGATTCATATGATCGTTTACCTTTGAAGTATTAGAAACCAATAAATTATACATCATGTCAAATGCAATTAGCTGGTTTGAGATACCAAGCACAAATTTTGAAAGAGCAATAAAATTTTACAATGAACTTTTGCAAGCCGAATTACAGCCTATGGAAATGGATTTTAAAATGGCATTCTTTCCATACAAAGATGGAGGAGTAGGAGGTTGTGTTACCCATGGTAATGGTAATAAACCTTCACAAGAAGGTACATTTGCATACCTTAATGGGGGCGATGACCTGTCTGTACCTTTGGCTAGAGTAGAAAAAGCTGGAGGAAAAATTCTTATGCCTAAAACCTCTTTAGGAGAAAATGGTTTTATGGCTATTTTTCTAGATACCGAAGGAAATCGAGTAGCTTTTCACTCTATGAAATAACTCTCTTGTAGTTTAAGTTAATTTTGATATACATTTTATTTAGAGCTTATCGAAGTTGTCAAGATAGTATCTTCGATAAGCTCTATGTTTTCTCTTAAATTTATTACCATGCATTATTTTACAGAAGACTTTGTTGCATTTTTTAAAGATTTGGCAAAGAATAATCACAAGGACTGGTTTCACGAAAACAAAAAAAGATATGAAGCTAGCATAAAAAAACCATTCGAAGTATTTGTTGGAAAATTAATTGAAGAAATCCAACAATATGACACTAATATAGTGATTCAACCCAAAGACTGTATGTTACGAATTAATAGGGATATTCGATTTTCTAAAGATAAATCACCATATAATCTTCATTACACAGCTTTTATCTCGAGAGAAGGGCGTAAGGATAAAAGTATTCCTGGTATTTTTTTACGTTTTTCGCCAGAAATGATAGGGATTATGGGTGGATGTTTCGGGCCATCTAAGGAGCAGTTAAATAAGATAAGAACTACAATCAATAAGGATGCAACAACATTTAGAAGCCTGTTAGAACATGCCGATTTTGTACAAAAATTTGGAGAGATCAGAGGAGAAACTATGAAACGTATTCCTAAAGAATGGCAAGAAGTATGTAAAAAAGAACCTCTGATCGCAAATAAACAATTCTATTTTGTAGGTGAAGAAGCTTCAGGATTAATTAGTAGCGAAAATCTTCTTGAAGAGATTATGGAATATTGGCATACCATGCGTCCTGTAAATGAATATTTATTAAAAGCAATTCAGTAATTATGGCATATAATGAATTTTTAGCAGATCGAATACGTCAGATTTTTAGAGAACGAAAAGTCAATGTCTATGAAAAGAAGATGATGGGGGGATTGTGTTTTATGGTAGATGATAAAATGTGTTGTGGAATTCATTTTAGCAAGAAAAAAGAAATGGATTTACTTATGGCAAGAATAGGAGTTGACGCTACAGAAGAAGCTATGAAAAAAGAAGGATGTCAACCCATGGATTTTACAGGTAGACCTATGAAAGGTTTTGTTTTTATAACCCCAGATGGTTTTGATCTTGATAAAGATTTGGAGTATTGGGTAGAACTATGTCTCGATTTTAACCCTTTAGCAAAAAGTAGTAAAAAGAGGTAAGTCATGAATTACGCTAAACTTCATGGTCTTAGCTTATAATCTCTGAATTTAAAAGTAATTCTTACTTTTGGATAATTACACATCCATCAGAATGACTTTTTCTACTCTACAAAATTTAGCTTTTAGGCTTAGTGTTACGTTATTTTTTTTAGTACTGTTTTCTGGTCGTATTTCTGCTCAGGATAAGGATAGTATCGCAATACAATACATTCTAAAAGGAAAATCTTTTTATAAAGCAGATGATTATGAAAAAAGTATAACGTACTATAATAAAGCTTTAGCGCTGGTAGAAAAAACAAAAAATGATGTTCTAATTGGGGATATACATACCAAGAAGGGACATGCGTATTTACTAAGCGGAAAAAATAAAGAAGCTTTAGATGCTTATGACAAGGGGTTGTCGATGGCCAAAAAAACAAAAGACCTGGATCAGGAGTTTGTTATCAACTCTGGACTTATTCAGGTTTTAAGAAGGATGAATCGATTGGATAAAGCTCATACAATTGCTTCAGGAATGATTAAGTCCTTGGATCAAACCTCATTTAAAAATACACATAACCATGTCAATATCCTTACTACGGTAAGTGATATATATCTTGCCCGAGAACAATACGATTCTGTATTGTTCTTTTCAAAAAAAGGAATTGAAGTCAGTAAAAATCTGGATTATAAAGAAGGTTTAGTTGATTTCTATATCAAAAAGGGAATGATATTCTACTATAAGAAAGAATATGATAAGTCATTTAAGTATCTGTTTGATGCGCAAGATATTTTACTGGAACATGATATTACAAACCAGTCTTTCCCCAAGATAAATATCAATTATTTTTTAGCAAGCTCTTATTATGAAAAAGGGTTGTATGATAAAGCCATTGAGATCCTACATAAAACTACCGATGCTGCAGAAGAAAAAGATGTAATGAAACCACCAGTGATTCAGTCGTATCTATTACTGGCTAATTGTTATGGCGAAAAAAAGGATTTTGAAAAAGCATTGTATTGGAATAATGAATATGTACGATTAATTGAAAACTATCAGAAAGATAAAGACGAAACCTTAAATAGCATTTATGAGAAAGATGCTCAAAAATTGAAGTCTGAGATAGAAAATTTAAAAAAAGAAAAAGAAAAAGGAGAAAACATAAAAAAGATCACCTTTGGAATAGTAACCTTACTTGTTTTGATTTTGATTTTCATTGTTTTTAAATACGTTAAAAAACAGAAATTAAATAAAATACTTTTTAATGATTTGCTAGAAAAAATTAATCAATTAGAATCTAATGGAGCAATTGATGTTAAAAAAGAATCTTCCAAAGAAATTATAATTGATGATGATAAGGTGGTTGAGGTACTTAAGGGGTTAACCCGATTAGAAGATCAGGAATATTTCTTAAAATCTGATTGTAGTCTAAGAGCAATGGCAAAAAAAGTAAAAACAAATGCTACCTATCTATCCAAAATTATAAATATTCACAAAGAAAAAAACTTTAATGACTATATCAATGATTTACGAATAGAGTACGCGTTAATGAGAATTAAGAACGATAAGAAATTTAGATCATTCTCTATTAAATCTATTGCAACAGAGATTGGATACAAAAGTGACTATTCGTTTGCTAAACATTTTAAAGCAAAAACGGGGATCAATCCATCGTATTATATCAAGAATATACAGAAGCAAGAAACAAGCTTTGAAACGGTATGATAGAGACACCCCATTTTAAACAAAATAGGGAAGCTTTATTATTTTTAATTTTGTAAAAAAATTACCTTCTCATTTTATTATACTGGAGGATTCTGAAAAGCCATAAAAGAGTAGGGAAAATTAACTTATCACATACCATGAAAAAGCACAACACAAACAAAATTAGCTTGAAAAAGCTTACTATTACTAGAATTAATGTAGCATCATTACAGGTAATAAAAGGAGGAACCAGTAGAGTTTCTGATACAACAGTATATAATATGGAAGCTGATGGTATTTGTTATGATGAAAAGTAATTAAAAACAAAAAATGATAGTAGAAAAACCCTGCAAAATTTACAGGGTTTTTTTATACCCCCATTTTGTTTAATATAGGGATACTTCGTTTTTATACCTTCATTTTCGTGTATACCTTCATATCAAAATCAATGATACATAGTACATTGATTTTGATAAGGGGCAACCGAAAACCTTAAGGATAGAGTAGGTAATCAAAACCATATCATTATGCTAAGTAACATTTTAAATTTAGAGGGAGTAACTACACTTCAGAAAAGCGAACAAAAAACGATTAAAGCAGGGACATATTATGGAGATCAATGTTTGAGATTTTGTTCAGGTTCCTGTTCAGGAGGGCGATGCTTTTTTCATATTGATTAATGTATAATTTTTCCCTGGAGTTTTTGCTTCAGGGAATTTTTATAATGACAAATTCAAAGCTCATCGTATCATTATAAAACCAAATCAAATGATTAAAAATATATTAAAAGTAGAGGGTGTTGCTGTTCTTAAAAGAAAGCACCAACAATCCATTCATGGAGGAAGCTATGGGTGTCAAAACGTAGCCCGAAAATGTGTTGATGACAGTGATTGTTGTTCTGGCATATGCGGAGTCGAAAGAATAATTAATGGTCGCCCTATTCTATTATCGGTTTGCGCATTTTAAAGATTTTATTTTGAACATTTTATGTCAATATTGAATACCCTTATTATAAATTCTAATAAGGGGGTTTTTATATATAGAAAAACCAGCTACATTGCTGTAGCTGGTTCTTATAATTTTTACTTACTCTTATGGAAGTCCGAGTTGCAAACTCGAACTAGCGCATACTATACCCCAGCGGGGGTATTGGAAAACTCATAAACATTTGCAATATTTCCTTTTTCATTAAGTTCTATTGAATTTTTTAAAGTTTCTATTTCAGTACTAGATTGAACAAATATTACTGCATTATATCCAGGAATAAGCTCTTCACTTGGCTGAGATAAAATTTCAATATGTTTTATAATAAAATTACCTTCTAGTAAAATACTAGGATTAGTTTTATCATATAAATACTTGAATGATATTTTTTTAGGAATACTATTTTCGATTATTCCTGTATAAAAAGCTATATTACTTTCTTTTTCTTTTAATATTTTATCATCTATTTCTAAGATGTCCAATATTGATATTTTATATTTCATTTTAATTCTGATTTCCAGTTACCCTTTGAAAAAAATCTAAAACTTGTTCTCCCGAAAAATCTGGTAGACCTTTTAATAATTGATCAAAAGTAGAAGCATCTTTAACAGCAGCAGGTAAATTAATTCCCATATCTTTAAGTACAGATCTAGCCACACCAGTTGTTACATTCATAGTCTTTTGCGAAAATATTTCAGGTAACATTTTTACTACAACTTCTCTATCATGAGCTAAATAACCTGAACCTAAAATAGAATTTATCATATCTGATGTTCTAGCTATTTCTACAATACCATCACCTCCATGATTCGTTTTATTAAAAATAGAATATAAAGTTGCCACTGCGGGATTAGATGATGTAGGGGTAACTCCTGCTTTTATTGTCTGAGTACCTCCTTTAAAACCTTTTGTCGTCCCTCTAAATAAATATTCCACAGCATTACCTAGTTCTCCTCCTGCACCACTAGATGGAAAAACATCTTCCCACGCTGCCGCTAGTGTCTCACTAGTGTGCCACGTAAAGCTATGTCAAAATATTACAAGAGCAGTCATAAGCTAAAAAAGTCCATAGCTGTTTTATTTTTTCTTACTCATATCTACCCCCTCAGAATGCCACTAGTCAGAGACATAGCGGTAGCGATCACTCTAGCGGTAGCTGGGAATTATAAAGATCTGAAAAAGCTCTAAATTCAAGGCAAAATACCTCTTCTTTTGTGCTCCATCCTAAAGTAACTTTTCCTGCTGGGAAAGTTAATTCTATACCTCCATCAATTATCCATTGCTTACCTTCAGATAATTCAAAAAATTTGTCATTAACTTGAAATAATTTTACTTCAAGTAATTTTCCTGATTTAAGTATTGAATCAAATTGTTTCTCTTTATTATCCATTAACAACTATTAATTTTACTAAATAGATAATTCCAAATTTTAGTTATTGTTCTCGATCACATTCAATAGGCAAGATAGTAGTCTCTATAGGAGGTGATAAAACTTTACCCGCCTCCATATATACATCCTCAGATTGTAACACCATCTTAATGTACCCTTTTTCGATATCCTTTTTAAAACATAAATCAAATGTGCCATTGAGATAAAAATTTACCGTTTCTAATGTGATTTGATCAGTCTCACTATTAAAAGACCAATTACCTGTCGCATCTCTACTATATTTTGGTTTTCCACCTATTTTTGGAAAATAAGCAACATTATTATCATCAAATGACATCATATTTGTTGACACTTGCTCCTCAAAAATATCCTCTCCTTTATAATAAATAATATCTATCGCCCAAGTACCATCTAATAGGGTTGCTGTAGATTGTGCGCAAGAAAAGTGTAAACCAATCAATATAAATATACCTAATCGTATTACTTTATTTTTCATTATACTACCATTTAATCATCAAGACCTAGTCCTTTTCGTATTATTTTATCTGTTCTTTCACTTTCACGTTGCCAGAACTCTTGTTCTGCAGCCTCACTTTGCCTGTCATTATAGCGATTGTAAATGGTGATGCCTATTGAGTTTAATGTAGGGTCATCTGCACTACCACTAAAAATGCCCTGCAATATACCAGATAAATCTTCAATATTAATGTTACCTTCTGGGATTAATCCTTCTTCTAAAGCATTATTTAAATTAAATCCTGCTTTTTGTAAAAGAATTAACTGATCACCAGTCACGCTTTCATCATATTTGGTAAATCCCCAATACAAAGCTTTAAACCCTATTCTTACCGCTTCTATAGCGAGCATTGCCCTGGCACTGCCCCGTTCTTTACCTCCCACTAAAGAGCCACCTCCAATAGATCTATTTTTAAACCTTTTGTCTGGTTTCCCTGTTGATTTTGCTATTGGAGGTTGTATTTTGTGTTCTTGAGATCTTACCCCTCGTATATCTTGTAATCTCGAGCCTATTGAGCCAAAATTAAATTGCCCTGCTTTTGTATTAAGATGAGCTGCTCCCATATTACCTCCAGACCAATAGTCTCTGTTATTATTAACTGCATTAAAACTATTTCTAGTCGGGGTTGTCATATTAGAGAAGTTTAAATGTACTGCGCCATTATTTCGTATAATCAACCTTGCATCATTAGCATTTACATATTCTAACCCTTCTAACTCTATACCGTCAACCACCCTGTTTTCTGAAAAAGCATAGGTAGAATTATACATAAACTGTTCTGATAATGGGTCAGTATTAAAGAATCTTCCTATAGCAGGATCGGCATTACGCCATTTGAAGGATACCCAATTTAATCCTAGTTCTTGATTTAGTTCCTGCCCTTGAAAAGTATTATGATTATTTACCGCTCCTCTGGTGATGTTATTATATCCCTGATGAAGCATCCCAAAAGGGTAATGATTACGTTCTTTTCTTATCTCATTGGTTACATCTATTGTACCATCTTTATTAGTATCTGTATAGGTAAGCCTAGTATTTCTATTTAGGTCTTTATAGCTATAAACATAAGTAAATGAACCATCGTTTTCTGGTTCTGTATATCCTTCGGGGTGTATTATGTGATCTAGTATTCCGTTCTTGTAAATATGCTTACCGCTATAATCTGTAGTGGTTACATTACCATTATCCGTTACAACCTTTTGCAATTTACCACCCTTTGCGTCATAAATATACTGGAGGTTTCCATTATGTTCTGTAGTAACAACCGTTACTTTTTTTGGTAAATTAAGGTGATTATAAATGATTTCAGTAATGCCTTTATTTTGATCCAAAATCTGATTTCCATTAGTATCATATCCATAATCATTACCTGTAGTATTTCCATCCCTAAAACCATAGGTTTTATTTCCAGAATCAGTAACACTCAATAATTTATTACCACTATCATAATTGTAACTTAGTACATCAAGATTTGTATAATTTGATGTGTTTTGCCAACCATTTCTATTTAACGATAAAATATTACCCATCTTATCATAGCTAATATTATTAACGTCATAACGGTTATCTCCACTAGTCGCACTCAATATCCGGTCGAGAGCATCGTAGTTATAATCATAACTTCTGTTTACATTATCGTTAGCGGTTTGCCATGATGTTGCAGCGATATTACCATTGTATAAGGGATTTGTACCTTCATTATAATAGATCTTAAAGCCAAACAGATCTCCATTAGCTGTTGTGCCTTCGTTTATCGTTTTTAACCAGCCTCTTATGTTGTAGGTGTAGTCTACGGTTTGTAACCCTTCGACTTCGCTCAGGGTTCCATTGCTGCCACTGAGCGGAGTCGAAGTGCCTCCCACGTTCTTTTGTTTCAGTTGTCCAAGGGCATCATAAGTATTACTTACAATCTGCTCGGTATCCTGTGTATTGATCTTTTGAGTTTGAGTAAGGAGTCTCCCCATATGATCATAGGTAAACTTATCTACTGTTACTATAGGAGCATTACTTCCTTTAGTATGTGTGGTTTTGGTTTCTTCTACTTTACCCACAAAATCCAGTTTGCTTTCTATAATATCTGTTATGTTTAGATAATCATTTTTACTACCTACATATATTGGTCTTGATTTATCATCATAATAGGTTACTGTGGTAATCCAATCATTGGTATCCAATACGCGTACTTTGCTTCCTGTGGGTAAAGACTTGGTATTAGTATCTATGGTTTCTTCATATACAGTTCCTGGATGGGTTAATCCGTCGATATCAAAAGTATAATCATCATAATAATTAATGGTAAGAATTCTATACATCCTTACCGGGTACATGTCATTGGTATAATATATAGGTGTACCCGCAATAGTTGTTGGGCTTGTGGTTTTGGTTTCATAAGCCTTATAGGTAGACGAACTTGTTTTGTTGCGTAGTAAAGCCACTGTGCTACCATTTTCTATGATTCCGGTATAGGCTACTCTACCAAAAGCATCATATTTAGTGAATAACCACCTACTTTTTGCTCTTAGATTTGCATCCTGGGTAAGTACGGGTTGATCAAGTGTATTGTAGACAATATACTCCCATCCTTTTCCCGGGATTTTCTTTTCGATGAGTCTATTTCTATAATCATATGTGTATTGGTAGCAGAGTTCAGCAAGCTCTGTGTTTGATACTCCATCTGTAGTATTGACTTTTGGTGGAATCACATAGGTAAGATTCCCGAAACGATCATAGACATAATAGGTGTCATGTGCTTCTGATGTTGCTAAAAGTGTCGATGCATAGGTTCTCTTCAGGATTACTCTACCTTGTTTGTCTTTATATTCTTTGGTGGTATGTAAGTCTCCATCTGTGGGTGTCCAATTCTCGTCTTTGGTGATGGTTACCACTAATTGATTGGGTGCATAATGATTCTCTTGTACCAGTTCTGGCTTTTGGGTATCACCCCCAGTAAAGGCCACCGTAAAATTCACTACTTCATTAGCTATATTAGTACCCCATTCAAATTTGATCGTATGATCGGTATCACTGTTGGGATCAGCTTTCCATGCTTTTCCTGGGGCACCTTGTTCTGTGACTCTGTTTAGAGGAGAAGCTTCAAATACACTCTCACTATAGGCGTTAACATCTCCCAGATTAGTCGTAATCCCAGGAAAATCATCTGAATACGTATTTTTATAATACGCATTGATATCAATATTGACATCTACGGTTTTATAACTCCCAACAGTATTGTTCGCCCCAAAAGGAAGATATTGTTTGTCTTGTCTGCCATAGGCATCATACTGCATATGGGTAACGATATCTTTACCATCGGGAGAGGCTTTAATGGCTCTTTGCTGTATGGGTCTCCCCAGACCATCATAGTAGGTAACACTCTCTATGGTGTTATCTACATCATTGGCATTGGCACAATTCACATTCTCCATATCAGTAATAGTTACTGCAGTTTGAGGAACCGTGGTATGGACATAATTCTTATCAGACAACACTACCTGGGCTTGTACTTGCAATCCCATAAGTAGTCCTATGACACTATATATAATTTTATTGTTTATCATCTTACTTATTCTTTATGGGATTAATGTTGTGGTCCACAATTTGGGCAATCTTCATCAGAAATACTGGATACGACTACCATAAGCCTTGTGACCTGTTTACCTGTTAGGTTATCCTTAACTGTAGCCGTAATATTATACTCATGAGTCCCTGTTGCAAAATTGGAAAAACTGAACTGTGTCCCAGTACCTGAGCCAGCAGTTTGTGATGGACTAACAGCTTTAAAGGCTCTCCATGTGATTTGACGTGATCCTGATCCCCCAGAAATGCTTGTTACATTAAATGATACGTTTGCACTAGAACCTGAGACCGAGGTAGCAGACTGGCTTGTACTAACAACCATTTTAGGATATACTTTCAAGACAGGGCTATTAGCTCCCCATTTAGAATTTGCATTCTGCATGGTTAAGTCCACTACTTTAAATTTGATGGTATAGGTTCCTGCATTAGGAAAATGATAAGCGTATGTTGTTCCTGTAGCACTTTGTTTTACATTATTCACATACCATTCATACCTTCGAGATCCTGATCCCCCACCTATATTAGAGGCTGTAAATGTTGTCGTGGTTCCTTGTTCTATATGCGCTTTTGATGCACTTACATTGGGTGTGTTTAAAGGATTATACGCATACAATTTTCGCACTGCACTATTTACCGATTTTCCACTCTCGGTATCAATGACTTTAAAATATATGTTATAGGTTCCCTGTGTATTAGGTTTGTATCTGTATGTAGTTGCTGTACCAGCTTGTTTCACATTATTCACATACCATTCATAACGAAGGTTCCCTGTACCACCTCCTATGCTCGATGCACTAAAATCAACATTGGTTCCTTTTACGATATTGGTATAATTTGCAGTCAATATAGGTGTAACCAATTCAGGATATTTTACTATTACACTCAGGGTATGACTTACTCTATGTTTAGTTTCCGTATTGTAGGCTAATACCTTTACTTCATAAGTACCTTCACTAGTAAAGGTTTTGGTAAAACTTACTCCACTACTACATTGTTCTTGTACACCATTCACACTCCATGTATATAGATTAGCACTCCCACTACCAGAAGTATTGGCAGTAAAGGTAGCAGGCTGATTAGGAACCTTAGGCTGATCAACCGGAGTATCGATAATTACTCCGCCCAAAGCATCAGATTGTTGACCTTGATAATTATAGCGCACTTGCTGTACTATATGTTGATCTTGATCTAAGATGTACTCTAAACGATTAAACTCATCATAATGATAGGACATGGTATATCCTTTGGGATCGGTAACTGTGGTCACTCCAATTAAAGGATCGTAGGTATACCCACTGATTTGTGCCTTGGCAAAATAAGGATGTTCCCTTAAGTTTTTAAACAAGGTATGCATGGTGGTTTCTTCGCCTGCAGTGTCTTCTGTATCTGATGTGGCTTTTAACTGATTGATCAGCGTTGTTACTGCTGTAGGTATCCCAGTATAACTGGCATTATCAATTTTTACAATCGGTTGAGTATTATTGTATCCCCAAACATACATGATATGACGTCCATCGACTTGGGACACTTCTAAGGGGTTACCGTTAGTATCATAATCCAGATATTCGATACGATCTTGTAGGGTTGCATCCCCTTTAGCAGATTGGACGATTTCAGGTAAAACAATGCTAGTGTTCCAATCTTTGTATTTGGTACGCTGTCGGGAAGTAAGTTCTCCATTTATGTATGTCTCTTGCTGTATAGGTGCTGCAATACGGTGTTGTGTTGCTTTTTTCTTCAACTTAGAGATGGTATTGTATTCAGCAGTGGTTAAAGCTTTTCCTAGTGCAGTTGTAGAAATAACATCATCTGGATAATAGCTTTTTGTAACTACCGTTTCTGCATTACTATCAGTGGTTGTAGTCTGTATGGGCATGGTTCTACCTTGATAGCCTGGATCATATCCGTATTGAATGGTTGTCTTTACTGCTCCAGAATTATACTGATTTGTTTTTTCGGTTTGTTCTAATAAATAGCGTTCACTTAGATTATCATATCCCAAATATCCAGCACCCGCACTACCAACATAGCCCATGGCTATATTATCAATTCGAATATCCCCTTGTTTTTTATAAGTATTATATATTTCTTCTACTTCATCAAATGTGCCTCTGTCTTTATTATATTTATATGTTTTTTCACGAATTAATAACCCTCTTCTGTGAGAATAATCCACGGCTGGAGCAAAAGGATAAAAGTTTTCTGACCAAACATACTCATTAGAACTACCAAACCCGCCAGCATCAGCAAAAAAACTATAGGTGTACTCTGTTTTACCTTGTTCTTTATCAGTGTTATATGCTGTAACGTTAGTATATCCAACGTGATACGTGCTTTGTCCGTTAAATGGAAATATACTATTGGACTGGATAACATTAAAAAAACAAGAATTAGGACCTTGGCGAAAAGGAGCATTTTTTATTAAAAAAACAGGTGGATTTAGCGATAAGCCACTTGATAAACCCGTATTACCAAATTGATTATAGGTGTACTTCTTAGTATTTAGGATAGTGCCATTATCATCTTTAAATCGCATTTCTTTAATTCTAAGGCCTCCTGTCTTTGCTACATTAGAAGGATTGTTATTGTCATTTTCTATGGTTTGTTTATAAAAAGATATGTCTGCTGCACCGTCAGAAAGGAAGGGGCCATTTTTTATGCTTATAGTATAAGTTCCAGCTTCCAGATCCATTACTCCTGTCTCATTAGCGTTAGGAAACGTGAGTACCAAATCACCATTGGCTTTAGTGATTTTGATGGTGGGGCAATCGCGAGTATGGTCACCAAGACAATTCTGAGAAAAAGAGGTTCTGTAGGAAACAATACCGCTCTCATTGAGAGTAAAATTAGAACTAACAGTTTCTCCAGGAACGTTAGAGTTTACAACTTGTGACCCTATAATTAACTTAGAAGTTAACCTGTTACCAGCAAAGAAAGCTGCTCCACCTGACACGGTATTGGATTCGTATACAAACTCTGTTTTACCTTTGGTAGGATATTCTATTTCCTTCAATAATAGCGTTTGTGCGTGAGACTCATCCACTGTGCGATCTCCTCCGTCTACGTGTACTGGGCCAGTATTGGTTGTATATGCAAATTCTGGATATAAATATTGGTTATCAACACCGTTAGCATAATCCCAAAAATCTTTATCAAATGAAAATCGCTCAGGAAATGGGTGTTCCTGGTAATAGGTAAAGTTATGTTCCTGATTGATTGTGTTTCCTTTTTGTTGTTTGATCTTTTGTAAGTACAATTTCTTAGTTCTTTGGTCAAGATCTCCATAGTTTCCAAAATGCTCCCATGTGCTAGTAGTGAAATACCCATATTCAAATAAATAACGATCAACAATCTTGTTATTAGTATCTTTTAGCTCAATCTTAGAAAGTGCTTTATCATTTTTGAGATCCGTTCGGGAAATAGTATAGTCAAAGTGGATACTTCCCTTAGGTGTTACAATAGAGGTAAGATATGTAGGAAAATAGCGATCTTCAGAAAATGTAAGAGATACTCCCGGGGTAGTACAATCTCCATTCAGAGAAGCTTGTATGTATTTTTTCTGTTCCAATATATTCCAATACTCAATTTCGTTGGTGCCTCTTGTATAATTGAAACGAATACGATTCCCTTTATGATCTTTGATCTGTGTAAGATACCAACCAGAAGTATAGAAATTAATTGCCGAGGGAAGGTTCTGATTTTGAGCTCTAATCCTACTTTGTTTGGTTTCAAGAACTGTATCTAAGGTTCCTGGAATAGTACCAAAAGTATAGATTAGCCCCGTTTCGGTAGTAATTTCCCAACCAACAATCTTATTTGAGTTGTCTTTTGTATAGTTAATAATTAGATCATTTTTTGGATGACTATATATCCCACCATTTTGATCGAAGAAAAATTTTCCACTTCCTCCAGGGTAGTTAAAATAATATACATCAGACTCATAATCCTGGTGTCCATCTATAGCATTTTGAAAAAGTAGATTCTTTTCTGAAGCGTTGGAAGTAAAGTAATTGCTTACTGTATTACTGGTATTAATAAACCCCTGAGGGTCATCATCGGCAATACCTCTCACATTACGCGTAATCATACCTCCTGCATTGAGTGCCCAACCCAGACCAACACGAGACGCAATTTCATTAACTTTTATTCCGGAAGCATGATAATTTAAAGATACAGGAATGTTTATTTCCTGTTCTGCAATATTGACTATTGGGATAGAAATATTGGGCGTACCTGTGTGTAGACTCACAGGGATATCTATAAATTTACCCAAAGCAGCAGCCTCTGGAGTTGGGGGAGAAATATTAGGAACTTCTTGCCCAAAAGTTAAGGCACATACCATCCCAAGGATAAATAGCATTTGTTTTTTCATAAAAGTGATTTTGTAATTGTTTTTAATTTTCCCATTACGAATTTGTGTTTAGCGGCACAAAAAACGATGTTTTCTCAATAAAAATTTTACGGGTTTCCCCATGTTTTATGTTTTCCTGGTACAATATTAATACCTGCCAGTTTCATTTTTCGGGACTGGGGGTTCCAAAATGTTAATTAATTGTTAAGGGTTTGAGGCCGGAAGTTTGAAAATATAAAATCAAGGTCTGGAGTATGATATAATATATTTTCACTTCCAACTTCCATCTTCCGACATTCGACGCTTTTCACCACTTATTTTCGTATTAAAATAATTTAAAAGGAATCCTTACATTTGAGTGATCACTTCACACTCAACAGGATGTTTTTTTGTAAAAGGCTTTTGCTACGCTATATATTTTTCTTTTTTGTTTTACCTGTTTTTCAGGTTGCAGCATTATATGCGCAAGACAATCAAAAAATAAACAGTACAGAACTCGGTGATAAAACTCCACAAGAACTGGTTGATCTTATTAAGAAAGCAACTCCGGATGAGCGTGAGCAATACGAAACAGCTCTACTGAACTATCCACAACAAGATTTAGAAACGGTAGAACAGTATCTTCAAGTAAGCCTTTTTTTTTATTTTAGGGATGATTTTAAAAAATGTAACATATATCTGGATAAGGGAATAGGTATCACAAAAAAGCGAAAAGAGTATGAACTTCTTAGCAAGTTTTATACGCTAAAAGGGCATACGGGTTTAAGAGAAGGGGATAACCAAAGTGCTTTGGATGCCTATTACTTTGCTTTGGATATTGCAAAATCAGCGGAAGATCTCGAACAACAAATAGTTACCAATTCTGGGTTGATTATTGTTTTAACAAGGATGAACCAGTTGGATAAAGCCCTGGAAATCTCTAGGCAAATATTAAAATCTATTGATAAAACCTCTTTTAAAGAAACTGAAACTCATGCAAGAATTTTAACAACGGTTAATGAAGTATATCTAGGTGCCGAATACTATGATTCTGTATTGCATTATGCAGAAAAAGGGATTGTGATAAGTAAACTTGTTGGTTTTAAAGAAGGGGTAATGGATCTGTATATTAAAAAAGGAATGGTGTTTTACCATACGAAGCAATATGACCAGGCATTTGAATTCTTGTTAAAAGCAGAAGATATTATATTAAATTTTGATATTGAGAACAAATTCTTTCCACAAACCAATATCAATTATTTTTTGGCGAGTTGTCATTATGAACAAAAGGAATATGATAAAGCGATTGCATATTTAGATAAAACACTGGATTCAATTAAAGAAACCGATTTGGATAAAATGCCTGTGATTCAATCTCATTTGCTTATTGCTAATTGTTATGGAGAAAAAAAGGATTTGGAGAAAGCTCTGTATTGGCACAATAAGTACCTGGAGTTGAATGAGGAATATCAAAAGAATAAAGATAAAACCGTAAGTAAAATTTATACCGCTGAAGCAGAAAAATTAGAGAACGAAATTGAGAACTTAAAAGGTGATCAAATAGCTGATAAGCAAACTAAAACCTATGTGCTGATTATATTGATTATTGTTTCAGTAGCTTTTGTTTTTGTAGTATTTAACTATAGAAAGAAGCAAAAGAAGAATACGGTATTATTTCAGGATTTGATGCAAAAAATAGAAGTGTTAGAACTTCGTGAACAAAAGGAAGGAGAACAAAAAGAGGAAGTAAAAGAAATCATAATTGACGATATAAAAGTCGATGAAGTCCTTAAAGGGTTAAGTAAGCTGGAAGCAACAGAGTATTTCTTGAGATCGGATTGTAGCCTGGGATCCATTGCAAAGAAGACAAAGACGAATACGACCTATTTATCCAAGATTATTAAAATGTATAAAGGCAAAAATTTTAATAGTTACATTAATGAGTTACGAATTGATTATGTGTTAAGGAGGTTGAAAAACGATAAGAAATTCAGATCTTTTTCTATCGTATCTATTGCCAAAGAAATTGGGTATAAAAGTGATAATTCTTTTACTAAGCATTTTAAGGCTAAGACAGGATTAAATCCATCGTATTATATCAAGAAGATTGAGCATATGGAGGAGCAATTACAATCCTAAGAAATAGCTTTAAAAAGAGCACCGCAAATTATCTAAAATAAGGCTTGCAAACTATGATGTAGCTTACGTATCACCTATATTTAAAAAAGGTTAAAAATTCAATTAAATCATTTGTTAGTATGAAGAATAAAAAAACACACAAAATTGAGCTGAAAAAGTTGACTATCGCTAGAATTAGCAATGATAGCTTGAATCAGATTAATGGAGGTAGTAGTTATCCATCTACTGTCACAAATTTAGAATCTGATGCCTGGTGTGAGGATAGTCATATTCCATGATTTTATACTAAAAAAAGCCCTGTGATTCACAGGGCTTTTTTTAGCTCCTTATTTTATCAAATTTGAGGAATTCTAATTTTTCACTAGCTGTATTTCAGGCTATCTTGAGATCAAGATCTTACTGTTAAAATCGATTTTGATAAGGGGAAGCCGAAAACCTTTTAAAATAGAGTAGGTAGTTTTTTTAAACATATCTCATGAAAAAATCATTAAAAAATCTGGAGCTTAAAAAAGAAACCATTAGTAAACTTAATTTGGACAAGGTAAAAGGAGGATGGCATGCAACGGCAATGTGTAATCCTACAAATTTTTGTCCAACACAAGGAGCGCTTAATTCTTGCCCTCCTCCAGGAGTTCAATGCTTCTAATTAGCGTGAGTTCGATGTTAGAAAACAACGCCAATTCGAGTGATCCGACATAAGGAGGATTGTATCGAGAATGGTTGTTTTCGACTCAAAAAGTCTAATTTCGATAGCTCTACTGAGTCTGTCGAAGTACAATTTTTCTTCTGTCACCTCGAGTATAGTCGAGAGGCCATTATGAAAAACCACTCAATTTGACGACTTTTTTTAATTCACTTTAGATCGAACTCAGATTAATTAGAGATATAGGGTTGATCAATTTCATATAAAAACCGGTATTAGATGTATCAACCTTCTTAAACATATGGCGGAAATCGAAAAGCCTTTAACAGAGTAGATAGTTTTTAAAATATATCTCATGAAAAAATCATTGAAAAATTTAGAACTTAAAAAAGAAACCATAAGCAAATTAGATACATCGGCATTACATAAGGTACAAGGCGGACATTCTGGTTGCTGTCCAACAGAAGGAGCTCTTAATTCTTGCCCTCCTCCTGGACGCATGTGCTTCTAAGATAATTGATAGTAAATTCGATACAAGATTTTTTTTCAGAATATCATAAACATTTTTCTTGTATTGATATTATCAAGCATTTAGGTTTAAATAGCAAGAAAGCTGCCCCATAAAGGCGGCTTTTTTCTCTTATAGAAAGAAAAAAGTATGAATCAAGAACAGGTTTTATTAGAAAAACTAAAGGAGATTGCAGAAATCCTACAAAAAGAATATACCCATAAAGAAGAGATAGGAGTATTGTCGGGTATTTCGGGAATTGCTTTGTTTCAGTTTTATTATGCTAAGTTGATGAATGAAGAATCTCATGCAGAAATCGGAGTTGAACTCCTGGGATTGGTTTTTCAAAAGATAAATGAAGGATATACACTTCCGACTTTTTGCTCTGGAATTGCAGGAGCGGCCTGGGCAATAGAATTGTTACAAGAAGAAGAATTTATAGATATAGATTGTGATGAGGTATTATCAGGATTTGACACCTATTTAATTCAGTTTATAAAGAACACAGAGAGCGATCAAAATTTTTACGATTTCTTGCATGGGATATTAGGTGTGGGATTCTACTTTGTAAAACGATATCAAAATACCAAATCAAAAACCTTAAAAGAAAAATATAAAGGTCTTTTATTAGAGATCGTGGCGTTACTTCAAAAAACGTCGCAGATAGAAGACAATAGAGCAAAATGGGAATCGTATTTAATACGAGATGAGGATGTAAAAGGGTATAACCTTAGTTTTGCTCATGGAATCACAAGTATTATTAATTTTTTATCACGATTAGCAGCATATGATGATTTTAATAAAGAAGTGGTTACTTTACTACAGCAATCGGTGAAGTATATTTTTAGCTTAAAAAACAAGAAAACTACAGATTCATCATCTTTTCCTAGTTGGATAACCTGTGACAATAAAAAGAGCGAGAGTTCGAGATTGGCTTGGTGTTATGGAGATTTAGGGATAGGAATAACACTGTGGAGAGTTGGTAAGGTGTTAGATAATACGAAGTATAAAAATGAAGCTGTTGCAATATTAAAACACGCAGCAAAAAGAAGAGACCTTACAGAGACATCGATTAATGATGCGGGATTGTGCCATGGCGCTTTTGGGGTAATGCATATGTACAATTATATGTATACTGAAACGCGTGACCCTATATTTGAAGAAACTGCTGGTTTTTGGATGAATGTAGGACTTGATATGGCTGTGCATAAAAAAGGACATGCAGGATATATGCAGTGGGTAGGAGGCGAACATCCGGGATGGCGAACAGAGATTAGTGTACTAGAAGGTATTGCCGGTATTGGATTATCTATACTGTCGTATCTGGCGCCATTTGATACTAAATGGGATGAGTGTTTGTTAATAGGTTGATTGTTAAGTTGTAATGTTTAGTATTTCTTTCACTATTCTTGTAATTCTTTCTTAATTTTCCCGACCTATGGGATATGCCTAAACCAATTTTTAACCAAACCAATTTTTTTATAGCATTACAATATCTATTCGCTAGAAAGAAACAAAGTTTTCTGGCGACAGTGGGAGTGATGCTTGGTGTAACTACATTTATTGTCATGATTAATTTTATGACAGGGGTTAATGATTTTTTGGATGATGCTGTATTTAAAGGGAGTCCTGATGTAATTATAAGCGGAAAACAGGAAGAGTTTTCTAAACAACAATCTCTGGGAGGGAATTTAAACACGCTTAAAGATATCGATCAAATTAATGCACTGTTATCAGATCATGATAATGTGCATTCTTTTGCACATCAGATAATTTCACCTGCAATTTTGATCAGTACTACCAATCAGTTACCTGGAGGTATTAATGGTATTTTTCCCCTGCAAGAGCGTCAAATGGTTGATTTGAATCGTAGATTAATAGAAGGACGTGGTTTTGAAAGCCTTTCTGAAGAGAATACAATTTTACTCGGAGTTAGCCTGGCGAAACGTTTGCAAATTTCTGCAAATGATACGTTAAAAATGATTTTGCCTAATGGGAAAAGCAAACAACTTCTAGTTGCAGGGATATTTAGTTTCGGAATTACTACCATTGATAATGTACGTACGTATATGCCCGCAACAACGTTACAACGGTTATTGGACAAAGAAAATTCGATTACTCATATTCATATAAAACTTAAGGATCGTGATAACGTAGCGATTAAAAAAACATTAATTCAAAAATTTGAGGGAAGTACTGTAGAAGATTGGAAAGATAGTAATAAGACTATTGTGATAGGCAATAAAGTGCGTGATATTCTAACCTGGTCGGTCTCGTTTGCATTGCTTTTGGTTGCTGGGTTTGGGATTTACAACATCATGAATATGACAGTCTTTCAAAAACGAAAAGATATTGCAGTATTAAAAACGGTGGGATATTCAAGTAATGATATTATTTTCATTTTTCTTATTCAATCTATAATTATTGGAGTATTTGGAGCTCTTTTGGGAGCGGGTTTTGGATACATCATTAGTTATGTGATTTCTACAACTCCTTTAGATACTTCTGACTTTATTATTGTTGATACCTATCCTATTAATTTTAACCTGGGATATTACATTTTAGGACTTGCTTTTGGTGTATTTACAACAATTTTAGCAGGGTATTTTCCATCAAAAAAAGCAAGTCAAGTTGATCCCGTAACCATAATTCGAGGCCTATGATTCTGGAAGCAAAACATATTCATAAGTATTTTCATGAACCGCAAAAACAGCAAGTGTTAAATGATGTTTCCTTGCAAATTGATGAAAAAGAACTGGTTTCTGTATTTGGAGAATCAGGAAGTGGCAAATCTACTTTATTATATATTTTATCAACCCTGGATACTAATTATAAAGGTGACCTAATTATAAATAAAGAAAGCATTAAAACGATGTCACCATCATGTCTTACTGATTTTAGAAATGCTCATATAGGATTTGTGTATCAATTTCATTATTTACTTCCAGAATTTAATGTATTGCAAAATGTAATGCTTCCTGCGATGAAACTTGCAGAAAAAAACAGGGATGAAATTAAGGAAGAAGCATTGTTTTTATTAGAAGAAGTGGGGATGAAAGATTTTGGATTAAGACCATCGTACAAACTATCAGGAGGACAACAACAAAGAGTTGCTATTGCAAGAGCGTTAATTAATAATCCCATGCTTATTATTGCCGATGAACCTACAGGTAATTTGGATCAAAAAAATACAGATATGGTATTTGAACTACTCAAACATATTACAGAACAACGTGCAAAAAGTGTGGTTATAGCTACCCATAATTCAAAAATTTATAAAAATTCTCATAGAACTATTGAAATGATTGATGGTTCTATCCGACTATAAAGAGGTAACAATTTAAAAACCAATCAAATGGAGTCTCTTTTAAGAAAAAGTATTATTATTTTCGATGGTGAGTGTAATTTATGTAATGGAGTAGTAGGGTGGTTAATGAAATTTGCTCAGGATGATCTTTTTGAATTTATTCCATTTCAATCTCCAAAAGGACAACAACTACTTAAAAGTTTTGATTATCCAACAGAACAGTTAGAAACTGTAATTTTAATTGACGAAAATGGGTCTCATACACATTCTGATGGTTTTCTAAAAATTGTTGCCAAAATCCCAAAATGGAAACGTGTTGCGGCTTTATTGGTCTTTGTTCCAAGAATAATACGAGATGCTATCTATACCTTAGCCTCTCGCAATCGTGTAAAATGGTTTGGACAATCAAAAAGTTGTACAATTAATTTTAGATAACCCTCATATTTCTTAATCTAGATTAAACATTTATTGATATTCTTCTTGTATTTTTATAGTGCGCTTACTTACTGTAATGATTAGCGCATTGAATTGTATTATGCATAAGATATGGAGATAGCAAAGGTATCAATACCCAGTCATTCAATATTATATAAAAGCCAGTATGATTATGCCGATAGTTATACTGGCTTTTTTGTAGATAAAGATGATAAAATAGATTTGCTGTTCATCAATAAAGTGTTTTTAAATTCTGCACCAAAATGGGGTGATGTATTATTAAATCTTCGTAATAAAATTGTACCACTTTTTGGACTGAAGGGAGCTAAAAAACCTAAAAATAAAAAAGACCTTTTAAATAATTTTTCAGGAGCAGTGGGAGAATCGATTGGTTTTTGGAAGGTGTTTGCAAAAAACGAATCAGAAGTTATTCTTGGAGAGAATGATAAACATCTTGATTTTAAAGTTTCATTATTAGTGGATGACCAAAATGAATCCAAGAATAAAAAACTAACCATTACAACCATTGTAAATTTTAATCACTGGTCAGGGAATTTCTATTTTTTTCTGGTAAAACCTTTTCATCAATTGATCGTGCGAATGATGCTAAAAAAAGCAATACGAAATATTGAAAAAGAAAGTATTAAGATAAAATCCAAAATCACAATATAGTTTTATTAAAAATCTACATGAATTTTTATGAGTTGTAAAGTCGTATTAGAATCAAAAATTAAACCGGAAGTATCAGAAGAAATACAGGTTTTTTTGGAAGAAAATTTACCAAATGTTCGTAGTTATAAGGGATGTAAGTCTGTCCATGTTCTCTTGAATGATGTTACGAATGAAATGATTTTTTATGAAGATTGGAAAAGCAAAGAAGATCATCAAAATTATATTAATTTTATAAATAAAAATGGAGTTTTGGAAGAACTTTCTTCTTTTCTTGAAACCGCACCAAGCATAAAGTACTTTGAAGAACTTATAATATAAAGTATTAAGTATATGGTCAATGATCTAACGCAATATGTTAGAAATTATATCGAAATTTCTGATGAAGAAATGGAACTGTTTTATCAGTATCTAAAGGTGATAAAACTCAAAAAGAAAGCATATGTATTAGAAGAAGGTAAAGTTTGTCGTGCCAGATATTTTATTATAAAAGGGTGTTTAAGGTCGTATTATATAGATGAAAAAGGAGTAGAGCAAATCATGGATTTTGCAATAGATAAATGGTGGTATACAAACTATAATAGTTTATTAGATCAAAGCCCTTCAGAAAATTTTATCCAGGCATTAGAAGATACAGTATTATTAGAATTAAGTTTGGATTCATTTGAAGAACTCACAACAAAACTTCCTAAGATAGATAGGTTGTTTAGGATTATTATGGAAAGAACTGTTATTGCAAATTCCAATAGAATAAAGTACACAAGGGTTCTTTCTGGAGAGGAAATGTATCAAGTGTTTTTAAAAGCAAATCCACAGTTTTTTCAAAGAGTTCCCCAATATATGATTGCTTCTTACTTAGGATTATCTCCAGAATTTATAAGTAAGATAAAGAAAAGACCTACTAAGAAAAAGAAGATGTAATTGATATACCTAATGTGAGAGCTATGAAAGTGATCAATATTCATAAAAGAACAATACATCAACCAAAATCTGTAATTGTCAAAATATTAGAAACCTTATCGACTACGAATGATCAAATCTGGCCCTATGAAAAATGGCCGGCAATGAGATTTAAAGAAGGATTAAGAGAAGGAGCAAAAGGAGAACATGGACCTATAAAATATACTATAGAAAAATACGAACCTGGGAAATTAATTCAATTTAAATTTTCTAAACCAACCGGACTAAATGGAATACATAAACTAGAGATTTTTGAATCTGGGGATAACAAAACACGATTGGTACATACCATAGCAATGAATGCTGTTGGAAAAGGATTATTGCTTTGGATATTTATTATACGCTCCTTTCATAATGCGCTTATAGAAGATGCATTTGATAAAGTAGAAAATCATTTTTCGGATAAAAAGAAAATTACCAAATGGAATATTTGGGTAAGAATATGGAGAAAAATACTAGGTTAGATGATTGTCTTTAATACAAAACCTCCTGTAAACAGGAGGCGTGTATTAAATTATAGGTATTGTTTTGATTTTCTATTGGCGTACAATTTTTCTTGTAGTTCTGCCATTTCCGGTTTCTACTTCCATAAAATATATTCCAGATCTTAGGGAAGAAATATCAAAAGTGGATGTTGATGCTTCAAACACTTTTCTTCCGTAGTAATTAAATATAGAAATTTTTTGCACAGGAATGGTAACATTTATAATCCCATCGGTTGGGTTAGGATATAATTTAAAATTAGAAATAGTATCTTCCTGCTGGAGCACTATAGAATCTACTAAAATACACGAAGATCTGTTAGTGCAACCATTTAATGTTATATCCACTGCATAAGAACCGTTTTCTGTAGCCGTAAATGATATACTGGTCTCTCCAGAGATTGGTTGATTAGTCTCACAATTAATCCACTGATATGTTGCACCAGTCGTATCAGCAGTGAATGTCAGAGAATTTTCTGTTACTGTTGTATCCGGTAATGCATTAATGGTTATATCTGCAGTATTAGAGTTAGAACAAATACCCGATGTAGTATAAGTTATAGTATATGTTCCTGGCGTGGATTCTACTAGACTAATTTCTCCAGAATTACCGTCAATACTTAGCCCTAATGTAGAACTAAACGTTCCTCCGGTTATCCCTGTGACGTTAGGGATAGGATTTGTGGCATCAGCACAATATGCAGAGTTTTCATAAGTAAAAGTTGCATCGTCTAAATCAGTGATGATTACCATGACATCACTAGAGTCAGGACATGATCCTGTGGTGGTATACGTTACTGTATAAGATCCTGCTATGCTTGCGGCAATGTCAATTTCTCCTGTAGTAGAATTAATACTTAATCCAGCTGTACTAGAAAATACTCCACCAGTTACTCCCGAAATTGTTGGTGTCGGATTTATGTCCCCTTTGCAATAGTTAGCAGCATCATAGTTAAAACTTGGATCATCAATAGCATTAACCATAATTGTAACTGTCATACCGGTTGCAGTTGTTTCATCAATACAAGATATGTCTCCATCTTCACCTCTAATATAATACGTAGTGCTTGGAGCAGTAGGTATAACCTCAAAAGTAGAAGTATTCGTAGTGGTTGTTCCTAATAAGGTACCCCCATAAGAATCGGTATATATCGACCATTTCGAAGCAATATTAAGTGTCCCTGTAATCGTTATGGTAGATGTTTCTCCTTCACAAAGTACAGGCGTAGCGGTTACATTAGTAATTACAGGATCTACACAAACAGGAACTTGTCTAAACCAGGCAAAACGAGGAGCATTAAAGTTTGCTAAAATAGCGTCTTTGAGTCCGTCTCCTGTAACATCTCCGAAGCTAACTGTAGGAAAATCCCCTATATCTGCATTGGTTAATTCTCCGTCCATATCAATTTGTGGGGCTGCAAAATGAGGATTTGTTACTGTCCCAACATTTTCAATCCATCTTACAAGACCAGTATCAATCATAAAATACATATCATAATCTCCATCCTTATCAAAATCTTCAAATACAGGTATGGGCACATCCATATTAGAGTAGGCATCCTCATCATCCCAGGGGCTATCAGCCTCAGACTGTAGTTCAAAATGGGGACTTTCTTTAGTACCGATATTTTTATAATAGGTCAGTCTATCACTTCCTAAAGCGACTAAATCAAGATCTGTATCATTATCAAGATCCACGAATCCTAAACCTGGATACTCCGCAATATCCTGGTTTAAAAGTCCAGGTAAACAATCCGGAACGAACTCAAAAACTGGAACTTCAGGAGTACCTATATTTCGATAAAAAAGAATTTCATCATCTCTAACTCCATCAAAATTACGCTCGGTTCCGATAAACAGATCCAGATCTCCATCATCATCGATATCTGCCAATTGAGGGCGATTTTGATTTCTTACTGTAGTACTGACAAATATATTTATGGCTTCAAGAGATGGGATTGAGCCTAAAACCCAATTTGGAGCAGTAACTGTACCTGTGTTTTCAAAATAATGAACCGTTCCTCTCTGACTTCCCGAAATAAAATCAAGATCATTATCATTATCCAAATCTACCAAAATAGCCGAAGGAAGGCGTCCATCAGAAGTAGGTATCACTGTTGGACTTCCTGATACATATAATCCTGCAGGTTCTGGACCAGGGCTTGTAGAAGCCGCACCATCTGGGTTAGAGAGAATTCTCCCTCCTCTAAATTCCCAGTCGATATAATTAGCTTGGGCAGAAATGAATTGATTTCCCAAAAGAAAAAATAAACAAACGAGTAATAGTTTTTTCATAACTATAATGTTTTAAAATAGTTGATCTCTAACTTACAATACAAAGTATTATGGCATATACATTTTGGTATATACAAATTGTCAATTATTAATTTTAAAATGGTAGGCCATTATAGCAAACCAATTATGGAGAAACTAAGGGCAAATACAGAGACATTTTATGTTCTCTTGGTTTTGTGGTTTTAAGAATTACAGTATTACCATTACTAAGAGGGGGGATGTAAGTAATTTTTGGTGTGTAATACTAATGGGTGCAAAATTAATAATTTAGTTCTTCTTTAACAAGATAATATTTTGTTAATACTTTGTTTTTGATTTTGTACAAAATCAAAAACAAAAAAGTCCAACATTTCTGCTGAACTATAGCAAGGTATTTATCATTTGGTTACATAGATATGTTGAATACATTGATCTGCGACAAATATGCTGTAACCGGATATCCAGATTGATTCTCAGGTTGCTGTGTGACAATTAATCCAGTATATAAAAAATAGAATATTATGAGTTGAATTTTTTTTTATGGGGTTTTCCATATTAGGTATTTGTATCTAAATTATTGAGTGTGCAAAAAATATATGTATTCAAGAATTGAAATGATTATTTTACCAGAATTAATCAGGAGAACTGCTTTCTACGAATAGCACTATTATTTTTTATCTTTTGACACTTGCTCAGCAAGTAATAAGGCATTATATGCATTCACAATTTTACCAGACTTAGAGAGTTCTGAGAAAGGAACTCTTGGACTTTTAGTTTTGCCAGGAATTCTTACTTGTAAGTGATATTTATTACCAGACTCTATAATTATTTGTTTCACTTGTTTAGCACTTAGCAAAGGATACTTAAGTCTTACCATAGCGGCGATCCCTGTAACAATGGGTGCTGCAAAGGAAGTCCCGCTTTCAGTAATATAGGAATTTTCTGGAATAGTTGTATGTAGCTCATATCCTGGAGCAAAAATATCTACATTTAATTTTCCATAATTGGAAAAATAAGCAGGAAATTTATGATTCATTTTGTAATTTAAAGCTCCAACATTTATGAAATTATCAGTAATCTCATTTTTTGAAGTTGAATAATCTAAAGGGTAAAAGTCATGTAGATCTATATTAAGATTGTCATTACCAGCTCCATGAACCAACAAAACATCATGTTTCGAAGCATACTTAATAGCTTCTTCTACAAATTCAGGTTGTTTAGAAAATAACTTACCAAAACTCATATTAATAATTTTGGCACCATTATCAACAGCATATCGTATTGCTAAAGCAATATCTTTATCATATTCGTCACCTGATGGTACAGCGCGAATCATCATTAATTTAACATTATTGATCACACCATTTCCGCCTTTTTTATTATTTCTTTTTGCAGCTATGAGACCTGCAACGGCAGTGGCATGTATTTCTGTTTCATCTACTGGCGTGATATCTCCATTACCGTAAGATTTATCAAACAAATCATTAACATCATCTCCGATTTCTTTTCGATCATCGAAATCTGGATTTAATTTAAACTTTTTTAATGCCTTTAGGTATTTTTTAAAATCTACCATCCAATCTAAAGTGGCTTCATAGGTCAAATAATAGTCTAGCTTTTTTACTGAAAAAGCTAAATTAGGGTTTGCAATGGTGTCTATCTTTTTGATTTTTTCTAAAGAGTAGTTTTTATTTGGAAAATACTCTTTTAAATCTTTACCTATTCTTTTATAATCATTTTCGATACCGATCACATATTCCCAATCTTCATCCAGAGTCTTTATCTGTTCTTTAAATATTTTTTCCGCCTTTTTACCTATCGAATCACCATCTTTAATTTTTCCATTTTTAAAATAACCTTTATCACATAATATTCTTATGAATTCTTTTCTTGCATAACTGATACTCTTCCCTTTTGAATTACCCAAAAAATTCCAACCATGAATATCATCAATATATCCATTTTTATCATCATCCAAATGATTACCAGGTACCTCATTATTGTTTATCCAAAAATGACCTTGAAGCTCCTCATGATTGATATCAACACCACTATCAATTATGGCAATAATGATTGAATCTTTAGGGCTTGACCACACTTCTTGATAAGCCTTGTCAATACTACTACCTGGTAAAGTATCGAAAAAAATATCCTTGTGTTGCCAAAATTTGCCAATAGAATCTGATAATTTTTTTTCCTTATAGTTAACAACCACAATGTCTTTTGAGAACGTATTTTGAATCTGAGAACTACTAAACAAAGGATATAGTAGTAATACAAGGAATATTTTTTTCATAAAATTTAAGTAAAATTCGATCAATATAACTCCCTAATGTTCATATCGAGAACATAAAAGAAAGTTTGAAAATCTAAAGTTTTCAATAAACTTTCCCATTAAATAGCATCATACTTAATGGTTGCTTATTCTTCTCTCGTAGGTCTTGTTTTATTTTTAGGCCCCAAAATATGACCATCACCTCCTTGAATAATCTGTAGTTGTTTTCGATCCAAACTAGTAATTTTAACCTTTTTTAGTTTCAATTTGTTCTTCGCATTCATAGTTATTTGTTTTTGTAAATTGTTTCTCCAACAAAAGTAAACTAATAATTAGAATTCGATTATTAATTTTCACCAAGGCTCTAAAAATTCAGGAATTTTTAATAGAAAAAACAATTAAGTTGCTATAAATCAGTTGATTTGTAGTTTTTAGGTTTTAGCTTCATTCTCTAATTTCTTGATAAAATAAGATGGTTTGATGCCTGTTTTTTTATAGAACGCTTGCGAGAAAGAAACAGGATTGCTAAAACCTACTGTATCTGCTATTGCCTTAATAGTATATTTTCTAAATTTATGATCGTTTTTAAGCTTTTCGATGGAGTATTCTATTCTCAAGTCATTAATATAATCAGTAAATTTTTTTTGTTCATAATGATTTATAAAAACAGACAAGTATTTGGAGTTAGAGTTAATACTTTTTGCCAAGGTATTAATCGAAATATTTGGGGTCAAATATTCTTCTTCAGATTCGAATTTATCTAACCCGGTTTTTATTATCTCGATAATATCTTCTGATAGATGGGCTAAGCTTTGTTTATCTTTTAATGGTTTATAATTCTTTTCTTCTTTGTTATTTTTCTTCACTAGTTGTTTAAATCTAATCTTATCCCTTTTTCTTTTCTTATAATTGAGAACTAGAAGTATAAATACTATGATTAGTACTATTGCCAATGAAATGATACTCCTAGACTTGGATGAGTTTGATTGACTAAGATCATTAATTAATCTTTCTTTGTCTAAGATCAAGTTTGCGGTGTCAAAATCTTTAACTATCTTGTTATTGATGTATAAGTAGTTAGAACTTAGTGTGCTATCTACAGTAATTAGTCTATTAAGATATAATAACTGTTTTTCCTTGTTGTTGTTTTCTTTGTAATAATTAATTAGGATTTTATACCCTTGACGAATTTCAGGAAATAGATCTTTAAAATCCTTAAATAAACTATCTGCCGTTCTAAATTGAAAATTTGCGTCTTCAATTTTACTTTCTGCAAATAAGGATTTACCTAAATAAAATCTAGAAAATATTTCGTTAGATTTATCTTCCAGTTTAATTAGATTAGGGATGGCTTTTTTTAGACTATCAATAGAATTTTTGTACTCCTTTTTATGATATAGATTTACACCTTCATTCATTATAAAATAATGATACATATCATTATCATTATTAGATAAAGAAATTTTAATTCCTTTTTTATTAATTGTGGTAGCAGTATCGAGTTTTTTCAATTTAGTATATGAATCAGATAATGCAAACAATCCTATTAATTTACTATAATAATCTTTGGGATATTCTGATTCCTCTGATAAGATATAATCATTGAACTCTTTGAAAATTTTTAAGGCTTCCCCATGTTTACCAATCCTATTCTTTAAAGATCCAATGTTGAATTTAGAATCATATGCTAAAACATTATTGTGATGTTTTTTTGCTATCCTATAGGATATGAAATAATTATCTAGTGCATCTTTATAATTTGCACGCTTATAATAATAATCTCCTTTGCTATAATATAAAATGGCAGGGTAGTTTTTATTAGTTTTTGCTTTTAATAAATTAATTGCATGGTTTAGATAAATTAATTCAAGAGAGTCCTGAGAAACAGAACTTAAAAAAAAGTAGCCCTTAGCCATTTCAAGACTATTTTTATCTATAACCCCTTTCTTTATATAACTTTTTGCATAAATAGTCACTCTATTTTCAAAGTTGTCATATTTATAAAGTTGCTCTTCTATATATTTATAAGGTTTAGCTCGTAGGGAATCCGGAATGTTAAACTCATTAATTGCCTCGACGTTTAAAAAGTTATTTTTATCTATTTGGATATACGAAAAGAGTAGGATAGCAATTAAAAAACAGGAAATTATATTTAAAAATTTGATCATTGGTTTTTAATAATTATTACGTCTACGCCAAAAAGTCTACAGAATGCAAATTAGTGAATTATACTATTTGGAGTTCGATTAAAATGAATAAATTTATCATTTGATATACTTTGTTTTAAAGGTAATTTGTTACATAAGTTTCCTCCATTTTTTAAACTTAAAATTCATGAATTTGGAGTCCAATTTCCAGAATCCTTAGATACTCTCCTTGTAATAACGTTAGCCTTCCCTCTATATTTGACTTCATAAAACCAATCAACATGGAGTATAAAGAATATAACAACAAACATAGGTTTATGTCTGATATCATAAAAATGTTACATCTAAAGGTGGATTTATTTATATACAATCTTTCTCATGATGGCTCATATGAACTAATACTCTATAGTTGGATTAACAAATTATATGCAAAAGGGAAAACCACAGAAGAAGCGGTACAGTTGATTTATAAAGCACGCAACATATTATTACTTAACCCAAAACATAGTTGGTGTAGTTACACCCTCTAATGAGAATCCTTTGATAAAGCCTAATAGAGGTGATAGAAAAGGGCTCTCTAATTCATACGTTGGAGGCTGGGAGATAGAAGACAGAAGTTAGAAGTGAAAAGGGAAAAACTTAAAATGTAAAACCTCAAAATGATGAATCTAAAAGCAGCTAGATGTTGGGTGTTGGAAGACGGAGGCCGGAAAATAAAAATGAAAACTAAGTGAAAAACGATCAACATCATTTAGGGATTGACAAGGTGGCGATAAAAATACATCAGACTTCTGTCATCTAGCCTCAATCATAAAAACAAAATGTATAACTATAAATAATAACAATGTATGAGAAACATCATTCAAGATCAATTGAGCCAGGAAGAAAAAGACCAGGCAGAAAGTTTAGTGAATCAATTAGAGACCGTATTTACAGATAAATTATCAGCATTAACCGAAAAAGAACGGGGGAGTTACAAAGCCATTAATGAGACCAATAAACTGTTTGTGAATAAAATTTGGGATTATCGCCGTAATAGTAATGCCTTAAGTTCTCCTGATGTCGATTGGGACGAATTCGAAAAAGATTACAACGCACGTGTCTTTACAGAAAACCTGCTGGGTCGTTTAGAAAGTCTTGCTTATCGATTAGAAAGCACCAAAATCCTACATGATTATGATAATTACCAAGATGCACTTAACGATTATTCGTATTCACAATATAGTAAAGGAGCGGGTAAACCTGGGTTTACAGAAAAAGTAGCAGAACTTAAGCAGTTTTTTGCACGTACCAGAAGTAGTTCTCAAAGTGATGAAACAGAAGAATAAGCCTAAATAACCTTCTGAAGGGTCAAAAAGACGTTCGGTTTAACGCTGTACATTGAATTTTTAACCTTTGAGGTTAAAAATTCAACCCTTATCCTTAAAATTTTAACTCCCGAAGCTGAAATTTCAACGTCAGGAGTTAAAATTTTAACCTTGGATGTTAAATGTTTCGTCAAAAAGACGCGTGACTTCGTCTTTTGAGTTAAACGATTCACCTCAGATAGTAAACGTTTAAGCCTAAACATTAAAATTTTAGACAGAGATCTCAATAATCATGACTCACGTACTCATTAACTTCATTACAACGCTCATCAAATTCTTAATACATCATTTAATCACGATGTCCTCATTTATTTTTTAATGCTAAAAAAGATCGTCACATGAAACAATTATTTCCAAAAGAAATCATTGACAATACCATCGAGGTACATCAATTTGAACATAGTCATAAAAGTAAAACAATATACACAACTTTATTAATTGCTCTTATTATCGCATTAGTACTTCTGCCTTTTATCAAAATTGACATTTACACTACTGCAAGAGGTATGCTAAAACCAAGTAAAGAACGAATTGCTATTACACCTTTGCAATCAGGAAAAGTAGTATTTGCCGATATGTTGGATAACCAAAAAGTAAAAAAGGGGGATACACTACTGATGACCAATACTTCTGTGATCAACGGAAAAATAGAACGTTCAGCCATACAGCTCACTGAAACCGAACAGTTTATTGCAGATTGTGAATATCTGGTGAATACAATGACACCAAAGTTTACTAGAATCCAGTCTGCCCGTTACCAAAAAGAATACCTGTATTTCACTCAAAAATTACGCGAACTACAAACCCGATTCGAAAAAACAAAAATCGATTATCTGCGGAATCAAAAATTATATAAAAAAGGAGTAGTTGCCAAAGTAGAATATGAAAACAGTGCTTTTGAACATCAATTAGCTTCTAGTAGTCTACAACAATATCGAAAACAACAAAAAAATACCTGGCAAGCTTCATTAACAGAATATCAGGGTTCGATCAGAGAATTAAAAAGTGGATTGTCTCAACTAGAACAGAACCAAAAAGAGCTTGTCATTACAGCACCTATAGATGGAGTTCTTAAGAATGTCATGGGATTCGAACCTGGAAGTTTTATTGCAGGTGGTCTTACTATAGCCGAAATATCTCCAGACACCAAGCTTATTGCAGAATGCTACCTCTCGCCATCTGACATTGGTTTGATCAGTAAGGATAAGGCTGTCAATTTTCAAATCGATGCTTTTAACTACAACCAATGGGGACTGGCCTCGGGTAACATCCAGGATATCAGCAAAGATGTAGACATTCTTAATGACCAACCTGTTTTTAAGGTACGTTGTAACATCGATCAAAATCATCTCAAATTGAAAAATGGATTTAAAGGAAGCTTCAATAAAGGGATGACATTAAGTGCGAGATTTAAACTTACAGAACGCACTTTATTTGAATTGTTATATGATAAAGTTGATGATTGGCTCAATCCTTCTAGTCCAACTATAGCCGAAGTGAAAAATGATGAATAACGAATATGGAATAAAGAAGTATAAAAAAATGTAAAGTGAAAAGTGTAAAAAAGAGTAGAGAGTAGAGACTACAGAGTGAAAAGTAAAAAAAGAAGTCAGAAGTATGAAAACAGAAGTTATAGAATAGAAAAGGGTCAGATGTCAGAGATA
>NZ_OMPF01000030.1:0-5673 GCF_900312735.1 Aquimarina sp. AU119 | reverse complement strand
ATATTGAAGGGTTTTCAAGGAAGGCGGCGACCTACTCTCCCACGATTGTAGTACCATTGGCGCTAATGGGCTTAACTTCTCTGTTCGGAATGGTAAGAGGTGAGCCCCATTGCTATAACCACCTTAAGCTGTTATTAGTAAAGAGTCATAGTAGTTAAGTAAACAGTACCAAGAGTTCTCTTAATACTTCATTCTACAAACTTAATACTAACATAATAAGTTAACATATTGATTTAATATACGATATAAAAAGAACACTAAACAAAGCTATCAAAGCAATTCTCCACTCCGATAGTTGCCTATCGGAGTGTGCGCATAAGCCTATGGGTTATTAGTACTACTCGGCTATGACATTACTGCCTTTACACCTATAGCCTATCAACGTGGTAGTCTCCCACGACCCTTTAAAGAAATCTCATCTTGTGGTGGGTTTCGCGCTTATATGCTTTCAGCGCTTATCCCTTCCGAACGTAGCTACTCTGCAATGCTCCTGGCGGAACAACAGATACACCAGCGGTTCGTCCAACTCGGTCCTCTCGTACTAAAGTCAGATCCACTCAAATTTCTAACGCCCACTGTAGATAGAGACCGAACTGTCTCACGACGTTCTGAACCCAGCTCGCGTGCCACTTTAATGGGCGAACAGCCCAACCCTTGGGACCTTCTCCAGCCCCAGGATGTGACGAGCCGACATCGAGGTGCCAAACCCCCCCGTCGATGTGAGCTCTTGGGGGAGATCAGCCTGTTATCCCCGGAGTACCTTTTATCCTTTGAGCGATGGCCCTTCCATGCGGAACCACCGGATCACTATGCTCTACTTTCGTACCTGATCGAGCTGTATCTCTCTCAGTCAAGCTTGCTTATGCCATTGCACTCTACGCACGATTACCAACCGTACTGAGCAAACCTTTAGAAGCCTCCGTTACTCTTTTGGAGGCGACCACCCCAGTCAAACTACCCACCAAGCACTGTCCATCTCGCGATGTTAGGCTTCGAATAAGCAAAGGGTGGTATTTCAACAATGACTCACACACGCCTGGCGACGCATGATCAAAGTCTCCCACCTATCCTACACATTACTTATCCAAAGTCAATACTAAGCTATAGTAAAGGTTCACGGGGTCTTTTCGTCCCACAGCGGGTAACCGGCATCTTCACCGATACTACAATTTCACCGAGCTCATGGCTGAGACAGTGTCCAGATCGTTGCACCATTCGTGCAGGTCGGAACTTACCCGACAAGGAATTTCGCTACCTTAGGACCGTTATAGTTACGGCCGCCGTTTACCGGGGCTTCAATTCAATGCTTCTCCGAAGATAACATCTCCTCTTAACCTTCCGGCACCGGGCAGGTGTCAGGCCATATACATCATATTTCTATTTAGCATAGCCCTGTGTTTTTGATAAACAGTCGCCTGGACCTTTTCACTGCGGCCCATCCGAAGATGGGCGACCCTTCTCCCGAAGTTACGGGTCGATTTTGCCTAGTTCCTTAGCCATGAATCTCTCGAGCACCTTAGAATTCTCATCCCAACTACCTGTGTCGGTTTACGGTACGGGCTGCTTCACTTGGTTTTCTTGGAAGTCGATTTGCTAGATTATCACCTCGGCCGTAGCCTTAGTGTACTATCGGGACATTACTGTTCCCTTCAACGTACATTTCCGTCAGTACGCACTAACTTTTCGCCTCCGTCACTTTTAGTGTGAGCAGGTACGGGAATATTAACCCGTTGTCCATCCACTACCCCTTTCGGGTTCGCGTTAGGTCCCGACTAACCCTCAGCTGATTAGCATAGCTGAGGAAACCTTAGTCTTTCGGTGTGCGGGTTTCTCGCCCGCATTATCGTTACTTATGCCTACATTTTCTTTTGTAGCTACTCCAGCAATCCTCGCGAATCACCTTCAACGTCACTACAATGCTCCCCTACCGATATTTCTATCCCATAGCTTCGGTAATATGCTTATGCCCGATTATTATCCATGCCGAACCGCTCGACTAGTGAGCTGTTACGCACTCTTTAAATGAATGGCTGCTTCCAAGCCAACATCCTAGCTGTCTAAGCAGTTCAACCGCGTTTTTTCAACTTAGCATATATTTTGGGACCTTAGCTGATGGTCTGGGTTCTTTCCCTCTCGGACATGGACCTTAGCACCCATGCCCTCACTGCTGGTAAACATTTTATAGCATTCGGAGTTTGTCAGGAATTGGTAGGCGGTGAAGCCCCCGCATCCAATCAGTAGCTCTACCTCTATAAAACTATACCAACGCTGCACCTAAATGCATTTCGGGGAGTACGAGCTATTTCCGAGTTTGATTGGCCTTTCACCCCTACCCTCAGGTCATCCCAAGACTTTTCAACGTCAACGGGTTCGGTCCTCCACTTTGGGTTAACAAAGCTTCAACCTGCCCAAGGGTAGATCACACGGTTTCGCGTCTACTACTACTAACTATAGTCGCCCTATTCAGACTCGCTTTCGCTACGGATCCGCACCTGAAGTGCTTAACCTTGCTAGTAAAAGTAACTCGTAGGCTCATTATGCAAAAGGCACGCCGTCACACATAAATGCGCTCCGACCGCTTGTAAGCGTATGGTTTCAGGATCTATTTCACTCCCTTATTCAGGGTTCTTTTCACCTTTCCCTCACGGTACTGGTTCACTATCGGTCTCTCAGGAGTATTTAGCCTTAACGGATGGTCCCGCCAGATTCATACAGGATTACACGTGTCCCGCACTACTCAGGATACTACTAGAATTAATGATCTTTACTTATACCAGGCTATCACTGTCTATGGCTCCTCTTTCCAAAGGATTCTAATTCATTACACAACTCATATCGTAGTCCTACAACCCCAGCACTGCCGTAACAATACTGGTTTGGGCTAATCCGCGTTCGCTCGCCACTACTAACGGAATCACTTTTGTTTTCTTCTCCTCCGGGTACTTAGATGTTTCAGTTCTCCGGGTTCGCCTCCTCGAAAGGATACTATATCTTCAATATAGTGGGTTGCCCCATTCGGATATCTGCGGATCAGTCTGTATGTGCCAGTCCCCGCAGCTTTTCGCAGCTTATCACGTCCTTCTTCGCCTCTGAGAGCCTAGGCATTCCCCATACGCCCTTAATTAGCTTATGCGTCTTGCTTTAACTTGCTCTTTTAGTTTTGTCGATACCAATAAAGTAACTAAATCAGTATCAACATCTTTTATTTTTCATTAATTGTAAAACAATTAATGCTCGTATTTTTAAATCAATATGTCAATGAACGTTTTTCCTATCATAAATATAAAATCAATGAATATAAAGACTATTTCATCTAATGAATCCTGTGCTTTATAAACTATTAAATCCTTATATCTAAAGAATCGTGGAGAATATCGGAGTCGAACCGATGACCTCCTGCGTGCAAGGCAGGCGCTCTAGCCAGCTGAGCTAATCCCCCATTATTTGAAATTCAGAATTACGAATCCAGAATCCCGAATGATGAAGTAATGAATTCTCAACTTCTAAAATTTCCTTTTCAATATATAATCAATGAACTTATAAATGTAAAACCGAAAAATTCTAAAATAAAAACGAATTTTACATTGTAAATTTAAACTTTTACATTTTAAATCTTGTAGTCTCAGGCAGACTCGAACTGCCGACCTCTACATTATCAGTGTAGCGCTCTAACCAGCTGAGCTATGAGACTTTCATATAGTAATGAGTACAAAGTAGTAAGTACAAAGATCACTATTCAAATAATAATACTTTAATACTTAAAACTTAGCACTAAGTACCTAATACTCAATACTAAATTTATTAATTAACAGCAAAAAGACTAAAAACACAATTGCGATACAATTCCATCGCACTATCTTGTGTCTCCTTAAATAATTAAGGAAATCTCTAGAAAGGAGGTGTTCCAGCCGCACCTTCCGGTACGGCTACCTTGTTACGACTTAGCCCCAGTTACCAGTTTTACCCTAGGCCGCTCCTTACGGTGACGGACTTCAGGTACTCCCAGCTTCCATGGCTTGACGGGCGGTGTGTACAAGGCCCGGGAACGTATTCACCGGATCATGGCTGATATCCGATTACTAGCGATTCCAGCTTCACGGAGTCGAGTTGCAGACTCCGATCCGAACTGTGATAGGCTTTATAGATTCGCTCCTGGTCACCCAGTGGCTGCTCTCTGTACCTACCATTGTAGCACGTGTGTGGCCCAGGACGTAAGGGCCGTGATGATTTGACGTCATCCCCACCTTCCTCGCGGTTTGCACCGGCAGTCTTGCTAGAGTTCCCGACATTACTCGATGGCAACTAACAACAGGGGTTGCGCTCGTTATAGGACTTAACCTGACACCTCACGGCACGAGCTGACGACAACCATGCAGCACCTTGTAAATTGTCCGAAGAAAAGTCTATCTCTAAACCTGTCAATCTACATTTAAGCCCTGGTAAGGTTCCTCGCGTATCATCGAATTAAACCACATGCTCCACCGCTTGTGCGGGCCCCCGTCAATTCCTTTGAGTTTCATTCTTGCGAACGTACTCCCCAGGTGGGTTACTTATCACTTTCGCTTAGCCACTCAGACCGAAGTCCGAACAGCTAGTAACCATCGTTTACGGCGTGGACTACCAGGGTATCTAATCCTGTTCGCTACCCACGCTTTCGTCCCTTAGCGTCAATACATTATTAGTGATCTGCCTTCGCAATCGGTATTCTGTGTAATATCTATGCATTTCACCGCTACACTACACATTCTAACCACTTCATAATGATTCAAGACTTGCAGTATCAATGGCAATTTTCCGGTTGAGCCGAAAACTTTCACCACTGACTTACAAACCCGCCTACGGACCCTTTAAACCCAATGATTCCGGATAACGCTTGGATCCTCCGTATTACCGCGGCTGCTGGCACGGAGTTAGCCGATCCTTATTCGTAGAGTACCGTCAGAGCGATATACATATCGCGGTTTCTTCCTCTATAAAAGTAGTTTACAACCCATAGGGCAGTCTTCCTACACGCGGCATGGCTGGATCAGAGTTGCCTCCATTGTCCAATATTCCTCACTGCTGCCTCCCGTAGGAGTCTGGTCCGTGTCTCAGTACCAGTGTGGGGGATCTCCCTCTCAGGACCCCTATCTATCGTAGCCTTGGTATGCCGTTACCATACCAACTAGCTAATAGAACGCATAGCCATCTTATAGCAATAAATCTTTAATCCTTAGTGAATGCTCACTTAGGATACTATAAGGTATTAATCCAAATTTCTCTGGGCTATCCCTTACTATAAGGTAGGTTCTATACGCGTTACGCACCCGTGCGCCGGTCGTCATCAAGTGCAAGCACTTATGTTACCCCTCGACTTGCATGTGTTAAGCCTGCCGCTAGCGTTCATCCTGAGCCAGGATCAAACTCTTCATCGTTTGTCTTTAAATATTATTCAAAACAATACAACGGAATTATAATTCGTATCTCAATGATGTTTCTAGTCTTTATTCTTTGTATAAAACTATCTCTAGTCTTAATACGCGCTGTCAATCAATATGTCTATGAACTTTTTGTAATCACTAAAGCAATCTTCATCGCTAGTAATTCCTGTGGATACATAAGGAATCGAACCTTATAAATGTCGTAAAAAACACCCTACTCCTGTACTATCTCTAAACTTATGAACTTCGCTCT
>NZ_OMPF01000003.1:0-235512 GCF_900312735.1 Aquimarina sp. AU119 | reverse complement strand
CTTAGTAGGAAAAGAGAAGGGATTATCAATGTTGACGAACTGCAATGTTCTACGTGTATATTAATCTTATTCCTCTCTTTTGTTCTTTCTGATTAAACCTTAAAATTAAGAGATTGTAAACTTAAGACGTGTATAATTAATTGCTTTGGCTCATTGCTTATTTGGAAAATTCCTTCCGAATTTTCCTGCGTTCGTTTTTGTTTACTAAATTAGTTCCTTAATCACGCAACTAATCATACACAAACACACGTTAGCAAAAATCTTGAATAAAATTTAAAATTAAATGAGAAGAATACCCTTATCGTTTTTGTTTTTTTTTATCATGCAATTTGTCGTAGCACAAAATGCTTTTCAAAAAGCTTTTAATTCCAAAACTAGATCTACAAAAGAAAACATTCGCATAGAATTTTATGATGATATAGAAAATTCTGGACACTTACCTATTTCCATTATAAAAGGTAAAGTTGAAGGACCAGTTTTCACCATTGTTGCTGGTGTTCACGGTTACGAATATCCGCCAATTATTGCAACGCAAAAATTACTTAAAGAAATCAAAGCAGAGGAGCTTAAAGGAACATTAATTATCATTCCAATTGCCAATATTGCTTCTTTTTACACACGAACACCTTTTATTAATCCCCAGGATCAGAAAAATTTAAACAATGCCTTTCCCGGAAAAAAGAATGGTAGCATTACCGAACAAATAGCATATTTTATTACTACAAATATTATTCCTGTAAGCGATGTTTTTTTAGATGTTCATGGTGGAGATGCTTGCGAGGACCTTATCCCCTTTGTATGCTATTATAACAATGTAAAAAAACCAGATCAAACTGCGTTAGCGAAGAAACTTTCTGAAAATAGCGGATTTGAATATGTTGTTTCCTATCCCTATACAATTTCAGATACTGAACCAGCCAAATATACTTTTAAACAAGCGGTACAAGACGGAAAAACAGCTCTAAGTATTGAATGTGGTAAATTGGGAAATGTACAGAAAGAGAATGTCAATTTGATAAAAAAAGGGGTATATAATATGCTTAAAACTATGGGTATGTACTCTAATGGAACTGGAGCTCATAAAAATATTATCTATCGCAATAGTCAGACATATATAAGTTCTAGTGTAAATGGTATTTTTCATAGCAAATATAAAGCTGGAGATAAGGTAAATAAAAATGACGTTGTTGGTTATACTACTGACGAATTTGGCAGCGTTCTGGAAGAATACAGAGCATCTAACGATGGTATTATTTTGTATATGCTTGCTACGCCACCAATAAATATTGATGATACCGTAATGTGTATTAGTAGTTATTTAGAACACTAAACTTTTGCTAACAATTTGTATAATGTATATGCATCTTCGGGATTCAAACACACCATACAAGAAACATTGTAAGAAATTTGAATAAATACTTTATGAATAAATTTCTATTAATTTTAACTTCTGCTATTCTATTATTTAGTTGTAAAACAAATTCAAACTCTGATACTGAAAAGACTTTAAATTCTATCGTGTACTCAATGGACGAAATTGCAAAATTGATTTTGGAAAACCCTGAAATCAATTCTGTTTCAATCGGAGTTTATAAGGATGATAAAACATATACGAATTATTACGGTGAAGTTGATAAAGGAAAAGACAACAAAGCGAATGACAACTCAATTTTTGAAATCGCATCTGTAACAAAAACATTTACTGCCTATATAACTGCACAAGCAGTATTAGATGGAAAATTAAGTTTAGATGATGATATTAGAAAATACCTGGAAGGTTCTTATGATAATCTAGAGTTAGATCGTCGCCCTATTATAATTAAAGATATATTAACTCATACAACCGGAATTAAGCGGGAGCTCTATTCTAAAACTTTGTCGAAAATGTTTTCAATAGATGCCACGGAACGTGAACGAAAAGCAATTTCTGAATACGATAAGACAGATTTTATTGAGGATTTAAATAACTATAATTTAGAAATTATTCCAGGAAAAGAGTTTGATTATTCGGGTTTTGTCGCACCTGAGATATTAGCAATGATTTTGGAAAAAACATATCAAAAATCATATGCAGAACTCTTGGAGGAATTTATTCTTGAAAAGGCTAAAATGAGCAATACTTCAATGCATATAAGCGATGATGACAAAAAATATGTTTTGAACGGATATACCAATAATAATCAAATAGTAAAACCATTGCAAATGCCATTGACTGGTGCTGGTGGTGGCTTAAAATCCACAGTTCCTGATATGCTAAAGTACATAGGGTTTCTTCTAAAAGGTAACAATCCGGTAGTTAAAGAAATGAGAAAACCTCTATTTTATGATGAAAAAGAAGGTGATGAATACGGGTATTTTTGGATGGTAGATGGTGATGATCTTATGATGCATAATGGTGGAACAGGTGGAAGCGTTAATTGGCTGATTTTATTGCCTAAAATTAATAGTGGATTTACCGTTTCGTTTAATTATAATGGCAATAATGCTAATGATTTAATAAATAATGCAGCTTCGCTTCTTATCACAGATCTTATAAATTATCCTACAAAAAATGCTTATTATCTAATTAGGAATTACATCCATAAAACTCCTGATAATTGGATAGAAAAATACCAACGATTAAAAAGAGAACATAGTAAAGAATATAATTTTGATGATGGTTCTATGTTAAACGATTTGGGGTATGAATTATTAAGGCTAAACAAAACTAAAGAAGCAATACAGGTTTTTCAATTGTTGGTTTCTGAATTTCCTAACTCTGCTAATGCTTATGATAGTTTAGGAGAAGGGTATTTCCTGAATAAACAATACAACCTTTCTTTAGCTAATTATAAAAAATCTCTTGAATTTAACCCAGAAAATAAGAATGGAATTGAGATGATTCAAAAGATTGAAGAAATAAAAAACAATGAATAAAACTATCTACAACAAGGTGTATATATAGTTCATATTCTTAGGAATACGTACCAGACACTAACCGTTATCTCCAGTTATGAAAAAACAAATAAAAATACAATATTCATTTATAGCTTTATTACTCTTAAGTCTTAGCTGTAAAGGGCAACAATCAACAAACGACAAGATTATAGAATTAAAAAAAATTATTGCCTCTGATAAATACCCCAATATCGATGGTATCGTTGTCGCCAAAGACGATAAAATAATTATCGAAGAATATTTTAACGGTTTTGAAAAAGACAGTTTGCACGATACACGTTCTTCATTCAAATCAGTTACAAGTTTACTCGCAGGAATAGCAATTGACAAAGGACTCTTCAAAGTAGAAAACAAGATAGAAGAGTTTATACCAGAATGGAAGAATGACCCAAGAGGGAAAATTACTATTAAAAACCTGTTAGAGATGAAATCAGGCTTGGCGTGTGAAGGCTTTTTTGGTATCGGACCTGATTGTGAATCTGATATGTGGGAAACGGAAGACTGGCTGAGTTATATCCTTAATATTCCATTAAGACATAATCCTGGGTTAAATTGGGCCTACACTTCAATGGAACCTGAACTTGTTGGTATTATTATTTCAAGAACAAGTGGTATGACATTAATGGAATTTGCCAAAACGCACTTATTTACGCCATTAGGCATAGAAAATTACAAATGGTATATAACTCCAAATGGCAGAGGATATGCTGCTGGATCTTTTAATATGAAACCGATCGATATGTTGAAAATTGCTCAATTGGTTTTGAACAAAGGAAATTGGGGAGAACAACAGATTGTTAGTGAGAAATGGATAGATGAATCAACTAATTGTAAGATAGATGTAGAAATGTCCTTTGTACGTTTTGCCCAAACACAGAATGCAAAATATACAACTGCTAACTATGGCTATTTGTGGTATCGAGAATTACTGCAATATAATGACATTAAAACTGAAGCTCTATTTGCTTCTGGAAATGGTGGGCAATATATGATAATACTAGAGGATTATAATACAGCTATTGCTTTCACGGGTAGTAATTATGGAAATTGGAGAGGTAAATTACCATTTGAAATTATATTAAAATATTTAATTCCAATATTGGAAGAAAAAAAATAAAGCAGATAACAATGGGATAAGTAATTGTTTTGGCAAGTACTTATTTGGAAAATTTCGAAGGAATTTTATCTGGCTTGTGAATGTTTACTAAATTAGTTACTTCAAGCACGCAACTAACCATACATAAACCATTGTGGTAATTAAAAGAATAATCAACACGACATGAGAATAGAAGGAGACATTTGATTAAATACATGAAATGAATATACTTCAGTAATCAATTAGAAAACAATAAGATGACAAAGAAATACAATCCAGTTGTTTATTTTGAAATTCCAGTTACGGACATTGATAGAGCAATTAAATTTTATAAATCTGTATTTAACTTCACATTTGAAAGAGAAGTAATTGACAAAAATGAAATGGCTTTGTTTCCATTTTTGGACGAAAACGCTGGAATTTCAGGAGCATTAGCAAAAGGAAAAACCTACAAACCGACAAATGATGGAGTTGTGATTTACTTTAAAATCGAAAACATAGACAAGACTTTAAGAATGTCGATTGAAAGTGGTGGACAATTGTTGTATCCAAAAACATCAAATGGAGACTTAGGTTTTGTCGCGGAATTTGAAGATAGTGAAGGAAATAGAATTGCCTTACATCAATCATCAAATTGATGAGGGAAGAAAAAAACAATCACTAACATTATGCATGAAAGATGGCAATTTTAGTGCTACAACAAAAGAATAAGCATCTATCAAAAGTTAGTATCCTTTTTAAATGCTACCTTTCATCCACTTATCATTACCATCAATTATGAAAAACATCCTCCTAATATTAATAATTCTTTTTTCAAATCAAGCTTTTAGCCAAAAAAAGTTAGACGACGATATTGATAAAGGAATAGATTTATATCAAGACGGAAAAGAAAATGAAGCTTTAAAAATCTGGAAAAAGATTGAGAAAAAAGCAGATAATCCTTCATCGACTTATGGAACGACTTTAGGAAATATACTATACTATTATATAAAAAAGGATGATGAAAAAAATATACTGACTTACTATCAAAAAATAATTGATTCTGATTTAAACGATAAAGACACAAATAACGAAATCGGGAAACCTTATAAGAATTATCGTTACCACGCAACTATGCAATTAGCAAGCTATTATGGAAAAAAAGGAGAATTTGAAAAAGGTTTAAAATATGTTGAAAAAGCTGATAATAAAATTGTATTTGAGACAACTTCATTAACCTCTTTTATTTTTCAAAAAGTAGATTTAGCATTTTGGAAATATCGATTTTTAAATGATTTAGGACAAAAAGACAAGGCTGTTTCAAAGTTAATTGAGCGAGCATTTGAATATGATTATAAATCAATGTATCCAGATTGGGCAACAGTTTCGCCAAGTAATGATGAAACCGAATTAGCAGAAATGATATGTTCTAAATTTGATGATTTGAAAAACCTGAAATCTCAAATTGACAATGGAATTGAAAACCTGACTTTTGACAAACAAAAGAGACTAATAAAATTAAAAGTCAACGAAATCGATTACGAAATAAACTTATATTCTGAATTGAATGACGAGGAAAAATGTAAGTCATATCTTAAAGACTCATTCTTTTATAAATATTTGAGTGAAAAAATGAAAAACTAAATTGGTGATCACAATTTGTATAATGCATATGCACACTGTAAGATGCAAACACACCATATATAATTAACAAATACAATCATCGAATGGCAAAGAACAAAACAACTGTTACTGAAATTGATGTATTCGATTTTATCAATTCTTATGTTGAAAACGAGCAAAAGAAATCGGATAGTCTTGAACTCATAAAACTAATGAGCAAATGGTCTAGTTTTAAACCAAAGATGTGGGGACCAACTATTATTGGCTTTGGCAGTTATCACTATAAATATGCCAGTGGTCACGAGGGAGATGCACCAATGCTAGGATTCTCGCCAAGAAAAGCGCAGTTTTCATTCTACATATATTCTAAAACTGACAAGAGTGATCAGTTATTGAAAGATTTTGGCAAATTTAAAATGGGGAAAGCTTGTATATATGTTAAAAAACTTGCTGACATTGAAATTTCAATCTTAGAACAAATCTGTAAGGAAACAATCGCATATCTGAATAAGAATCATGAATGTGGAGCTTGCAGAAATTAATAACGACTCGGCAACAATGGTAATAATTAATTGCTTCAGGTTGGTAAGTGCCAATCGGAGTATTATCCTAATATTACTCACTCTATACCTTTTTGCTATCTTTGGTACCTTAAGCAACTACTCATAGCCGAGACGTTGCCCACAATTTGTATAATGTATATGCACACTGTGGGATCCAAACACATCATACAAGAGACGTTGTAATTAATTTGAAAAATGCAAAAATTAGAAAACAAACTAATAGAAATCATTGAAAGTGATGTATGGATGATTAATATTTTAAAAATAGTTGGAAATTTAAACTTAAATGATTGTTGGATTGGAGCTGGTTTTGTAAGAAACAAAGTTTGGGATGAAAAACATGGAAAAACTAGAACTCAACTTAATGATATTGATGTTATATATTTTGACAAATCAAATCCAAGTAAAAAATGTGATTTAGAAATAGAAAACAAGCTAAGAAAATTTAATTCGAATCTCAATTGGTCTGTTAAAAATCAATCAAGAATGCATACTAGAAATGGACACAACCAATATACTAATTGTAATCAGGCAATTGCTTTTTGGCCTGAAACCGCAACTTCAATAGCTGTAAGACTGAATTTTGAAAACAAAATTGAATATATTGCACCTTATGGTTTAGAAGACTTATTTAATCTTTTGGTGAGACCAACACCAAAATTTGATTTAACTATTTACAATGCTAGAATAGAAAACAAAAGATGGAAAGAGATATGGAGCAAATTAGAAATAGAAACTGAATATAACGATAGATTTGATAAGTAGATTCATTACTGTTTAATTCAAAACCTTTACTTTATGCTACCTGTTGCATATCTATCGTAATATCTAATAAAAAACATTATAAAAAAATTAAAGATTGAGATCTACTAAAATACAACATCTTCTAAATTATTTTGACAATTATTGGGCAGTTGAAGAATCAACCATAAAAATGCTTGATGATTGTGTAAATGAAAGAAAACTTAAAAGAAAAGAAAATATCTTAACAGAAGGAGAAAATTGTAATCACTTAACTTTTGTGGTAAGTGGAATTTTAAAGATTTATCACATTGACAAAAAAGGATACCAACACAACCTTCAGTTTGCTTCCGAAAATAATTGGCTAACAGATTTTAGTAGTTTATATAATAACGTTCCTAGTGAACTTTACATTGAGGCTATAAAGCCTTCTATCATTCTGCAAATAAAGAAAGAAGACCTTTTTAACTTATATGACAACTCCCCCCTTTTTGATAGGAATATGAGAATTATTACAGAAAATGCTTTTATTGAGCAACAAAAGAGAGTTCTTCAACATATAGGTTCTACTGCATATGAAAGATACCTCTACTTTCTTGAAAAATATCCAAGTATATCGAACCGCATCTCAAATGTACAAATTGCTTCATATATCGGTGTGACTCCTGAATTTTTAAGTACAATTCGAAAAAAAACAGCTATTGAAGGATAGTTTTCTTAAACTATCTTATTGTTCTAATTAAAAATGCCTAAGTAGCTTTGTCATTAATAATTCTTAATTAAATGACAAATATGAATACCTCTAGATTAATTATAGTAATAATTCTTTTTGTATTCATTAGCTCTTGTACAATTAAAACAAATAATTCAAAAATGATAGTAGAAATTACAACTTACAAAACAGCAGAAAATGTAACTCACGAAGAGCTTTTATTAGCTTCAAAGGTATTTAACAAAGATTATTGCTCTAAATGTAAAGGTCTAGTAAGTAGACAATTTTTAAAAACAGAAGACAGTTACATGGATATCTTTGTTTGGAAAAGTAAGGAAGACGTTGAGAAAGTCCATAAAACATTTATGCAAGACGAGAACGCAATGAAATTTGCTAGTTTGACTGACTCAAATAGTTTAACAATGAAAAACTATGAAATACTTGAAACTTCTGACTTTAACAATTAAGTCATTACAATAGCTAAAAAAACTACCGCCAACAATGTATAAAAATAATAGCGGTTCGGGTTTACACCCGAACCTTTTTTGTTTTATTCAGTATCTTGCCATCAGAAAAATAGGCGCATTTAATTCCGCTATTACTTTTATACTAAATGTTGGTAATAATTAGTTGAATGATCGAAAAAAGAATCATAGAACGAATTGAATACTGTTTAAAGAATTATAAAAAGATTTCTTTTCTAGTAGGAGCCGGAATTTCAGCAGAAAGCGGAATTCCTACTTTTCGAGGAAAAGATGGCTACTGGTCATCTGGTTCTAAAAACTACAAAGCTCAAGAAATTGGGACAAAAAAAATCTTTAATGTAGCTTCTCATGAAGTTTTGAAATTCTATCTCTATAGAAAATCCATTACTGAATTTGCTAAACCCAATCAAAGTCACTTTATGCTTAAAGAGATAGAATCTTTACTAAATGACAACTTTGCCTTGATTTCACAAAATGTAGATAGTTTACATAAAAAAGCTGGTAATTCTGACGATAGGACATACTTGATACATGGAGATCACGATTTTATGAGATGTGGAGATGAATGTTCAAGTGAATTATATCCATTTCCAAATGGAATAAAATTAAAAGAAAGGCAAAAAGACCAACTGACAGAAACTGAAATTGAACTTTTAAAGTGTCATAAATGCAAAGAAGATCTAAGACCACATGTATTATGGTTTGATGAATATTACAATGAAAAGTTTTTTAAAAAGAATTCTGTATTGAGAATTTCAAAAGAAACAGGATTGTTATTCATTATTGGAACATCTGGCGAAACTACATTACCACAAGTAATTGCTAAAAATGTTTTAGCCAAAAGTGGAATGGTTGTCGAAATAAATATTGCGGATAGTTATTTTTCGGAATTGTTAAAAGATAAAAAGAATGGAATTATAATTAGGTCTGAAAGTAGTCCATTCTTGACGGAATTAAAAAAAGAAATAGAAAAACAGGTGGTGACACTGTATAACAAATCATAGCTCCCTTTGGCAAGCTATGCTTGTTATACTAACCATTACCCGTAAACTTAAAAAACCAAGACGATAGATTATTTTTTTAATGAAAACAATACTTAATTCTTTTAAAAAACATCTTAGCTTTTCAAATTTTTGGGTTAGAAATGGCTTTATACTTCTAATAATTTCTATTTTATCAAACCACCTTTTTACACCAGAAAATTTCCCGTTTAATAAAAATTACAAATTTCCTCTATTTCCAATTGTTGCATCAATAATTACAGGAATTATAATAATTCTCATCGCTCGGTTTAATTTCAAATATTTTAAAAACAAATACTTCGCTAAAAACATTAACACGCGAATACTATTACGTTTTCTGTTTTCAACTTTAGGTTATATTACTATACTATATATCTTTTTATATTATAGTTTGAATGGTTTGATAAATGGAATTGAATCGTACAGTATTTATAATTTACTAAAGGGACTTTCAGTTTCCCTACTCATATGTACTCTAGGAATTTCGCTTTTATTTTCAATTGATATTTATAAGCTTCACAAACTTCTCTCCATAAAAGGGATACTTAAAGTCGAACAAGGGGGTAAAATAACCTTAGTTAAGTATCCTGAAATTGCCTATATATGTAGTGAAAACAAAATAGTATCTATTATAAAAACTGATGGAACTACAGTTCTTACAGATTTCACACTAAATGAAGTTGAAAGTAAAATTAGTGAACAAAGTTTTTATAGAGCAAATAGACAAATTATTCTTCATATCCATTCTATTGAACAAGTACAATCAATAGAAAACGGAAAGTTATCTGTATTACTCAAACCTACAATTTCTAACAAAAAAGCTTTTCAAATAAATATTAGTAGGTATAAAAAACAAGAATTTATGAACTGGTTTAAGGGTAAGCTATAAAATCCAATGATTATTCAGCTATTATTTTGATACCATTCAGTAAAAACGAGCTGTATATCACCGCTTATCTTGCTTTATCGTTATTACTTCGCTTAAAACAAAAAACGATAAAAAAATGAATAAAAACTTTCTAACTACAAAATTGACACCAATAATCGCTATAGTTCTTTGTTACATTTTATATCTATCAGGATATTTTCAAATAATTATAGCGACTTTAATATTATTAATCGCAAGCGCAATAGAATACAAAAAAGAACTTTTTAGCTCTTTAGGTTTTCAGCGTAAAGGAATAAATATAAAAAATCTATTAATCGTAGCGCCACTATTGGGCATAGCCATCTTCCTATTTTATGGTTATGTGATGATGCCAGGTGTTACCTATCTTACAGGACAACCGATAGATTTTTCAGAATTCGAAATTTATAAAGGAAACTTGCCTGCTACTCTAAATTTACTTGCTCTTATTTGGGTTTCAGCTGCGTTCGGTGAAGAAATTGTATTCAGAGGGTACCTAATGAGACAATTTACTAAGTTTTTTGGATCAAGTAAAATTAGTCTTGCTATTAACATTCTACTATTTGGATTTATTTTTGGATGGATACATGCATATCAAGGAATAAGTGGACAGATTTTATCAGGTATTACTGGTATGATTTTGGCTGTAATTTTTCATATACGAAAAAGCGATTTATGGTTTAATATTGCTGTTCATGGATTTATTGACACTGTTTTTTTAGTATATCTATACTATGGCTGGCTTTAATAATTAAAAAAATAGTATTGGCTATGTATAATAATATATCAGAAAACATAGGGACTTTATGCTTAACCAAAAGATCTTTGTTTTATTTCCAAAGTTACCAAGTATAAAATTTACAGTTTATTTTTATTTCATATCTTGGTAACTATAGTCCTTCGCTGGGCGTTTACGAAAAAAGATAAAAGCAAAATATTTATATTTGATTTATTACCAAAACGAAACGTATCGTTTATTATCTACCCTATGTTGCTTATACGGAACGTTGCCAACAAGCTAAATAAAAATCGTGTAAATGAAACTACTTTCTACTGAAAACTTAAATCTTATACCAAATCCAAGTGAATTAAAAAGGATTTGTAAATCTATTTCAGCTTTAGAAGCAATCATTTCTCCTGAATGGGAATTTAGATATTATTCTTACCAAAAAGATTGGAGCAAAACTGAAGAGTTTTGTGAAATGAGAAACGGACAAGGTGACCAAATGTTGATAGTTTTTGGTGAAAATGGAGTTTGTATAAACGGATTTGCTCACGAAAGCGAGATGAATGGTTGGAAAAATGTATCGATTGAAGAAAAAAAATCTTTTATTGAAAAACTATTTGGCTCAAAAAAAGAGACCAAAACGGAATTAACTCAAGAAATAGCTAACGGAATTCTTAATGGATTACCAAAAACATTTAATGAATTTATATTCGGAGAGCCTGTCAAAAGTATTGGAACAACGTTTTGCATTTGGCAGACTAAAACAGATGAAAATTGGAAAATAGGCAAAATCGAATTACCTAAAGATGAATACAAAGACGGTTCAAGCGATTTACTGCAGTTATTAGATGGAAATCCGATGACTTACAAAAATTGGGCTGAAGAATATTATGAAGAAGAATTTGAAAGTAGAGACCTAAAATTAGAAGTGATAGAAAAAATTTATTCCGGAATTGTTATATCAAAAGATTTAATTCTTGAAATCAATCCAGAGTTTGAGAATTTTGAAAAACTCAAAAGTGATTTGAATGAAATTGGCTATGAAAATGAATTGTAAAAAAAATAAAACGATAAATCACTTCTTACAAACTTTAACTCTCTTAATAATTAAAATAAAAGCTACGCTTAAAAATTTTCAGAAAGAAAATTTAGAATTATTAAAATCTCGTGTATTGAGTTTTAATAAAAACAATATTATTGACAGTAATTACCTATTGTCAACTTCGAGAAAATTGAAAGAGTTTAGATTACATTAGGATAAAAAAACTAACAACAATAGAATATTTTGAAAGTTTCCAAACTTAGTTGACATAAGGCTGTCATATTCCTCCTCTACTTTTGCTTCATTAATTAAAAAATATTAAAGAAATGAATCAAAATGAAATTACAAAAGTGTCTAAAATGTATCCTAAAGCTTTTAAGGAACTGGATACAAATTTAATAGACAAATACTTTGCAAAAGATGCAACCAAAACTGGTTTTATTTACGATTATGAATCCAAAAAATGGCTTGATTTATCTACAGTTGGAATTGACGAAATCAAAAAGTGGGTTTTGACATATAATAAAGAAAAAATTATGCCTAAATCTGAAATTAATTTAGAAATTTTGGATGTTCAGGAGAAAATAGCAGTAGTAAAAATTGATATGTATTGGGCAGAAAATAAAAAAGGATGTGATTATGTATTTCTTGTAAAAGAAGATAGCTCTTGGTATATAGATAAAATCCTTTATCAAAGTGTGCTATAAGTACTATCTAGAGAAAGTATTCAATAATAAAAAAAACAGAGCTCAACAACATATATAAAAAATAGCTCATTAAGTGTAAGACATCAAAGTTTTGCACTTTTTTATTACTTTAGTCTTAACAATGAAAATCTAGCTCATGAATACGCTGCTTTTCTTACGCAAACCCATTGTACGTAAGCGCAAAGCACTTAATCGAAAAAATAATTTATAAAATAACAACTTGTTGAATACAAACTGTAATTAAAATTTTAGTAATTACATGAACGATGAATACTATACAAGCTCAAACAATGAACACAACAGAAAAAAAGGTAATTGAGTTTTTTGGAACTTTTGGAACTGATAAAGATTGGAAATCTTTGCTAGCGAATGAATTGAATTTTACCAGTCCAATAGACAAAGTAAGTGGTAAAGACAAGTTTATCGAACTAGATATTCAATTTAGGCAATTGGTCCAGAAAGCATCAGTCAAATGGATGATTACCAAAGGAGAACATGCTTCTGCGTTAGTGAGTTATGATATGGCATTGCCAACAGGAGATAGCTTAAATATTACCTTTTCAGAAATAATCAAATTAGATGATAATAAAATAACATCAATTGAAGTATTTTTTGATACTGCCAAGTTTTATGAGTTTTTGTCAAAAATGAAAAAAGAATAAGGTAAAATGCCAACACCTAATAATAGCTATAAAAAAGATTAACTAGCTCAAACTAAATCATAGGAATAAGAGCTTACATAAAATAACATTCAAACTAAGCTTGAATTGAACTACAAAGAATCACATACTCTAATACTTAATAATATAGCAAGGTTTATTGATTTAACAGAGCTAGAAAAACAAAAATACCTCTCCTTACTTACAGAAATAAAAGTTAAAAAGAAGGTGTTTTTAATGCAGGCAGGTGATACTACTAAATATGAATATTTTATAATAAAAGGATGTTTAAAGGTCTATACTTTAGATGAAGATGGTGCGCCACACATATCTATGTTTGCTGTAGAGGATTATTGGACTGGAGACCTTGCTAGTTTTATGACCAAAGAGCCGACACCTTATTTTATTAAAGCTACTGAGGATTCAGAATTATTAGGTATCTCTAGGGCTAATTACGATTTACTATTTCAAGAAATACCTAAATTTGAAAGGTTTTATCGTATACTTTATCAAAGATCGCTTGTAAGTTATATAAGGCGCTCTAATTATGGCATATCCTTAACTGCAGAGGAAAGATATATCGAGTTCAAAAAGAAATATCCAAAAATTGTAAATAGAATTACGCAAAAAGATTTAGCGGCCTATATTGGTATTACGCCAGAATTTATGAGCAAAATTATTTCTAAAATCAATAGAATGTAAAAGTCTTAAACTAGTTCATTTTTTTTCATGTGCTCCTGTCGGAATTTTGAAGCATGAAAAAAATAATAATCATTACATCATTTTTCACAATTGGATTTACAAACTATTTGCTAGGACAATTTACGCAAGTAGAACTGCTTTCTGGTTTTGATAAAACAGATTTCACATTACTCTCAAGTTATCCTATTAACAAGGGCAGAACTCTCATTATTAACACACTAGCTTTCTTTCAAAAATTTAAAGATGAAGAAAACCAAGGTTTTGATGAGATTGGTATACAACCAACACTGTTATGGAATATTCATAAGAATATAGCAATTGGTCCCTCCTTTTATTACAACAGTTTTGCTGGTTATTCAGAACGTTTGTCAGCAAAGCTCACAGTTAAAAATTCAAGAGTATTATTTATAATAATTCATACAGTTGCTCATTCTGAGCAAACGAACGTTAGCTATGCAGAAGCATTTACACAGATCCAGTTCAATAAATCTTTAAGTGATAAAGTATCTCTTTGGTTAAATGGTCAGTTTTTAACGATTTGGGACGAATTCAAAACGCATTCTAGAAGTTTTCAACAATTACGTTCTGGTGTATCATTTAATGGACATCAGTTCGGTATTGGTTTGGACTTTGATCAATATGGATCTAAACCTATAGAAAAATCATCTTTCGGCGTGTATTACCGAAAAACTTTATAAACAATTTTAAATCTTAAACATTATGAAAAAATTAGTAAAAAAACTTTTAACTACTCATCCAAATATTGGATTTAGCATTGCGCGATTAACACTTGGTTTGATAATATTTCCGCATAGTGCGCAAAAATTATTTGGGCTCTTTGGAGGTTATGGTTATTCAGCAACTATGGAAACATTAACTATGCAAATGGGTTTACCAAGTGTTGTGGCATTCTCTGTAATAATGATTGAGTTTTTTGGCTCTATTTTCCTAGTCATAGGAATCCTCAGTAGGTTTTGGGCATTATTACTTGCAGGAATGTTCGTAGGTATCATTTTTATTACACAGTTAGAATATGGTTTCTTTATGAATTGGTTCGGAAATCAAGCAGGAGAAGGTTATGAGTATTCTCTTCTAATTATCGGTCTTGCCTTAACCATAGTAATAAATGGTAGTGGAAAATGGTCAATCGATACTCTAATCTCTAAAAAACAATAATCATGAAAAAAATAATCACAATATCAGGAAGTAATAGTCAAAAATCTATCAACGGAAGTTTAATATCCTATACAACTAGTTTATTAAAAAATGTAGAAATTATTTCAATCGACTTAAACGATTATGTTTTGCCTATATATGGAGTTGATTTTGAAACCGAAAATGGTATACCTACCGCTATTAAAAAGCTAGACAAGTTATTTAACGAGGGAGACGGTTTTATCGTATCTCTTGCAGAACATAATGGGTCTTATACTGCGGTATTTAAAAATACTATAGACTGGTTGTCTCGTGTTAATATGAAAATATGGAGAGAAAAACCAATGCTTTTAATGGCAACTTCACCTGGTAGTAGAGGTGGTACAACAGTCCTGCAATCTGCTAAGGCCTATTTCCCGTTCTTAGGAGGTACTATAATTGCAGATTTTTCATTGCCCAATTTCTATGATAATTTTTCAGAAGATGAAATTTCTGATAATGGATTAAAAGAAGAATTGAGTAGAAAAATATTTCTTTTTGAACAGCAATTGAATACTAAATACGTTTAAATAACTATTACTAACAATCTAAAAACAATAGCGGCTTTGGTGCTTAATCAAAACCGCTTTTTTATATTTACATTCAATCTAAATCGAAAAAGAAATAGTTTTAATACCCGCTACTATTCTTATACTAGACTGTTAGACATAATCTGAATTTGAAGAGTTTAAAAGAAGTATTAAATTAATATAGTCTGTTCCCTAACACCCGTGTATAATTAATTGCTTGATAGCAGATATAACGAGTGTCTCGAAAATCCTGACAGGTTTCCTTACTGCTACTGCTGTTCTTTTTTTATATCTTAGTCGCTTACGCAGCTAAATATGCACAAACCGTTGTGCGTAAGCTTGACTCGTCCTTAATAAATGATACCTAATTTTAACATTATATGCAAAAATAGTAAAGTAATCAGACGGCATTCAGAACCTTTTAAACTCAAAACTTTAGACGAAATTACAACATGAAAACTAAAAAAATTGTTATTACTATTACCATATTTTTTTGCTTTATATGTATAATATCAATCGCAGGATTTTTAAATGATAACGTTCCAGATTCTTACTCCATTGACGAAAATGGCGAAAAATTATTTGGTAGATTTATGTATTTTGAAGGCACTATCTATGTATCTATTCCCAGTAGTGGTTATCATCCAATTCCCGAAGCAGATAAAAAAAGCTTTCATTCGATAAGTAACAATTATTACGATACCCATATCGGTATTGATAAAGACAACGTATTTTGTGGTAACCAAATTATTCCAAAAATGAACCCTAAAACAGTACAAGCGTTAGGGAACAATTACTATACTGATGGAAAAACAACTTGCTATTGTAATATAAGCACAGAAATAAATAATAAACTCACTGAGGTTGGGATTCGAGAGCAAATAAATTACGTTTTCTTCAAAGGGGAAAAACCACAAACTTACGTATACCCCTTGATAATGCTCCCCAATAGTGAAACATCATATTATTCTCTTTCGAGTCATTCGTTAGCTACGAATGGAAAACAAGTATTTTATAAAGGTCAAGTAATGTCAAAAGCTAATCCAGAGAATACAACTGCTTTATCATTAAACAATAATAATAGACAGAGTTTTATATACTTTAGAGATGGTAAACATGTTTATTATAAACAAAATCTACTACCTATAATTGATAATAAAGAGATTTATAGTATCCAACTAGATGCGCAAAATGTAAAAAGTTATATTTATAATCCTATAGATGGTATGGTATATATAGATACTATCTCCTTTAGTAAAAAACATAAACCATATCGTATAATCAGTAAATTTGGTTCTCATGTTTATCACTCATTATGGTTAAGTAAAAATGGTGTTTATTTTTACAATACCGAAGAAAGAGAAGTACAAAGAGTAGCAAATAATCCTTTTGCAAATAATGATTTTAAGGAAATAGCTCCACTTGTATTTTCAAATGGGAAAAAGACTTTATTTGTTGATGCTTATGAAAAAAGAAATAATAATAAAAACAATAAAAGTCTTGATAGTAGATATACAGCTATAAATCGTTTGGATAATTTAGATCCCAAACAATCGTGGGAAAAATTAGGAGATATTAATACTTTTGGCTCTGTTTGGAAGCATGGAAAACATTGGTACTATTTTGATAATTTAGGTGAAAGTCAACTTCTTTTTAACACTATTTATAAAATTACAGATCAAGAAACCGCTGAGGGTCTTATAAACACCGATATTTTCGGAAATAAAGTTATACTAAAACTTATTAAAGAGAAAAAACTTACTAAACCCAAATATACAGAAATACTGCAAGCTAAAACAAAATATAACTTTTAGTATAAAATTCTTTAACAGAAAGATTAACTAGAAAAACAACTGCTGACATTGTCTATAAAAATGGTTAGCAAACATTATATATAAAATCAGAGCAATTTAGTGCTAGACCAAGAGGTCATTTACTTTTTGTAAAGGCGCTAGATTTTTATAAATTAAACAAGAAATAAAAATGTGCAGATAAATCGATTGATTCAGGGGTATTTACCTTGCTCTGATTCATATATTCGACGTTGGTAGTAATTAGAACTAAAATACAAATAGTATGAAATCATTTTTAACTTTTATAATTTGCTTTTTGCTTCTTACAGGATGCAATAGAACAAAGGAAAAAGAAGAGAAACAAAAAGTCAATGATAAGCCAAAAATCTCAATTTTAGGGGTGTTTCATTTTGCGGGAACATCAGATTTCTCTTCTGTTCAATTTGAAAGTCTTGAATCTGAAAAAAGACAAATCGAGATTAAAGATATTGTTAAAAAACTTAAAGAATTTAGACCGACTAAAATCATGCTCGAATATCCTTCTGTTGATTCAAAGTATTTAGATAGCTTGTATAATGAAACTCTAAATGATAATCGTGATTTCACTATTAATGAAATAGAGCAGTTGGGATTTAGGTTAGCAAAAGAGTTAAATCATAATCGAGTTTATTCTATAGACTATAAGCTAAATTTACCATTTGATGAACTTATAGAATTTGCCGAAAATAATGATAAAAGAAGATATGAAAATATGATTGCTTCGATCAAAGCACAAGACAAAAAAGAATCTGATTTTTTAGCTAAAAATTCTATGCTGGATTATCTTATCTACCGGAACTCAGATAAAGAAGATATTAGAAATAAAGATCAATACTTAAATCAAACAGCAAAATTCGTAAATGACTCAAACTACATTGGAGCAAAATTCGTATCCAAATGGTGGGAACGTAATATTTATATGATGACTAATATTGACCGATGGATTACCCCAGATGATAGAGTTTTAGTTATAGTAGGAGCCGCTCACAGAGCTGTAATAAAAGACTTCTATGAGGACAGAACTGACATAGAATATGTAGAAATTACGAATTATTTAAAAAAATAAAACTATCGACAACAATAGCAATAAGTAATTGCTTGTTCTCACCTATTTTGAAAAATGCCCGTAGATTTTTAGCTTAGTCTGTACTTGCAAAGTTATGTACTCAACTACAAAACTACTCATAGCCATAACGTCATAACCAATTTAAAACAGACTGCACTGCCAAAGAAAATGATAAAAATATTCAATCTAAAAAATAAGTCATCTGATATCATTATTCGCATCGAAAATGATCAACTTTCTATCGACGAAAATGTTCTTGAATTCCCAATGGATTGGAAAGAACTTAAAAAATGTTTTGGAGAACCAACAGAAATTAAGAGAAATGGAATTTATTGGAAAGATATAGGGATAAGTACAAATCCGCATGGTAATGGTCAAACAAATCACTTATCTCTGCATACCGACTATAATCCAATGGAAGTAAGTTCAAAATCTGAACAAAAACCATTTTTTAAAGGTAAAATAGTTGTTGATGGCATTGAAATCAATAAAAGTCATTTTGAAAATATCACAATGCGAAAATATGAGGTAAAGCACTTTACATATACTGGAAAAAAAAGTCCTTGCCTAATTGATATTTTTTACAATCAAATTTTTGACAAGGGTTTTGTTAAGCCTAAACCGACAAAAGATAAGTATACCATTGAGAAGTTAGAGGAAGAACAAATTGAATTTAGTGATTTTGGTTTTAAATTATCGGTGATTCAAGAATTGATGTATAATAAAGAACTTTTGAAACCTAAATTTGATTTGAATGAATTTGTAGAATTATACGACCAAAGAGAAATCAATATAGAAGAAGAAGGATACGAACCAATACCTGAAGTAACTGAATATTTTAAGAATTTGCCTATACCTAAAAAATTGGCAACTGAAATAACAGAAATTTATCAAGATGGAGGAAATGATATTTATATGCAACTTTTAAGATTCGGAGAAGGTTGGGAAGATTATTGGGATATAGAAAACACTGAAGATGCAACACAGTTTCCTAATTTGAAAAAAGCAATATTATGTTATGCAAAGGATAATGTAATTGAGGAGTTGAATAATATGGGAATTAAGGCTGAATGGCTATAATTAATATGTGGGTTGATACTTAATCAAAAGCTCACTACTTTTAATTCATTTACTAATCATAACCAGGACGTTGTCGCAAATTAAAAACAGATTGAAGTGAAGAAAATTTTAATCATTGTATTTTTATTATTTTATGGAAAATCTTTTGCTCAATATAAATTTGATTTTTCTAATTTAAGTATTTCAGAGTCAAAAGTCGACTCTATAAATTACTATTATAATAAAGTCCTGAAAAGTAAGAGAGAAGAAAAGAAAAAACTTGAAAAACAATTTTTTCAATCATTACCTAACAATCATACTGAAATGAGTCATGCTATGTATATAGATTCTTCTAAAAAGTTAATTGAGTATGAGGAAAATAAACATAAAAAGAATTATATCCCAAAATCATATATCATAAACCCTTGGGTAAAACATTTAAGTTCTATGGATTACAATGACAAAAAAGAATACTATAGAAAATATTTTAACATCTGTATTGGAGGGAAATATGGAGCCGATTATATGCAAGACGGTTTTGAGATATACAAAAGATTTCTTGTAGATACCGAACAGGCTTCTATTGAGATGAACAAATTAAATGATGAGCAAATAGAAAGTATTTTTTGGTTTATTTTTGACGAAACACACCCCGAACATAATGAAAAGAAAATTTCTTTATACAATCAAATGATGGGGAAAATTAAAAAGTATAATTCTCGAATAGCATATTTACTTGAAAAAAGTTATAATCGAGTTCTATCTGCTAAAAAAGGGCATTAATATCGATAAAAAAACGTACTACAACCATATATATAAGATCATAGCAGCTAAATAACTAAGTGGATGATCTGGTTATTTTAGAGTGGCGTAGTACTTTCAATAAAGAAAAATTAGTAACCAATGAACAAAAAATTGAAAAATCACACTCCCGAATTTCTCAATTTTTGCGGAATGAATCTTTGAGCAGAATTAAAAGCTAAACGAAATCGTTAGCTGAATAAACTCTGCCCACTCGAGGAATATCAACACCTCATAAAATTAATTGCTAGCTCTAACTAAAATCCCCATGGATTCTCTATTCGGTTTGTATTTGTTAAATTAGTTGCTAAAACATAGCATAAAATTATACACAAACACGGTAACATCAATTAGTTAAAAATCCAGTAAAAATGAAAGTTACAGCCGAAAAAAATGAAAAGGTTGCCAATATGATATTTGCATCCATTTATCCATTATACCTAAATAGATTAGAGAAAAATGGTAGAACAAAAGAAGAACTCAACCAAGTAATTAAATGGTTTACTGGTTTTGATCAAGATGCTTTACAAGCACTTATAGATGAAAAAGCAACTTTTAGAACATTTTTTCAAAAAGCCGAAATAAATCCAAACGCGCACTTAATTAAAGGAGTCGTTTGTGGTTATAGAATTGAAGAAATAGAGGATGAATTTGAATTGTATAAACAATGTAGACGTATGGAAAAGCTGATTGATGAGTTGGCAAGAGGTCGTAAAATGGAGAAAATTATGCGAGAAGAAAAGAAATAATATCAAAAGAATGGAATATATTATTGGTTTTTTGATGATTGGCATTCTTGGTGGATTGTTAATCTATAAAATAACAAAAAGAAAAAAATATGTAATCATATTTTCAATAATTATTCTACTAATGTTCCTTCTTCCTTGGATTCTATTGTTTTTAGCGTTTTCAACTGGAGCAGAATTTCCGGACTAAAACTTTTTATTGGCATCTAATTATAAATTAAGTTTGAAAACTAAAAACACAGATATTTATTTTTCTAAATTAAATGTATAGATCGGTGTTGTTAGGAAGAATGGCTTTAAATATTCTAAATTATTAAAAGCTTTAAAATATATAATCAATAAATACGGTCGGCCAAAAACTAAATCGTATTCTAAAATAAGATTTTTTCATACTAATTCGTTACTTTTAAGGTCAAACACCTTTTCTAACCCTAAAGATATCTACTTTGAAAATTAAAAAATTCTGGAAACGAATTTTACTAGTACTGATTTTAGTTCCTATTTTATCAGTAGGAGGCCTAATGCTATATATTCAGAGTAACCAATCTGAAATTATAAAAGAGGAGATTGCAAAACTAAACAAAGAACACAAAGGACTTATTAGTGTTGGCAAAAGTGAATTATCTCTTTTTAGCAACTTTCCATACATCTCTATAAAAGTATATGATGTAAAAATTTTAGAAACCAAAGAAGATAATGCATCAGTCATAATGGATGTAAAAGACATATATATAGGTTTTAATCTATGGGATATGGTGAAAGGAAATTATGATATTCAGTCTTTAGTAATAGAAGAAGGCGTTTTTAATATTGTGATTCATGAAAATAACACGACGAATATTCAAAATTCCTTAGCAAGTACTTCTGAAACAGAAACACCTTCTACCAATATTCATCTAAAAAAAATCAGATTTAAAAGTCTTGATATCCATACCTTAGATGAAGCCACAAATACAGATGTCGAAAAATTCATGTATGCTGGCACAGGTGGTTTTAGCCAAAAAGATAGTATCATTGCTGGGCATATAGATACTCATTTTGAGTTAAATGTAATCAAAGATGGAGACACTACCTTTATACATAATAAACATTTTGAAGTAAGTACTGATGTAGTATTTAATGAATATACAGGAATTCTTGACATACAACCTTCGAGTATTGTCATGGAAAATGGAGATTTTGAGTTAGAAGGTTCCATAGATACAAAGAATGATGTAGATCTTGACCTTTCTATAAAAGGAACAAAGCCCAATTTTGATATGCTGATTGCTTTTGCTCCAACAGATGTCATACCGGTATTAGAGAAATATAGAAATGCTGGCGAAATCTATTTTAATGCCAATATCCAGGGACCCGCTAACAAAGGAAACAGACCTTTTATCAAAGCCAATTTTGGAGCTGGTAAAGCCTTTTTAGAAAATACTAAAAAAGCAAAAAAAATAGATAATATGGGCTTCAACGGTCATTTCACTAACGGAGAAAATAGAGATGCAAGTACCATGGAATTTTCTCTAACTGATATGACTGCTTCTTTAGAAAAAGGAGAATTTAAAGGTTCTATTTTTGTAAAGAATTTTGAATCCCCAGAAGTGAACATGCAAATAAACTCGAATTTCAATCTCGATTTTATTGCAGACTTTTTTGAACTAGAGCAAGTACAAGATGCGTCAGGACAAGTTTCGCTGAAAATGAATTTTCACGATATTATTGATATTGACAACCCCGAAAAGGCATTGCAAAAACTCAATCAAGCGTACTTTACAGAATTGATCGTAAAAGACTTGAGTTTAGTCGCCAAAGAACTTCCTGCTCCCCTGCACGATTTGAATGTGCATTTAGTAATGGATGGCAAGAAAGCGACCCTGAACCAGTTTGAACTATTGATAGGAAATTCGGATCTATCAGTAAGTGGTTTTTTTTCAGACTTACCTTCAATTATACATCATACTAACATTCCTGTAGAAGCTCATTTGGATATTTCCTCCAAGTACTTAGATATTGCCCAATTAACAGGTTTTTCAAAACAAGATACTACCCAAACCGGTTTTGATGAACAAATAAAAAACCTAAGCTTGGGGTTTTCTTTTAAAGCTTCTGCAAAAGATTTTACAGAATCAGAGTTTTTACCCAAAGGTGAATTTTTTATCGATAGCTTATATGCTGACTTGGAACATTATCCGCATAAACTACATGATTTTCATGCCGATATGTTAATAAATGACAAAGACTTAGAAATAATAGATTTTACAGGGTATATAGATGATAGTGATTTTCATTTTGACGGGCTAATACATGATTATGCTTTTTGGATGCAACCCCAACTTAACGGAGATGTAGATTTAGATATCAATCTCACCTCTAAAAAGTTAAGACTGGAAGATGTCTTTTCCTATAAGGGAGAAAATTATGTTCCAAAAGAATATCGACATGAAGCGTTTGATGATTTGGCATTACATTTTGCCTCTAGTATGCATTATAAAGATTCTGCATTACATTCTATAGATCTGGCTTTAGATAAGTTAGATACAAAAATGAAATTGCATCCACTTCGCTTTGACCATTTTAGAGGAAACATACATTATGAAGAGGAACATTTGGTGATAAAAGATTTTCATGGAGAAATAGGAACCACCAATTTTAATTTCGATTTAAATTATTATTTGGGAGAAGATCAGAAAATAAAGAAAAGAGATAATTATTTCGAATTAAAGGCAAATTATATCGACTTTGATGCGCTTTTCAATTTCGATTTAAGTCCCAAAAAATCAACAGAAGTTGTTACTTCAAAGACTGCAGATGTAAAAGAACATGCAGATGCCTTCAATTTATATGAGTTGCCATTTACGGATATGCAATTTAAAGTAGATATCGCTCACTTTATTTACCATAGAATAGATCTTCAAAACATCAAAGCAGATTTAAGAACAACACTCAACCATTACATTTATATAGATACCTTAAATATGGATGCTGCAGGAGGAAATATTCGATTAAGTGGATATTTTAATGGTAGCGATCCAAAACATATCTATATGCAGCCGGATTTAGTTATGAATAATGTTGATTTGGATAAATTGCTGTTCAAATTCGAAAATTTTGGGCAAGACCATCTTGTTTCCGAAAATTTACAAGGGAAACTCACCTCCAGAATTAAGGGTAAGATTAGAGTATACCCAGATATGGTACCAGACCTGGATCAATCTACTATAGAAATGGATGTAAAAGTATTAAATGGAAGATTAAAAAATTACGATCCAATGCTGGCCCTTTCAGATTATATGGGAGCTAAAAACTTACAAAACATTCGGTTTGACACCTTACAAAACAGCTTGGATATCAAGAAAGGAAAAATTAATATTCCCTCTATGACGATCGAATCTACTTTGGGCCATATGGAATTGTCTGGTACACATGATAATAATCAAAATATCGATTATTATTTACGTATTCCTTTGAAAACTGTCAGAAAAGCTGCCTGGCAAAAAATATTTGGAAACAAAAAGGATGCTGCTATTAATGAAGAGCAAGAAGACGAGATTGTAGAAATAGATCCTAACAAAAAAATAAAGTATCTCAATCTAAAGATCAAAGGGAATATAGATGATTATAAGGTTTCATTAGGTAAGAAAAAAGAAAAGTAACATCAGATTTTGAATATTTTACTGGAAGATGAACTCTTGATATTGTTGAAATCTAAACCGACTCTATACCAATATGGGAATTCATACCGAATGATTATAAAAAAAAGGATTTTAGGATACTTTTAGAAGTATAGAACATAATTTTTAGAATTACAATACTATTAATTGTCTGTTTATTTTTTTCTTGTAAAGAAAAAAATAAACAACCCGAAGAAACAAAAAAATGTAATATCTGAGAACACAAAACAAAAAATATCCACACAGAATACTACATATTATTATGTTGTAGAAAATGGCACTATTTTATATAATGACATAAATATTGACTACAGCTCTAAAAAAATAGATACCCTAACTTTTTAGAACCCGTCGAGATTCTTAAAAGACTTAAAACATACAGTTAGTTATGGTGGCTTCTATAACCGCAAAGATTTAAAGGGATACATCTGTAAAATCAAAACCTTAAACGGAAAAGTGGGATTCATTTTTAATGAACGTTTAAAAACTTATGATGAATTATCTAAACGTTTAAATATGAATGGATTTGACAAAAAAAGTATTATTGAAGACGGAAAAACATATATTCAGCAAGTTTTGGATTTTAGACGAGTAGCATCAGTCTTAATTTTGCATAAAAACATAAAAATATGCAAACCTTAAAAAACAAAGTAGTTCTCATTACAGGAGCAAACAGAGGAATAGGAAAATCACTTGTTAAAGCATCATTGCAAAAAGGAGCTAGTAAAATCTATGCTACTTGCCGAGATTTGGGCAAAATGCCAAACTTTGAAGACAATAGAGTAATTACACTTGAACTTGATATAACTAATGAACACCAAATAACTAAAGTAGTTAAGCAAGCATCAGATACGCAAGTCCTTATTAACAATGCCGGTATTTTAAATCCAGGGACTATTTTGGATGGAGAAATAAGTACTATCAAAAAAGATATGGATGTCAATTATTATGGTACTCTAAATATGATGAGAGCGTTTGCTTCTACTTTAGATCAAAATTCACCTTCAACATTAGTTAATCTTACATCAATTGTAGCGTATTCACCATTGCCCTCTATTGCAGGATATTCAGCTTCAAAAGCTGCTCTACTTTCAGCCACCTATTCTGTACGAATCGAATTAGCTAAAAGAGGAATAACGGTTCATGCAGTAAACCCAGGAGCAATCGATACTGATATGAATAAAGGAAGTGATTGGGACATGCCCTCGCCAGATAGTGTTGCCAAAACAATCCTTGATAAAGTAGAAAATGAAGAACTGGATATTATCCCAGAAGATATAGGACTTGAAATGTTTAACACATGGAAAGAAAACCCAAAAAATTTGGCAAAAATGTTTCATAAAATCTATCATGAAGAATAAAATGTACAAACACACAACAATTTGTATATTGCATAAGCACTCTTTGTGATACAAATATAACAGGAAAGAGAGGCTATAAGAAACAATACAAAATTGGAAAAATTTCAAGAACTATGGAATATAAACCAGAAGACGGATTTCCTTATTATTACAGTTTGGTTAAAGATGATGGTTTATATTCCCTTTTTTCTTCACCTTCTACTCTTACATTTTTAAAATCAATCGATGAAGAAAAGGGTAATTATAGTTATTCATCAGGCAAATGGACTATAAAACAAGTTGTTGGGCATATAACTGATCATGAAAGAATTAAAATGTTTAGGGCATTTCAACTTAGTCGAAAAGAAACAGTTGAATTATGGGGCTATGACCAAAACTTACTCGTTAGCAATGCTAGATTTGAAGAGTTAAGAATGAAACAATTAATTACAGACATTTCAAGTGTTAGAAAAGCATCAGTAAGTTTCATCAACACATTATCTGAGAAACAATTGAAAATTAAAGGAATGGCGCAAGAACATCAAGTTACACTTGAAGAATTTCTTAAATCGATTATTGGCCATGAAAGGCATCATATAAATATTATTAAAGAAAAATACTTTAAGGAATTAGAATAAAACTAACCATAACAGGCTATATAAAAACCGTAATGGACAGTTGAAAGTCAACGAGAACAATCCTCACAAGTTCCGGATAAAACACAATTTACACCGTCCACTTGATAACCATTCGGTACCGAAAAATCGACTTTTACCGGTAGACATTCAATAGTCTCACACTTAGTACATCTAAAATGAAAATGATGACCCGAAAGGATTTTATCATCACAGTTTACGCAAACGGCAAAATACTGTTTACCATCTTCTGCAACTACCCGATGTAAAATACCATCTTCGCAAAACCGATTTAAAACACGATAAATTGTTGCTCGGTTAATGTTCTGCGTTATTTTTTGTTCAATAGCATCTCTGCTCATTGCTTTTCCAGATTTCTTGAGCAATTCTAACACGGCTTCTTTAGTTGGAGTATTACGTCTTTCCATATAAATGCGACTTTTTCGCAATAACTATTGCGAATTACTTGCAATAATAACAAATTTACTTAATTTTGTCAAAAATTCAAGATAAAATGACCGTATTAGATAAATATATAACGCAAAACATAACCTTAAAAAATAGGGTTATAATGGCTCCAATGACAAGGAGTAGAGCTAATAATAAAAAAGGATTGGCAACTGACTTAATGGCTCAATACTATGAACAAAGGGCAACAGCAGGATTAATTATTACAGAAGGGATTAGTATAAGCAAACAAGCCATTGGATACATAAATGTCCCAGGAATATATAGTGAAGAGCAAACAATTTCATGGAAAAATGTTACTGAAAAAGTTCATCAAAAAGGAGGTAAAATATTTGCTCAACTTTGGCACGTTGGTAGAATATCTCATCCTGATTTACTTGATGGAAATTTACCTTTAGCTCCTTCTCAAATTAATCCAAATTCAGAATGTTACACGCATTCAGGATTTAAAGGTACTGTCACACCCAAAGAAATGACTCCTCAAGAAATAAAAAATACAATTTTAGATTTTCAAAAAGCAACAGAAAACGCCATAAAAGCAGGTTTTGATGGTATAGAAATACATGCTGCAAATGGCTATTTATTCCATCAATTTTTTGCAAAATGTGCCAATACAAGAACCGACCAATATGGTGGAAGTATTGAAAATAGAGCTCGAATTTTATTTGACGCATTAGATGCAATTCAACAAAAAATTCCTTCATCAAAAATAGGCGTTAGACTTTCTCCCGATTTTAAAACTTGGTTTGGTATTCAAACAGATGATGAAACAACGCAACTGTTTGAATACATCACTACAAAACTGAATAACTATAATTTAGCCTACCTACATATTGGAGGTTATGTAGAAGCAGATGATTCTAACCCAACTCAAAGTATTTTGGATACTGCAAAACATTATCGAAAATTATACAAGGGAACATATATCATAAATCGAGGTTTCACAAAAAAATTGGCAAATGATGCAATAGAGCAAAATTTAGCAGATCTAATTTCGTTTGGAGAACCATTTATTAGTAATCCCGATTTGGTGAAACGTTTTGAGCTAAATATACCATTACAAAAAGCAGATCAAAGTACTTTCTACTCAACAGGAGAAAAAGGTTATACAGATTATCCATTTTTAGAAAACACTATTTAATATTAAAAAACAAGAAGGGAGCATATAAAGTTAATTGGACTAAACATTATAAGATTTGAGTTTTAAGAACGGATAAATTAAAAACAATACAACATTTTGTTTCAGTGTAAATCCAAAAGTTTATCGCTTTCTACTCCCCTACTTATTATACACTCTATACACTAAAAAATTATCGAGAATGTTGGATAAAACAACATAATTTGGTTCGAGGCAACCATTTTTATTTTTTTTACGTCTTTATAAAAAAATAGCCTTGACAAATGCAAAAACTTATTGTACTCATAATATTCTTTTTTTTAATCGATTTGACTTGTGCTCAATCTGCAAAAGAACAATTAGCACTTGCTAATTCTGTTAAATTAGAAAACAATGATTTTTTTGAGGAGATATCCTTCCAAAATAAATTTGGCTACTTCATAATACCAGTACATATTGGAAATAAAAATTATGAATACATTTTTGATACAGGAGGATACAATACATTGACTTCCGAAATTATGGATAAAAACAAACTTCCAAAGGTAATGGAAGTAGAAGTGGGTAGTTCTAATCAAATAAAATCTAAAATCATACTAACAAAAATACCTTTAATCAAAATTGGAGATATTGATTTTAAAGAAATTGGAGCGTTTAATTTTGATTTTGACGATTCACCTCAAATCAAATGTTACACAAATGGGGGGATTATTGGTAAAAGCATTATTAAGAATGCTGTTTGGCAAGTAAATGCTAAAGAACAAAAAATCATATTGACCGACAACGTCAATAAACTAAAAAAACTCAACAATGCAATCAGAATAAAAGTAAAACTAGATAAAACTTTTAATCCGTTTATTAAAGCTAAAATTAATGATAAAACATTAACTTTTTTACTTGATTTTGGCTACGGCGGTTTTATTTCACTTACTGAAAAAGTTGGTGTAAATTTAAATTCACAAGAAGTAGTCGAGATTATTGGAGAAGGTTCTATAAGTGCAAATGGTATTGTAAATGAAAGTATGTTTATTAAAACATTAGAAAGTTTTAAAATAGGACGTTCTAATCTACAAAATCAAGTTGCCTACTATTCAAAATCTAATAATTATAATCTTATTGGTTCTGGAATTACAAAACATTTTATTGTTACCTTGAATTTTAAAGATCAGGAACTCTTGCTTACGCCAATTGAAAATACAGAAAAACTGAGCTCTAAAAAATCATTTGGGTTTGACTTAAATCGGAACGATAACAATGTATACGTGAGCAAAATTTTTAAAGATTTTTCTGCAGAAAAAGCTGGATTAAAACTAAATGACATTGTCATTTCTATTAACAACAAAGATATTACCAAAAGCTCTTATTGTGATTTCTACGATTACACAAAAGAAATTTTAAGAGGTGATGAAGCTATTCGACTAACAATTAAACGTGAAAACGTATTGCAAAACATTCAAGTAATTAAGTCTAATATATTCAATTTAGAATAAAAACACTTCTGTCAACACTGTATAAAATTGATAGCGGTTTGGGTACTAACCTGAACCGTTTTTGTATTTATTTAAGTATATTACTTTCTGAAAACTAAGTGTGTCTGATCCACTATTACACTTGTACTAAACCTTGTGCGTAATGAAAGGAATTTTAATAACCGTAATTTTAACTATAGTATCTACATTATCTTTTGCTCAAAAAACATCCAAAGATTCAATAATTGAACCATTTAAAATTGAGGATAGATTAATCTCAGGATTGGATATACCCAGGCTAAAATTAAAAGCGCATCCAGAACGTGAATACTATCAAAAAAATATTTACAAAGGGGCAGAACTAAGTGTCTACATTTTATCAAGTGAAACTGCATTAAATGAAATCAATAATTTTCCTATTGATGAATTTGTCTATTACATTAATGGTAGAGCTGATATAGAAACTAAAGATTCTACTAAACTTACTTTTTATTCGGGCGATTACCTTTTTGTACCAAAAGGATTTTCTGGAAATTGGACAAATAACGGCGGAAATAAACTTCATTTGGAATTATCAGTAATTTCAAATAAGCGAGGCGATAGCACCAAAACATCGATAGCTAAAAACCCATTTTTGCTGGACCAAGAATTATTGTCTGGAATTGGTCTAACAAAACATAATTCTACTACGTACAAGAACATTATCTATTCTGGAGTAGAATTAGATGTTTTTACAGAAGCAGAAATACCAACAAAAAAAGAAATTTCTGAAAACAAAAAAGAGCAATTCATACACATACTCAATGGTAGTTTAACAATCCGACCAATTAATAGTCAACCTCAAACATATTATAAAGGAGACTTCTTTATATTACCAAAAGGATTTAGTGGAAGTTGGGAAGTCGAAGGACAGAGATTATTGAGGATACTAAAAGTAATCTCAAAATAAAAAACATTATGATTTGCAAAGTGATAAAATATAAAAATTGATGTTTTAATATTGATAATAAATACAAAATAATACATTCAACTTAATATCAAACCAAAACTTAATTTACATCTTCTCCCCTACTTTTCTATACTTAACATTATATCACATTTAAAAAAAACATTTCCTAATCAAGACAACTATTTGATAAGAAATAGCGTCTTTAACAATAGACACCAATCATGAAAAGAAAATGATACCCAAAAAGATTAGTTATTTACTTTTATTAGTTCCCATACTATTAGTTGGTCAACAAAACCAAAAAGAAAAATATAATGCTGGATTTATGTCTTTAAACTTAAAAGACAAAGGCAGAATTTATAAGCCTGAAACCTCGAATAACGATAGTTTACATTTTCGACCTGTAGATTTAGATATTTGGTATCCATCGAATGAAAAAAAAGATAAACCATTAATTTTTGGAGATTTATTCAAATTATTTGAAGAAAGAGCTGTCAAATATCAAGAGAACAATGATTTCTCTGGACTTACTTCAGAGTTAGCACAATTTTACGTTGCCGAATTGGGTGTCGGTACAGATGGAGAAAAATTATTGGAAATAAAAACAAATAGCTTTGGTAACATAACACCTTCTAGTAAAAAACACCCAGTAATAATCTATATGGCAGGATTCAATGGAATGGGGTTCGAGAATTACAAAGTTTTGGAGAGTTTGGCAGAAAATGGATTTGTTGTTGTTTCTATTTGGTCTGTTGGCCGCTATCCTGGTGATATGACTAATGAAAAAGAAGATATGCAAGAGCAAGTCTATGACGCTGAGTTTGCTTTGAATTACTTGAGAAATAACAAAAAATTAAATGTAGATTTAAACAATATTGGAATTCTTGCTTATAGTTGGGGAGGTATGGCTGCAGGAGTATTGTCCAATAAAAATCAAAATATAAAAACAATAGTTTCCTTTGATGGAACAGAAACTCATTATTTTGGAGAAGTTGACACGAACGTGTATGCTAACGGAGCAACTGGAGAAGATAATGACCTGTTTATTAAAGAAATATATGATTCAAATCTTCTGAATCCACAAAATCAAAACATCAGTTATCTTTATTTTGAAAGTGGTGATAAGCTCAATGATTTTCAGCCAACCGAAGAATACAACTATTTTAAAAAATTGAATTCAGAAAAATTTTATTTACGATTTGAAAATAGTACTCACTCTGATTTCACCAGTATACCATCCATTCTCAATGCATCAATAAACTCAGTTAAAATTTATGAAAACATAAATACTGCAACAGTTAATTTTTTCAATAAAACTATAAATGGTAACGATACCTTTACAGAAAATTGGGAAACATTGATTGGATCAGATTCTACGAATATTGAGACTTTTGATATTTCAGAAAAAACAATAGCTACATCAGAAATATCTGGTAAAATAATTGATGCTAAAACTAGAGAATCACTATCGTATGTAAATATTGGTGTCCTAAATGGAGAAACTGGAACAGTTACCGATATAGAAGGTAATTTTATTTTTGAAATTAATGACCAAGTTATAAACGACACTTTAAGAATTTCGATGATAGGCTACAAACCCATCGAAATATTGATAAAAGATCTGAAATCAAAAAAAAGGCCTTTTTTAATTGAATTAACCGAGCATATTAGTGAGCTAAATGAGGTTGTAATTACTACTAAGGCGCTTAAGAAGAAAATCATTGGAAATAAAACCAAATCTAAATTCCTAAGTACCGGTTTTAGTTACGACCAATTAGGCGCAGAAATGGGAATTAAAATAAACATTCGAAAAGAACCAACATTTGTCGATGCTTTTAATTTCAATATTTCTTACAATCGTTTAAGTGCTAAATCTATTTTCAGAATAAACTTTTACTCAGTAAAAAATAATAAACCCTTTGAGAATATTTTGACAAAAAATATATTTGTAGAAATAGAACCAAAACAGACTGGATTGATTTCGATTGACTTAAAATCTTATCACATAGTTGTAAACTCAGATATAATAGTTACTCTTGAATGGGTAGATAACGAAGGAGAAAACAAAAAAGGAGAGGCAATCTTTTTTTCGCTAGGTCTTTTAACAAACGGTACAATTTATAAAAAATCAAGTCAGGCTGAATTTAAAAAATATAGTAGTATGGGTGTTGGATTTAATATTGACATTCGGGAATAAAAACATAGTTTAGCGATATATAAAAAACATAAGGCTCTGGAGCTTAATCAAAAGACCTGTGTTTGTTTGCAAAATTGTCAATTAAAAAATTGGAATTTACAAAAAATGATAAAAGGAAAATATTTATATTTGACTTAGTCCCAATCCAAAATATATCGTTTATCAACCGTCCAATGTTACCTCCCCTTAACATTGTGTGTCACTAAAAAAACAAACTATCAATGGATTATCAAACATTTCAGCCGCATCCAGATTTAGAATCCCTAATTAGCTGTTATTGGACTTTAGAAGTTCCTGCTGATAATGATTCGCAAAAACAGCGAATCGTTCCTGATGGTTGTATTGAAATGGCTTTTATTCTAGGTGATGATATAAAACGATATACTTCAGAGGATGAATTTATATTACAGCCTCGTGCAATGATACTTGGGCAAACCATTAAACCATTTTATATAGAACCAACAGGATATGTGAATACATTCGCAATCCGATTTTATCCATACGGATTTGCAAATTTTGTAGCTGAGCCAATTAAAAACTTAGCTAATAAAGAAACTCCGTTAGAAGTATTGTTTGAAGAAAAAATAGCTAAAGAACTAGAACAAAAAATAATCTATGCAAAGAGTGTTAAACAACGAATAGAAATCATAGAAGTATTTCTTCTGGAAAGGTTAAATGATAAATCGACGGTTGAAAATATTGTAAAAACAACTATTAATGCACTACTATCTACAAACGGAAATGCACCAATAAAAACAATTCTTAAAGATGATTTATCCAAAAGAAGACAACTTGAGAGAAAGTTTGAAAAACAAATTGGAGTTAGTCCAAAACAGTTAGGCAAAGTCATTAGATTACAAACCGCATTAAAAATATTACTTAACACAGAAACAGAAAGTCTAACTCATATTGCATACGAAAGTAAATATTATGACCAAGCCCATTTTATTAAAGACTTTAAGGAGTTTACAGGAACTAGCCCAAAAGAGTTTTTAGGGAATGAAAATATGACTCTTTCTGCTCTTTTCTACAAATAGATCGAGTGTCGCATTTTTACAATTTCTGTTTCTTTATAAAAGATAATTTTGTAGTGTTTAACTAATTGAGACAAATGAAAAAAATAATACTAATACTTGCCTTGTGTCTTATGGCTTGTAACAGCCAAAACAAATCCAAACCAGAAGAAGAAAAGCAAGATTTACCAGTAGAACAAACTACAAACGAGATGCAAAGTTTTATTTCTCTTTTCGAAATTCCTGCAACAGATATTTCACGAGCAATCAGTTTTTATCAAGCTATTTTGGGTATTAACATTGAAAAAATGGAAATACCAGGAATGGAAATGGGAATATTTCCATATGAAGGACAAATGGTTACAGGAGTTATAATAAAAGGAGAAGGATACGCTCCTTCAACAAATGGTGTGACCATATACCTTAATGGTGGAAATAATCTTCAACATATTCTTGATAAGGTCGAAAAAAACGGAGGAAAAGTCATTGTCCCAAAAACTGCACACGCAGATGAAAGTGGATTTTTTGCCATGTTTTTAGATACTGAAGGGAATAAACTCGGTCTAAATTCCTTAAACTAAACAAAGAAAAAGCAAACGCTTTGTATTATACATAAAATCAGAGCAAAGTTTAGTTTGAAATCAAAAGGTATTTTCTTTTTGCAATAGTACTATATTTTTATAAATTTAATAAGAAATAAAAATGAGTAGATAAATTGATTGGTTAAGGTATGTTTGCCTTGCTTCAATTCATATATTTGGTATTCTTTACTATTTACCAATCAGAATCTAAATGGAAATCAAAATACATAAAACACTAAAGCCTTATCATTGGATGCTGTCAATCATTACTATTCCAATATTTGGTCTTTTTACAGCATTTTATGGTTGGATTTTTTACGCAACTATTTCTGGCCAAAATGGAATTTGGGGAAATATGTATAGTTACTATGATTTAACAAAAGAGCAATATGGTTTTTCCCGACTTATTATCCCTCTGATTTTAATCGGGTTAATGATATTCCAATTAAAATATCTGATTGAAAAAAATGCAAATCAAATGAATAAAACATTGCTAGTTTCTTTAATTTTTATTGTACTCTGGATCATCGGAGAGTTTTATTTGCAAACAAAATTTATTGGGAAAGGATAACGGAAAAAATAAAAAAAGGTATACTGTAGTCAATTAGAAAAATGGATAGTGAGAAAATCTTAAATAAAATAAGTGAAATATATTCACCTTTATCCGTCGAATGTCAAAAAGAATTCATTATCAACTCAAAACTTAGCACTTTCAATAAAGGAGAGATTGTAGTTAGAGAGGGTCAATATTCTAAAAAGGCCTATTTAATAGTGGAAGGCTGCGCAAGAGCTTATTATTTGAAAGACGGCAAAGATATTTCAGATTGGTTCACTTTCGAAAATCAGTTTATGGCACCAATTGTTAGTTTTTTTAGCGAGGAACCAAGCCCACATTATGTTGAATTTGTTGAAGATTCAAAAGTTTTAGAATTTTCGAAAGACATAATAGACAGCCTTACTAATAAACATCATGACTTCGAACGCTTTATCCGTATTGTAGTGACTGAAACTATGTTAGGTTTATGCGAAAGGTTATATACAATTCAATTTAATAAGGCCGAAGAAAGGTATAAACACTTATTAAGTATATATCCTGATATAACCAATAGAATTCCTTTTACACATATTGCTTCTTATTTAGGAATTACTCTCGAGACCCTGAGCCGGATAAGAAATCCCAAAATTCGAATTTGATTTATATCAAATGAAACTTCTTTCATTTAAATAACCTTTGTAAAAAGATTAAAAATGGAAGAAAATAACGAACAATCGAAATCAATTTGGGGGAAATGGTGGATACCATTTAGAAAATGGTTTTATCCAGCTTGGCTAGTATATGAAGTTTCAATACGCTTTTATGAATATTCATTATCTGTTCATATTTATTTTATCGAACAACAAAAGTATGTAGGACAAATCGGTGCTCAAACTTTAGCTATTTTTTGTAGCATCGCTACTTTCATCATTTGCACATTTTATTTAACCGTACCTGCTTGTTTTACCCTGTTTAAGTTATTTAAAGAAGATGATTTAACAGGCTCAAGATTCGAACAGCTAATGAAAAAGTTTTTCTAATCCTCTACCTGCACAACAACTATAAGCAATATTACCGGTTATGAATACAAAAGTCATTTTAGAAAACACCCCTGATACAAGTCTGATTAACAAGACATTAAATAAAATCGATTATTCAGACACTTACGCTACAACCAATCATTTAGATAGTTTAGAGAAAATTACAAATATGATATTTGCCAATTTTCCTAATTGGGTTACAATTATGATGAAGTTTAGAAATACAATTGTGAAAATTTTCGATTTAAAAACTCAAAAACCTTCAGATTATAACACTGATTTTAAAGTAGGAGGTTACATAGGGTACTTTAAGATTTATGAAATAATGAGTAATGAAATTATTCTTGGGGCAAATGATAAACATCTCAATTTTAGAGTCAGCGTTTTTAATTCTCAAGAACTAACCTATAACATTAAAGTTTCTACCATAGTACAGTATAATAAAAGATGGGGTAAAATATATATGACAATTGTTAAACCTTTTCATCAATTAATTGTAAAAAAAATGGTTAGAAACGCCTGTAAAAATAGCAATACACGTATTTCAAACTAAAACTATACTGATATTTCTACTCATCAAATTTATAGTCAATCCTAATGTATTAAATATGAATGCACATTTGTTTATTGCGGGAATCCTTTGTTTTATTTTAGGGCTATCTCATTCAATATTTGGAGAACTTTTAATTTTTCAACACAAAAAAAATAATAAAAAAATAATACCTACAATCGTAAAGTCTGACCTTAAAGAAAGGCATCTAAGAATTATTTGGGCTACTTGGCATATAGCTTCTTTCTTTGGCTGGTGTGTAGGTGCTATACTAATAAAAATAGCACTTAAGCAAACTATATTAAATGCTGAATTGATAGAATTCATAATAAGTTCAATTGCAATTGCAATGTTTTGTTCTTCCTTTCTGGTTTTATTCGGAACAAAAGGAAAACATCCTGGATGGGTAGTTTTCCTAGTAATTGGAATTTTAACACTACTAGGAATCTAAAAATAACAAAAGATGAATAAACGAATAGTACTAATCATTGGCCATCCAGATAAGGAAAGTTATAATAATGCATTAGCAGAAGCATATAAAAAAGGAGTACAAACTTCTGGTACTGAAATTCAAGAGATAATAATTCGAGATTTAGAATTTAACCCAAACCTTCAATTTGGATATAGAAAAAGAACAGAACTGGAGCCAGATTTGTTAAATGCTCAAAAAAAATTGAAATGGGCTGACCATCTGGTATGGATTTATCCTGTATGGTGGGGCTCTGTACCTGCAATTATGAAAGGTTTTTTAGATAGAGTTTTACTTCCTGGATTTGCTTTTAATAAAAGAAAAAACTCTTTGTGGTGGGATAAAAGTTTCACTGGCAAAACGGCTAGAATAATCTGCACCTTAGATCAGCCAAGTTGGTATTACAAATGGTTCTATAGAAGTCCTAGTCATAATGCCATGAAAAAATTAACAATGAATTTTATAGGTGTAAAAAAAGTACAAATTACAACTATAGGACCAATAAGACTATCCAAAGAAGAATTTAGAGTCAAATGGCTAAAAAAAGTCGAAAAACTAGGGTTAATGAACAAATAATAATTCGCTACAACATGGTGGTATATAAGTAACAATGGAAGAAGTGTCAAACCTAAGTTTTAAATGTATAAACCGTCTTCATTCTCAATAGAGACAATCAATTTGTATTTATCTCATAACCATTTTAAGAGTAATAATCTTAAAAGAAATATTTTGTGATTTATATCATTTTTTAAATAGTTGATAGATAGTAGATTTAGTATTTAAATCAAAAACATAATACTAATATAAATTATAACTTTTTTACTTATAATGTGTTGACTTTAAAGTTCTTTCGCGCTACAAAACAACTAGTTGAAAATTAATGTTATGAACAAAGAACATCCAAATATCGAGGTTTTAAAAAGACTTGACCTTACCAACTTAGTAGCAAGTACCGAAGTTATTGCAGAAGACTTTGTTTGGCATTATTTTAACCCAGAATTGCCCGACTTAGAAGGAGACTATTTCGGTCTTTCTGGTTTAATGGACTTTTTTAAAAAATTATCTGATCTCACCACTGGTACCTTTAAGATAAATCCTCTGTCTATTACTCCTATGGGAGATGAAATAGTTGTCGTGCATGTCAAAGACACTATGCTATTAAAAGGTAATCAAATGGAAGTTGACGCCGTTGTCGTATGGAGTATTTTTGATGGTTTGATCAAAGAAGCCTGGGACATTCCTGCAGTGCGTACTGCTACCGTTATAAAATCATAAAAACAGAAACTATGAAACTAGTAGAGGTAACACCAGAAAATGCTGTAAAAGAAACTTTCTTCTGCATAAAGAACACCCAAAAACAAGGATTTAAAGATAAACTTAAGTGGTTTAAAAAGAGCTACAAAGAAGGTCTAAAAATAAAAATTCTTAAAAATGATGAAGACAAAATGATTGGATTTATAGAATACGTTCCAGCCATAAAAGCATGGAGACCTATAGATGCTGATAACTATATGTTTATTCATTGTACCTATATATATGCTAAAAAGGATCGGAATAAAGGTTATGGATCAATACTCATTGAAGATGCTGAAAAAGAGGCAAAAACCAAGGGAATGGATGGCTTATGCGTAATAACGAGTAAAGGTGGTTGGCTGGCTAATAAAACTCTTTTTGAAAACAATGGTTTTGAACAACTCGAAGCAAAAGATAGGTTTGAACTTCTTTCAAAAACATGGAACAGCAGCGCTAAAAAACCTAAATTCTACAATTGGACCAATCAACAAAAAAAGTACAAAGGTTGGCATTTACTTTATGCAGACCAGTGTCCCTGGAACGAAAAGTCTGCAGTAGCAATACTAAACGTAGCAATGGATTATGGTGTAGATTTGAAAGTATCCAAAATAAACACAGTAGAAGAAGCAAAAATGGCCCCTTCGGGATTTGGAGTTTTCAATCTATTGCACGATGGTAAGTTACTAGAAGACCATTATATTAGCGCGACACGATTCAGAACTATTTTGAAAAAGGAACTGGATATGTCAAAATAAAATAATGAAAAGTACAACATCATGTATACTTAATTTCCCAATACATCTGAAAATCACAACTGATTTCTCAACTAACCCCACACAAACCATTACCTAGTATTTTTAAAACCTAATAAATTTTGTCATAGATTTTAAAAGTTCGTATTTAATCGTAGCAAAGTAAATTAAAAAAAGTCTGTATTCAAAAGCATAAAAGTGTAAAGAGAAATTAGACTTATCTGCAAAAAATTCACGCTAAGAGTGCTGTAAAATTTGCACTTAAACAATAACTCCTTGCTAACTTTAAACATAAAAGTAAAACTTAATATAAAATAGAAATGTACAAAAAAATGATTGTTAAGATATACTCGCCTTAATTCTATTCATATATTTAGCATTCGAACTAGAAAACTAAATAAATGATATTCGGAACAGTTTTTACCGGACAAATTAAAAGTCAAAATAAGCAATGTATTGAAACAAAAGTTTTTTGTTTTATTGTTCCTATTTATGTAATGACAACAACTTTAGTAACAGATATGCTTCCTAGAGGAAGAAAAGGAGTAGAAATTAAGACAAATAAAACAAGTATTATTGCTGCCTTTATAAGACCAATTATAAGTGTTTTAACCTTTTTTTCAATTGGAGCCTATATTGGAAATTTTGAAAACAGTGAATGGCAGTGGCTGATTATACCTTCCCTAATTTCTATTTCTTTATTTATATATTTTTGGTTTTACTTTGGTAAAACAACAAAAAAAGAGGCCTTTATTAGAAATCAATTTGCAAAAGAAACTGGACTATATTTTATCCCTAATTGGATGAAGAACATGAATCTTAAACACTTTTTTGCAGAACTTAAAAAAAAATACAAACAAGAATTTGATGACGAATCATGGAATGATAAATTAATCGGACTATCTAAATACGATTCGAATTTTTCATTATTTTTTTGTTTAACAGCATTAGAAGCAGAACTGAATAATGATTTAAAAAAGAAAGATTTGATTGACAAAACAACTAAAACTTTTGCTCACAAACTATAACTTCAACTTTATCTATTTGACTATATTCTAAGCATTTCAACATTGCATGTATTTGCTCTTAAACAAATTTGGAATTTAAGATCTATACTAAAAACAAATAAAAAAATGAATTGATTAAAAAAAGTAATTTTTAGACAAAACATTAATAATATATTAATGCAGTACTATAGGTTACCGTCCTAAAAATTTCAACATCAGAAAAAAATCGATAATTCGTTAATAAATATCATAATTCTTTTTGGAGCTATTCAAGGCTTTGCATTGTGTCTGTTTTTTTTAATTAAAAAAAAGGTAAACAAAAATGCGCTTGGTTATTTTGTATTATTCCTTTTCTCTTTATCCTTCTTTAATCTTATATATTATTTTCTTGTTATGCAGATAACGGTAATTGCCGGTATCCCCATAACCTCATTCCCTTTTCCTTATAAATACCTCATCGGAGTAGGGTTTTACTTTTACATAAAATCTCAAATATCTAAAGATGAAAATATCATTGCTAAACATGAATATTTTTTATTTCTACCAGCTTTACTTTATACTATTTTAAGAACTTACTGGTATATAAACCTTCATACAGGTATAGATAAAAATATCTTTTTGAATGTCTACAAAACAGGATTTTTTGTTTATAATGAATTTGTTTATTTAATTTTTAATCTTCTACTACTTTTTTTCGCTATACGATTCTTAAAAAGAACCAGTACGCAAATCAAAGGTTTTAATACAGCGCGAAAAAACTGGAGGTGGCTCTTAAAATTTTCCTACGTATTTATGGCTATTACAATAGTAAACTTACTACATCAAAGTATTATGAGTCTTACCGGTTTACAGGATAATGGACAACTATACCTAATTATTCTAGTAATAAATACGATCTATATTTATTGGGTAGGTTTAGAAACATTGACAAAATCAAAATTCTTATTTAATAGTTTTAGCCTAAAACAAAAAAACACCGAGCAACAGCAACCTATAAATCCATTTGCGCAAAAACTTGAACATTATATAAAAACAGAAGAAGTTTTTACAAATAAAAACCTGAAAGTGGCTGATCTGGCTTATTTATTAGAAACAACCGAAAAAGAATTGTCTTCATATATACACGAATCATTTAATATGTCATTTTCAGATTACATAAATCAACATAGAGTTGAAAAAGTAAAAGAATTACTGATATCTGAAAACCAAAATATATATACACTCTTAGCTATCGCAGAAAGTGCAGGCTTTAGTTCTAAGTCTTCTTTTAACACCGTCTTTAAGAAAGTTACCGGCATAACACCCACCCAATACAAGGTAATGCATAAAAAATAATACGTCCATTATTTTTTTTCTGGACATTCTTCTCTTCTTTTTTAACAAAAATAAGTGATTCCAAAATTAGCTTTGCTCATATAATCATTTATTAAAACTTAAAATTATGAAGTCAATATTTAAAGGTATTTTATTTAGTTTATTATTAATTACAAATGTATATGGTCAAGATAAGCCGAAAACCATTAAAGACAGTATCGCATTTTTTTATAATGATTTATTAAATAATCTAGAATCAAAGTACTTAAACCGTAAAGAAATAGACTGGGATAATATAAAGGCATACACTCTTAAAAATGCATTTGAAGCGAAAGATTTTGAGACATCTTTAAAAACTACGACTAAATTATTTGATACTATAGGTTGCAATCATTGTGAATTATTTGCCGAGAAAGACTCTTATAAAAGCACTTTAAATACCCCCTTATCACAGGATGATTTCAGCATCGAATTTTTAAGAGCATTAGAAAATGAAACTGGGTTCAATTTTGATGTTAAACTTATTAATAAAAATATTGGTTATATAAATATGCCTGGAATGTTGTTGATTAATTTGTCTCAAGATTCACTCAACCTCAAAACACAAAAAATGTATGATAAGATCGTTGAATTAAAGAAAAAAGAAACTATCAAAGGTTGGGTGATAGATTTACGTTTCAATATTGGGGGTAATGCTTATGTAATGTTAGCAGCTTTGTACAATTTGTTAGGAGATAATATTGTTTATAATTCAGTTGATATAAATGGAGCGAAGATTAATACGAATAGATTAGAAAATGGTGGATTTTATTCTGGAAAAACTTTAAAAACCAAAGTAAACATTTCTACTCCACCAGATTTACAGATACCTGTAGCACTTATCATTGGTAAAATGACAGGTAGTGCAGGGGAAGATATAGCGGTCGCTTTCAAGAATAGAAAAAATGTAATTTTTATTGGAGAAAAAAGCTATGGTTTCCTAACAGGTAATGACGTTTTTGAGCTTCCTTTTAATACAAAAATAGCCCTTACTATGTCTTATATTGTTGATGTAAATAATAAGTATCGAGAATACATTATTCCAGATATTGAAGTTATCAAAAAAGATAATTTTAAGGATTTAGCAAAGGATGAAAAAATAATTCGAGCAATAGCATTTTTTGAAACTGTAAAAGAATAATACTATTGAAAACTATATGAAATTAATTGTTAGTGCTAATTTACTAATCAAAAACTTCTTGGGTTTTCTTATTTGGTTCTTAGTTAAAACAGTTTAAAACATAACTATTTTTGTATAAATCGATTAGTTGCATAACAAAACTGTAACATTTTTTAAATCACAGTATCTATAGAAAAGGTAATGTTATTATACATTACCTTTTTAAAGAATGTAGTTATTCATTTTAAAAAACTAATCGCAATGGGTTTACACTTTAATTCTCTTACTCGTCTATTCAATCATCAATTAAACGAACATACAAATATTCCAATCTTTTTTACAGTGCTAATCACACTATTATTCACCAATGTGATTTTTGGTAGTTCAACACCAACAAATACATCTTCAAAAGATTTGGTTACAATTTCTAATGGGGCTATTGCCTATGCATACCCCATTTCTAATATTAAAATTGACGGAGATATTTCTGACTGGCCTACAGACCTGGAACGTTATCCTATCAATAAATTCCCATATGGTGGTGATCTTAAAAACAAAAACGATTTTGATGCATATTTCAATGTGGGATATAACATTTCAGAAAAAGCATTATACGTTATTGTTGTTGTCACTGATGAATCTCATGTTGTTGACACATCTGATGAATCAGATTGGAATACACAAGACAGTTTTAATTTTTACATAGATGAACAACACTCTCCTAATGGATCTGGTGTTGATTTGTATCAGTTTAGCGAACATTACAAAGATACTAACGATCAATCCGTGAGTTGGGATCCATCAAAAAAGGAAACCAGCTGGGATAACATAGAAATTATATCTAAGCGAAAAAGCACTACGACTATTTATGAGTGCAAAGTGAACTTAAGCAATACCATAAAAGTTGGTAAATCAATAGGGATTGACCATGTATTTATCGATAAAGACGCAGATGATGATAAGAACTCTAACTCCTTTATCGCCTGGGGAAATGGCGGAGGAAAAAGTAGCGCTCCTGGAAGATTAGGAGATGTAATTCTAATGAAGGAAAAAGAAAAAACAGGTACAATACAAGGAAAAATTGCATGGAAAGATGCAAAACTAAAGAAATATCCCAATCAAATTCGATTTACTGCTAAAAACAACTCTGATCTTTGGGTACAAACAGCAGTGGATTCAATGGGCAATTATACTTTGGATATTCCTACAGGTGAATACATCATCTCTCCTGCAAAAAAACTATTCTACTCAGATGAAAGTCAATTTAGAGATGAAAAATTAGTTAGAATTAACACTCAAAATGATAATATTAATGTAACCGTAATTGCTAATAAAACAATAGATGCTCCGGTTCTTCAACTTTCTGTAGTCCCTGATCCTGATATAATACCAGGAAAAGGAATATTACATGATTTTGACACAAATAAAACAGTAATGGTTGATAAGTTCATTAATACATATCAAGAGCATTATCAAATCCCTGGAGTCTCACTCGCATTAATCAAAGATGGTAAAGTTGTATACCATAAAACGTATGGAGTAAAAAACACACTTACTAAAGAAAAAGTAGATGATAAAACATTATTTGAAGCTGCATCTATTACCAAACCTGTTTTTGGTTTTGCTGTTATGCGATTAGTAGAACGAGGAATTATTAATTTAGATAAACCTTTATATGAATACTTAGCTTTTGAAGATATCGCACATGATGATCGATATAAATTGATCACGGCACGTCATGTCATGTGTCATAAGACAGGATTTCCTAATTGGGCATGGATGAATGAAGATGGTAAAATAGATATAAAATTTACTCCCGGGACAAAATATCAATATTCTGGAGAAGGTTTTGAATACTTAAAAAGAGTTGTTGTTCATATTACAGGTAAGGATATAAATACAATACTCAAAGAAGAAGTATTAACTCCATTAGGATTAGAAAATACTTACTTTTCAAAAAATGACTATCTGGCAAAAGTGGTCTCCAATGGGCATTTTGATAACCTACCCTCTCAAACTACTTTGCCAAGTAATCCTGGTATGGCTTGGAGTATGCATACCGAAGCTAAAACATTCACTAATTTCTTATTAGGATTATCTGATAAAAAAGGGTTAAAAGCTGAAACATATCAGGAAATATTTAAAGTACAGACTGAGATACCCAAAGATGAAAAGGATACCAGATCAAAAGAATGGCAAGACTATTTTGGTTTGAGTATCCACATGCAAAAAACCCCATTTGGCCCCAGTTTTGGTCATGGTGGTAATAATGGAGACTTTAGATGCCTTGCTGTAATGTATCAGGATTTAGATATGGGATTCGTGGTTTTTACGAATAGTAATACAGGAGAAATACTACATGATGATCTTGTAGAATATTTGATTACAGGTAAGCAACAGAAGAAAAAACTATAATAATTTTCTATAATCGATCACGATCATAAAAACCTTATGTATGATATGAATCGTATACTTATCTTTTGTTTAATTTCTATCTTACTCCTTGGATGCCAAACAAAGAACCAAAATAACCTGTAAAGAATTTGAACAATTAGTTTATCTAATATCACAGGTCGAAATGATTTGCAACCTTGGCGCAACCATCATATAAATATTGCATCTAATAATTAAATTAAGATACTCAACTGTGAAAAAAATAATATTTACTGTATTCTCTATCTGTATTCTATTCTCTTGCTCAAATGATGATGAATCGACAACTACAGAATTTGATGCTAAGCAATACCCTCAAAAATGGCAATTAATCGAAATGACTGGAAGCATTGCCAATGTTCCTCCAACTAGAGGAAATGATATGGAATGGCAAGAATACTATATATTACAATCCAACAAAACGTTTATTAAATCAAGAGAGGTTAATTCGGAAATAACTGAAGCAACAGGTACTTATAAATTTATAACACTATCAGATGGTACTTATATCGAATTATTATATCCTTCGAATAATGTCCTCATAGGAAATTGTACAGCAGAACACAAAGAACTAATTAGAGTTAATACAAACAACAAATTAACAGGAACCTGGGCAGCCTGTGATGGTCCAGGTTTGTTTTATCAAAGAATTGAATAAGGCTAATTATTATATTTAAACTTGATGTCCCTATTTTAGGGACATTTTTGTACATACAAATCTGTACCCTATGCCTTCCCTCCCATTTTATTATAAACTTATGGTATATCCTGTGAAAAATAGATAATTCTTCATAAATGTTGTAAAAAACAAAACAAAATAACGACATAGTACATAAGCATATTATAGAATAACTCTCAAAATTTCATCTATGATCGATACTTTTTTAAAACATGCTTTATATATAATGCTCTCTGTTTTTTGTATGCATGTAAGTTCACAAGAAAAAACATCTCCAAAAAATCAAAGTATAGAATTAGGGAAAGTAAGCTGGTATAGAGATTATGACACTGCAATAGCATTAGCAAAAAAACAAAAAAAAGAAGTTCTTATATTATTTCAGGAAGTTCCGGGGTGCTCTACCTGTAGAAACTATGGACATAATGTTCTAAGTCATCCTTTAATGGTTGAGGCCATAGAAGATTTATTCATTCCTTTGGCAATTTATAATAATAAAGGAGGCAAAGATGCACAAATTCTAAAACGATATAATGAACCAAGTTGGAATAACCCTGTAGTAAGAATTGTTAATACAAAAGGTGAAAATATAGTAAAAAGAGTAGCACGTAATTATTCTGCAATTGCACTTTATAATGCTATGGAAAATGTATTAAAAAGTCAAAAAAAACATATTCCAGAATATATGAAGTTATTGGGATCAGAACTTGCCTCATCGCAAAATAATAATATTAAAGAAAAATACTATAAAATGTATTGTTTCTGGACCGGAGAGAAACATTTAGGTAATGCCAAAGGTGTATTAACTACAGAACCAGGGTTTATTGGTCATAATGAAGTTGTAAAAGTAAAATACGACGAACAATTAATAAACAAGAATGAACTAAATGCGTATGCTAAGCAAGTAGATTTTTATCCAATTCTTAATGATGGATCTTATCATATTGCTTCAAAAGATCGTCAATACTATTTACAACATACAGATTATAAATATTTACCTTTAACCGAATTGCAGAAAACAAAAATTAATAGTGCCTTAGGAAGTAAGAAATCACCTAAAAAATATTTGAGCCCTAAACAAATAATCTGGCTCAATCAAATCAATAATACGAATACAAAAAAAGAAGTATTGTATAATAAAGATTTCGCATCTGCCTGGGATAGAAAAAACAACAAATGATTCTATCATGTTAGGGAATAAAAGGTTTTCTATGGTAATATAACAAATAGCTATTATCTCTTTAAATATCCTTAAGTATTTAAACCATGATTTAAGATATTTTTATACTTCTTCATCCCCTCTATATACGATAAACTTTATTATTTTTAGCTTAGATAATACAACAAAACACTAATCATCATGATTAAGAAAATAATATTAGTTCTTTTTGTGACCTTTTTTAATTTTAACTCGTTTGCAACTCCAACTAAAATAATGGTACGAGCTAAAGCCAAGGATGCCAAGTTTATTGGTAATTCTATAGGAGGTGCTTATATCATTATACGTAATCAACGTACTGGCGAGATTCTTTCTCAAGGCAAGACCAAAGGAGGAACTGGAGATACTAGCCTTATCATGAAAACACCAAGAGAAAGAAATATCAATATTACAGATGATAAAACTTCTGGTTTTTTGGCTGAATTAGATATATCAGAACCTGTTTTTGTAAGTATAGAAGTATTTGCTCCTATAAATAAAAAACAAGCTACGGTATCAGGATCAACTACACTATGGATAATCCCAGGAAAAGATATATTAGGTGATGGTATTATTATTGAAATCCCGGGTTTTGTAATCGATATTTTAACCCCCAGAACACATCAGTTTATTTCGCTAAAATCCATTGAAGAAAAAAGTATTAGTATACAATCCAACATTGTAATGATGTGTGGTTGTACGATTAGCGATGGTGGGCTTTGGGATGCAAATCAAATAGAAGTAAAAGGAATATTAAAAAAAGATGGTACTAAAATACAGGAGATTCCTCTTAAAGTAAGTTCTCCAAATCTCTTCGAAGGCTCTATAAATGTTGATTCTACAGGGAATTATGAACTTATTGTATATGCATATCACCCAAAGACCGGAAATACCGGAGTTGACAAAGTTAATTATATTATAACTCCCTAATATATTCCTATGGATAAACCAGAACTATATTTTAAAAACGATAAAGAGTGGCGTGCCTGGCTCCATGAAAACCATAATCAATCTCAAGGGGTATACTTAATTCTTTATAAAGTAGAAAGTAAACAACCCAGCATGCGTTGGGAAGAAGCAGTCAGAGTTGCTTTATGTTATGGTTGGATTGATTCTACCGTTAAAAGGTTAGATGATCAACGTCGTAGACAATATTTCTGTCCGCGTAAGCCTAAAAGTATTTGGAGTAAAGTCAATAAGACTCATATTATAGATTTAATTAAAAACAATTTAATGCATGAAAGTGGATTAATGAGTATAGACACTGCAAAAAAAAATGGTTCATGGATTGCTCTGGATGATGTCGAAGACGGTATTATTCCTAAAGATCTAAAACATGCATTTGTTCAAAATCCAAAAGCCTTCAAGAATTATCAAAACTTTGCAAAAGGATATCGCAAAAGTTATCTCTATTGGCTCTATAACGCAAAACGTCAAGAGACCCGTGATAAGCGAATTGTAGAGATTATTAAATTTTGTGAAGCTAATATAAAATCAAGAGGGAATTGGTGATATCCTTTAAAACATTAATCGTTTTATGTTATCCATATATCCTCGACTAACCCGCACTACTTCATCATTTTGCATTACGACATCGTAGCTCTTGGTATATTTATTTAACTCTTTTACTTTATTTAAATTAATAATTGAAGAACGGTGCACCCGGATTAAAATCGCGTTATCTAATTTTTCTTCTAATGCAGAAATGCCAAAATTACTTAGATATACCCCTGTATCTGTTATTAATTTAGAGTAATCTCCATAGGCCTCAATACGTATAATATCTTCTACAGCTATAGTAATTAACTTACTTTGAGACTGTACAAGTATTCGCTCGGGGTATTTTGGTTGATCCATTAATAAGCTTTCTGCCAAAGGCCTAATCTTATTTTCACCTGTATATGAATTTAAACGTTCTATTGCTACCTTAAACCTTTCCTTGGTATATGGCTTTAATAAATAATCGATTGCATGTACATCAAAGGCTTGCAATGCATATTTGTCATATGCAGTAGAAAAAATAATCTGAGGAATTTCATCAATATGAGTGAGTACATCAAATCCAGTCATTCCCGGCATTTGTACATCCATAAATACAAGATCTGGCTTAAACTCATTAATCATTTTAACCGCATCAACTCCATTATTAGCTTCTCCTAACAAGATCAACTCTGGGAAATCAGCTAGATATTCTTTGATGAGTTTCCTTGCTGCAGCTTCATCATCTATAATGATTACCTTCTTCATTTTATATAGTAAAATTAATTTTTAGTCCTTGTGGTGTATTATCACTTAACTTAAGCGTAGAATTATACATTTTTTCCAAACGCATTCTGGTATTAGTTAGTCCAATACCTTTTCCGTATACTTTTCCTTTGTCTTTAATACCAATACCAGTATCCCCAATCTCAAAATGAAGTTTATCTTCTTTTTTGAATATTGAAATAGATATTTCACCTCCTTCTATCAGAGAAGCAAGACCATGTTTAATAGAATTTTCAACCAGTGGTTGTAATAGCATAGGTGGTATTTTTTCTTCCATCACATTTTCTGCCACGTCAATCTTTATTTGAAGACGTTCTTCGAAACGTTCTTTTTCTAGTGTCAAATATTTTTTTACAAAATCTAATTCCTCCCTTAGAGGAACCTTTTCAACTTGAGAGGCTTGTAACTGATACCTAAACAAATCTGATAATTCTGCTATCAAATGTCTAGTCTTTTCATTTTCAGGAGGTACAGAAGCACTAATTGTGTTAAATATATTATACAAGAAATGTGGATTTAATTGAGCCTTTAATGCTGATAATTCACTTTTTAAGGCTGCAGCACGTAATTCACCTTCTAATTCTATTTTTTTTTGATTATCAATATGATACTGGTACGAATGAAATATTCCAAACTGAAGTATATAAAAAAGCGCAGGAATATAGAAATCCCATGTTCGTCCTGCTCCATCCAAATAGAAAAATCCAAATATATCACTTATGGAATAGTACAATTGCTGCCATACAATGATAAAAGACGGTAATAACACAATATGCAATAATAGCTTACTTTTCATCGACCAATTCTTTAAAACCCTAAAAAGAAGCCACCAAATAGGAATAGTAATAATAAGTTTCAGTAGATAATCTAAACCACCATCATCGATAAAATTAATAAGGTCGAATAAAGAATCCTCCTCTTTATTATACCCTTCTCTATTCGCCCATATCGCTAAGTGATACGCAAATGCAAAAAACACATAAATTGCAACAAAGGCGATAAGTTCTACCGTTCTGATGCCAAAAACTTTTCTTTCTAAAAATGGTTTTCTCATAATTATGTATTATCGTATACAAAACTAAAACTAATACATTTCTCCTTTACATATATTTCGACGAATTGTCTTATATCCAGACGAGTTGTCTTTTCCCATTTAACGGGACAATAGTCAACTCATCGGTTTCTACATGACTAGTATTGTTTCATTTTTCAAATTTGTCGAAACAAAAAAATAATCAATCATGTACGGAAAAAGTAATAAATTTATTCTAATTATTGTTCTTGTGTTCTTATCGATGAACATAAGTAAAGCACAAAATACAATTAAAGGTATTGTTCTGGATGAGCAATCAAAACCTGTTGATGCTGCCACAATATCTCTTATTCGATCTTCAAACAAAGAATTCATTACGGGAGTAATTACCAATAACAATGGAGAATTCAATATTGAAGACATTAAAGATGGAACTTATCAGGGTATTATTTCAAGTCTTGGTTTTACAGACTACACTACCGCTCTGATTACAATACAAGGCAAAGATGTAGATTTAGGAAGAATTAGTCTTGTTATAAAAACAGAAAGCCTCGATGAAGTTACTGTGGTTGCAGAAAAACCAATCGTACAAGTCATGGCAGATAAGACTGTTTTTAATGTACAAAATACATTAAGTGCCAGCGGAACATCTGGTTATGAGCTTTTGCGTAAGGCCCCTGGTGTTATTGTAGATAATAATGATAATCTTATTGTAGAAGGAAAAACCGGAGTTTTAATATATATAGACGACAAACCTTCTGTACTTAGAGGAGAGGATCTCACGAACTATTTAAAAACCATTCAATCCAGTGATGTAGAAGCTATAGAGATTATTACACAACCATCATCAAAATATGAAGCCGAAGGAAATGCAGGTATCATCAATATTAAATTAAAAAGAGATAAAACTCTCGGTACAAATGGTTCTCTAAGTGCAGGTATTACCTATGGTGACTTTGCTCGATATACCAGTTCTGTTTCTTTTAACACCAGGAATAAGAAATCAAACTTCTTCGGAACCTATAGTAATCGTTTTGGAAAGAGTTTTAGTTTTATTGATCTGTTTAGAACACAAAACAATACTATTTTTGATGCCAAATCAGAAACTGTAAATGATAATAACAGTAATAATCTAAAACTAGGATATGATTACTTTGCTAATAAAAAATCTACTTTTGGTATTATTCTTACCGGAAATTTTAACAATGTAATATCAGATACTGATTCCAGAACACCAATTATTCGTCAAGGTAATAGTAACCCCGAGCAAGTTTTAATTGCAGGTAGTGATTCTGATACACAAACCAGTAACCTATACGCCAATGCAAACTACCGTTATAGCGATACCCTGGGATATAGTATGAATATCGATTTGGATTATGGACAATATAATAATGATCGAACAAACTTACAGCCTAATCAATATTTTAACGGAGATGAAACCGAATTACAAAGCGAAACAACCAATTTTTTTAGTACTCCGATAGACATTACTATTTTTACTTCAAAAGCAGATTATGAACAAAATTTTCTTAAAGGAAAATTAGGACTTGGTATTAAATATTCTAATATAAATACTGAAAACGGGTTTGATTTTTTTGATAGAATAAGTGGTCAGGATATTATTAATCTTGATCAAAGTAATGATTTTACATATGATGAAGAGATATATGCTGCCTATTTTAATTACAATCGTAAATTCAAAAAAATTAATTTACAATTTGGTCTACGTGTAGAACAAACAAAATCCGACGGGCAGTTATTTAGCCGTCAGGATACAGGCGATGATAGGGTTAAAAGAGATTATACTGATTTTTTTCCTAGTGGTGGTATTACTTACCAAATGAATCAAAAAAATTCTATTGCATTAACCTATAGCCGAAGAATACAACGTCCTAATTATCAAAACCTAAATCCTTTCGAATTTAAACTTAATGAATTATCGTTTAGAAAAGGAAACCCGTTTTTACAACCTCAATATACAGATAATATAAAATTATCACATACACACAATTATAGATTAACAACTGCTATAAGTTATAGTTTTGTAGGAGATTATTTTGCACAAGTAACAGAAGCACAGGGTGAAGATCAAAATTTTATAATCACCAGAAATGTAGCAGACCAAAAAATTATTAACCTTAGTATATCTTATCCTACCAAAATTAATAACTGGTGGAGTGTATACTATAGTCTTAATGCATATAGAAGTATTTTTGAAGCCACTAATCAAGATTTTGTTTCTGTATCTCAAAATACCTTAAGTCTATATGGTCAAAATACTTTTTCATTGCCAAAAGGTTATAAAATGGAAATCTCTGGATGGTTTAATTCTCCATCTATCTGGGGAGGGACTTACCAAATTAAAAGTTTAGGCTCCTTAAATCTAGCCTTCCAAAAACGTTTTTTCTCTGATAAATTGACTGCCCGTTTAGCATTTAATGATATTTTATACACCTCTCCCTGGCATGGAGATACACGATTTGGAGATCTATCAATACGAGGTAATGGAGGATGGGATAGTAGACAGGTTCGTTTTAATTTGACGTATAACTTTGGAAGTAAAGAAGTAAAAAAATCCAGAAAGCGTAAAACCGGAATTGAAGATGAAAAAAATAGGATTTAGGATTCCTTTAGTAACTAAAATTGCATTAACAACACTTTAAGATATTTTATGTGATAAATCCTTATTTTCGGATTACATAAACTACAAATCATGCACAAACACATTATCTCTTTCTTGATATTAGGATTATTAATTGTAACAACTACTCAAGCTCAGAAAGACAAAAAAGATAAAAAAGAAGAAGAAAAATGGGATGTTTCTAATCCCAAAGGAGAATTTAATTATAAAGACCACAAATTTAATACTGATGAAGGTACCTGGATGAATCTAGATGTAAGTCCAGATGGAAAAACCATTATTTTTGACCTTTTAGGGGATATTTATAGTATCCCCTTTTCTGGAGGAAAAGCAAAAGTATTACGTACAGGAATTCCTTTTGAAGTACAACCGCGTTTTAGTCCAGATGGAAAGAAAATTTCCTTTACCAGTGACGCAGGAGGCGGTGATAATATATGGGTGATGAACCGAGATGGTAGTAATGCAAAACAAATTACTAAAGAAAGTTTTAGATTATTAAACAATGCTACCTGGATGCCTGATGGTAATTATCTTATTGCAAGAAAACATTTTACTTCTCAACGGTCATTAGGTGCTGGAGAAATGTGGCAATATCATATCACAGGTGGTTCTGGAATACAGCTTACCAAAAGAAAAAATGACCAACAAGACGTCAATGAACCCAATATCACTCCTGATGGTAAATATATGTATTACAGTGAAGATATGTATCCCGGTGGATTCTTTCAATATAACAAAGATGCCAACAAACAAATCTATGCTATTAAAAGATACGATTTCGAAACTGGGAAAACCATAACAGTTACAGGAGGGCCAGGAGGAGCAGCGAGACCACAAGTATCTCGAGATGGAAAGAAATTAGCATTTATAAAAAGAGTACGAACAAAAACTGTATTGTACATTCATAACCTGGAAACAGGAGAAGAATGGCCTATTTATGACAAACTTAATAAAGATCAACAACAAGCCTGGGCAATTTTTGGCACCTATCCTAATTTTAGCTGGACACCTGATAATAAAAACATTGTTTTCTGGTCGGGAGGAAAAATTAATAAAATTAATATTGAGACTCAGGAAATAGCTAATATTCCATTTTCAGTAGATGCCAATATTAAGATTGCAGAGACATTACATTTTAATGCTCCGGTATCTCCAGATGAATTTACTGCAAAGGTAATTCGTAATGTAGTAACTTCTCCCGATGGCAAAACACTGGTATTTAGTGCTCTTGGGCAATTATGGAGTAAACATTTACCCAAAGGCAAACCTCAACGGCTTACAACTCAGTCTGGTGATTTTGAATTCGAACCTAGCTTTTCTACTGATGGACAACATATCGTTTATGTCACCTGGAATGATGAGAATTTAGGCGGAATAAGTAAAATTCCATTGTCGGGAGGAACACCTACTAAGCTTACGACAAAAAAAGGGATTTATAGAACCCCTGTATTTAATTCTACCAATAGTTTGATCACTTTTAGGAAAGAAAATGGAAATAGTGATCAAGGATTGAGTTTTACAAAAAACACAGGGATATATACTATGTCTTCTTCTGGAGGTATTGCAAAGTTAATAACAGATGAAGGTGAATATCCTATGTTTTCTGCTAATGGAAAAAGGGTTTTTTATCAAACTGGAGGTACATATTTTGGAAGTCTTACAAAGGAACTAAAATCTGTGGATTTAAACGGAAAGGATAAAAAAACACATGTCAAATCCAAATATGCAAATCGATTAGTACCTAGTCCGGATAACAAATGGATAGCATTTACGAATTTACATAAAGCTTTTGTAGCTCCTTTGGTGATCAATGGAAAAGAAGTAGATCTCGATAATAAATCTAAATCTGTACCCGTATCTCAGATTACTAAAGATGCAGGTGTAAATCTTCATTGGTCAAAGGATAGTAAAAAAGTATTCTGGACATTAGGTGATGAATATTTTTCTAATGATATCAAAGATCGTTTTACATTCTTACCTGATTCTCCTGAAAAAGTTGGTGATATTACGGATAATGGGATCAAAATTGATTTAAAAGTAAAAACCGATGTACCACAAGGTCGAACTGCATTTACTAATGCCAGAATAATTACAATGGAAGGCGATCAGGTCATAGAAAATGGTACAATCATTATAAGAAATAACCGTATTGAAAAAATAGGTGACGTTTCTGAAATATCTGTTCCTGGAGATGCAAAAGTATATGATGTAAAAGGCAAAACGATTATGCCTGGTATTGTAGATGCTCATGCTCATGTTGGAGGATTTAGATACGGATTAACAACCCAGAAGCACTGGCAATTATATGCGAACCTTGCTTTTGGAGTAACCACATCTCATGACCCTTCTGCCAATACAGAATCAATATTTACCATGTCTGAAATGATACGAAATGGTCAAATGGTAGGTCCTCGCCTCTACTCTACCGGAATTATTTTATATGGTGCAGATGGAGATTTTAAAGCTGTCGTAAATTCATTAGAAGATGCACGATCTTCAATCCGTAGAACCAAGGCGTTTGGAGCCAAATCTGTAAAAAGCTATAATCAACCTCGAAGAGATCAACGTCAGCAGGTAATACAAGCAGCCAGAGAACTTCAAATCAATGTTGTTCCAGAAGGAGGTTCTACTTTTTATCATAATATGAGTATGATTATGGATGGACATACCGGAATAGAACATAATATTCCTGTAGCACCTGTATATAAAGATGTAAATGAATTGTGGAAAAGAAGTAAGACAGGATATACTCCAACATTAATTGTAAACTATGGAGGTATGAATGGAGAATATTACTTCTATCAAAAAGATAATGTTTGGGAAAATGAAAAATTACTTAAATATACCCCCAGAGCTATTGTTGACGCACGTGCTAGACACAGAACTATGGTACCAGATGAAGAATATGAAAACGGACATATTCTTGTTTCAAAAACCTGTAAGGCTTTAAGTGATGAAGGAGTAAAGGTTAACTTGGGAGCACATGGGCAATTACAAGGTCTTGGAGCACATTGGGAATTATGGATGCTTCAACAAGGAGGGATGACAAACTTAGAAGCTTTAAGAGCAGCAACCTTAAATGGTGCACAATATATAGGAGCTGGAAACGATATTGGTTCCCTTAAAGAAGGAAAGTTAGCAGATTTAATTGTATTGGATAAAAACCCTTTAGAAAGTATTAGAAATACTGAAACGGTAAAATATACCATGGTCAATGGTAGGTTATTTGATACGGATACCATGAATGAAATAGGAAATACTACCAAAAACAGAAGTAAATTCTGGTGGGAGAATGCGAACTATAGTCAAGCTTTTCCTTGGCATAAAGAATCTCAAAGTTTTATGCGCCCAGGATGTGGTTGTCATATCGGACATAATTAAAAAACACTATACCTATGCAACTTGCTCAAGTAAACATTGCAGAAATGCTAGCTCCAATAAATGATCCTATCATGGAAGATTTTGTAAATAATCTAGACCGTATAAATGCATTGGCAGAACAAAGCAAAGGTTTTGTCTGGAGGCTTAAAGGAGACGAAGGTAATGCCACTGCAATTACAGTATTTGATAATCTTTTTTTAATCATTAATATGTCTGTTTGGGAGAATGCAGAAACATTATTTGATTTTGTTTATAACACAGCACATTCAGAGATCTTAAAACGTAAAAAAGAATGGTTTCATAAAATGCCTCGTATGCATATGGCATTCTGGTATATCGAAGAAGGTCACCAACCTTCCCCCGAAGAAGCCAAAGAGAGATTATATCATTTACAGGAACATGGTGAAACACCCTATGCCTTCTCTTTCAAAAGTAAATTTACAAGCGAAGAGGCACTCCGCTTTAAAAAATTGTAAAACACAAAAAAATGAAAAATTCACTTTTCATACTTCTAACTTTGCTTATGGTATCATGTGCTCAGCCACAAAAGCAAGTAAGTAAAACCGCCATTCTAATTACAGATGCAAATATTATTGATGTTGTCAAGGGTACTGTTCTAGAAAGGCAACATATAGTAATTGACTCTGGAAAAATTAAAAGAATTTCTGATACCATTGAAAATCCAGAAGGGTATCTTACCAAAATTAACGCTACGGGAAAATATCTTATCCCGGGGCTAGCAGAAATGCATGCTCATATTCCTCAGCCAACATCATCATCTAAAGAACGTATTGAAGAAGTTCTTTTCTTGTATCTTTCTAATGGAATTACAACCATACGAGGCATGTTGGGACATCCTTATCATTTAGAATTAAGAGAAAAAGCCAAAGCAAGCAACATACAAAGTCCAAGAATTTTTACATCAAGCCCATCTCTTAATGGTAACTCCATTAAAACTAAAGAAGAAGCTATAAACAAAATAACGGCATATCAAAAAGAAGGGTATGATTTCTTAAAAATACATCCAGGAATTACATTAGAAGTATTTGATCAACTTGTAAAGACTGCAAACGAAGTAGGCATTCCATTTTCTGGACATGTCCCTGTCGATGTAGGAATACGACATGCTATAGAGAGTAAATACGCTTCAATTGATCATATCGATGGTTTTCTAGAAGGCTTAGTCCCAGATTCAGAAAATGTAAATCCTGAAGATAATGGATTTTTTGGGTATAACTTCACACCTTTAGCAGATGAATCAAAAATAGATGAATTAGTTCAATTCGCTAACAATAATAATATTTGGATTGTTCCCACGCAAAGTTTATTCGAAAGGTGGTTTGCCCCTATTTCTGCAGAAGAATTACTACAAGATCCTGAAATGAAATATATGCCAGCATCTACATTACAAAACTGGAAACAAAGAAAAGCTCAGTACACCGAGGATAATCCTAATTTTAATGAAGCGCAATGGCAACAATTTAATACCATAAGAAGAAAACTACTTAAAAAGCTTAGTGGTGGAAATAGAATCCTATTGGGTTCTGATGCTCCTCAATTATTTAATGTTCCAGGGTTTTCTATTCATCATGAAATAAATGGAATGGCAGAGGCCGGGTTAACACCATTAGAGATATTACAATCAGGAACTATCAATCCAGCTCGTTTTTTTGATCAGGAAGATACCTTTGGGCAAATTAAGGAAGGATTAGAAGCCGATATCGTATTACTGGATTCTAATCCGTTAGAAAACAGTAAAGCCTTAATGCAAGTTTTTGGTGTAATACTGCAAGGGAAATTAATCACAAAAGAGATGATTGATGAAAAACTTCAGGAAATTGCTCAAAATGCTAGTAAAAATTAGGGATAACCATTATTATACTTCAAAATGAAAACCATATTTTCTTTATTATCAATTGTATTTGTTTTTTCAATTTCTGCAGAAGCTCAGCATATAAAAACTCCTATTGATACAACCATAGTCACTTCACATAGCACCACAATAAAAGGAAAAACAATTCCTTATACCGCAACTGTTGGTTTTCAGCCTGTATGGGATGAAGCCGGAATGCCAATTGCATCTCTGTGCTATACCTATTATAAAAAATCAGATGTCAAAAATGATGAAAACCGACCATTATTGATATCATTCAATGGAGGCCCTGGTTCTGCTTCAGTTTGGATGCATATCGCATATACCGGTCCACGTATTCTTAAAATTGATAATGAAGGATTCCCTATACAACCATACGGTATTAAATCTAATCCAAATTCTGTACTAGATGTTGCAGATATTGTATTTATAAATCCTGTAAATACAGGATATTCTAGAATGACCCCAGGTGAGGATGGAAAAATGCCTGATAAAAAATTGTTTTTCGGAGTAAATGAAGATGTAAAATATCTTGCAGATTGGATCAATACCTTTGTTACTCGAAATAATCGTTGGAGATCTCCAAAATATCTTATAGGAGAGAGCTATGGAACCACAAGGGTTTCTGGTTTGGCTCTAGAACTTCAAAATCGTCAATGGATGTATCTTAACGGAGTGATATTGGTCTCTCCCACCGAAATTGGTTTCAAATTTGCTGGCCCAGTAGAAGTGGCGAATCGCCTTCCTTATTTTGCTGCCGCTGCATGGTATCATAAAATGCTTCCTTCAGAACTTCAAAGCAAAGATTTATTAGAGGTTTTACCAGAAGTCGAACAATATACAATCAATGAGTTATTACCATCAATCATAAAAAGTGGATATCTTGATACTTCTAAAAAAGAAGAAGTGATTGCTAAGATGTCCTACTATTCTGGTCTTTCCAAAAAAACAATTCGTCAACATAATCTAGAAGTACCAAAATCTTATTTTTGGAAAGATCTTTTGCGCGACAAGGAAGGATATACGATTGGTAGGTTAGATTCTCGTTATAAAGGAATGGATATCAAAGAAGCCGGAGAGAACCCAGACTACAATAGTGAATTGACCTCATGGCTTCATGCATTTACTCCAGCTATAAACTATTACTACAGCCAGGAACTAAAATTTAAAACAGATTTAAAATACAATATGTTTGGCCCGGTTAGACCCTGGGACAGAAGTAAAGGTAATCTTACCGGAGAAAATTTACGAAAAGCAATGGCAATGAATGCCAATCTTCATACCATGATACAATCTGGTTATTATGATGGAGCAACCACTTATTTTAATGCTAAATATGTTATGTGGCAATTAAACGCTAACGGAAAACTTACCAATCGTCTTAGTTTTAAAGGATACCGTAGCGGACATATGATGTATCTACGTAATGAGGATCTAATTCAGGCTAATGAGGACATTAGAGCATTTATAACCAAATCATCATCTAACATTAGTAAAGGATCAAAATACTAACTTATGAGTGCTATAAAAAAAATCAAACCTTTAGGCTTTCCCTGGGAAACCAGTGACCCTTTTTTATTTTGTGCATATCATGAAGATCAATATCCCAAGGGAAATGGACAATTAGGCCCCGATGCTTCACTTGAAGGAAGGAACATTGGTCAAGATTTCACTCCAAAAGATGGATGGCGTATGTATCATGGTACTAAAATACCAGGTTTTCCCGCACATCCTCACAGAGGTTTTGAGACTGTTACTATTGTGCAAAAAGGATTAGTAGATCACTCTGATTCCTTAGGAGCTGCAGGACGTTTTGGAAATGGCGATGTACAATGGATGACAGCAGGTAAAGGTGTACAACATTCTGAAATGTTTCCATTATTAAATACAAAAGAAGAAAATCCATTTCTATTATTTCAAATTTGGCTTAATCTTCCCAGAAGTAAAAAAATGGTGACGCCTCATTTTAAAATGTTGTGGAATGAGGAAATTCCAAAAATTAATGTAATAGATGAGCACAAAAATAATACTGAGATTACATTAATCGCAGGGAGTCTAAATAATAAAACCGCTCCAGAACCTGCACCAGAATCCTGGGCGGCAGATCCTCAAAACGAAGTAGCCATATGGACTATAAAAATGGCCCCTAACGCAATCTACACTTTTCCAAAAGCTTCTAGTGGGCTTAACAGGTCATTATATTTCTTTAAAGGAAAAGAAATTATCACAGAAGAATATACTATACCTGTTCATCATGAAATCATTTTAGAATCTGATCAGGAAATAACTATTAAAAATACCGCTTCAGAGGGACACTTATTAATGTTACAAGGGAAACCTATTAATGAGCCTGTAGTAAAACATGGGCCATTTGTTATGAATAGTCAAATAGAAATTAGAGAAGCTATCCAAGAATATCAACAAACTGAATTTGGAGGCTGGCCTTGGTCTGGTTATGATCATGTACATTCGCCGTCAAAAGGTAGGTTTGCATTGTACCCTGATGGCACCGAAATAAATAAATAATCAACTTAAATTTTTTAAAATATTATCATTATACTATCTTTAACAAGATCACTATCATTGTTTTATAAGATTGTATTTAAATGTCTAATAAGAAAATATTTCTTATCCCCCTTGTCTTTTTACTATGTTCAGTTCTATTTTTCTCTTGTTCTAAGAGAGAGATATTAACGGATATGGAAAAAAAATGGTTAGCACAAAATGATAGCATTGCCATTGCGTCTTTCCCGTATTACCCTCCTTATGAATTCATCAATGATGACGACACTATTGTTGGTGTTTTTGTAGAATATGTAGCTTTAATAGAAGAAAAAATAGGCTATAAATTTCAAAGAAAATATTACTTGGATTGGCCAGAATTAATGAAAGATGCACAAAACGGTGAAGTAGATCTTATTATGCAAATGCAATCTACCAAAAATAGAGAAACTTATTTAAACTTTTATGCAGAATCCTTTAGGTCAAAACATGTAATTGTAGCTAGAAAGGGCACTTATAATGGAAGTAAGATTAGTGATTTTAAAAACAAAATAATTACCGTTCCAGAAGATTATGCAATTTTTGAAAATTTAAAGCAAAAGTATCCTTTGTTTAATTTTGTTGAAGATGGCAATGATTTGACTTGTCTTCAAAAATTAAATTCAGGAACATATGATGCATCTATTGGTCCAAAAGCTGTTATTAATTATCTTATTAAGAATAAGGGTTTAAACAATTTAGAAATTGTTTCAGAAACCGAATTAGCATATAAACCAGGAATTGCCGTAAGCAAGAATAACACTATACTTAATTCTATTATTCAAAAAGCAATTCATAATATCTCTCATGAAGAAAAACAAAGTATAATAGAAAATTGGCTTTATATAGAAACAAAACCATTTTATAAGAAGACAAATTTCTGGTTTCCTTTTTTCTTTTTTATGCTATTAGGGGCAATAGGTGTTGGATGCATTAATTTTTACTTGGGATATATAGTTAGCCAAAAAACAAAAGCTTTAAGAATTACAAAAGATCTTGCAGAAAAAGATAATCAATTAAAGACAGCTTTTATTAATAATATATCACATGAAATCCGTACTCCGATGAATGGTATTATTGGGTTCTCTAAACTCCTAAAAGAACCCGGGGTATCTTCAATAGAAAAAGCTAAATATATTGATATTATAGTAGACAGTAGTAGACAATTAATTCATAGCATGGATAGTATACTCGAGATTTCAGAATTACAAACTAAACTTGTTAATATTCATGCCGAAGAAACTGATCTTTTTTATCTATTAGATAACACTTTTTCTACTTTTGAAGCTAAAGCAAAGAAAAAAGGAATTACTCTTATTCTTAATAATAATCTTACAAATCAACAACGTTTTATCATTATTGATAAATCTAAATTGAAGAAGATCATCAATGGTCTTATTCAAAATGCAATCAAATTTACTAAAAAAGGGGGCATATTAGTTTCATGTGCAATACAAAACGATTCTTTAATTATTACTGTTCGAGATTCTGGAATAGGAATTGAATTAAAAGACCAACATCGTATATTTAAGAGTTTCTCTCAATCAAAAAACCAAATATCCGAAAAATATGGAGGACTTGGACTTGGATTAACTATTGCTAAAGAAAATACTGCTTTAATGGGAGGCAAATTATCATTTTCTTCCATTCCTGATAAAGGATCTAAGTTTAGACTTGAGCTTCCTTATACGTCTATAACCTCTAAGAATTTTGGACTTAAAACAGCCCCTAAGTCTTTAGAAACAAATCTCAAAGAATATATCATTCTCATTGCAGAAGATGGTGAAGTCAATTTTTTATTTCTCAAGACTATATTAATGAAGATGGAGGATTTCAATTTTGTTATTCATCGCGCAAAAAATGGTAAAGAAGCTGTTGCATTTTGTAAAAAAAACAAGGATATAGATCTCGTTTTTATGGATATAAAAATGCCTGAAATGGATGGTTATGAAGCTACAAGATTAATTAAAAAATCACACCCCGAACTTCCTGTTATCGCACAAACCGCCTATTCAACAAATAAAGATATTAAGAATGCTCTTGCTGCCGGGTGTGACGATTTTATTTCAAAACCTGTGGACCCAAAAATTACTAGTAAAATTCTGAAAAAGTATCTAACATCAACTTCTTCAAAAACACTATGATAGTATTCGTTTTGTAAAATAAGATTGTTCTTTTTTTGATAGTGTTCCTATTAAATAGTATCTTTAGTAATGAGGGAGAGAAAAAGTAATGGATATTTAGCTAACTACTATGCCAAAAAAAACACAATATGTTTTTCTTTTATCACTTGCTTTAATAGGTATCTTTTCTTGTTCTAAATCTCAAATACTTACAGAAGATGAAAAAAATTGGTTACAAGCCAATGATAGTATTTCTGTTGGTGTATTTCCATATTACGCCCCATATCAATTCATTAATGAAAACGAAAAAATAGATGGTATTTTGATCGATTATCTCACACTGATCGAGAACAAAATAGATCATAAGTTTCAAAAAAAATTATATACCAATTGGGAGCGATTATTAAATGATGCAAAAAGTAATAAAATTGATATCATATTAGAAATTCAAGAAACCAAGAAGCGTAGTTCTTACCTTGAATTTTATTCTAAACTCTTTGAGTCCCCTTACTCAATTATAACTAGAAAAGATTCATCTTATGGATCAAATCTGAAAGATTTTTATGATAAAACCATAGCAGTTCCTAAAGACTATGGCATACATGAAATTCTTAAAGAAAAAGAAAAAAACCTTATTGTTTCGACAGAAATTGATGGTGTTACTTGTTTACGGCAAGTAAGCTCAGGAAAGTACCATGCCTACATTGGTCCTAAAGCAGTCGCTAATTATTTGATTAATACAGAAAATCTGGATAATCTTAAAATAGTTTCTGAGACAAAATACAATTATACTCCTAGCATTGCGGTGCAGAAAGACAATGAGATACTTAATCAAATTTTTTCAAAAACCACCAAAAGCATAACCGATGATGAAAAGGAAATTATTTTTGACAGCTGGTTATATCATGCAATTATTCCATTTTATAAAAAACCAAGTTTTTGGATAATACTTACAGGGATTATCCTTCTTTCTCTTATTATAATTCTTCTACTTAATCGATATCTTAAGTACTTAATTAGACAAAAAACCAAAGAATTGAATATAGCAAAAGAACGTGCAGAAGAAAGTAACAAATTAAAAACAGCATTTATTCATAATATTTCTCATGAAGTACGTACCCCAATGAATGGTATTATTGGTTTTTCAGAATTAATTAATGATCCAAAAATCACTCCCGAGAAACAAAAAGAATATTCAAAAATTATTATAGATAGTAGCAATCAACTCATCAATATAATAGATGATATTATTGAAATATCAAAATTAGAAACCAATCAGGTCGAGGTTCGTTTTGAAGAAATGAATCTTAATGATCTATTGCAAAAACTATTCTCAAATTTTCAAAGCAAAGCCATCCTTAAAAATATTGCAATTTACCTTAATAATTCTCTGACTGATGATCAAGGAATTATATTAATGGATAAGTTAAAAATCAATAAAATTTTATATAACCTTATTGATAATGCGATCAAATTTACAAACAAAGGTATTATTGAAATCTCTTGTGAAATTATAGATAATCAAATCCTTATTAAGATTATTGATACCGGTATTGGCATTAAACCACAAGACCAGGAATTAATCTTTAGAAATTTTTCTCAATCTGAAAAAGAAGTAACAAAAAGCTATGACGGACTTGGATTAGGATTATCCATTGCTTTAAAAAACGCAAAATTGATTCATGGAAATATTTCATTCACGTCGATGCTCAATAAAGGATCTACTTTTAAATTAACAATTCCCTATCAGCCTATCATTGATCCTAATAAAGATACTGTTTCTGATACTTCTGAAGTGAAAATGGATATCCCAATCAAGCAGGTTATTTTAATTGTCGAAGATGGAGACATTAACTTCTTATTTCTTAAAACCATTTTATCAAAAATGAAAGGATATAAATTTGTTATTCATCGTGCTGAAAATGGTAAAGAAGCTGTAGATATTTGTGAGAATAATACTCTTATTGATTTAGTATTAATGGATATAAGAATGCCTATCATGGATGGATATACTGCGACAAGGAAAATAAAAAAAATGAGACCTGGTCTTCCTATAGTTGCACAAACGGCATATTCAACAGAAGAAGATATAGAAAAAGCATTAGAGGCTGGATGTGATGATTTTGTCTCTAAACCTGTAGATAGAAAAATCTTAAAGCCAATTATTAACAAGTACTTTTCTGTATTTACTAAATCAAAATTGACCTAGATGTCTCTCAAACATCAGTACCTGAGTTTTTTAAACAGTACTTCTTTATGGAATAGTGGGACATCATATGAATTCTCTATTTTTAATTTTGAAGAATTAATCAAAAATGCTATTCATCCTGAAATTGTACAAATTAATATTGGGGAAAATGAGGTTTTAGGAAAACGCGTAGAGCACTTTTTTGAATATTGTATAACTTCATCCGATCGATATGATCTTCTTGCAAAAAACATTCAGGTATTCGATCATAAAATTACAATAGGAGAGTTAGATTTTATCGTTAAAGATCTTCAACAAAACAAAGTATTACATATAGAATTAGTTTGTAAATTTTATCTTTATGACACTACTCTAGGAGATGGACTTGAGACTTGGATTGGTCCAAATAGAAAAGATTCATTACTCCAAAAAGTAAAAAAACTAACTTTAAAACAGTTTCCTCTACTGTATAAAAAAGAAACCAAACCTATTTTAGAAAACCTGCAGCTTGATGTATCAAAAATCAATCAACAAGCTTGTTTTATATCATATTTGTTTGTTCCTATTACGCTAAAACATCATACTTTCCCTATGATAAACAATAACTGTATTGTTGGTTTTTGGGAAAAATCAAATGCTTTTACTGATGAACAATATGGTAATTATCAATTCTATATACCACAAAAAAAAGATTGGATTTCTAATCCAAAATATTGCAATACATGGTTTTCTTTTGAAGAAATCTTACCACAAATACAAACCCCTCTTTTACAAAAAAAATCTCCACTTCTTTGGATGAAAGAAAATGAAGATTCTTATGCACGATTCTTTGTTGTTTGGTGGTAAATATATACTATAAACCACTGATATAACTCCCGTAAAGATCTTTAAACCTAAATCCTTCTGACAGCCTGTATTTGCTTAGTTTTTTAAATTCTACTAATCCCCACAATAAGAACTCTTTCATAAAATAGCTATCTTCTTTACTCAATTCTGGTTGATATTTTATGATTAGATCATTAAGTGGTGCTATTACATCTAGTTTCTCCTTGTATGTTGCGTCTGATACATCATCCAATAATTCAAACCCGCTTTCTTCAAAAAACCAATTAATTAATTCCTGATAAGGGCTTTCATAATCTTCCTTTTCTAATTTTTCTATATTAGGAAAATAATCCGGGAACAATGTTTTTATTGCATCTGCTATCAAAGAATGTGCTACAGATGCAGCTCCCTCCTGCTCCCCTTCATATACTAACTCTACTTTACCAGTGATTGCAGGAATAATACCTATAAAATCACTCAAACGCAATAAAGTGGTACTATCTCCAGATTGCAAAGCTCGATATTCTGCTGTACTTAATAAATTTTCATAAGCAGTAATACTCATCCTTGCACTTATACCACTTTTATGATCAATAAATTCACTTTCTCTCGCTTGAAAACTAATCTGTTCTAATATGTCTTTTGCTATATTCGGTACATACACCAAATCCGCTTGCCTCTCATCAAGTTTAGCTTCTTGTTGCGTTATTGTTTTTGCCACTTCTATTGTTTCGGGATAATGTGTTAAGATTTGCGATCCAATCCTATCCTTCAATGGTGTTACTATACTTCCCCGATTAGTATAATCTTCTGGATTTGCGGTAAATACAAATTGCATATCTAGAGGTAACCTCAGCTTAAATCCTCTAATCTGGATATCACCTTCTTGCAAAATATTAAATAATGCTACCTGAATACGTGCTTGTAAATCTGGTAATTCATTGATTACAAAAATACTTCTATTTGCTCTGGGAATCATCCCAAAATGAATTACTCTATCATCGGCATAACTTAATTTTAGGTTAGCCGCTTTAATAGGATCCACATCCCCTATAATATCTGCTACGGTAACATCTGGAGTAGCTAGTTTCTCTGAAAAACGTTCTGATCTATGTAACCAGCTAATTGGGGTATCCTCCCCTTTTTCTTCAATTAAATTAGTCGCATATCTAGAAATAGGATTAAAAGGATCATCATTAATTTCTGATCCATCTACAATAGGAATCCATTCATCTAACAAATTAATCATTTGTCTTGCCAAACGAGTTTTTGCCTGACCTCTTAGACCCAGTAAATTAATATTATGCCTGGAAAGAATTGCTCTTTCTAATTCGGGAATCACAGTATTTTCATAACCATGAATTCCTGTAAAGGTTTTTTCTTTATTGCCAATTTTTGTCCTCAGGTTATTTCTAAGTTCATCTTTAATGGAAATACTTTTATATCCTTCTTTTTTTAATTGACCCAGCGTATTTATTTTTTCAATTTTCATCTATTTCGAAATTTTTCTTTTTCTTTTTAGTATTATTTTCTAATGGTATAATATTATCCTTTGATTCTTTTTTTTCTATTAGTTTCATAATCTTCAAAAATCATTTCTCCTAATCCTTTTAATCCAGTATAAAATGCTTTTCCTTGATTTTCATACGTAAATTCTCTTACAAATTGCATCAAATAAGGATCTTGAGCGATCATAAATGTAGTAATCGGAATATGTAACTTTCTGGCTTGTTGAGCCATCATATAGCACTTATTTACAATATGTCTATCTAAACCATTACTATTTTTGTAATACTGTCCATCTGGCATTATTAAACAACTAGGTTTACCGTCTGTTATCATAAAAATCTGCTTGTTGGTATTACGTTTTCTTCGCAGCATATCCATTGCTAATTGTAGGCCCGCTACAGTATTAGTGTGATAGGGTCCAACTTGTAAGTATGGCAAATCTTTAATAGCAATAGGCCAGGCATCATTACCAAAAACTAATATATCTAATGTATCTTTAGGGTATCGTGTAGTAATTAATTCGGCCAGTGCCATAGCTACTTTTTTTGCAGGTGTAATTCGATCTTCTCCATATAAAATCATACTATGGCTAATATCTATCATTAATACCGTACTCATTTGAGCTTTAAACTGTGTTTCTTCAACAACGAGGTCTTCTTCGGTAAGATTTAAGTCCCCGATACCATGATTAATTTGAGCGTTTTTTAAACTTTCTGTCATCGATATTCGTTCCAAGGAATCTCCGTATTGATAATTTCGAAATTCTCTAGAATGTTCATCCCCTCTACCGATATAGTTTGTTCTGTGATTGCCTGCTCCACTTCGCTTCAATTTTCCAAAAATCTGATCCAACGCCCTTTTTCGAATAGCCTGTTCTGTTTTGGCAGTAATCGACATTCCTCCTTTACCATTTTTATCAACTTCTTCACGAATATATCCTTTCTTCTTTAGGTCTTCTACAAAATCATCTAATGTATATTCTTCATCAGTTAATTCATATTCTTTATCTAACTCTTTCATCCAATCCAAAGCTTCATCTAGATCACCAGAAGTATGTGTAATAATTTCCTGAAAAATATCAAAAAGCTTATCAAAAGGAGATTGTTCTGGAGCTTCGTAGGCTTTAAAGGTAAAGCCCTTTTTAAAAAAATCTTTTTTCTTTTTCATATGTTAAAGTTAGTATATTTTGCAAAAGATTCTAACGAATCGACCTTTGAAGAAATCAGAATTAACATTTGTTTTGGATAATTGAAACCAAAAACAACTTCTCCTTTATTGTAAAAGTTGTAATCGCGAACATTTATTATCTTTGAAGAGAGTAGATATTCCTTAAATTCATATCACATATATTCGTTTTCATAACATATTATATCTCTTTACACATGAAAAAACATATTCTAACAATACTACTATTACTTTTTACATTTTCTATTACTGCACAGAATGATATTGACAAAGTAAAATCCACTGTTTCTAAAAGTGAAATCGAAGGTCATATTTATTTTTTAGCTTCTGACGAATTAAAAGGAAGGCAAACTGGATCCCCTGAAAACAAAATTGCTGCTCAATATTTGGCTAATATGCTTAGAGGTTACGGTGTAAAAACAGTTCCCGATAGCAACACCTACTTCCAAAAAGTAAAATTGAATAAAATCTCCAGCGCTACAAAAACCAAAATTAAAATAGGAGATATCGAATTAGATGATATCCTAACAGTTACTAAAGTAAATACTAATTACAAAGGAAAAGCCGTTTTTCTGGATTATGGAATGAAAGAAAATTATGGTGATATTGATGTAAAAGGCAAATATATAGTTGCTATTGTAGGTACTAAGGATAATAAAAATACGATGTCTGCTTTTTCAATGAGAGCTCAGAAAATAGCTCTTGCCAAAGACAATGGTGCTCTAGGTATAATTGAACTTTGCAATGTTAAAGCTCCTATTTGGACTAGGATGGATCATTATTTTAACGGGGAGAAAATGAATATTGATGATAAAAATAATTCGGATACTTTTTCTCATACCTGGATCAATGACAAAACTGAAGAAATAAGTAAACTCTTTTCTACAAATAAAGAATTAGATATTGAGATTGTAGTTGAAGGAATTAAAAAAACGAATAGCTTTTCACAAAATGTTGTTGGTATGGTAGAAGGGTCAGATCCTAAACTTAAAGATGAGTATGTTATTTATTCTGCACATTATGATCATGTAGGTATCGGAAAAGCGGTAGAAAATGATTCTATATACAATGGAGCACGAGATAATGCAGTAGGAACTGTTACTGTCCTTTCTGCGGCCAAAAACATTGCAAAATACCCAACCAAAAGATCCGCTCTTTTTATTCTCTTTACAGGTGAAGAAAAAGGTCTTTTAGGTAGCAAATGGTATGTAGAACATCCTGTTATTCCACTAGATCAAATGGTATATTGCTTTAATAGTGATAACGGAGGTTATAATGATACTACCATTGCTACTATAGTTGGTTTAGGTAGGACAACTGCAGAAAACGATATTGTAGATGCTGCTGCCAAATTTGGACTAAAAGCAATTGATGATCCTGCTCCTGAACAAGGATTATTTGACCGGTCAGATAATGTAAATTTTGCTGCAAAAGGTATTCCTGCTCCAACATTTAGTATGGGATTTACCGCTTTTGATGAAGAAATTACCAAATATTATCATCAAGTTACTGATAATCCTGATACTTTGGATTATGAATATTTATTGAAGTTTTTTCAATCTTATGTTTTAGCATGTAGAAATATTGCTAATAATCCAAAAACTCCTTTTTGGATAGACGGAGATAAATATTATGAGGCAGGTAAAAAATTATATAAAAAATAGCCTTTCATCATTATTCAAATTAAATATTTCTCAATAAATCCATAAAATTTTAATGAAAAACATTAAAATTTAAGACAATTTATCATTTGTTTAACAAAATAATACCAAAAAAAGGGCATTAATGGTTTAATTTTACAATACCCCTTATTGAGATAATTGTTAAAGCATTACAACAAATACATATGAGAATAAACGTAAACTCCGTGTAATTGCAAAATATGTGCATGACATAGTATGTAATTACCAAAATCGTCAGATTATGAAAAATTATATACTACCCCTTTTGATACTTTGCTCATTTTCTTTGTACCCAAATATCAATATTGATAAAAATTCATTCACACTCTCAACTAAATATCTTCAAAACCCCAGAGATCGCAAACTTTCTGCAGAAGAAGTAAAACAAAGAGGTCTAGATTTATTAGCTAATCAAATTATTGAAAATATTGATAAAATTGATTTACGAAAAACCGCCAGATCGGCCATATTTGAAACTTCATATGGATTTAGGTGGAAGATGGTTAATTTACATACAGGTAAAATATTTATCATCAAAGTAAATAAAGACTTTAGACTTATTTCGGCAAGAAATAGTGATAATTCTAAAATCATGACTCCTAAGTAATTACAAAAAGAAATTAATTATGTTCTTAATTACCAGTTTAAAAACTGAGATAAATTCTTAATATTTTTTCTCAAGGCTTCCATTGTATTTTATTTCTTGGTGTACTTATTATAAAATGTATTTGATTTACAAGTTTTAACTTTTGAAAGTAATATTTCTTGAAAGATATAATTGTTTAATTCTTTTATACATACTTTTACTATTCATATTAAATCATTTATTAATCCTATGATTTCATAATAAGCATCCCTATCCTATGAATATAAGTATCAAAAAAATAGGGATTATTTCGGGCCCTTTAATTTTTATTCTTGTACTATTATTTTTTCATCCAGAAGGCTTAAAAAAAGAAGCTAATGCAATATTAGCTAGTACTCTGTGGGTTGCTATATGGTGGATTACAGAAGCAATTCCTATTGCTGCTACTTCGTTATTACCAATTGTTTTATTTCCACTTTCAGGGGGATTGGATATTAAAACAACTACCGCTGCATTTGGTAATCACAATGTCTTTTTATATGCTGGAGGATTTATATTAGCTATAGGGATAGAAAGATGGAATTTACATAAACGTATCGCTTTAAATATCATTAATCTTATCGGTACAGATGTCAAGAATATGATTCTTGGTTTCATGGTGGCTACAGCTTTTTTATCTATGTGGATCTCTAATACTGCAACATCAGTGATGATGTTACCTATAGGAATTGCAATTATTACCCAGCTTACGGATAATCCAAATACCATTGAAAATGAAAACAAAATATTTGGAAAAGCACTAATGCTAGCCATTGCTTATAGTGCTTCTATTGGCGGAGTTGCCTCATTAATTGGGACTCCTACCAATCTTATTTTGGCAGGTGTCATAAAGGAGATTTATGATTTTGAAATTACGTTTACTAACTGGATAGTCATAGGGCTCCCTATTTCTGCACTTATGCTTTTTATTTGTTGGCGATATTTGGTACAAGTAGCATTTACATTTAAACAAAAAGAATTTCCCGGAGGAAAAGACGAGGTAAGGAAACAACTAAAAGAACTTGGTAAAATATCTTTTGAAGAAAAGTTGGTACTAGTCGTTTTTGTATTTACAGCTTTTGCATGGATTACCAGATCATTTTTATTACAACCTATTTTTTCTGCAATAGATGATACTACAATTGCTATAACTGCTGCAATTCTTCTCTTTCTTCTTCCCAGTAGTAAAAAAGGAAAAGCTCTGATGAATTGGGAGTCTGCAGTAAAATTACCGTGGGGAGTTTTATTACTTTTTGGTGGAGGGTTAGCTTTGGCTGCTGGTTTTAAAACATCTGGTCTCGCCATGTGGATAGGCACACAAATGACACTACTACAAGGAGTTTACCTTATTACACTATTAGTATTTATTGTCACAGTAGTAAACTTTTTAACCGAAATCACATCCAATGTTGCCACTACTTCAATGTTATTGCCTGTTCTGGCATCTATGTCGCTATCTCTTGATGTACATCCTTTTATATTAATGGTAGGAGCTACTATTGCAGCTTCGTGTGCATTTATGCTTCCTGTGGCAACTCCTCCCAATGCTGTTGTATTTGGCTCAGGATTTCTAACGATTCCTGATATGATGAAAAAAGGATTTTGGTTAAACATAATATCCATTATACTTATTGTAATAATAACATACTACTTATTACCTTATTTCTGGAATTTTGAACCTTCATCTTTTCCTCAGGAATTTAAGTAAAGTATAACGCAAAACTTTTTCCTAATTTTATAATATTATTGTTCTGAGTATTACTCTAACAGGCTCTGCAATTCTTCAAAACTTTCCATATACTCCCAGTATATAATTCGATCATAGGCATATTGTATTAAAATATACTTATCACTTACCGATAAGATTCTATCCATTGCTACTAATTTTCTAGAAGCTTTTTCAACGTGTACCTCTTCTATGATTTCTTGATTACGAGCATCAAACCCATGTACAATTATATGACTTTTCAGTGTGAGTTCTATAAATTTCATTTTTACCGCGGTTTTATCCTTCAAATGTAGATGATTTCACCTTAACACCCCTTTAAGACTTTAGCATTTTCATTTTATTTACTTTAGAGACTTCTAAGTAAACCTGTCAAAAAGTGCCAAAATTACTCGTTCTTTTCACTAGTTTTCTACTATATGTCTCTGGCATTTCGCAAGAAAACATAATGCTCACTTATACGGGCAATATGGGAGTATTTATTTCTGGAGGAAAATCTTCTGTTTTAATTGATGGCTTGCATACAAAATATGGTGATGATTATTTATTTCCTTCTAAAAAATTAGTCGATAAGATTACTACCGATTTAAAACCTAATGCCATTCTATTTACGCACTATCATGGAGATCATTTTAGCGAACAACTCACAAAGGAATATTTAGAATCCAATACAAAAGCGTTCCTTTTTGCAGCTAGTCAGGTTACCAAGAACTTTTCTGAATTTGAAGAAAGAGTAATTACAATAAAAACGGACAATTATAGCAAGCAAACTTCTACATTAGAAGAGATTACAATCACAAGTCTTAAAATAAATCATGCAGGAGAAAGACATATCTCAGTTGAAAATGTGGGTTATATTGTAAATATAAATGACAAAAACATTCTTCATGTAGGCGACACCAACTGGCTTGAAGAAATTAACTTGTTTAATCAATTAAAATTACAGGAAGAAACTATAGATATTGCTATTCTTCCATACTGGATGTTGTTACCTGATAATGCTTCAGAATTGATCAAGAAATATATCAATCCAAAACAAATAATTGCCACTCATATTTCGCCAAGAGTAAAAGAGAAAAATTTATCAGAATTAAAAAAAAGATATCCAAGCATCAACTTTCTTACCACATTAGAACAACAAATACAACTATAATTAACACACATTTGACAAAATGAAAAAACAAATATTTTTATTGCTATTCCTAGGTATAATTTCTTCTGTATCTGCACAAACATTCACCATGGATCTTATAAAAGATGGTACTCCTCGTAATATAGGTCCGGGAGGTATGAGTGGACGTGTCACGTCCATCGATGTAGTTACTTCTAATCCTGATATTATATATGCAGGAACAGCATCAGGAGGTCTATGGAAATCTACTTCGGGAGGTATTAAATGGGAGCCTATTTTTGATAATGAAGCTACTGCATCCATAGGATCTGTTGCGATTCAGCAATCAAACCCTTCGGTAATTTGGGTAGGAACAGGAGAAGGAAATCCGAGAAATAGTCTTAATGGAGGTTTTGGTATTTACAGATCGCTAGATGGAGGTAAAAACTGGGAACTCATGGGTTTAGAACAAACCCGCCATATTCATAAAGTAATTATTGATCCTACTAATCCAAATGTCGTCTATGTTGCTGCTATTGGTTCTCCCTGGGGAGAACATCCAGAAAGAGGTATTTTTAAAACTACCGATGGAGGAGTTACATGGTCGAAAATCTTATTTAATAATAACAAAACAGGTGCTGCAGATTTGGTAATAGACCCAAAAAACCCTAACAAATTAGTTGCCGCTATGTGGGAACATAAACGTGATCCTTGGTTTTTTAAATCTGGTGGTGAAGGCTCTGGTCTTTATATAACTCATAATGGAGGTAAAACCTGGGAAGAAAGAACAGATAAAGATGGATTACCAAAGGGAGAATTAGGTCGAATTGGACTGGCAATAGCGCCTAATAAAACTAATATTATATATGCATTGATTGAAGCCAAAAAGAACGCATTATATAAATCGACAGATGGAGGATTTAAATGGGAAAAAGTAAATGACAAAAAAGATATCGGTAATCGTCCATTTTATTACTCAGATATATTTGTCGATCCCCAAAATGAAAATAGAGTATACTCTGTATTTACTTATGTGAATGTTTCTGAAGACGGAGGTAAGAACTTTTCTCAGTTAATGCCTGCATATGGTGTAGATAATGGTGTACATCCTGATCATCACGCATGGTGGATTCATCCTAATGATGGAAGTTATATGATTGATGGTAATGATGGTGGTTTAAACATAACTCGTGATGGTGGTAAAACCTGGCGTTTTATAGGTAATCTACCTGTAGCACAGTTTTATCATATTAATGTAGATAATGAGTTTCCTTATAACGTATATGGAGGTATGCAAGATAATGGTAGTTGGAGAGGTCCTGCTTATGTTTGGAAAGCTCAAGGAATACGAAACTCTTACTGGCAGGAAATTTCTTTTGGAGATGGTTTTGACGTAGTACCGGATAAGGATGACTCAAGATATGGATGGTCAATGAGTCAACAAGGGTTTGTGAGTCGATATGATTGGATGACAGGAAATAATTATATAGTTCGCCCTACACATTCAGATCCAAAAGTAGAACTACGTTTTAACTGGAATGCTGCAATCAATATTGATCCATTTGATAATAGTACCATTTATTTTGGAAGTCAATTCGTACATAAAAGCACTGACAAAGGGCTTACCTGGACAGTAATATCACCCGATCTAACAACTAATAATCCAGAAAAATTAAAACAAGCAGAAAGTGGTGGATTAACTATGGATGCAACAGGAGCAGAAAATCACTGTACTGTTTTAGTAGTCGAGCCTTCTCCATTAGAGCAAAATATGCTTTGGGTTGGTACTGATGATGGACGTTTACATATCACTCAAAATGGAGGAACAAATTGGACCGACGTTTCTAAAAACATAAAAGGATTGCCTCAAGGAAGTTGGATTGTACAAATAAAAGCATCAAATAAAAATAAAGGAGAAGCACTTCTTGTTGTTAATGATTATCGTAGATTTAACTATACACCTTATGCATACAGAACCAGAGATTATGGTAAAACTTGGGAACGTATTGTAGATCAAAATGACGTAAAAAGCTATGCGTTGTGCATTATAGAAGATCCTATCGAAAAAAACTTAATGTTTTTAGGTACTGATGACGGATTGTATATATCCCTTAATGCTGGAAATAAATGGACAAAATGGACTAAAGGATTCCCTACTGTTCCTGTAAAAGATTTAGCTATTCAGTCCAGAGAACACGATCTTGTTATTGGAACTTTTGGAAGAGCTGCATGGGTATTAGATGATATTAAACCGCTAAGAGCTTTAGCCAAAAATAGTGCCGTTTTAAACCAAAAACTTCAGGTATTTGAACCATCAATAGCATATCAAGCAGCATATCAGCAACCTACAGGAAGTCGTTTTGGTGGAGATGCTGTGTATAATGGTGAAAATAAAGACTATGGCTCATTGATATCGTATTATATCCAGGTAGAAAAAAAGAAAGAAGAAAACTCTGATAAAACCGAGGGCAAAAAAGAGGAAGAAGATCCAGAAGAGGATGAAAAAGAAGAAGCTAAAATAAAATGGGACTCTATTCATTTTAAGTTTTATGATGGAGATCGTTTAATCAGAACATTAAAAAAGAAAACTCCTGATTCTACAGGGATATATAAGACTACCTGGTTTATGGATGAAAAAGGCGCGGATCGGCCTTCAAGAAAAATACAGAAAAAAGATCGCGAACCAGGAGGCGTTAGCGTTAAACCAGGAAAATACAAACTGGTTATAGAATATGGTGATCAAAAATCGGAAACTATGGTAGAAGTACAATCTGATCCTAGATTAAAAGTTTCTCAGAAAAGCATTAATGAAATATATACTATTTCGAAAGATTTAGAAAAAATGCAACAAACAGCTGCAGATGCTGTAAAGCAATTGGTTGAGAGTAAAGATATAGCCTCTAAGTATCAAAAAGAATTTCAAAAATTAGATAAAAAGAAATTCAAAGATCAAATCAAACTGTCTAAGGATATTTCTAAGAAAATTGATAGCGTAATTGCGATTTACATTGGTAAAGAAGATAAGCGTCAGGGAATCACTCGTAACCCAGAAGTTACTGTTATGCAGCGTTTGGGAACAGCAAGCTGGTATTCTGGTAGTCGTCAGAATGGACTTACTTCAACAGAGAATACGCTTATAAAACATGCAAAAGATGCATTACAAGATGCTTTAAACAAAACCAATACCTTCTTTAATAGTGATTGGAAACCATATCGTGAAGCAATCGAAAAATTAGAAGTTTCTCCTTTTAAAGAAGCGAAGAATTTTGTTTTAGAATAATAACTAAACTATATAATAGATGAAAAAACTAATCTTACTTAGTATAGGAGCACTTCTACTCTATTCCTGTAAACAGGAAAAGAAAGAAGAAATAGCTCAACAACCTATTAAAATTGACCAATATTCGATAGAGCAGTTCATGAATAATGAGAATGCCTTTACTAATGGATTTTCTAATGACAAGTCCAAAGTGCTCATGACCAGTAACCGATCAGGAATTTATAATATGTATACTGTTTCTGCAAAAGGAGGCGAATTCATACCGGTTACCAAATCTGATAGTGCTTCTATTTTTGGCATATCTTACTTTCCCGAAGATGATAGAATTTTATTTAGAATGGATGGCAATGGAGATGAAATATTCAAAATCTTTGTAAAAGATAGTTCTGGAATAAAACGTTTGACTCCTGAAAAAAATGTAAGGGCATTATTTAGGGGATGGTCAAAAGATGGAAAAAGTTTCTTCTATGGTAGTAATGAACGAAATCCAAAATTCATGGATCACTATGAAATGAATATTAACACCTTTACATCAAAATTGATATATAAAAACGAGGATGGAATGCAGTTTGGAGGTATGTCAGAAGATCGAAAATATATAGCTCTTACCAAACCGATCAACACTAACGATAATGATTTGTTTTTGATGAATACAAATACCAAAGAGCAAATTAAAATCAACGAAAACATAAGTGGCAACTCTCCTCAGGATTTTTCTCCAGATGGTAAATCTCTATACTATACAACAGACGATAGTGCCGAATTCAGTTATTTAATGAAGTATAATCTTGAGGATGGTACTAAAGAAAAAGTAGTAGAAAAAGATTGGGATATTTCCACGTTTTATTTTACTCGAAACGGAAAATACCAAATCATGCTTACCAATGAAGACGCTAAAACGGTAATGGATGTAAAAGAAGTTGCAACCGGCAAAACAGTTGATTTTCCTTCAATAGAAAATCAACAAATTAATAGAGCTTCATTTTCCAGAGATGAAACTATGGCTATACTTAGTGTGGGTGGGTCAAATACTCCTACCAATTCATATGCTTATGACCTCACATCTAAAGAGTATTTTAAATTAACCGACGTTCTTAATAAAGATATCAATGCCGATCATCTTGTAACTTCTGAGGTTGTTCGTTTTAAATCCTTCGACGGATTAGAAGTCCCTGCGATCTATTACAAACCTAAGCAAGCTAATGCAGATAACAAAGTTCCCGCATTAGTATGGGTTCATGGTGGACCAGGCGGACAATCTAGACAAGGATTTAACTCTACAATTCAATATCTGGTAAATCATGGATATGCTATATTAGCTGTTAATAATAGAGGGAGTAGTGGTTATGGTAAAACGTTTTTCAAAATGGATGATCAAAATCATGGAGATAAAGATCTAAAAGATTGTGTTGCTGGGAAAGATTGGTTAGCAAAACAAGATATTATTGATGCTAACAAAATAGGAATTATCGGCGGTTCTTATGGAGGATATATGACAATGGCAGCGCTTACTTATACTCCCGAAGAATTTAAAGTAGGTGTGAATATCTTTGGTGTAACTAATTGGTTAAGAACGTTAAAAAGTATTCCGCCATGGTGGGAATCATTTAAAGATGCTTTATATACCGAAATGGGTAATCCTAATACTGCTGATTCTGTTAGATTAAGACAAATCTCCCCTCTTTTTCATACTGAAAAGGTTACAAAACCATTAATTGTATTGCAAGGTGCTCAGGATCCAAGAGTCTTAAAAGTAGAATCTGATGAAATTGTAGCAGGAGTTAAGAAAAATGGTGTTCCTGTTGAATATGTATTGTTTGAAGATGAAGGTCATGGATTTGTAAAAAAAGAAAATCAAATTGAGGCTTATGGTAGAGTACTTAAATTCTTAGATAAATATTTAAAAGGGGAAGGTTCTGAAATAATAAATGATGGAAAAACTGAAACTAAAAAAGTAGATTCAGAATCTTAAAAAAACAACTTAAGAAAATGTAATAAAAAATGCTCCCTAATTATCTAATTAGGGAGCATTTTTTATAAAAGCAACTATTTACTAACATTTAATACTTGATTAATATCATAATATTCCCAATCTATCCGATCTTTAATAAGATCAACAAGTATATCTTTATGTCCGGCTCCATAAATTACTAAAACCCTATCTTCTGGCTCAACAATTCTATGAAGATTGGTGAAAATCTTTAAATTTCTAAGATACCATTCAGAAACAGCTTGAGTACCCACATAATGATCATCTTTACCAAAACCAATCAGGTGTTTTAAATAAAATCTTTGATTATAATTCTTGTCAAAGTTCTCTGAATTTGCGAATTGAATAATTTCCAAAATAGAACCTTTTGCTATGGCTTCAACATCACTTTGCATTGTTTGGATTAGGTTTTCAAACTCCTTCAATTCTTCCGTTTGGTTATGCTTCTCTGCATATGCTATTACAGCATCAGTATTAAAATTTGCAGAAGCATCAATGCCATATAATTTATTATGATTCATCATTTGGGCCAAAGGATAACATATTTGTACCGTTTCACTTGACATAAAAGATCTATCATCTTCATGTATTGTTTTCTCTAGTGTATTGTTCACAAAATCATTATAATAGGTTTCACTCCATAATGTATCTGCTCTATCTATTTCTATGGCAATTTTAGTAGGTTTAAACCTAGAAATTAAGCTAATGACTTCTTTTAACTCTGCCTGTCTCTTATCAGAATGAATATTACCCATATCCATATTTACTGCATCAGCACCTGGGTTATGCAAATGGGTCATTCCTAAGACACTAATAACAGGTTTTTGTTCCTGAGCTATAGATAATACACTTAAATTGAGTAGTATTATCAAAATAATGATACGCATAATTGTATTTTTTGTTTTTAAATGAATCTTTATTAATACTTTTTAGATTAGTTTTTATTGGGCGTCACTGCTGTATCTAATGGAAGAATTAACTGATAATCATATCCATCTATAAGACTTTTGATACGGTGATAATCTCCGTTTTTAGGTAAAGCTACACGACCATTCTGGATATCATCACGAATAGCTGTCAAATCAATAATAGTCCATTCATCTCTCTTACCTAACACCATAAGATCTCTTAAGCGTTTATAATACCAAGCATATTTTTTCAAATAATTCACTTCTGTTCCTGTTTCATCAATAAAGTGATAATTCCAGGAATTTATAATCGTTGCTTTGCTATTATTCTGATGTGCCAGTTCAGTAATCAAATTACCCAAATCATAACAATTATTAGTTAGAATTTTAGAAGCGTGTAAGCCTCCAAACTTTAAGAATACCTTAGGATTAGATTCCATTTTTACTACTTGCTGATAATGTTTCAAAAAGTTATTACGCATATAACTTATCCGATCTGCATGTGAATCTTTACGCCAACGAGAATAAATATCCCAGCTAATTTCTAGATCTTCGATGATTTTTTTGGTAGCTTCATTTTTCCTGAAACGATTCAAATATTGTTGCACTTTAGGTTCCTTTTGGATTTCTGTAAAAAGATCAATATCAGTATCCGAATTCTCCTCCTTCTCATACCATGAAGCAATTATTTTGGACGCTTGTTCTTTTTCTGATTTAATAATAGTATAATCAGCATCATTCTTTACAAAAGAGAGTAATTCATCCATAAAATATAAGGTTGACGAATAATATTCCTGATCTAGTCCCCAAATACCCATATCATGCTCCCGGATGGATTGAAGGAAATATGCATCTTCGAGACCATCAAAAAATGGAATTGGAACTTGATTATCCTCTTTGCCGGCATATTGCGAAGTAAATTTCCTTAAGTTATTCACCGTTTCTGATGGTGGAGTGCTAAGTGTGACCAATTTTTTAGCCGAATATGGTCCAACTTCAAAAGCAGTATGATTAAATCCTCCCGTATGTAACATTGGAATCAAAGCGGTAATCAATTGCGAAGTGTTTTTTGAACCATGACGTTCTCCAAACATCACAAATTGTGATGTAGATATAATAGTATCCAACACTGTTCGACCATCTCCTACAATAACTCCATCCTTAATTTTAAAATAAGCTGTTTTAGTTGCTACATATGCAGAATCGATAACGGGTATCTTGTCTACATTCTGGCTTTGGCTCACAACATGCTCTGATTGTTTTTCTTTACAAGAAAATAATAGAAATAACGTAATAAATATAATAACTGGTTTCATTGTTTTTTGATTTTGAAACAAAATAAAGGGTTAGTGTTCTAAAAGGTTTTTAATTTACATGTAACAGGTAAATCGCAGGATAAAAAAGGGATAATTGCGCTAACAGATATTTGGTTGTATAGTTTACCCTTTTCGTATAAGAAAAAGAGGGATTGTAACCATATAAGGAAAAATTAAATATTCTAAATGTTATTTTTGAATCATGACAGCATTTAAATACCGTTGGAGATATCATACCATACTTGGTGCATTAATCATCATAATGGATTTATATGGTGATTACATATATAAGAACAAAAGTAGTTGGGCAGAATATTTTGATTACCCTATATATTTATTCGGTATCACTATGTATATCACTTTTTTTAGTATTTACGTATTAAACTATAAAGTATTGTGCCCTCTTACGCTTTCGCGAAAGCACATCCTTAAATTTAGTATCGGAATTATTGTACTGGCATTTTTATTTGCCGGTATTCGATATGTATTAGAAGAAGTGCTATTATACTCCATTACAGGACAGCATAATTATGTAGAACGTACTCGACATTTTGGGTTTTATGTTTTTGACAACTCTTATTATGCCTCTAAAAGTCTACTTTTTAGTACAGCTATCTATCTTTTCTTTAGATTCATAGACCATAAAGAAACACTTCATCAATTAAAAATTGAGAATAAAAAGGCAGAATTACAATTACTTAAATCCCAATTGGGACCTCACTTCTTATTCAATACACTAAATAGTTTTTATTCTGAACTCATAGAAAGTCAACCAAAAACTGCTGCAGACATTCATAGGCTTTCTGATCTTTTACGATTTGTTACTTATGAAGCTCACCAGGATAGTATATCACTAGAAAAAGATCTTAAGTTTATTGAAGGTTATATATATTTTTTCCAAAAACGTTACGAAGATAATCTAGCTGTGAATTACCAGGTACATGGGATTGTTACAAATCAAAAGGTACCTGCCATGCTGCTTATTCATTTTGTTGAAAATGTTTTTAAACATGGAATTGTAAATGACACCTCTGAAGTAGCCAATATCACAATCACTATCCTACCAGAAAGCTTAGAAATCAACACTAAAAATAGAGTTGCTACTTCAGAGCATTATGCAGCATCGGGAATTGGATATTCTAGTGTCCAAAAAAGGTTAATTGCTCTTTTTAAAAATGATTTTACATTGCATAAAAAAGAAGAAAAATCTTATTTTGAAGCCTATTTAAAAATTCCATTATGAGCAGATCTTTACGTTGCCTTATTGTAGATGATGAACCGCCAGCAATACGTTTGCTTAAAAACTATGTAGAAAAAGTACCTTTTCTTGACCTCATCAGTAGTACCACAAAAGCTTTGGAAGCACTACAACATATCGAAAATGAAAATATAGACCTCGTATTTCTTGATATTCAGATGCCGGATTTATCTGGAATTCAGTTGTCAAAAATTATTAAAGATAAAGTACAGATTATTTTTACCACTGCTTATCCTCAATTTGCCATAGAAGGATATGAACTTAATGCTGTTGATTATTTATTAAAACCTTTTGAGTTTGATCGTTTTTATCAGGCAGTACTTAAAATTAAGCAGAAAGAATCTTCGATTCATCAAAATAAATCTACCGAAGAATACTTATTTGTAAAGACCGATGGTAAAAATAATTATGAGAAAGTATATATAAATGAGATTCTCTATATCGAGGGGCTAAAAAATTATGTAGCGATTCATTTATTAGACAAACAAATTATTACATATAGCACACTAAAACATATAGAAAGTACACTTCCTTCTACGACATTTATTAAGATTCATAAATCCTATATTGTATCTATTAATCATATTATCAAAACCGATTCTTTACATGCTTATATTGTCAATAAAGCATTACCTATAAGTGATACATATCGCAAATCCTTTTTTGAAATGATCAACAAAAAAAAACTGTAATTTCTTTAGCATAATTTTATATCAAAACTGGTGTTGGTTTATTCTATCTTTACACTCTTTATTTATTATCAAATCAGATGGTCTACAGAATTAATTCCTAATTTTGAAAAACTCAAAATACAAATCACACATGAACACAAAAAAACTATTTCTTTTTTTAGTATTGCTTTCTTTAATTAATTTCTCGAGTGCTCAGGATAATGGCGAGGATGAATTTGGTGCCTGGTATATGTATTTTGGCACCAATCGTATTAGCGATAACTTTAGTATTCATTCTGAAGCGCAATTCCGTTTTTACGAAGTGACTTCCACATTTAATCAATTACTCTTAAGGACCGGGTTAAATTATCATATCAATGATAAAGCAATTGCTACTCTTGGATATGGTTTTATTAGTACCGATGGCACTTTTGAAGATATTCCTGATGAAGAAAACTCCAATGAACATCGAATATTCGAACAGTTTATTTTAAAAAACAGCGTCGGTAAATTTAAATTTGAACACCGATATCGTCTTGAGCAAAGATTTATAAGTACACAAAATGATGATTTCACCGAACACCGAGCAAGATATAGGTTACAGCTCACCTACCCTATTAATGAACAATGGTTTCTCAATGTATATGATGAAGTGTTCATTAACCTACAGGAGCCAATTTTTGGTCAAAACAGGTTATACGGAGCTGTTGGATATAATGTAAAATCTAATTTTAGTATCCAATTAGGGTATCTTAAAAACCACTTTACCGGTGTTAATTTTGATCGATTGCAGTTAGGTGTGATCTATAATACCGACTTTAGAAAAAAAGAAAAAAACTAATGAGTATTTCAAAAGACAACACTTCTGCATTATTGCTAATTGATATTCAAAAAGGTTTTGAAGATATAGCATATTGGGGTGGCGAGCGCAATAACCCTGATGCCGAAATTAATATGAAAAAACTGCTTGCTTTTTGGCGTAAGAAGAAATTACCTGTATTTCATATTAAACATTGTTCTACTACTCCCTCTTCTCCATTATCAAAAGACAATCCTGGTAACGATTTCATGGATTTTATAGTGCCGTTAACTAATGAGCCTATTATCGAAAAAGAAGTAAATAGTGCTTTTATTGGTACAAACCTCAAAGAACAATTAGAAAACAAAAATATTGATACTCTGGTGGTTGCTGGTCTTACTACCGATCATTGTGTTTCTACGACTACGAGAATGGCTGGTAATTTTGGTTTTAATACTTATTTAATAGAAGATGCTGTTGCCACTTTTAATAAGGTTGGAGTAAATGGTGAGCACTATGGCGCACAACTTATTCATGATACTGCTATCGCAAGTTTAAAAGATGAATTTGCAACTGTATTATCTACAGCATCACTTTTTAACTTATTTGATGAATAGCTAACTCTATACTTTATTGGGTGAGAAGAAATCTTAATAAAGTAAAGTGCACATATCATGAAAGATTTAATTTTTCATGATATGTGCACTTTACTAATAATTGTTTAAAAAGAAGTGTTTCTAAAATAGTATTTAAATACTACAAGATGTGTGACATACTTCAATATCAAACACATAACCCAACATCTCCCCATCTGTAATCACAATATGTATTGCCAGGACAAGGATTATCCATATCACAGGCTAGTCCCCCTTTTACAAATTTTAGTTGATCGTTTGATAATTTGTTAACTCCGTTTAAATCAAGAATTTTTTTTAACATAATATAAAGTTTTGGTTATATCTAAATTTAATTAATTAAAATAAAGGTTGATAAACATTAACATGTTTTAGGAGTTATTTATAGTTTTTTTCAAGGATAATAATTAGGCAATTCTAAATTGAAAAAATTATCTTTAGAAAGTATTTTTTAGTTATACCGACTCTTTACATAAACAATTTTAAAATGAGCCTATCCAAAGTCACTTTTATCAATTCTGAAGGTCAAACACTATCTGGTCGTTTAGAGCTTCCTGTAGATCAACATCCTCACAATTTTGTATTATTTGCACATTGCTTTACTTGTAATAAAAATCTGGGCGCTGTAAGAAATATTAGTAGAGGACTTACTTCTCAAGGATTTGGTGTACTTAGATTTGATTTTACAGGACTTGGGGAAAGTGAAGGAGATTTTGCAGACACTAATTTCTCTGGAAATGTAGAGGATCTTATTGCAGCCGCAGACTTTCTCAAAAAAGAATATAAAGCCCCTACCCTTATTGTTGGGCACTCACTTGGTGGAGCTGCTTCTATTTTTGCTGCAGCGGCAATTGATTCTATAAAAGCGATAGCAACAGTTGGAGCCCCTTCAAACCCAAAACATGTAAAACATTTATTAAAAAGTGGCTTAGAAGAGATCGAAGCAAATGGTAAGGCTGTCGTAAATTTAAGTGGTCGCGATTTTACCATTAAAAAACAATTTATTGATGATCTGGAAACCAAATCATTACCCCAGGTTGCTAAAGGTTTAGATAAAGCTATTCTTGTGATGCATTCTCCTCAAGATATCACCGTAGGAATAAAAAATGCAGAAGAAATATATCACGCCGCAAAGCATCCTAAAAGCTTTGTTACTTTGGATGGTGCGGATCATTTACTAATGCGAAAAGAAGATTCTATCTATGTCGGAAAAGTAATTGCCGAATGGTCTTCTCGATATGTAGACATTCCCGAAAAATCAAAAATTAAAAGTCAACATCATGTTGTTGTAAGTTTGGGTAATGCCGAAGGATATACTACCCAGATGAAAGTAGGGAATCACTATATGATTGCAGATGAACCAGAAAGTGTTGGAGGTCATGATTTTGGCCCCTCTCCTTATGAACTTGTATCCGCAGGTTTATCTGCATGTACAGCTATGACCATAAAAATGTATGTCGCCAGAAAAGGTTGGGATCTCCAAAATGTAGAAGTACACACCAGCTATAGTAAGACGCATGCTGTAGATTGTGAAAATTGTGAAGATCCTATGGCAAAGATTGACACTTTTGAGAGAGAAATCAAATTAGAGGGTGATCTTGATGAAAAACAAATAGCAAGAATCTTACAAATTGCAGATAAATGTCCTGTACATAAAACATTACATAGTGAAACGCAAGTAATAACAAATTTGATACCCTAATCCTTATCAAGGTATCTAAATTTAATTATTGTTTAAAATAGAAAATACAGTATTCTAAAATGGTAATTAATTTAGGGTTATATGATTCTGAGGCTAAAACATCTTATACTGTGATTTTAAACCGATCAAGAATCATTATTTTAGGTTAAAAAGATGCAGAGTATAAAGACCACATATCTTTCATTTCAACATTGTAGTTAATTTTAAGAATATCAATCTGATATAAAGAGATACAGAAACAGAAAACTATAATGTTGGGTTGAAACGAGCAAAAGACACCAACGAATTTGCCCCGCTACCAATTAGAGTATTCACATTATTAAAATGAATAACGAAGTATATACTAGAGAGACATAAACCCAGAAAATTATTTAAGTAAACTAATAGAAGTACAGAAAGAATTCATAAATCTTCAAATGATAGAAGGTTTAGAAAATTAATTTATATCGAGCCAAAATAAGCAACACACAACAATTTATATAATTCATTTCCTCTCTTTGGAAATAAATCTACTATATAACATATTAACAATAATAGCCGTACTCTAATCCTTACTAAAGTAGATTTGGCTATCATTTTCATAGATTTGGAAAAGTAAATGAAACTATATAAAATCACCTTTGTATCATAATTCAAAACTAAAGAATAATGAACACAAAAAAAGTATGGTTTATTACAGGCACGTCTAAGGGCTTGGGATTAATATTAGTAAAAAAGTTATTAGAGAACGGATTTAATGTTGCTGCAACTTCTAGAAATAAACAAGCTCTAATAAGCAAAATTGGTAAAGAAAATGAACATTTTCTGCCTATTGAAATGGACCTCACTCAAAGTAAAAATGTAAAAAAAGGTATTGAAGATACAATTGATCGTTTTGGTCAAATAGATATTGTAGTCAATAATGCTGGTTATAGCCAAATAGGGACATTAGAAGAGCTTACAGAAGAAGAAGTAAGAAATAATTTTAATGTAAACGTCTTTGGTTCAATAAATGTAATTCGTAATGTGGCACAATATCTTCGTAAGCAACAATTTGGGCATATTTTTAATATAGCATCAATTGGTGGTTATGTTGGCAACTTTGCAGGGTTTGGTATTTATTGTTCTACAAAATTTGCAGTAGCTGGTTTTACCGAAGCACTTGCAGAAGAAATGAAGCCCTTTGGTATTAATACTACTTTACTTTATCCCGGATATTTTAGAACGAACTTTTTATCAGAAGGATCTATTCAAAGACCATCTAACCCAATTTTAGAATATACATCAGCTCGCGAAATAGAACAAGCCCACTTAAACGACATAAACGGAAATCAACCCAATGACCCTGAAAAAGCTACAGACGTCCTTATCGCTTTAAGTGAACAAGAAAAACCTCCTGTTCATTTTTTTATGGGGGAAGACGCATATCATTATGCTAATCTAAAAATTGAAGCTATTCAAAAAGCAATGAAAGAGCATCAAAATTTAGGAATATCTACTGGATTTGAAGATTGAGTTATGTGAAAAAATAAAGAATACTCAGGGATAAAGATTTCTCTATCGATGAGAATTTAAAAATAAAACCCTATACAAACAAAGATGATTTTGCGAAAAGAAAACTGATTACTAAATTTCAAAAATGAACAATATGTATCAATTTAAAACCATAAGTGAGTTTCATAAATATAGTAATTTACCTGCTCCAGAACACCCTCTAATTAGTCTAATTGATTACAGTAAAGTGAAGTATCCAACAGATACTGAAGAAATTAAATGGACACAAAATTTTTATTCAATTGGTTTAAAACGAAATGTGAGTGAAAAGTTTAATTATGGTCAACAAAAATACGATTTTGATGAAGGCGTTTTAGCCTTTGTTTCGCCACAACAAATTCTTACAATTGAAATAAATCAAAATGCAACAGTAAATGCATCTGGGTGGTTATTACTTATTCATCCAGATTTTTTATGGGGCACACCATTAGTAAAGACTATTAAGAACTATGATTTCTTTGGTTACGCTGTTAATGAAGCACTTTTTCTATCCAAAAAAGAAGAAAATATTATTGTAGACATATTGGAAAATATACAAAGAGAATATCAATCTAATATTGATAAATTTAGCGAAAGTATCATCATTTCTCAGATTGAATTATTACTCAACTATGCAGAACGTTATTATGAACGTCAGTTTATTACTCGAAAAATCACAAATCATCAAATTCTCATAAAATTAGAGGAAACACTAAATAAATGTTTCAATGAAGAAAATACTTCTACTAAAGGAATTCCCAAGGTTGCAGAAATTGCCAAAAATTTAAACCTTTCGCCTAACTATTTAAGTACTATATTAAAAATAATTACCGGACAAAGTACGCAGCAGCATATTCACAATAAACTAATTAGTAAAGCAAAAGAAAAACTTTCTACAACCGAATTAAGCATTAGTGAAATTGCATATGAATTGGGTTTTGAACATCCTGCATCATTTAGTAAACTATTTAAGAATAAAACAAAAATTTCTCCCTTAACATTTAGGCAATCTTTTAATTAAAAAAATAAAAAACCGCTATTTCTATTGAGAATTAGCGGTTCTTAAAATATTCGTTTTTTATGTATTCAGACTATTATTTCCTGATAAGCCTTTTGGTTTCTATTACCTTACCATTCTCATCACTAATTGAAAGCAAATAAATTCCCGAATGATTAACTTTAGGAGTTATCGTAACACTTTCATTCTTTGACCCGGATGAAATTCCTTCTTTATGCACTACCTTACCTTGTAAGGTATAAATAATTACAGTATAGTTACTATTAGATTTTGATAATGATGCTGAAATATCGATAGTATTAACAAATGGATTAGGATGAATATTAAAAGCTTCTTTTTGATTTAAAGGTATATTAGCGATCTCTAAAGATCTGGCACTATTTGTTGTGTATTCTACGATCAATTTTGCAGCCTTATTCGCACCTCCTTCATAAGAATCTGCTACTCTTTTTGCAGATGTACTGGTTAAGCTATTTCCTTTACCTCTAATAATAAAACTTACATTATTACCTGATACCCAGCTGGTGTTATTGACTAAACTTTGTACCATACTTTTCAGATTAGGAGAACGCTGAGCACTTCCATTTTGATTACTTGACCAAGATTGTGGATTCCAGGTAACTTTTTCTGAAAAAACACTTCTTCCGGAGACGTTATTTGATGAAGAGAATGCTGGCGAATTACCACTATTATGTAAAGATATCTCTAAAGATGCACTTGCACTGTTACTTTCATCTGCTGTAAACTGAAGATACGCGTTGGTTATTATAGCATTCTTAGGAATTCCCACAGATTGAAAACGTAAACCTATTTTCTGATATCCATTACTATTATAACTATCATAAACCATTTCGAGATCGCTACTATTAGCATATATAGTACCATTTTCACCTTCTTCTACATCATCACTTCCATTACTAATAGCAACTTCTACACTTCCTGTTTGTCCTCCTCCTGTATTTGTTTCTGTGAAGGTTGCTGTAACAGTTTTATTAGTATTCATAGTTAGACTAGCTGGGTTTGCTGATCCCGATAATGCTCCACTCCATCCATCAAATTGCCATCCAGATGCCGGAGTTGCAGTAACAGTAGCCGAACTTCCATCATTATATGTTCCAGCACCGCTTACAGAACCTTGTCCTGTGGTATTTGTAGTTAACGTATATGTGGTACTTGATGTATTTCTTGTATAGTTTGCATATACTGAGTATCTATAATTGCTTTGAGCTCCATTTCCGTAACTGGATGGCATATTACCTCCACTTGAAGACCAACTGGTTCCATCAGCTTGATATCTTCCAGGGCTGCCTGATACATAAGCCACACCAGGATTCGCAGAAAAAATCCAAGCTAACCATATAGTATCTCCGCTATCTACATTAACAGGGTTTTCTAATGCTATCGTTTGCCATCCTCTGGTGGATCTTATTGATGTAATAGCAGTTTGCCCTATCCTATTACCCGGAGCTCCATTATTATCTGCATAAACTCCTAATTGGGTATTTCCTGTACCTCCTTCAATATGTATAGCAATACTTTGCAGTATCCCATTTTCTGATAAGGTATACGGCATTGCTCTTCGTGTTGAATGAGTAGAATTACTAGTTCCTACTGTTGTAATACCTACAGTAAATAAAGCTGTAGAACCATCTAACGTTGTTACACTCTCTGTAGTACTAAATCCAGAAACGTTACCTGCCGCATCTTTTGCCTTAATTTTAAAAGCATATGAAGTATTAGGAGATAACCCTGTAACATTATATGTTGTCGTACTAGTAGTTCCTATTTTTGTATTATCTTGATATATATCATATCCAGAAACTGCTACATTATCTGTAGAAGCATTCCAATCTAAAGAAGCCGTATTTGATGTTACATTTAATGATGTTAAGTTAGTTGGAGTTGATGGAGCTTCAGTATCTGGAGTGGTTACCGTAGCATTAATAGTTACTACACTTCCATTAGATGGATTCCAAATATCCAGATTACTTGGTATTGTAAACACATTATTATTAGATACCGAACCTACTTGTGATGCATTATCTACTTTAATAGTCCTTGTTTCAATTTTATTTTCATCCACAAAGATCCATTTAAACTGATTAAATCTAGCAGAATTACGAGTCCAGCTTTTATTATCATTATTAGATCGCAATGGTGCTCCCCAGCAACCTTCTCCTGCATATACGGTCCCATTGGTATCATCTCTTACAAATCCTTCATCATTTCCCGACCCTGTAGTTGGTCTTAATGGCCATGTAGTTTTTACAGTATGAGCATCACATTCTATAACTAGTTTTACGCCTTTGTCATAAAAAAGATTTGCCCAGTTACTATATTGACTATTCCCTTCTCTCTTGGAAGAAACATGTGGTCTCATTGGTTTATGATATTGAGCCATTTTCCAAACTGTATTGGGATTTGCATTTAAATCATTTCGCAACCATGTTGTTTGGCTTCCTGAAATCGAAATTTCAGTATTCAGTGTATAAGTTCTTACCAAATTTTGACCAAAAGTAATTGCATAATATACATTTGAAGAAGGTACATCAAAAAGGTTATAGACACTATTATTACTATCTTCGTGATTTCCTCTTGTAGCCACAATTGGAAACATTCTATTGTCACTTGCAATTGTTAGTTGCCAATCATCGAACCATTCTCTCCATTCTGATGAACTATCTCCATTAGTCATATCACCACCAAATAGTACAGCATGTGGTTTTAATTTTGCAACCAGACTATTTGCATTTCTACGTGGTGTTCTATTATTACGAGAATCTCCTCCTGCAATAAAAGATAATCTACTATTATCTGATGGTGCCGTTTTAAACCAAAAACGTTGGCTAGTTCCCTGACTATCTCTTATAACAAAATAATATGCCGTATTAGGAGTCAAGCCTGTAAGACGGGCAAAATTATTATTCATTCCCTTATAGGAAACGGTTCTATCAGGAGTCTTAGAATTGGGATAGCTGTTGTAATTGGTTCCAAAATCGGTTGTCCCATAATACACTGTGGGGCTACTCCCAGAGGTCTGATCCCATCCTATAACAATAGAAGTGGCTGGGTTACCTCTTAATGTTAATCGATATTTACCGTTGGACGCTTGTGCTTGTAATCCCATAAGAATCACAAACAAAAAATAGAGCTTTTTCATTTTTTTGTGTTTAAGTTAGTTGTATAAAAGGTATTGGTTTTTTAAAATCAGATTTGTTTTTCATAAAATACTTTTTATGAGATATTGATTATTTAAAGCTATTATAATCGAATCGTTATGTTTTTTACAATTAGGTATTGAATATTTTTAGGAGTTTGCATCTAATCATTTCACACATTAGATATACCAAGATTATGGGCTGTTATTTACCCATATTTATCATTTATAGAATTCAATTGTAAACATGATTTTATTGCAATTAGAAAGCAGATTTTTTTCATGATCGTAGTACATCAGGTTTTAAGGAATTCAAATTTAAAAAATTGGCCAGCAGCAAATTACCACACATAAATTCTTAATGTATCCTTAAATCATTTAACGTAAGTTTTCACAAAGCATAACATTGAATTTAGATCCAATTAACATTGCTTATTTTTTTGTTCTGAAATCCGCCTTATGTTGATATTCGACATAAGCATTATAAATACTACTGGAGTGAAGTGGTGGTGAGTTTTCATGATTTGGTTTGAGGTTTGTGTTTAAGAGTTTATTTTTTTCAAAATTAGTTACTTCTTACAATTTAAATATAGGCTTTTGTCAATTATAAACTTGATATTAATCAATGAAATCAAAACAATATTTTTTGAGATTTTAAGTTTGCAAATGTCTTATTTTTTAAAAAAAGTAAAACAACTCACGACATGAGAACTAATAAAAAAAGAAAGGTCATCGCATACGATGACCTTTCCTAAATTACTCTACAAATCGGTTATTGCTTAATAAAACGTTTTATTGTTTCGCTTCCCGAATTTTGAATTTTAAGCATATACATGCCTGCACCCAAGCGGTCCACGTTTATAAAACCGTTATTATTAATCTTTCCTTCTCCAACCACTTGTCCCATTAAGTTAACTATAGAATACGAAGTGTCTGAGATTGTTTTACCGGGAATAAATACTCGAAGTACATCCCCTTTATTTAACGGATTTGGAAAAACAGCTATACTTGATAAAACATCTTCATCTTCGTCTCCTATGATTGGAGTATTTCCTCCAAATCCAGAAGTTGCTATTTCTGCTAATGATCCACCACAAGATCCTTCATAAATTTTCACATTAGAGAATATTGAGCTATTTCCAGAACCAGCATCATTATCGTTGATAAACACTAATCTATCCATTGCACCTGTATAGAAATCTCCTACCGGAATAACATATGTTCTGGTTCCACTAGTATAGTTATCAAAGTTCGTTACTCCATAATTTTGAGTACCATGAACTTTAAAATATTGAGTTTGTGTTAAGGTATTGTCATTTTCGAAACCAATTCCGTGAATTTCACCTTGAGCTGCACTACTAAATTCAAATTCTATGACAGTATTTGTAGTTACCGTATAATTAAGAGGAATATACTTCCAGGTATTATTTTGCATAGATAATCCAGCACCTCCATTTACAATAGAGAAATTACCAGCAGAATCTTGATTAGAAAAAGGAGTGATTTGGAAATCATTAAAGTCTAATGTAGTACATCCAGTTGGAGGGTTGACTGTTCCATTTTGAATACTTACAGCATCAATTGTAATATCTCCTTGCCAGCTATTACCAGTTACTGCATTAAATCTAAGTTGTACACTAGCCTCTCCTGCATACGCAGAAAGATCAATATCGGCAGCATTCCAGTCTGTTCCCTGAGCTCCAGTTCGGGTAAATACACTAGTCCAATTTCCTGTATTATTAGTTCTTGCTTCCACTGTAAAAGTACCAACTGCACTACCTATCATATGATATTGAAATGTAAGACTAGGTGAAGTCAAACTACCAAAATTTAAACATGGTGAATTAAGAATTGCTCTTTTATTAGGGAATCCTGCTCCAGTAACTGATGCTTCTACATAAAGATAGAAATTACCATCGATTGCACTTCCTGGGCCGGTTCCGTTTGAAGGTGTTCCTCCAGAATCTCTGGTCCAGTCAAGATCATCTCCAGAAGTGGCTTGTTTCCATTCTCCTAAATTAGTTTCAAAACTTTCACTAAATGGAAATGATGCCACATCACCAGAACAATTTCCTGTTCCTGGTCCTGGTCCCGGATCATCGCAAGGGTTTACAAAAGAAACCGTTTGATCTGTTTGACCATTAGATCCCCCATTATTATTTTCGTTCGCATCTTGTCCTACTCCACGTTCTGCAAAAGCTTTCCATATCAAACAGTTATATTTTCCCGCATATAAATCTTGATCAGCCTGAAGAATTCCGTCACGTCCAGAAACAAATCCTGGATTATTCGCCGTGTTTTTCAATCCTTCTATTACAAGTGCCATTGCTATGTTATTACCTCCTGTACCATTATAGAAATCAGCATCAAAACCTTCGGCATCAATTAATGCCCAAGTCATATCCCATAAAATTGTAGCAAAAGCATACCCAACTCCGTGTGGTCTTGCTAATCCACCAATATCTGCATAATCTGTATCATTAATAGATCTATTTGTAGAATACCTTGTTGGACGAATTCCTGCTCCATCAATAGGTTGTCCTAATACATAAGGACCAACACCTCTTCCATCGGTACCGGTGTCTCCAGCTTTCATTGTTAACATTAATCCAAACCAATCAGACCATCCTTCTCCCATTTGCTCAGAACCTCCTAGTGCATTAGTATTACGCCCTCCTACAAGTCTGGTTGAAATACCATGTCCATATTCGTGAGCAATAATAATGTTATCAAAACTTCCATCTCTACCTGGGCTTGTTCTATTCCAAAGAAACATCTGCATTCTTGGATTGCTTCCATCTCCTGGTGTTGCAAAGTTGGCATTATTAGTACCACTACCATCTTGTGCATCTGCATTTACAGAATCACTTCCTGATCCACCATTACCATAATTATTTTCCTGGAAATTACCACTAGCTTCATCAAAACCATATTGATACCACACATCGTGCATGATATTATTCCAATAAAACAAATTAGTAATTGATGCATCTCTATATGAGCTAGGTTGCTGATTTAGATTAACTGGGAAACTAAAATCTAGACTACCGCCTCCGCTTGGAGAAAATCCTGTTCCATTGTTTCCATTACTATCATCCTGTGCCCAAACATTATTACCTCTTGTAATAGTAAACTCAGCTCCTGAGCTTCCATTGGTATCATGCCATCCAAAAGGTGATGCTGTAGTATTAGCCGGATTTGTTTCAATAGTACGATTTCCTTCATCAGGACTTGCCAAAGGCATCGCATATACATTATATGAATCTGGTGCTAAAGCGGCAGTTGGCGCTTCTGCAACGGTAGCTACTTCTTTATTAAAAAGCACTGAATTATTATGATTGTGAGAAGTGTGATCAGGAGTATCAAAATTACATTTGATCACCCAATTTTCCTCATATATAATGCTCCCTGAACTTGCATCTACATAACTATTCCACCAATTTTGACCACTTTTTTCGTATAAACTCACATTCCAACAAAGTTTAAGTTGATCGTTGTGTAATTTATATACTTGTTGTACTTTGATAGCTTCACCTTCCATAGTGATTCCAGAATCTTTGAATTCATAAATTTCTGATCCTCCAGACTTACTATTTACCGTTTTTGAAAGCCTCTGAGCAGAAGGTAAATTATGCGCCCTAATAACCGCATTTATAGCTGCTATTTCATTAGAAGATGCTTTAGCAGAAGTTATCTTGGATGTTACATCTTTTATAAATTGATCGATCTGATAAGTAATTTGACCATTTTCAATAGATAATTTAAAAGTACCATCGACAATTGGAATATTGTTGTGAAGCTGATTTACATATACATGTTTTAATCCAGGTTTTAATGAAGTTGCTTCACTAGTAATTCTCCATTCTGAATAATCGTTAATTGAAGAAGAGCTTTTTGACGTCGTAGTCTTAAAATCTTCAAAGTGACTTCGAACTATTGCATCCGAATTCTGTGCAAGAATTGTTTGCCCTACCAAAAATAATAGAATGGCAAACGAGTAGACTTTTTTCATAAAAAATAAGTTTTGAGTTTGTGATATCTAAAATTAACGATTTTTAGAATGTTTATGATTATACTTAACAATAGTGTATTAAATTACCATAAATTAACACTTATATTGAACTATTTTTACACATATTGTTAAAATACAACATTCAAGAGACGACATTTCTGTTAACCTTTATAAACATTGACACTCTAATTAAAAATGTTTTAAGAAAAAATTATAAAAGAAATCCAAAAGAATAAAAATGCCTTTTTTGCATTACGGTAAACATGTCGAAATTAATTTTGTTTTTTTTATAACTAACGTTAGTTATCTTAACAAAAAGACAAATTTTGATTAACAAAATTCTTCAAAGTCTAAACAGGTTATTCCTAAATTATGATTTATGACTAATTCAAGTTACTTTTTTTAAAATTAAAACAATGAAAATCAAGACGTTTGAAACCTCTCTTCAATCTAGTCATAGTATTATAGTCCCAGATCAGATAGCAAATCATTATTTAAATGAAGGCTATAAAAGAGTAGTTGTTGAAATTGTTTTCAAAGAAAAATCAGTGCAATTTCACGCAGCATTGCAAAAAATAAAAGAAAGGTATCATATCACTTTTAACAAACAAAATCAGAAAAAATTAGGTGTTTTTCCTTCTGATTATTTTACCGTACGATTATTAGAAGATACTTCTAAATATGGTGTAGAAATACCAGAAGAGTTCGAAGCAGTATTGCAAAGTGATCCAGAAGCTCTGCAGATTTTTGACACCCTTACTGCTGGTAAAAAACGAAGTATAATCTATTATATTTTAAAAATAAGAAACACTCAAAATCGTATCGACAAAGCACTTATCATTACAGAAAACTTAAAACTAGGAATTAGAGATCATAAAGAATTAATAAAAAGACTATAACGCACTGAATGATATTTCTATTTTATAATGATATCATACCAATCCATTTATTCTTAATTTTCACAATAGTTACACTATGCATAAAACGTTTAACATATAAGCATTTTACGCTATCTTATACACCTATAACAAAATTCTATATATAATCTTTGTCATAAACTAAAACTGCATTATATTACGTTAACAAAATAAATACAAATCATAAAACTATGAAAACCCTAAAATTAGCAGTACTTACTTTTTTATCTATAGCTGTATTTAGCTGTAAAGGAGAAAAGAAAGAGGCTACGGATCAGGAAGATACTACAGAAACGGTAGAGACTGTAGAAAAGAAAGAAGAGGATAAGACTATTACTCTATCATTTGCTCTTGAACCAAAAAGTGACAGTAAAGTTTCTGGCAAAGTTACTTTTACTGAATCTGAAGGTATGGTAAATATGGTTGCAGATTTAACTGGATTAAGTGAAGGAGAACATGCTATTCATATTCATGAAAAAGCAGATTGTTCTTCTCCAGATGGTAAATCTACAGGTGGTCACTGGAACCCTACAATGGAACCTCATGGTAAATGGGGAGTAAAAGAAGGATATCATAAAGGTGACATAGGAAATTTTAAAGCAGATGCCGATGGCACCGGAAGTATTACTTTTGCAACCAACGAATGGTGTATCGGTTGTGATGATGACAAAAAGAACATTGTTGGGAAAGCAATTATTGTACATCAAGGGACCGATGATTTTACCTCACAGCCTTCAGGTGCTGCTGGTAGTCGAGTAAGTTGCGGTGGTATCATACAATAAATTACTAAAAAAGACAAAAAAGAGGTTGCTATATAACAACCTCTTTTTTGTTTTAAATTAATGAAAACAGTACCTTCGATACTTCTTGTAGATCAACAGAATGCAACCCACAGAACTTATTATAGCGTTACAGAATAAAAATCAAGCTGCGTTTAAACGTATTTATGATATGTATTCTCAAAATGTCTACGGTATTATTTATAATATTGTTAGAGATGAAGCTCTGTCTGAAGAAGTATTACAAGATGTATTTATTAAAATATGGAATAGTGCTCATACTTATTCTGAGAAAAAAGGACGGTTTTTTACCTGGATTCTTAATATAGCACGTAATTCGGCTATTGATAAAACCAGATCAAAGAGCTTTAAAAATACATCACAAAACCTAACAACCGATTATTTCGTAGATATATTAGAAGACAAAACTAATTTTAACAGTAAAATAGATAGCATAGGAATCAAAAAGTACATTGCTGCACTAGAACCTCTGTGTAAAAAAGTAATTGATCTGTTATTTTTTAAAGGATTTACACAGAAAGAGACTGCTGAAGAATTGGAAATTCCTTTAGGTACGGTAAAAACAAGGAATAGAATTTGTATAGATAAACTAAAACAAATATTGGAAGTATAACAACTCATGGATATTAAAGCTTACATAGCATCTGGTATTTTAGAACTATACGTCTACGGTTCACTCTCTGAAAAAGAGAATACCGAAGTATACAAGGTGTTACAAGAATATCCTGAAGCTGTTAAAGAAGTAGAACGTATTGAAAATGCTTTACAACAATTATCAGCCGCAAAAGCTCCTGAAGATATAGAATCATTATACACTAAGGTACAAGAACAAATCCAATCTAATAATAATGTAATACCAATTACTCGTAAACGTACTAATCTGCCTGCTTACATTGGATGGGCAGCTTGTATTGCGCTATTAATTGGACTATTTATTCAATTTAACAAAAATCAAAAATTACAAAAGCAACTTGTCACGAATCAGATTGAACAAACATTACTTGAAGGAAAAATCAATATTGCAGAAGAAGACCTTTCTAAAGCCAAGTCTTTATTAAAAATATTGAGAAATAAAGATCTCATACAAGTTCCGTTAAAAGCCCAACAAGTTGATCCAACCGCTTATGCTGCTGTTTATTGGGATAAAAATAAACAAACAGCTTATATTGATGTAGCTGGTCTTCCTACACCCCCTCCTGGAAAAGTGTATCAGGTATGGTCATTAAAACTTGACCCATTAACACCTACCAGTATGGGAGTATTGGATACGTTTAATGAGGATGATACTAAAATCTTTATACTAGCGAATCCTAATAAATCTGAAGCGTTTGGAATAACCCTAGAACCAGAAGGTGGTAGTGAATCTCCTACTTTAGAACAACTATACACCTTAGGAGTTGTAGAGTCCTAGAAGAATTAATGAAAATCAGATTAAAATAGTCATACTAACGTTAATGAGTTTCTATTTTTATCGGTTTCTTTCCTAATTGATAGCTATCGAGAATTTCTTTAACTTCTTTTTTTGTCAATATTTTTATTTCGGTTTTTTTAACCGTTTCTTCTTCAGACATCATTGATCTCATTAAAACTAACTTAAAAGCTTCTTTCCTTTTTTCTACCTGATCATCTCCTTTATTTTTTAAAACAAAATTTTTATATGATTCAGCCATAGCTAACCAAACCTCAATCTCATTATCAGGGTTTTGATCTCTCTTAAAATTAGTAATTGTCTCATCGAGAGATATAGGATATACTTCTAAAAAAGTGTCATGAATTGTTCTAATATAATCTAATTGTTTATCTGTCAATGATTGATTAACAATAGGACCGGGCGTTAATTTCTCTACTTCGATTTCCTGATAATCAGAATTTTCCTTTTTTGTTTCCTGACAGGAAACAATAGTAATAATAATTATCAATAGAAATATATAGTTTTTCATAATGTGAGTTTGACCTAGATAAATGTATTATACACACCTATTTACATTTGTTTTTCTAAATAAGTTGTAATATCCACAGATATACAAAGGTAATTTAAATATAAAAACAAGAAAAGCTTGTCTGCGCCCCTGCAGATAAGCTTTTCTAAACATCAAAAAACAAACATCAAATTAGTTCTATTGTACTGGTTTCAGTTATTTTTTAAAACCTAAGTAAGTGTAATTAAAAACTATATGTTATTCTAGCTTCAAAAGTAAATGGAGTATCAGGCGTAAAATAAATTCCTTCTGTTTCAGCTTCTAATTCACCGGTTAACCTAGATGCACCGGCCAACCTTGGATCATTGTATGTTCCTCCAAATATATTTTCTACAACAATACCAAAATCGAAGTTTTTCCAGGTATAATTAATTTCTGCATCAGCAACTAAATACTCTTGATTTATATCATAATTAGTGATAAGCCCATCTTGAAAATATCTATACATTATTTTTCCAGAGAAATTTTTATAATTCTCAACACCTATACCTCCTTCGGCAACAAACTCATCATTAAATTGTGTATTATCTCCTTCGTTGAATGATTCTTTACCCCCAAATACATATCCAATATTGGTATCCAGATATAACCAATCATTAACTTGATATCTACTACTAAAATCTAACCCAGTATTTTTGTTTTTCCCATCAAATACTGCGATCTCCTCATCTTCAATATATTCAAACCCTTGATCAAAATTAAGATACCACAATGTTGTATTTAAAGAAATCCTAGAGGACAATTGCCAATCCATGCCTATATCCAACGCATAAATGCTATTTATTTTTTTTTCTTTCATATTAACAACTGCATCTTGATCAATATTACTTTTAATTCCTATTATTGACTTTATGAAAAAATTAAGATCATCATTCTTTTTATATAGGATACTTAATCCAGGAATAAGTAAAGATTGAAAAGAGGCTTGATTCTCAAAATCTTCATCAATATTTCTAAAATAATCTATCTGTACCTCGGGTACTACTTCAAATATTCCAAAATCCATTCCTGTATAATTGATAGTACTCGCTTTATATTGAAGCGTACCTGTATTTAATATTTTCATCAACGAATTTGTTGTTAAGGCAGATATACTGGATTGATACTCTATTACTTTGGGTAATTTATCTAGACCTAAAGAAAAACTTTCCTCCACCCAAGTCTTGGTTCCTTTTTCAACTCTACTATCTTGAGATTGATACTGCGCATGAGTACTCCAATAACATATCAGTATCAATATGAATATAAGATGTCTCATACTCTTTTATAATTCTAAAATCTTTTGAGATAGTACAGGTCCTAATTCATAATTGCTTTCTACCAATTCTTTCTTTATTGGATTGATTTCATCTAGCAATTTATTTGCTTTATAAATCTGAGCAACTTGATAATTAGCCTCTGGTTCAAACGTTTTATCGACAACATATTCTTTTGCGATTTTTAATGCTTGTTCATGATCTCCTATGAGATTAAGAATATTTGCTTTTAGAATATAGGATTGAGGAGTAGGACGATTGGAAATCTCTTTCTCTGCAATTTGTAAGGCTATATCATACTCTTGATATTCTTCTGCTAAAAGTAAAGCGGTATATGTATTATACATATCTCCATACCGCTGATCATTAATTGCTTCAAAATAAGCTTTTAGATTTTGTTCTTTATCCTCTTTATTTCCTTGGTATTCTGCAATTTCTGCTTTTAACAAAAAGTAATCAGGACTTTGATGCGTTTCTGTAATTGCTTCAATGATTTTTAAAGCTTCTTCTGGATTATATTCATAAGAATATACAATCCATGCAATTCCTTTTTTGGCATAGCTATTTGAAGGGTCAATCTGTAATGCCTTTAAATAATGTTCATATGAATCCCGAATTCTCCCGGCATGACCATAATAATCAGCAAGATTTGTATATGACCACAACATTAACCCTTCCTTCTTACTAGATTCAGCGATCGTTTTGGCCTTTTCCATATTACGTATCGTAGGATCCAGGTTACCTTGATAATCATTCCATTTTGCTAATCGAATTAAAAAATTATAATCGCTTTGATCAACAATACCTTCTAAATGTTTTTTTGATTTATCGTACTCCCCTAGTTCCATATAAATATCAAAAAGCACCATTTTTGAAGCCTTATTAGGGTTTAACATATACGCTCCTTCTGCAGCAGTTTTAGCTTCTCTAAATCGATGTTGAGAAATATAATTACGAGCCAAAGCCAAAAGGTATCCTTCTTTTTTTATAGCAGCTATTTCTACTGATTTAGCCAGTATTTGTTCTGCTTGCTTGAGATATTTAATATTTCCTGTTGTTTGAAACAAATTTGAGTACACTTGTGCTGCTTTTCCCATAGCCGAAATCTGCATACTATCTTTTTTGATTTTAGCATTCCAGAATTTAAGTTGCACCAAAGCATCTTTCTGTACTTGATTTTCTTTTTTTTGGAGATACGCTACATAATCTTTTGAATTGGTAACAGTATTTTCTGATTTTTGACATGAAATGATAATAGTACCCATTATCAACACACAGATAAGGTTTATGATTTTCATCTTGATATTTTTTTAGTCTTTTAATATTGATTTCTATTTTGCTTTTTTATAGAGAGCGGAGTTATTTTTTACTATTAATCTTTTAGTAAAATTCTTGACTCCGCTCGTAATGGTAAGTAGGAACCATTCTATACACTATATTCCGTGGGGTGCCTCTAAATAAGGAAATGCATCTAATGGTGTTTCACCTGCTGCACTCACACCATCGGTAACCAAAATAGGCAGATCTGGCGTACCATCATTATTGATGTCCTGACCATTAAATCGGTCTCCGGTTTGTCCGCCAAATAATAGAATTAAAGAAATATCAATCACATCATCTGTTAACGTTCTTCCTGTAAGTACATTAGTCCCATCAAAATAAGTAGTTGGTGCATCGGGTGCTACCTGAAGTACATCTGAAGCTAATACAGTTGTAAGTGTAGTAATGTCTAAATTAAGAATATTATTCTCATATGTTGCACCAAAAGCTGAATGTAAACCTGCCAATTGAGTTTCAAATAAAGATTGAAAAGCCGCTCCTTGTTCTGAAGGGATAGTAACATTAAAGTTATTTTCAATCTCAGGCGTCGCACTGAATACGGTATTAATACCAGGTCTTCCCATTTGATCTTCCTGAGCAAAAGTTCCTGAAAAATCTAAAGTTGGTTCTACAATTATAATACCTTCATCATCATTGTTACAACTTGTTAGTCCCATCACTAATAAAAGGATTGCTGTTATATATTTTATACTATTTATTTTCATCACTTTGTATTTTAAAAATTTCTAATTATTGTTTTCTTTTAGCTTCTACCCATGTATTAAACACTTGAACTCCAGTTCCTGCTGGATGACTAAACGTTCCTCCCAAAAGAGCATTTGGTACTTCTACCACTATAGATAAAATATTAGTTCCATCAAAATCATCATTCCCAGGGTTATTAAATCCGTTAGGAGCCATTCCTCCTATAATTGCGTTAAACTGACTTGAATCAAAAAAGAAAGGATCTTCTCGTAATCCTGCGAAGTACGAAATTCCGTTAGCAGAGGAGCTAATAGCATTTGCCCCTGTACTAATCTCTACTTGCCCTAAATACTGAGCTTCTTCATTAATAGTACTATTTAGCCCGGTAACAGACGGTCTATATGGGCCAAAGAAATACATTGTACCATTTCTTGGTATCGCTTGTATGATTAGGTCTTCAACCAAATCTCCATCGTTGTCAATGTTTATTTCTACCAATATATTTTCATCAAATTCTGCTGTACTTCCTGGAGCCAATAACCCTTGTACATTAGCCACCAAAACGGTATTGTCAGAATTCGCTCCTTCAAAAGCGTAAAAATCTGTGATATCTGCAGTAGTCCCACCTACCGCTGGAGCATCTAAATGATCAGCTGCCATTAATACTATCCCTATGGAAAGGAGACCGCCAATGATAAATAATTTTGTTTTTTTAATGCGATTCATTTTTTTAATTTTAAAAGTTTACGCCCATACATACGAGAACATGTAAAGCTTGGTTTTTTTATCTTTGTTAAACATTTGTTAACAGAAATAAAGTTTTGACTGAATATGAGGTAAACAAGCAGAAACAAAGCAATAAAACACTATTTAATAAGTCATTACACATGACAGATTAAGGCAATTTCAATTCTATCCATGCGTTTTATAACCTATCAAAATAGAATTTTATTAAAATAAAACTAACTTTGTAACAAACCTTACTCGATGAACCCTTCAACTTCTGGTTGGATAGAAAAATTTTTAAGGAATTTCAATGATCATTATAATTCATCTCCATGGTCATTTGATCAATTATATTCTGATTTAAGACAAGTGGGTTTTATTTATGGGACTTCTATTGACACCTTGATTTCAAATGATACTGACATTATATATTCTGAAGAAGAGAAGACAAAATTGAATTTATTTACTGCATTAGTAGTAACTTATTATGATACTATTGAAAATGCAGATAAAAAGGGGTTTATTGAAGCATTAGTTCAGTTTTATAACTTTCTGGATACTAAAAAATCGATTTTTTCTTTTGGAAATATGCTTACTTCTAATAAAAGTGAAAAGTTAGAAAAGATTATACACACACGAATACAAACTAACGAATCTATTTTTAAGAAGAACTTTAGTCACTTACTTACTAATGCTTTATTATTTATTGATGTATTAGCTTTTGATTATTTCCTGATACACGATAAGAATCCATTTGAATATGCTGCACAATTAGAAGAAACGTTAACCAACACTGTTTTTCTGGCCTTGAATTCTAAACAAGAGCAAGATGATTATGATAAAATGTTGGTGAAATTGTTTGCTTCGTCAGTTCGATACACTAATATTTCAACAGAAGAGGAGGCTAGCTTTGACTATATAGAACTTGATCCTTATACTGATGAAATCGAAAAAAAATATATTGTTGATCTCACCAGTCTTGCCGTTTGGAATGATAGAGAGATCGATAGAGGTGAGCAGAGTTTTTTATCTGCACTTGGAGCTGAACTTCAATTACCAAATACAATAATCAAAGAATCAATAAGTTTGGTTCAGGTTTTTATAAATACTCATAAGGAACATATTTCATTTTTTAACTACTCACACCCTGCTTTACATTTCTATCAACAGACTTCTAGAACGGTTAGTGTATTGGTATTAAGGAATAAAAAACGTTTGATTAAGGAAATTACAGAAAGTAAAGATCTTATGATTTTGCTGGGTCAGTCGACGGTACGTGATTTATCTAAAGAAGAAAAACAACAGGTAAAGAAACAGCTATTGGATATTTGCAAAACTATCCCATCATTAGCTATTTTTATTCTTCCCGGTGGTAGTCTTTTATTACCTTTATTGGTCAAGTTCATCCCTCAATTATTACCTTCTGCTTTTAATGAGAACAAATAATTGACTATACCTCTAATTTTTCAAGTTCTTTATAATTCTTTTTTAACCTACGTGTTAAAATCCCATAAACAACCCTATAAAATAGTATAATAAATCCAACAAAAACAGCAATAATAAATATTGTTGTAGCTACAACTAACCATATTGGTGCCTGCTCCTCTATTGATCTATTTTGAAATTCGTCTGTAAAGAAAACCATATATGCCATAGTTGCAAGTATAGTCAATGTAAAAAATCCAATATTAACCCAGATATATTGCTTAACTGTTCTTCTTGTTTTAATAATATTCTCCATCAAAACTCTAGTAGAATCTGTTGCCTTAATCTTTTTATAATTTAAATAAAAACGTGTTATAAAGTATATCAAAATACAATAAGAAGCGATTGAAGCTATCAAAGAAAAAGACCCCATGTCTACTTTTTCTACTTTAGCTTGCATTCCATTTAATTTAAAAATGATATCCAAAGAAGCCCATAATAAAAATTCTAAAATACTGATGATAAAAATCCATCTTACAATTGAAGAAGATTTTTTCAAGATCATCTGATAAATTTCAGTATAAGACAATTTTGGAAGTCCATGCTCCCGACTCTTCCAGTCTTTCTTTAATAATTCTAATTCATCCATGGGGTTACGGATTTAATATTTTTTTCAACTTCGTTTTTACTCTATTCATCTTTACTCGGGCATTTACTTCGCTAATACCCATTGTATCAGCTATTTCTCTATATGACTTATCTTCCAGATATAAAAAGACCAAAGCTTTTTCAATATCATTTAATTGTTTTACAGCAGCATACATCAATTTTAACTGTTGTTCTACCTCATCATCATAATCTTCTGCTTTTATTTTAAAATTCATCGTATCAAGATCAGCAGTCTTAATACTTCGTTTAGATCTTCGATATAAAGTAATCGCAGTATTAAGTGCTACTCTATACATCCATGTACTAAATTTTGCATCTCCTCTAAACTTAGGATAAGCTTTCCATAGTTGAATGGTTATCTCTTGAAACAAATCATTATGTGAATCCTGATCACTCGTATATATACGACACACCTTGTGCACAATATTCTGATTTTGCTCAAGATTGGTTACAAAACTATGTTCTAATTCTTTATTCACTTCGGCTAGTTACATCTTATATGTAGTCAAGAAAACATTTATGTTACATAAAAATAAATAATATCATAATTTTAGTTACAAAAATCAACATTTGATAGGGTATATAACTTTATCATTTTATCTTTGTAAAACAACACAAGATAGTATGAATATCCCTTACACTAATTTACCCAGATTAGTAATTATTGGCGGTGGTTTTGCCGGAGTTGCATTGGCAAGAAATATGATAAAAGAAGATGTCCAATTAGTCTTATTAGACAGACATAACTACCACACTTTTCAACCTTTACTTTATCAGGTATCTACATCTTCATTAGAACCGGATTCTATTGCTTATCCACTTCGTAAAATTGTAAAAAAAGGTAAAAATACTTTTTTTAGAATGGCAGAAGTTATGTCTATAGACCCTAAAACTCAACACGTAAATACTAATATCGGTAATATATCATATGATTATCTTGTAATTGCAACAGGTGCTAGAACAAACTTCTTTGGTAATACAACCATAGAAAGTAATGCCATGCGCATGAAAAACTTACCGCAAGCGCTTAATTTGCGAAGTTTAATGCTTGAAAATCTTGAACAAGCGGTTATTACTACAGATACCGAAAAGAGGAAAGAATTATTAAGTTTTGTATTGGCCGGAGCAGGTCCTACTGGAGTTGAGTTAGCAGGAGGAATTGCAGAACTAAAACTGAATGTCCTACCCAAAGATTATCCTGATATGGACTTTGACGATATGGAAATTCATTTAATAGAAGGCGCTTCCCGTATCTTACCTCCTATGAGTGAAAATGCTTCAGAAAAAGCCACAAAATTCTTAGAAAAAATAGGAGTACATATTCATACAAACACTCAGGTACAAAACTACGAGAACAATCTTGTAACCACCAATACAGATCTTTCTCTAAAAACCGCAACCTTTATTTGGTCTGCCGGAGTAACAGGAGCTCCTGTATCTGGGATAAATGCTGAATCTCTAATTCCAAGGGCTAACCGTTATAAAGTAAATGAGTATAATCAAATCGATGGGTATGATACTATTTTTGCCATTGGAGATATCTCTGTAATGGAAACCGAAGGTTACCCTAAAGGGCATCCTATGGTGGCTCAACCGGCTATTCAACAGGGAAAACACCTGGCGAAAAACTTAAAACGTCACTTAAAAAACAAACCCATGATTCCTTTCAAATATTTTGATAAAGGATCTATGGCTACTATTGGCCGCAATAAAGCGGTAGTAGATCTTGGAAAATTTAGATTTGGTGGTTTCTTCGCATGGTTTATCTGGATGTTTATTCATTTATGGTTTTTGGTAGGATTTAGAAATCGTTTTGTTACTTTTTTTAATTGGGTATACAACTATATTAATTATGACAAAGCGGCTCGACTTATTGTAAGGCCTTTTAAGAATAAGGATTATACAAGAGAGAGTGTATAACTCTTGTTACCTACATCTGGTTTCTAAAAGAGTAAATGGATTTATCCAAAGATTTATCCATCTCTAACAGAAAGTGATCATCATTATTTTTAGCTCTTTCTCTAATCCTTTCTTTATTAGAGAAAGTCATTTTTTGACTATCTATAAAATATGCTAAAACAATTATTAGGATAATTTAGTTCAAAAGCTTTTTCTATAAAATTTACAGTTCATCTTTTACTTTCTACAATTGGGTAATATTCAATTCTGTTTTCTAATGACATATTAGACTTTTGATCTATCAATCAAAACATAATATGTAAATGAAACTTTTATTGACTTTCACTTTTATTTTAGCATTATCTAGTAACATAACTGCACAAACAACCATCACAGGAACTGTCAAAGATTCTTCAGGAAACCCTATTCCTGGAGCAAATGTATATCTGGATGGCACCTATGATGGAAGTTCTTCTAATGACACAGGAGCTTTTTCCTTTACTACTCAAGAAACAGGTTCACAAACATTATTAATTTCATTTTTATCCTTCGAAACCTATTCATTTATGGAAGATGTTGCTACAATGAAAAATTTAAACATTGTACTGAAGGAAGATGTGAATTCTTTAGGCAGTGTGGTTTTAAACGCAGGTACATTTTCTGCTGGAGACAACAGTAAAGCTTCTGTATTAACACCTTTAGACATTGTAACCACAGCTGGAGCTGCAGGTGACTACATTGGAGCTCTTCAAACTTTACCCGGCACTTCCAATGTTGCCGAAGACGGTAGACTTTTTGTACGAGGTGGAGATGCTAACGAAACAAACATTTACATAGATGGTTTGCGAGTTTTTCAACCGTTTACAGCTACAACTAATAATATACCGACCAGAGGACGATTTTCATCTTTTCTTTTTAAAGGAACCAATTTTTCTACAGGTGGATATTCTGCAGAATATGGAGATGCTCTATCTAGTGTATTACTTCTTAACACTATAGATGAACCTGATCAGGAGAAAACAGAATTTCAATTCATAAATGTAGGCATTGGTGGAGGAAACACTCAGAAATGGAAAAATAACTCATTAAGTGTAAATGCTTTTTATGTAAACCTTAAACCCTATCAAAACATTATCAAACAACGAGTAGAATGGATTAAACCTTTTCAATCTTTATCTGGAGAAGCTGTGTACCGTCATAAATTTAATAAAGGACTTCTAAAAATATATGGAGGGTTAAGTTATACCGATTTCGAACTTATACAAGATGATATTAATGTCCCTGAAGGGGTTAATTTTGGTCTTAAAAACCGAAATCTATACATAAACTCTTCATATAAGAGCAATCTGAGTAATGGTTGGAAAATTGCTGCCGGAACCAGTTTTGCAAATGACTACAATGATATTAGTATTGTAAATACAGATATTAATAATCAAGAAAACAGTTTCCATGCTAAAGTAAAACTTAGAAAGCGATTTAGTAATCGGTTTAAGTTGAATTTTGGGGCTGAACAATTTTTAAATTCCTTCACAGAAAAAGTGGAAACTTCCGATTTTGGTAATTTCAGAACTTCAAACAATAATAATAGTACTGCGGCTTTTACAGAAGCTAATATATTCTTCAGTAAAAAGCTAGCATTACAACTTGGAGTTAGAGGTGTACACAATTCTTTATTAGAATATACTAAAATTTCTCCAAGAGTTTCTTTAGCCTATAAAACTTCATCAAGATCTCAAATATCATTGGCTTATGGGGATTTCTATCAATCACCTCAACAAGAAGTTTTAAAATATGATACCACATTAGATCCCGAAAAATCGTCTCATTATATTCTTAACTATCAGTTCCAAAAAAATCGAAGAACATTTAGAGCAGAAGGATATTATAAATCTTATGACAGACTAGTTAAATTCGACACCGACATTCCAGAATTTAACAGTACATATAGTAATCTGGGAGATGGATATGCTGCAGGAATTGATCTTTTCTGGCGAGATAATGAATCGATAAAGAATTTTGAGTATTGGGCAAGTTATTCTTACCTGGACACCAAAAGAGATTATAGAAACTATCCTGCTCAAGCGACACCAAACTTTGCAGCTAAACACAACCTTTCGCTAGTCACTAAATATTGGATTAAAGATTGGAAATCTTTATTAAGTACAACCTATAATTTTGCATCTGGAAGACCTTACAATAATCCCAATGAATCTGTTTTTCAAAATAGTAAAACAAAGAACTTCAATGCTATCAATTTTAGTTGGGCATACTTAATTAGTCAGCAAAAGATTTTATACTTCTCTGTCTCAAATGTATTAGGTACAGATAACATTTTTAACTACCAATATGCAAACAACCCTAATGCTAATGGAAATTTTTCCAGAAGAGCCATTCGACAAAATGCCGATCGATTCTTCATCGTAGGATTTTTCTGGACCATAAGTGATAATAAAACAGATAATCAATTAGACAATTTATAAACTTTAAAATTACATTATTATGAAAATTACAAAATTTGCATTTTTTCTATTCGCAATATGTTCCTTCAATTTAGGTCTTGCACAAGAGTTAGAAGGACATACAATTACGGTTACAATCAATAATATAAAATCTAATGAAGGCACATTGCGTATTGGTCTATACAATGCACAAGAAAGTTTTCTAGGAAAGCCCTTTACATCCATTAGTGCAAAAGCCAAAGTAGGAAAGGTAACAGCATCCTTCGAAAATATTCCTAATGGGACATATGCAATTTCATTATATCACGATGAAGATAATAATCAAAAACTCAATACTTTTTTAAAAATACCTACAGAACCTTATGGAGTAAGTAATAACGCTAAAGGAAGATTTGGTCCTCCAAAATGGGAAGATGCAAAATTCAAAGTTACCGATAGAAGAGTATCCCAGTCAATCTCTCTATGATTTCATCAATATATCAGAGTATACCTCTAATTACATTTCATCCTTTAAAAAATACACTTCGGTCATAAATACTATAAAAAGAGGATAGCTCTGATGATATTTACACTGTAATTCAAAAACAAAACAACCATGAGAACATTACTAATTATAATTTCCTTTCTTAGCATGACAACGATTCATTCGCAGACAGCATACGAGAAAGGGATGAACAAAGCTTTTGAACTATGGGGAAGCAAAAACCCTGATGAAGCAATTAATCTTTTCGAACGTATTGCCAGAGCCGAAAAAGAAAATTGGTTACCTTTTTATTATGCCGCTCAAGTACACATTATTACTACATTTGGTATTAAAGATGGTAATGAAATTGAAACCAGATTAAAAAAAGCGCAGGATTTTTTAAATGAAGCCAGGACATTCTCTAAGGAAAATGCAGAAATTTCAATTATGGAAGCTATGCTCAATACTGCATATGTAGTTTATAATCCTTCTGTATATGGCCCAACACTTTCTGCAAAAGTAGAAGAATTATATCGAAAAGCTAAAGCCCTGGAGCCAGAAAACCCTAGAGCAATGCTATATCATGCAGAATGGAAAATGGGAGGTGCTAAATTCTGGGGTAAAGACCCAAAAGCCTTTTGTCCTGAAATAGAAAAAGCTATCTTGTACTTTGAAAACGAAACAAATGACGTTCCTTTTTATCCAAAATGGGGAATGGATCAAATAGAAAGAATTCAAAAAAATTGTCAGTAACTATTTTATTATTTGAAACAAATTGAAAATAATTGATTTAATCACATGAAAGACTTTAAAAAAATAATCCTAGTTTCTGTCGTAGTTGCCCTATTTGTGGGACTGGTAACCTTGATATTAAATGGGTTTAATTTTACCAGAGTTTTTACACTAGAATGGTGGGGGATCGCTTTTATGTATTCCTTTGTAATAACCGCTATTAATTCTTATTATTTTCAATATATAAATCGTAAAGTTAATTGGCAAAATAGAGGATTACAACGTGTTCTCGCTGGTGCCTTCGGTTCAATTATAATTACAATACTAGCCTTTGCTTTTTGTGAGTATATCACAACCGTAGTGATTTTTCAAAAATACACTACAGAAGAATTTATCACTAATCAATCCTTTAACAACTATATTTTTCCGTTAGTGATCATGATGATTTTTTCATTATTCTTTCATACGGTTTATTTCTACAAGGTATTACAAGAAAAAAAGGTTACAGAACAAAAAATAATTGCGGGTACGGCATCAGCTAAGTTTGCTGCATTAAAGAATCAATTAGATCCACATTTTTTATTTAACAGTCTCAATGTTTTAACATCATTAATCGAGGAAAATCCAAGGATGGCACAAAAGTTTACCACTTCGCTATCAAAAGTATATCGATATGTTTTAGAACAAAAAGATAAAGAATTGGTTACGGTTGATGAAGAATTAAATTTTGCAAAAACTTACATGACATTGATACAATTGCGCTTCGAGGATAGTATTGTATTTGAAATTCCTGATCAGGCTATTAATCCAGAAGCAAAAGTAGTACCATTATCATTACAAATTTTATTAGAAAATACGGTAAAACATAATGTGGTAATGCCACAAAAGCCGTTACATATCAAAATTTATGAAAAGGATGGATTTCTAGTGGTTGAGAATAATCTTCAACCAAAAGAAGTAATAAAGCAAAGTAGTGGTGTTGGATTGGGTAATGTACAACAACGTTATGCATTATTAACGAAAAGAAAATTTTCGGTATACAAAACAGAAGAGGCTTTTATTGCTGAGCTTCCGATATTAACCAAAAAAATAAAATTCGCAGATATGGAAATTTCACAAACAATAGAAAACATAGAAAGCGCAAAAAAAATAAAATACGAACGCGCAAAAGAACAAGTACAAAAAATAAAAGAATTTTACTGGAATCTAGCATCATATTGCATTGTCATTCCTTTTTTAGTGTTTATTAATTATAAAACCACTGGTTTTAGTATTCCATGGGTAATATTTCCAATAGCAGGATGGGGAATTGGTGTTCTTTTTCACTATATGGAGGCTTCAGGCCATCATCCTATATTTGGGAAAGACTGGGAAAAGAAGAAAATCAGAAAGTATATGGATGAATCTAAAAGTAAATATTATGACTAATAATAAAGAACAAAATGCTTATAAAAAAGCAAAAAAGAGACTAGATGAAGAAAGAGGCTTTTATATGCATGTTATTATATATGTGGTTATGAATATAGCTATTACCATATTTCAATATGCTTTAGATGGAAATAAAGACTGGCTAATATGGGTTATTACACTTAGACCTCTACTATGGGGGATAGGATTACTATGTCATGGTCTTTGGACATTTAGAAGAAATATTAAGTGGTTTAAAAACACAATATATAGTAAACAATGGGAAGAACGTAAGATTATGGAGATTATGAAAGATGATGATTTTAAATTTTAAATCTATTACAATGGAAAATTTTGAACAACAACGATACGAAAAAGCAAAAAAAAGAGTAGAAAGAGAAAAGGGATTTTATTCACATTTAACGGTATATATTATTATAAATCTCGCTCTATTATTTATTAATTCTGATTTTATAGATGAAGGTTTTAACAACTGGTTTCAGTGGCATCTATATGCTACTCCATTATTTTGGGGAATCGGTTTGTTTTTTCATGGAGTTTCAGTATTTGGGAAGAACAGTATTTTTAATAAAGAATGGGAAAAGCGTAAGATTAAAGAATTAATGGACAAGGATGATTTCTAGAAACCAAAGAAAAAAGTTATGGATAATCACGAAGACTTAAAAGCTTATGAAAAAGCTAAAAAAAGAGTAAAAAATGAAAAAGACTTTTTTGGTCATCTAGTAACTTATATCGTAATCAATATCGCCATATTCTTTTTTAAACAAAAAATTCTGATGCTTATTGATGTAGATGTAAAAGATAAAGACTTTCTTTCCTGGTGGAGTTTTGGCAATCTTGCAACGCCTGTCTTCTGGGGTATTGGATTATTTTTTCACTGGCTTTGGGCTTTTCAGAAGTCTTTTATCTTTAACAAAAAATGGGAAGAACGAAAGACCAAAGAATTTATGGATAAAGAAGATTATTAAAAACAATCTAAAAAATATATTATGAAAAATTTTAACGAACAAAAAAGATATGAGCGTGCCAAGGAACGTGTCGAGGAATTAAAGAAATTTTATAATAACTTAATTTCATATATAGTTATCATAAGCCTTTTGGCAGGGTTAAATTATTATCAAAACGAATGGAGTCATGCTTGGTTTTTGTGGGCTGCGTTTGGATGGGGAATCGGAATTGTATTTCACGCCATCAAAGCTTACAGAGTAAACCCTATGTTTAACAAAGACTGGGAAGAACGTAAAATTAGAAAATATATGGAAGAAGAACAGGATGACCAAAAGCAACTTTGGGAATGAAATATTGTATGATTTCAAAAGAATAAAACAAAAAATCAACTAATATACCTTCTTCAACTTTGCTTCTCTGAAGTTTTGTAATTTATAAAAAAATGAATGTAATAATTATCGAAGACGAAAAACCAGCTGCAAGACGCCTTAAACGAATGCTTGAAGATTTAAATATAGAAGTGCATACTATGTTGCACTCTGTACAAGAATCAATAGAATGGTTTAGTACTAATGAACATCCCGACCTTATTTTTCTAGATATTCAACTTAGTGATGGCTTATCTTTTGAAATATTTGATGCGATCACTATTAAAAGCTCTATAATATTTACTACTGCTTATGATGAATACGCCCTAAAAGCATTTAAGTTAAATAGTATCGATTATTTATTGAAACCAATAGATGATGAAGATTTGGAGATAGCTGTAAATAAATACAAAGAACAACTTCCTGAAAAGCAGCAGTTACAAGTAGATTTTGAAGATATCAAAAAACTCCTTATAAACCCGATGGATCGTTCATATAAAAAACGATTTACTGCCAGAGTTGGACAACATCTAAAAATATTTTCGGTAGAGGATATTGAATGTTTTTATTCTGAAAACAAAGGAACATATCTTCATACCACCGACAATAGAAATTATCTAATTGATACTACTTTAGAATCCCTAGAAGAAGAATTAAACCCTCAGCAGTTTTTTAGAACCAGTCGAAAATTCTATATCAATATAAATGCCATTAAAGATATCATTTCGTATACTAATTCGAGATTACAAATAAAATTGAATCATTTTAATGAACAAGATATTATTGTAGCACGTGAACGAGTAAAAGATTTTAAAGAATGGCTAGAATAATTATAAAGAAAAAACCTTCTGGATAAATTCCAAAAGGTTTTTTCTTTATTTCATAATATTAGTTTTGACCAAAACTAAACAGGATTATTCTATCATAATTTTTGTCATATTAACTTCATTATCCAAAGTAACTTTTGCTATATACAACCCGCTTCTTAATAATCCTTTTACATGACTTAAGGAAACAGAATTTCTTCCTGCCTTAAGACTTCCCAACTTTTCACTAGCAACTATCTTACCAGTAAGATCTGCAATCTCGAGCGATGTAGTATTAACGTTCTTAGATGTACTTATTTCTAGATTTAAGTTATCTACAGTACTTGGGTTTGGGTAAAAAGAAATAGTGTTTTTCAACTCTGGTTTTTCAATAGATAAAGATTTGTTATTATTTAGACCAGCTATAGTAAACTTTTCCCAAGCTCCTATAACATTTCTGTTACAATTCATTGGACCATTACCGTTTTCATGACTTACATATTTACCATTATTACCTCTGATAGCATATACATTACCACCTTGTGACACTAATGTAAACTTTTCCCATGCTCCGACAGAAACTCTAGAACAAGTCATAGCCTGTAGCCCATCTTCAGAACTAATGTATCTGCCATTATTTCCCTGAATACTTACTTGTCCATTACCTTCTGATTTTACTGTAAATACCTCCCAAGCTCCCGGGTTTGCTCTATTACAAGTGATAGGGCCAATACCATTTTCGGAACTCACATAAGTATTAATTCCTTGTCCTCTAAACGATACATTAGTATCAGAACCACCTCCAGTATTCTCAATAGTACCTCCTCGCCATACTCTGACCCAATCAACCTCCAAAGAAGCTAATGAGCGACCAGGAACGGCGGCAAATTCTGGCACATTACTTGGTTGAAATCCTCCAAAATCCTGATTGGCATTCTGTACATTTCTAGTATGAGGAGAAGATGAAAATATAAGGTATAAAGGAAATGGATCATTAGCAGCATCTGCTGGCTGATCTGATGACATATATTTTACTCCGTCATAATAAAAATCAATTTTTGTCGGAGTCCAATGCATACCCCAAACATGCCATTGAAATGCATTTCTACTTTCTGTAGAAGCTCTGGTTGATGTAATATTACTTTTACCATTAATATTTCTTTTATCAAAATAGTGGTGAGAAGTTGTTGCTCCTCCAAAAAACTTTTTACCAAAACCACTATATTCCATTAAATCGAATTCTGTACCACTAGGCCCAGGAGCTCCATTTCTAAAATTTTTCCCCCATATCCACCAAGTAGGCCAAATATCACCTCTATCTGGACCGTCAATACGTAATCGAGCTTCATAATAACCATATCTGTTGTTTCCGCTAAAACCAGTTTTAGACTCTAACCACCCTCCTTGAGATACGCTATTATTTGTGAACGTATTTCTAATTTTTAAAGTTCCGCCATTTACTTCTGCTTTATTAGGCTTAAAAGCTACATCATTTCTCACATTCCAGATATTAGTATTAACAGAGCTTCCCCCAAACTCATCTGCAAATACATTAGTCCATCCACTTCCTGGTGGGGGCTGAGAATGTACATTTAAACCCATTAATAATAGTGAAATAATGAATATTGACTGTGTAATTTTCCATTTCATGATTAAAAAGTTTTAATTTAGTTAGTGTGTGTGTTATCTTTTTTTAATTCACTTATAAATTAATATCAATTCTTACTATTTCTCAATTTTTTAACACCAAAATCACAATACCTTAATTTAAATCTTAAATAAATTCAATAATCACAAAAAATCACCTTTCCCTATTATTAAAAAGAAGAATCATATGATTTAAAAAAAACAAAACCAACACAAAACACTAATAATCAAGTAAATAATTAAATGTATTTATAATAAAATCATCACTTTAATTTATACACAGATATATAATTATCTTTGAAAATATCAATGCTATGGTCAAATACGAAAACGATTTCGTAATTTTTTTTAAATAATATTGCAACTATTCAAAAAATTGAAAATAAGGCTATTATTTTTTTTGATTTTTTTTAGAGATAGACCATTGTGCAAAAAAGCCAAAAGAAAAATCTACTCTTGGTTTCTTTTGAGAAAAGAATTAGTTTATTTATAAAAGCACCTATTTTCTTTTTATATCGCTACATTACCAAAATATTGGTATCTGCTAGTTAGATGGCTAACAAATAATAAAAGTACTCTAGTTGTATTTATTTAAATTCATATAAAACTTAAACTATTTACAATGACAAAGAGGTTGCTTTTTAGACAACCTCCTTAGTACTAATTCAAAAACAACAATTCAATTTTTTAAGGTCCCTGTTAAACTTGTTTTTTTACCATACAATTTTTGCGATATTCCATTTAGATAACTTTCGCGATTTACCCCGTCCAAATTATACATCACAAAAGCTCCATACCCATCATTTTTTGTTCTTTGCGCAAAATTACTTGCCGTAGAAGAAGGTGTTTGTGTAACATCAACTGCTGCTGCAGACAGTTTTCCTTTTCCTAATCCTGGAACTGTAATATTACTATATGATCCATAAAATGGTTGAAAACCATAATCTAAAAACTGACCCGCTTTTTTACCATTCGACATCATTTGATTAACAGATTCTCCTATACGATAATAGGTAATTATTTTATTACTAGGCATAGCAGCTCTTAATTCTTGTAGTAACCAAATAAATGATTTATTATTAATAGCTGGTCGTCCTGATATAGTTTCATATTTTGCAAATTCATCATCTAAGTCTACTCCATCTAATCCATTATTCTTAACCACATTAGCTACTTGTTTCGCAAATTTTTTAGCTGCACCTCGTGTAGGGAAATTTGAAATACCAACTGCCTGATGATTCCCTAAAATCGAAAGCAGTACTTTAATCCCTTTTCTTTGTAAAGGTTTGATAGTTGTATTTCTATTCCTTAATACCTTTTTCACATTGTTATTCATAAATAATACATGTGTTCTAGATGCATTTTTGTAATTAATATTAGCAGCAAAAATTACAGCAATATCAATCATTGGTTTTCCATTTGGTAATGTATAAGCTATTGCATTTTCCATAGCATTATCATTCACTTCTATATACATTACAGATGCTGGGTTTTTTAAACCATGTGCTTTTACTTCTACCTCATTGAATTCTTCTTGATTAACCTGTTCTTCATTAATTTCATCTTTAGAACATGATAGTGCTAAAAACATTAAAAACAAGACAAAAACAGTTCCTTTAATTTTTCTAATTTGTGTGTACATATTTATTGAGTTTTAAAAGTTACTTGATCATTATTTTCTAAGCTCTCCATACTATAATCATGAAAAATTCAGAAAATTTGTGCATCGCACAAGTAAATAAATTGATAATACGATAACAGTTGGTTAATTGCGAGAAAACTTTTAAAGTTTCTAACAAGAAGTTTTTACATCAAATAAAATATATTCTTATACTGTATTTGATAGATACGTTGACAATATATTTGATCTAGTACTTATTCTCCCAAAAAAAAAGACGAATGACGAATCAAAAACGATGAATGTAGATTAAATTCTTTAAAAATTTAATCATACAACTATTATCTATAGTGTTTTTAGAATTTAAAAAAGGAAAGAGAGTTTCTTGTATAAGAAAGAATACAACATAGTCCATATTTTTTATAAAATAACTATGAATAAAATTATGAAGCCTCTTTTCAAAAAAATGAAAGAGGCTTTTTTTGTCCATTCCAAAATCAGATCATTAATCATCGATATGAAATTTGTGTTTACCTATGGATTGCATTTGAAGAAGATGCTGGAAGCTCTTTTAAAAATTTAACAACAGTTCGTAAGCTTAACCCTAGTCTTAAAAATATTCTTGAAAATTTCATAATACGTTTTTCTTTATATAACGTATGAATACTTTTGAGCCCTACCCTATCCTCTAAACTTTATCATTATAGAATAATGAAAAAAAGTTTAGCCATTACCGTATATAACTACAATGAGGCATATTTATTAAAACTATATTTTAATATTCCCATTTTCTTTTTTTATTCAATTCCTCTTCTGCCTCTAATTCTTCTTGAGGAATCACTTTTAGAAAAGAAGGGTGTTGTTCTATAGCAAATTCTAATTTACCTACAATATCATCTGTAGTGTCATTTTCATAATCGATATCCAGCGGTTCCTTGATAACCATTGACTGTAATATTCCACGCTTTTTAATTCGAATACCTTTTTTATCAAAAGATCTTCTAAATCCATCAATAACTATAGGAATGACAATAGGTTTATATTGTTTTATAATATGGGCAGTTCCTTTTCTAATAGGCTTAAACGGTTTTGTTGTTCCTTGTGGAAATGTAATTACCCATCCATCTTCTAAAGCCCGTGAGATATTAGTAATATCGCTCATTTTTACCTGACGATTAACATCTTTTCCTTTATCTCTCCAGGTACGTTCTACTGTTATCGCTCCAGCATATGCTAAAATCCTTGCTAACAGCCCAGCTCTCATTGTCTCTTTTGCCGCAACATAATAAAGATTCATTTTTGGTTGCCACAAGTATCCCACATTTTTAATCGAATCTGTACGTCCGCTTAAACTAGCATTAAATACATGAAACATTGCTACCACATCTGCAAAATAGGTTTGGTGATTAGAAACAAATAGAACACCATTATCTGGAAGGTCTTTAAAAACTTCACTTCCTTCTATTTGTAATTCATTAAAACCTCTATACCGTCTATGCGTTAGCCCTCCCATGATACGGATGAGCCATTTTTTTAGAAATAATATATGACCAAATGGATTTCTTTTAAATAATCCCATATGTTTTAGAAAACTCGTTGTATTAAGAACGTCAAATATACAAAATCATAAGACCATTGACTGCTTTATAGAGATTTTAAGCTCGCTAAGCATCATCGCTGTTGCACCCCAAACCACATAACCATTTAATTCAAAGGAAGGTACCTCTATATTTTTCGCATAAGATGTTGACAATTTTTGTGGGACCACGTTTCTTTCATCCAATAATTTTGATAATGGTACTTCTATGATTTTTGCCACTTCTTCTTCTTGTGCTACAAAGTCGGGACGGTTTTCTGTAAAACCTAAAAACGGATGCACCCAAAAATTAGATGGAGGAATATATACTTTTGTTAAAGTTTTAATGACTTTAACTGTATTTGTATTTACGCCTACTTCTTCCTGAGTTTCACGTAATGCAGTTTCTTTATAATTTAAATCATGTTGTTCTACTTTCCCTCCTGGTAATGCAATTTGTCCAGAATGTACTCCTTCATAATCTGGTCTTAATATCAAAACTATATGAGTAATCCCTTCCTTGGGATAAAAAAGCATCATAACCGCAGCATTTCGAGGATTTCTTTCTTCTATTTTAAGTTTATTTAATTCTTTTATTCGAAGATCAGGAGCCATAATAAAATGCGAAGATTCGCCCGGTACTGACATTTTCTTTATTTTTGGAATTAAATTTTTAAATGTTTCAAATGTCATTTACCAAATCAATTTTATGCTTTTGCGTAAGTATTATCTTATTCTCTAATTGTGAAGATACACATTCTAAAAAAAACAAGCAGAGTACAGAAAGAAATAAAGATACTATCAGGATAAAGGAAACAAAGAAGATAAATGAAGAAGTTTCTTCTAAGGTAAAAGCTGATATAGAAGAAAAAACCTCTAACGAAGAACCATTTAAACTTTCAAACAAAAACCTAAGAGAATTCATGAGTGCCTATGGTAAAGAGAATCCAGAAACTTTGGTTAACATAAAGACAACATACGGTGATATACATATAAAATTATATAAAGAGACTCCTATACATAGAGCAAACTTTATTTATCTGGTTAAACAAAAGTATTTTGATGAGACTTTTTTCTACCGTGTAGCCAAAGGATTTGTTATTCAAGGAGGCAATAGTGATCGTCAACAAACCGCAAACAAACGTTTTGAAATTGGAGAATATACTATCCCCCAAGAGCCGGTAAAAGGCCTTAAACATGTTCGTGGTGCGGTTGCCCTATCCAAACAATGGGTGGATAACCCTTCTAATCGTTCTACACCTTATGAGTTCTTTATTGTAATTGCAAAGAAAGGAGCTGCTCATTTGGATGGAGAACACACTATTTTTGGAAAAGTTGTTAAAGGAATGAATGTAGCTGATAAAATATCTAATGTTCCTGTCGATGGAAGCGAATGGCCTAAAGAAAATATTTTTATAACAGCCGAAGTCATTCAATAAAACTTAAAAACCCCAATGTTATAAAATTGGTATTCTATTGCTGTAAATTATAGTTTTTGCGTATAATAATTATAATCTGCTATTACCTTATCCACAAATTGTAATGGTTTCTCCTGAGGGGTCACATCCATCAAAGTACTTACTTTTTTTGAAAGCTCCAGAATGATATTATGATCTGCATTTCGTCTTGCATCGGTATAAATGGTTTTGATTTTTCGCATTTCTTCATCACTAAAAACTGTAACCTGTGGATATACCGCTACATAATCATCAGGAATATCAACGAGTATAGTCTCATGAAATTGCACCCTTTGTCGCTCACTAATTATGGTAGTCCCCGCAGCCATATCTCCTAAACGTTGCCCTTTTCCTCCCAATAAAATAGAGACTACCGCTATTCCTCCAAAAGCAAAAGAAATATCCAACAAACGAAGTAACCATCTAATTAAATAATTAGAAAAAGCAGGTCTCGACCCATCTAATTTTGCCACCTTTATTTTCATTGCTGCTTTACCTGGAGTCTTACCATCCCAAAATGTTTCCCATAATAAAAAATATAAAAAAACCGGCAAACTTAAAACTAACCAATATGTCCATTGATCTCCAGGATCCAATCCTAAAACCCCAAGAATAAATATAGTAACAATAAAATACCCTATAATAATTAAGAGATCAATAAGATATGCCAATATTCGCTCTCCTATTCCAGCAGCATTTTGCTGTATACTAACATTTTGAGCCGTTTCTATTTGAAAATTATCCATTAATTATGTTTCTTTGAACCTCTTAATTGATCGATACATGCGTGAGGCAGCTTTTGTGAAGCAAAATAAAGATAAATGGTTAAAATTTGAAAGTGTTCTGGTTAATAATACCCAAATAACTCCAGATGAGCTTTCTAATTTATATATTGAAATAACGGATCATCTTAGTTATGCACAAACATTTTACCCTAATAGTCAAACACTTAACTATCTAAATAGTTTAGCTTCAAGCGCACATCAAAAAATTTACAAAACAAAAAAGGAGAAAAAAAATAGGTTATACTCTTTTTGGGTCAAAGAATTTCCTTTAGAATTCTACAAATATCAAAAACAATTACTCATTACCTTTTTAATTTCTGTTCTATTTACTGCGATTGGGGTTTATTCATCTGCAACAGATGGCGCATTTGTAAGATCAATATTAGGCGACGGATATGTTAATATGACTTTAGAGAATATTGCTAACGATGATCCTATGGCCGTATACAAAAAAATGGAAGAAACCAATATGTTTCTTGGTATTACTATTAATAATATTAGAGTAGCCTTATTATGTTTTTCATTTGGTGTATTATGTGGTATTGGAACTATTTACATGCTGATGAGTAATTTTATTATGCTTGGTTCTTTTCAATACTTTTTTTATGACAAAGGATTGCTTTGGGAAAGCGCTCGTACCATTTGGATTCATGGAACTATTGAAATATCTGTAATTATAATAGCAGGTTGTGCTGGCTTGGTCGTCGGAAATTCAATTTTATTTCCAAAAACATATACTCGGTTAACTTCTTTTGTAAGAGGGGTAAAAGCAGGATTAAAAATTGTAATCAGTACAATTCCCTTTTTTATAATAGCAGGATTTTTAGAAGGTTTTGTTACAAGACACACAGAAATGCCAGATTGGCTGGCAATTATTATCATATCAGGATCTTTAGCTTTAATCCTGTTTTATTATGTTATATACCCCAGAATACTCTATAAAAAATTAGCAAATGAACAATAACTACATAGAATTTAAGAAAAAAAGAGAATTAGGAGATATTATCACAGATACCTTTGCCTTTATAAGACAAAATGGTAAACACTTGTTATCAATTTTACTAAAAACTTCGGTAATACCATTCGTATTACTTCTATTAGCATCTGCATATTACACCCATACTTATGCTAATGTATTTGACCCAGTAAGCCTATCACGAGGAGAGCTTTCGGATATGGGAATTTTATTGATTGCATTAGTTGCAATGTTTGCTATGTTATTAATTTTTTATGGTGCCCTTTTCGGTACTGTTTTGCACTACATAAAAAACTATATCGAAGGTAAAGGTGTTGTAAATTCTGAAACTGTAGTACAAGGAGTAAAAAATGATTTCGGTAAAATTATCGGATTAGGAGTTCTCTCTGGTTTAATTACTTTCTTCGGAACCTTATTATGTGTCTTCCCTGGTATATATTTATATGTTCCTATGAGTCTTGTTTTCTCCATATTAATATTTCGAAATTCTAGTGTTTCAGATGCTATAAGTGATAGCTTTAATCTGATAAAGAATGAATGGTGGATTACCTTTGCTACTCTTTTTATTGTTGGGATAGTGATATGGATTATAAGTATGGTATTTTCTATTCCTGCAGCCGTCTATTCATATACAAGATTATTAACATCTGCCTCTGAAGGTTCTATGGTAGATCCTACGGCAATGATAGATTGGGTCTTTATTGCTCTAAATACGATATCATCTGCCGCACAATATGTATTATATATTATAACCGCAATTTCTACAGCATTTATTTATTTTAACCTGAACGAAATAAAACATGCTACAGGAGCTTTGGAACAAATAGATTCACTAGGTAACAACAAATAATTTGAAAATTCTTTATTGCTTTTTATTTTTCATCTCCTTTTCCTTATCTGCTAAGATTCAAGACAGCACGGTTACTTCTATAGCGCAGGAAATAGTATATGATCTTGATTCTCCAAAAGAAATCATAAAATTGGATGATCAAAAAATACAAGAATTTCAAAAGCAAGATGATTTCAACTATACAGAATACCAAGAACCCGATAATTGGTGGACTCGATTGAAAAAATGGTTTAACCAGCTTTGGAGAAAATTTAAATCCTGGTTTTTTGGGGTTGATGAAATTACAGGTTTTTGGGCAATCATATTTCAGCTACTACCATATTTATTAATTATTGGTATATTATTTTTATTAGGTTGGTTATTCATGAAAGTGAATCCCGGTGATATGCTTTTAGAAAAACAAATCCCTCCTCAAGTGGAGCTTACAGAGGATGAAGACATTATTCAAAATAAAGATATTCAACAATTGATCAATCAAGCATTACAAAATAATAATTACAGATTAGCTATTCGGTATTACTATCTATTTGTTTTAAAAAAATTATCTGATTTAGAATTGATCACATGGGAAGCTCAAAAAACAAATACCGATTATACCAAAGAAATATCGAATGATATCATAAAAAAGCAATTTAAATCCATAACCAAATTATATGATTTTACCTGGTATGGTAGTTTTGAGGTCAATGAAAAATCATATCTGCAAGCAGAAAAAGAGTTTAAATCTATAACCAATAGCATACAATCTTAATTTGATGACAAAAGGATCCAAAATATTTATCATCATCATTATAGGGCTTATTGCATTCTTAACGTACATGGAGGCTAGTGAACCAGCTCCCATTAATTGGTTTCCTAGTTATTCTAAAACAGATAAAATTCCTTTAGGTACTTTTGTTTCCTATAATTTAATTAAAGAAGCATTTGATAACAAGGGGCTTAAAGACATTAATCAGCCGCCTTATGAGTTTCTTACAGATAATGATAGCATAACCGGAACTTATTTCTTTATTAATGGTTCTGTAGGTTTTGATAAAAGTGAGCTGGATAAAATATTAAGTTGGGTAGAAAAAGGAAATACTTTATTCATTTCTTCAAAAAATATTGGGTATACACTATTAGATACTCTTAATATAGACACTGATAATTTGTTAGCTCTTGATGATATTAATACCAAACCTCTTGTTGCATTAACCAATACCAATCTAAAAAATGAAATTCCATTTTTATACGATCGAGATATTAGCAACCCTTATTTTAGCAAAATAGATACCATAAACACAACGGTTTTAGGTGTTTCTCAATTATACAATGACACCTTAGTCATAAAAGATCCAGAAATTAATTATATCAGACAATCCTTTGGGAATGGTCATATTTTGCTTCATACTTTTCCTGAAGCATTTGGAAATTATTTTATGCTAAAAGAAAATAATTATCAATACACTCAAAATCTTCTTGCGTATATCAATCCTAAACAACAAATCCTTTGGGATAACTATTATAAATCTGGAAAAACATTTTATACTTCTCCCCTTTTCTTTCTTTTAAACAATCGCTATCTTAAATGGGCATATTATTTTGTCATCATTGGAGTAGTATTGTTTATTCTTTTTGAAGGCAAACGAAAACAGAGAAGTATTCCTATAATTACACCGCTAAAAAATCAAACTTTATCTTTTACAAGGACTATTAGCGGCATGTATTTTGAAAAAGAAAAGCATAAAGAAATAGCAACAAAACAAAATCTATTATTTTTGGATTACGTACGTAATACATTAAGAATACCAACAGATACTTTGGATGAAAAAACCTTAACAGATATTGCCGCCAGAAGCAGTAATACTATGGAAGAAACCAAAAACTTATTCAAATATTTTGAAGAAATAAATAGAAAACCAAAGATAGAGAAAGATGAATTAATAGCGCTATATGAATTGATTACCAAATTCAAAAGTAAATCTTAATCATCACTTCTCTTTTAAAGTATTATATATGGAAAACGAAGAAATCACAAACGATACAAATTCAGAACAGACTTCACCTATAGCATCATCTGAGCAAGATTTAAACTTTCAGAACAGAATTGATCTTAGTGAATTACAACAAGTAGTAGAAAAATTAAGAGCCGAGCTTGCCAAAGTTATTGTCGGCCAACAAGATTTTATCGAATTATTGATTGTTTCCTTGTTAGCCAATGGTCATGTTTTAATAGAAGGAGTACCTGGAATTGCTAAAACGATTACAGCCAAATTATTTGCTAAGACACTAAAGACTGAATTTAATCGTATTCAGTTTACCCCTGATCTTATGCCAAGTGATGTATTAGGGACTTCTGTTCTTAATATGAAAACCAGTGATTTCGAATTTAAAAAAGGACCTATTTTTTCAAATATGGTACTCATTGATGAAATCAACCGTGCTCCTGCCAAAACTCAAGCAGCTTTATTTGAGGTTATGGAAGAACGACAGGTAACTATAGATGGTACACGATATCCTATGGATCCTCCATTTATGGTATTAGCAACACAAAACCCTGTAGAACAAGAAGGGACCTATGCATTACCAGAAGCACAATTGGATCGGTTTTTATTTAAGATTAAAGTCGATTATCCTACATTGGAAGAAGAAGTAAATATCTTAAAAACACATCATGAGAGAAAAGCCACAAAACCCTTAGAGTTAGTTAATACCATCTTAACTCCACAAAAACTAATAGAGTTTAAGGCAAAAACTCAAGAAGTAATCATAGAAGAAAAGATTCTAGGGTATATTGCAGAAATCGTAACCAAAACCAGAACACATCCGCATTTATATTTAGGTGGATCACCAAGAGCATCTATAGCAGTGATGAATGCTTCTAAAGCTTTTGCAGCAATTAACGGAAGGGACTTTGTGACACCAGAAGATATTAAAAAATCTCTTTTCCCAGTATTACGTCATCGTATTATCTTATCACCAGAACGTGAGATGGAAGGAATGACTACTGAAAATGTTATCGAAATGATCTTACAATCTGTTGAAATACCACGTTAGTTTTGATCAAGTTCTTGAAATCATTATATTTTAGTTTCAGAGTATTTTATACACTAGCATTCCTATCGATTCTTTTTTTAATATCGTATTGGTTTAATGAGTTATATCCGATTGCCTGGCTTTTAGTATGGGGATTTACAATTATCGTTTTATTTGACGTTATTGTTCTTTACAATACAAAAAAGGGTATTGAAGCTAATAGAATTTTACCTGATAAATTTTCGAATAGTGATTTTAATGCCATTCCTGTTCGTATAAAAAGTAATTACCAATTTACCACAACTGTCGAGATCATTGATGAGATACCTGTTCAATTTCAGAAACGTGATTTCCTTAAGACCGTTAGAATTCCTGTTAAATCTATTTTTGATTTTGAATATGCTCTGCGTCCTGTACAACGTGGAGAATATATTTTTGGAAACTTATATATATATGCCATGACCAGGATAGGTTTTGTAAAACGGCGTTATAGTTTTGACAAATCGGCTATGGTAAAAGTATATCCTTCTTTTATTCAAATGAAAAAATATGATTTCTTAGCCATTGATAACAAATTAACTCAGATTGGTCTTAAGAAAATTCGTCGTATTGGTCATACCATGGAATTTGAACAAATTAAAGAATATGTAGTTGGGGATGATGTGCGTACCATAAACTGGAAAGCAACAGCAAAGCATGGAAATTTAATGATTAATCAGTTTCAGGATGAGAAATCTCAACCTATCTATTCTGTAATCGATGCCAGTCGTGTTATGAAAATGCCTTTTAATCAATTGAGCTTATTAGATTATGCCGTAAATAGTACCTTAGCTTTTTCTAATATCGCGCTCAAAAAACATGACAAAGTAGGCATGTTATCGTTTTCTAATACCGTAAATAATTTTTTACCGGATAGCGGAAAAAAAACATACATTAATGCCATATCTGAAACTTTATATAATGTAAAAACTCAGTTTTTAGATTCTGATTTCGGATTATTATATGCTCATATAAAGCGGCAAATTAACCATAGAAGTTTACTGTTATTATATACTAATTTTGAGCATATTTCCTCATTAAAAAGACAACTACCTTATCTTCAAGCCTTAGCTAAGAAGCATTTATTAGTTGTGATTCTCTTTCAAAATACAGAGTTAGATCATTTAATTCATCAAAAAGCAGAAAACACGCAAACCATATATGATCAAACTATAGCCCAACAGTTTGCCTATGATAAAAAAGTAATGGTAAAAGAGCTACAAAAGCACGGTATCCAAACGATACTTACCACTCCCGAAAACCTCACTGTAAATACTATTAACAAATACCTGGAGATTAAAGCCAGAGGGTTGTTATAAAGCTTCAAAAAATAAGTTTAGCAAAACAAATTAATTTGTTTTGCTAAACTTAAAAATAAACTCAAGTTATAAAATTGCTTCTTTAATATTACTACCAATTTAACGAACTAAAAGAAACTTTGGCTTCTCCTGATTGTTGATTATAAGCTCCTGCCTTAAGGTAAAATCCTTTTCCCCAATCACTTTGTTTTATATCAGCAATAGCAATTGAATTTTTAGAATCATTATTAACAACTACCGAAACCCTTGCTCTTGCTTCTTTACTACCATTTTTCTTAGTATACGTGTAAGGTCGATATCTAATCTGAAATTTAGCAGAACTACCACCTTTTAAAAGTTTGGTTCTTCCACTAGTAGATGCACCCGGTTTGTTTCGGTTTACCGCATAAAAACCACCAGTAACGTACTTTCCTTTACTATTCTTTTTTGCTTTATATTCAATCTTTAATAAAGGGCTATTTTTAACACTATGATGTAACTGCATAACAGTAAATTCTTTATGAGAAGTACTATGAACTTTTAAGTTCCCCGTAGAAGTTATACTTGCCGAAGCTTCATAATCACCAAGTCTACGTAACTCTGTTCTTTTTTTACTATTCTTTGGGCTTTTGAAATACATTTGGTTACCTGCCATATAAAATTTGTCACTTTTATATCCTTTAAAATTCCCTTTTTCTACATTAACCCAAACATCTTTTTTACCTTTTTTCACCTTTTTTTTAACTATGCCACTCCCAGGTCCTTGTAATTTTGCCTTATTAAGAGCTCCTGAAAATTTATCATAAGGTACAGGCGTCTTCTTCTTTTTAGCTAAAAACTCATGAGATTCTGGTTCATTAACAGGGTCATCTTTAGAACAAGAAACAGCACCTAATAACGATAAACATAGTATCAATTGAAGGCTTAATTTAAAAAAGTGTATAGCATATCTTTTTTTTATTTTTTTAATTGTCATGATTTTAATGTTTTTAAATTAATATTTAAGTTGGAATGCATTCATTTCTAAAACACACTTACCGTGCATCACCCTAAATAAACTTATGTTAAACACTATTAAATTATGTTAAACCATGATAGACATAGCTATTTTTCTATTATTAATTTAAACAAAAACTAGATCATTATACTCTACTTATTTTCTGTCTTTACATTATAAATTAAAAATGCTCCCGGTTTCCCTGGGAGCATTTTAGATAATTGGAATTACATAAAGTAATTATTTAAACTCAATCAATTCTTACCACCACCAGGATGAAGCATTAATATTATCTCCACCCATAGCTGCAGAAGCTTGCTCATAGTTACTTGCATTTACAGATTGTTCTAAACTTGGATATCTTAATCGTACAGGAACCATATCATTATTAAGATTTCCTGATCCCGCCTGAATAAAAGATGGTTTACCAGTCCTTTTCCAATCAAACCAGGGTTCTACTCCGGTATGATAAAGTGCTAACCACTTTTGCTCATATAATCGATCTGTACTATTATCATATGGCACCGCAGTTGTAAGAAAATTAACTGGCATAGTTACTTCCCATTGATCAAAAGAAGACTGTACTGCTATATCATAATAGCCTTGGGCTGTACCTGCAGAAATCATATTCTTTTCTTTAGCCTCTGCTAAAATAAAATTCAACTCACTATAGGTCATAAGTATTCCCTGGATTTTCTCAGCTTCTTCAAAGAACTCCACTGCTTTTCTGCTAAAATCTGCTGGACGTCCTATTTCTCCTAGTGGTTGTCCTGGTATTATTCCTAGTGTTCGATCGTCGGTTCCCTCCTTCGGACTTATCCATAAATTTAAACGAGGGTCATTATTAGCATCTAGCAATCCCAAAAAGTGAGCTGTTGGTATACGTAAAAAGTATTCATAATCTCTTCCTCCTCCTGCTTGAGATACATTAGATACATCTGGGACAACTCCGCTATACTTATATATAGCATTATCATCATTTGATGTAAATACAGGGTATCTATCTGGGTTATTTATGATATTATTCATACCTGAGCTTACATTTTGTACTCCAGATATTCTCATTAGCAAGCGTAAACGTAAAGAATTTGCAAACTTTTTCCATTTACCTAAATCCCCATTGTACATAATATCACCCTTAATTGTTTCTGTAATATTAGCAATAGTATTCGCTTCTTCTAACTTTGAGAATATAGCTGTATAAATATCTTCTTGTTTATCATAGACAGGAGTAGTGATACCTTCAATTGTTCTATTAGCTTCTGTCATAGGCGCATCACCATATGCATCTGTGATAACACTATAAATATATGCTTCTAGAATTAAAGCAATTGCTTTATAATTTTCATTATTATTCTCTTCTGCAATTGCTTTTAAATCATTAATATCTTGCAATATACTATACATTGGAGACCAGAATCTATCGTCTGCCTGCCAACGATATATATCAATATCATTAAATTCATAATTCCCTGTATATTGTCCTATAACATCTCCAAAACCATAAGTTTGATTCACTGTAATATTTGATAAATCAAACAAAACTGTTGGTAATAATAAGCTTTCACTTGCTGTTACCGGATCATTTGGATTGGTATTCAACTCTTCGAACTGATCTGTACAAGCTCCTAAAATAATCAGAGTTAATAAATAAACTATTTTTTTCATGATCATGTTACTTTTTATAATTTCATATTAAGTTTAAAACCGTACGTTCTTGCAGAGGGTAGTTGAGTCACTTCAAATCCTGGTAATAGGGACCCTCCATTTAATGCCTGAGCTTCAGGATCTATATTGGGAACATCTGTCCACAACACTAAATTGGATCCTACAAGACTTATAGAAAACTGTTGTAAACCTAGTGGTTTAACAACCTTTTCAGGGAAAGTATACCCCAGACTTAACTGACGTAGCTTTATATATGAAGCATCAAAGATATTTGCTTCTGCATTACTTCTGGGCACTCCATAGGCCCATGCTTCTGCGGTTACTTCTTGAGTATTTGGAACAAAACCTCCTGCACCATCAGGTACTACTCCTTCTCCAACAACTCCATCTCTCCATCCGGCTGTAAGTGCTAGAATTCCGCTTTCTCTTCCGATTGCATTGGTATAAGAATAGATTTCTCCCCCTTGTCTGATGTCGAATAATACAGATAAATTTACTCCTTTATATCTTAGATTTGTTGATAATCCTAACATCCAATCAGGGTTGTAGTTTCCTACTTTTTTTCTATCTCCTGTAAGTGGTAAACCATTTTCAAATATAATTTCTCCAGCATCATTTCTAACATAGGCTTGACCATAAATATCTCCCATTTGTTCTCCTGGTCTAGCCTCTACTGTAACGCCATCAGGTCCTTGAGCAATAATAAATGTATCCAGATCACCTGATAATGATTTTACTTCACTTTCATTTTTTGAAAAATTAGCATTTATACGCCATTCAAAATTCTCTGTTCTAAGTGGCACTATACCTAATGCTAATTCTATACCCGAATTTTGAATCTCTCCTGCATTGGTCACCAAAGAATTGAATCCATTACTACCGGATACTCCTACATTAAGAATTTGGTCTCTCGATGTTGATGTATAATAAGTCGCGTCTAAAGAAATTCGCTTATTGAATAAAAAGGTTTCTAATCCAAACTCTGTAGAAGTTGTTCTTTCTGGTTTCAAATTAGCATTTGGCAATTGAGATGGATTGGTCAATGTACCAGGTAGTGTAGCAAAATTAAATGTTTTTGAAAGTCTGTATGGATCTGTATCCTTACCTACTTCTGCTATATTAAACCGAAGTTTTAAAAAATCTATTGCTTCTGGCATAGAAAACAATGCTGAAGGAATAAAAGACAAGGAAGCTGCAGGATAGAAATACGAATCATTTCCTGCTGGTAGTGTAGAAGACCAATCATTTCTCGCAGATATATCTAAATATAAAAAGTCCTTATATCCTATATTTGTAAATGCATATACACTATTAATCCTTTTCCTGAAAATATCGCTTCTCAACTCTGGAGTCACATCAATATTTTGTGAATTATAAATTCCAGGAATCGTTAATCCATTACCTAATAAAAAACTTTCAGTGATTTTTTGATCGAATCTATTACCTCCTATTGATGTTTTGGTCTCAAAATTGCCAAATTCTTTTTCATATGAAAGCAGAAAATCTGCATTGATTTCAGAGAAATTAATTCTTTGTTCTCTATATAATCCATTCGGAGCTCGTTGAGCCCCAATAGATCTACGTGACCATCTAAAATCATTTGATTCATCTGCACCAATTCGAGCTAATAAACTTAGGTTTTCTGTTAATTGATACGTTGTATTTACATTACCAATAAATCTTTTCTTATTAAATGCATTGATATTCTCATTTACAATAAACCAGGGATTATCTCCCCAAGTAAATAATTTACGTTGTTCTTCATTTTCTACATTCCAATAATTCCTTAAATCATTTAAATCAACATTTATGTAGTTCCAAAGTAACGTATACATTATACCTTGCGATCCATATCCTGCTACAGGAAGGTTGTCAGAACTTCTACTTATATAATTAGCTAATCCCTGAATTTTCCATTTATCATTGATGTTATAACCAGCATTTAACCTAAAGCTATTTCCTTTTAAGTTTGTATTAGGTATTATTCCTTCGTTATAATTATTTCCATAACTGAATAAAAAATTTCCTTTCTCATTAGCTCCAGAAATAGAAACTGTATTATTTAAATTTACACCTGTTTCAAAAAAGTCATCTAAATCATATCTATTTATAAATGGCCTATCGATTGGTTCTCCTAAAGCTAATTCTTGAGAAACAATGGATCCATCAAGTCTTGGACCATAATTAGTACCAAAATTTGAGGCATATGCTCCTGCCCATCCACCACCATATTCGGTCTGTAAATCTGGTAGTCTTAATGCAGAGCTAAACATAGTAGAAGATGAAATTTCAACCCCTAAACCACGCCCTTCTTTTCCTTTTTTTGTAGTGATTACAATAACTCCGTTTGCTGCTCTGGATCCATATAGTGCTGATGCTGCAGCACCTTTAAGTACAGTTACAGATTCAAAATCATCAGAATTCAGTTCCGAAAGTCCGTTACCATAATCTGTGGGAAGATCTGCTTGATCAGTAGAATTTCCTCCAACTCCAAAAATGCGATTGTTTACAGGTATCCCATCCAAAATAAACAAAGGTTCATTGCTATTTAGATTTAAAGAATTCTCTCCTCTTATCACCACCCTTGCAGAACTTCCTAAACCATTACTTGCTCCTGTCACCTGTAAACCCGGAACCTTACCAGACAGCGTATTGATAACATTAGTCGCTTTAACTCTATTAATATCTTCAGATTTCAATTCACTAACTGCATACCCTAAAGCCTTTTTTTCTTTTCGAATACCTAAAGAAGTTACTACGACTTCTTCTAATAAATCAGCCCCTTCTTGTAATGAAATATTGATGACCGTTTGATTCTTTATCATTATTATTTGAGTCTCATATCCCAAAACAGAAAATTCTAAAATTTCTCCTTCGTTAACTTCTAAAGTATAATTTCCATCAAAATCTGTTGCAGTACCTCTTGTTGTATTTTGTATTATTACATTTACTCCCGGAACAGGTGTCCCCGCAGGATCTACTACAACACCCGTAATTTGTTTTTGAGCAAAAAGGGAAGTAGAAAAAATGAGGAATAAAATAATCAGGTTCTTGTTCATTTTCACAAGTTTTTAGTGTTATTTAATAATTGATTTAGATTGCCTATTTGGGTGTAACTTTTACCCAGGTATTAATAGTTTGATTTTTAGTTTTTAAAACAATTTTTATATACTTTGTACCGGCAGGAGGTTTTATTTTGGTAGTAAATTCTCTTTTTTGAATATCAACTTCTCCCAAAAGAGTGAAGTTATCTTTCTCTCCTTTTTTATAATTATCGGTATAGCTTATATATACTTTTCCTATTTCATTTTCCTTATGTTCTGTTAACCACTGCAGATGTAAAAATTCATTATGTATACACACTCCTTCTAACTTAGATACATCTACTTTTTTCATTAGAGAAATTCCATCTAACTCTAATGATGTCTCTTCTGGAACAGTAATACTCAGATAATCGCAGATAGTAGGGAATATATCTACGATAGCTACTTTATTATTTTTAAAGTAAGTATTATCAATAGGCTTACTAAGTGCTATCCAAGTACTTCGCTCTCTATAGGATTGTTGACCATGGTGTTTTCCATCAATGGGCATTCTTCCATGATCAGTGGTGACTATGATAAGCCAATCTTCTCCAGTTTTTTGTTCTCTTAATTTGACTGCATCCCAAATAAGCCCAAGTAGCGAATCTTCAAAAGACACTGCATTAAAATATGTAGGGCTTTCTCCAAAAATATGTCCCATATCATCACTATGTTCCAGATATATCCAAGATAAATCTGGTCCTGTTTCAAATATGTGATTGGCTGCTTCTCTAGCAACCTCTGCATCTATTCGTTTTAGATATTTCTTTAATTTATCATGTGGAAATTTTTCTTCATTTAACTCTAAACCATCAAAAGAATAATTCATTTTTATTGCGCCTGTCTCCTTTAATCCTTCTCCTACAAGTTTGGTTCTGTTATCCAACCATGACGAATAAATAGCAATTTTCTTATCAGGATAGGTATCTTTAAATACTCTAAATATCGATGGGTAATTATAATTGGGGTTTACAATAGAATTTCCATAAACATTATGTTTATTAACCCAGGTGCCTGTCAGTAAACTATTATAACCTACCGCAGATATTGTTGGTGTTTCTGAATATTTTCCTTTTTCTCCTCCAACATATGCTTCAGAAAAAGCACCTTCTTTAGACATTGTATCTATAAAGGGAGTATTAGATTTATAAAATAAATCTGTTGAAATACCATCAATAATAACGAATACTACTTTTTTAACACCTTCTGTACTAGTCTTTTTAGAAGCCTTATCCTGACCATTAACAGAACATCCAATCAGTATAGTTACTACGTATAAAAAAAATTTCATAAGAGTTATTAATTAGTTAAAACAAGATTAATCATCAGGGAGAAAGATTAAATTATTACTGTTTTCCCGTTGCAAATCTACAGCGAAGTAAAAATAGATTGAACAATCAGTCAATTAAAAAAAGTTTACTGTATGGTTAAACTAATGTTAGAGATTTTCTATTTAAGTTAATTAAATTGTTTTTAGCAATTTTAATAGATCAACACCTATACATAAGGCAAAACATCCTATTACTAAAGCATTTCCAGATGTTATGGTATCTAAACCAGTGTTGATTTTAATTCCTTTTAACAGCATAATTTTGTTAGTTTAAACGTATGTATGTTTTGAATTCTAAAACAAGAGGAGATTTAATAAATCAAGTTTAAAGCTATATTTTTGACAAAAATTAATAGTTTAATGGGTAGAAAAAACTTAAGTGAAATACGACAAAAAGAAATTATAATTGCTTTTTATACTGTAGCCAAAAAAATTGGCTTAGAAAATACTTCTGTCGCAAAGGTTGCAGAGGAAATGGGAATTAGTAAAGGTTTAGTAATGCACTATTTTGCGACAAAAGAGAGTCTTCTAGTTGCTTTAAAAGATTATATTCTCGAGAAATACTTAAGTTTTATTGATTCAGAAAAACTTAAATCTATAGATAGTAAAGAAAAATTAGAAGAATTTATTATGCTATTATTTTCCAGAAAATGGAATGATTACGTGGATGACGGACTCTTTTATAGCTTTTATGCTCAAGTATATAGAAATAAAGATTTCAATAAAAGTTTTAAATCATTTTTAGAAACACTACATAACGTTTTAAAAAACAGACTACTGGATGCAAGAAACAACGGAATCATAGTGAATACAAATATAGATGAGCTTACAGAAATTATTTTTGCTCTAATTGATGGGGCTTATTATTATCTGGGAACTTTTACAGATAACAGAAAAGAGTATGAAAAGCAAGTCACGATATATATGAATCATGTAAAACAATTAATTGAATATAAAACATCTTAAATATCTTCATATTGAATTAATTGATTAATTTTCTTTTCAAAACAATTCTAATTATTGATATTATACCGATAAGACCCCAAACTACATTTACAACAATTGTAGGGTAATCCTCTACTGGCAATGCATTAATAACTAAACATAGAGCTCCAAAAGTATTTACACCGTGAAACACTTCTTTATCAGATTTTAAAATTTCTAAACTTAGCAACAAATAAGCTAGTACATAAGCAATAGCTCCTAGCCAACCAATAATTTGAGGTATAGTCATTCTTATACAATTTTACATCAAATTAACTGCTATTTTCAAGAAACCTATATACATGTCTGACATTATTTACCTTTTCATAACATTACATCTATACCTGGCATCTTTACACATAACATGATTAGATTTTACAATGCTATCAAAACTTGAACATCATAACTGATCAGTGATAGTACTAAAAACAAGTCCATTCTGGAGATACCTACATTTCATCCTCTAAAAATAACAACTCAGTATTTTACTTTATAAAAGACTCCTGGTTTTATAGACTTTTGAATCATCAAAAAACAATAACTATAAAACTTTAATCATATGAAAACTCTAGCTTTAATCGTAGCCCTTCTAATTTCCAATTTTTTCACAAACGCACAAGAAAACATCAATGGAATAACCATTACAGTAACTGTTCCTAATGTTACAAGCTCAGAAGGTGAAGTTCTTTTTGGACTATATGACGAAAATACCTTTATGAAAGCTGCCCCTATAAAAGGTGAAAAAAGTATAATCACTGATGGTGTAGCAAAAATCACTTTTACCAATGTTCCTGCAGGAGTATATGCCATCTCATGTTTTCATGATATAAATGGAAATAACAGAATGGATTTTGAACCTAATGGAATACCAAAAGAAAATTATGGAGTATCCAACAATAGTATGAGTTACGGACCACCAATGTGGGGTGAAGCAAAATTTGAAGTGACTTCAGAAAACCTAGAACTTGAAATTAGAATGTAAATATATAAATACAAGTATTCATCAATCAAAAAAAGAATTGCACTAATGAAGTGCAATTCTTTTTTGTGATCAGCACATAGACAAAACAAATTTTTAGTAATTTTTTAATAAATAATATCGATAGCTTTCATATTTTTGTTGCCCAAAATATAACCTATGACCATTACACAATTGAAATATGTTTTAGCAGTTGCCGAAAACAAGAATTTTACCAAAGCTGCAGAAAAAACTTTTGTTACTCAGCCTACCTTAAGTATGCAAATTCAAAAGCTCGAAGAAGAACTCGATATTCTAATTTTTGATCGAAGTAAAAAACCTATTGAGCTTACAGAAGTTGGCAGCAAACTTGTGCAGCAAGCTAGAAATATTGTAAATGAAAGTGAACGTATTCAGGATATTGTAGATCAACAAAAAGGGTTTATTGGAGGAGAATTTAAGATTGGGGTTATCCCGACAATAATGCCTACTCTTTTACCAATGTTTTTAAATAATTTTATAAAAAAATACCCAAAAGTAAAGTTAAAAATTGAAGAGTTAAATACCGAAGCAATAGTTGAACGTCTTCTAGATGGTCATCTCGATGCTGCTATTGCTGCAACTCCGTTAGAAGACGAAAATATAAAAGAAAGGGTATTGTATTATGAACCTTTTGTTGGGTATATCCCTTCTAATCACAGGTTAAATCAGAAGAAAAAAATAGATACTGCAGATCTAGACATTGATGATATGTTACTGTTAGAAGATGGTCATTGTTTTAGAGATGGCATTATTAATCTGTGTAAAACCAAAAAGAGTTATGAAGAAGACCATTTTCAATTAGAAAGCGGAAGTTTTGAAACATTAATAAAACTTGCTAATGAAGGTTTAGGAATGACTTTATTACCTTATTTACATACTTTGGATATCAAAAATAATGAAAAGAGTAACTTGCATTACTTTAATGAACCTTCTCCTGCCAGAGAAGTAAGTCTGATTTTTAATAAAAGTGAATTAAAAATGCAAATCATTGAAGCCTTGCATTCTACTATAGCTGGTATTGTAAAAGGAGCCATTGCGTTTCAAAACGTGCAGATTATCAGCCCTCTGTCAAAAATAAAAAGCGACTAAAAGTCGCTTTTTATATTATGATTTTAAATAAATTAAACAAGATTGTAATTCTGGTTGCTTTACTGTTAGTGATTGAATCCAAATTTTTAATTCTTCAATCTCATGTGGAAGTAGTCTGTTTAGTGCTTTCAGGACTTCCTTTGTAAAAAGATTAACATCAAAACTTACTTTCTTAAGTACAGTCTTAGTGTAATCAAACATCGCTCTGGCCATAAATTAATAGGGGTTTAAATATTAGGTTTAAACAAGTAATTGTAGGAATAAGCTTACTGTTTTTAAAGTTGTTCATGCTAATATATGCAAATAAAACCAAAAAAACAGTCATTTAGCGCTTATTTAACATTGTTAAAAATTGTTATCGCCATCTAAAAGATCTCCTAATCCTCCCAATATACTTCCTTCTCCCTTACTTTTACCTCCTCCTCTAGGAGCTAAAGCCAATACTCTATTAGCTAGCCTACTAAAAGGTAGTGATTGGACATACACCACGCCAGGTCCTGTTAGTGTAGCAAAGAAGAGCCCTTCTCCTCCAAAAATTGTGTTTTTAATTCCTCCTACAAACTCTATATCATAATTTACATTTTTAGAAAATCCAATAATACAACCTGTATCAATTTTTAATTTTTCTCCTGGTTGTAGTTCTTTTCGTGCTGTAGTTCCTCCTGCATGAACAAAAGCCATACCATCGCCTTCTAACTTTTGCATAATAAAACCTTCCCCTCCAAATAAACCTCTACCTAATTTTTTGGAAAACTCTATTCCAATAGAAACTCCTTTGGCTGCACATAGAAAAGCATCTTTTTGGCAAATAAATTTATTTCCGTATTTGGTTAGGTCTATCGGAATAATTTTTCCCGGATATGGCGAAGCAAAACTTACTTTCTTTTTTCCTCCAACCTGGTTATAAAAAGCAGTCATAAATAAACTTTCACCAGTTAACAATCGTTTACCCGCTCCAAAAATTTTACCAAAAACTCCTTTATCTTTCTCTGATCCATCTCCAAAGATGGTATCCATTTTTATACCATCATCCATCATCATAAAACTTCCTGCTTCTGCAATTACTCCTTCTTGTGGATCAAGTTCTATTTCTACATATTGCATTTCTTCACCTATGATTTCATAATCGATTTCGTGTGCTGTCATATTTTTAAATGTTTAAAATATTTTGATTAATGAATAACTACTTTATGAGTAAACATTTTTTTAAATATGTTACATCATATTATTCTTACAGAAACGTATTTAAAAAAATCACATTAATATTGATCAGAAAAACTGCCTTTACACTCCCTATAAATTATTTATCTTATTGATACGGTATCAATACTAAGATAATCGCTAACAGTTGGATCAATAAAAAATTTCTGACCTGTCTTTGCATTTTCGATAATTATAAAATCATGATCTTTAAAAAATGGAGATTCGATATAATTATGAATATTAATACCAAAAAAATACAATTCCCCAATTCTGGTAGTAGCTTTCCAGTCTTTTAAAAGAGGATTCTTTTTGATCATATAATTGCAAATAGTTTCAAAAAAGAGTGCATATCCAATACAATGAGTATATTCACTAGTGATCAACTTATTCGGATCAATATCACATTTAGATGAAGTAAAATGTAACTTTTCATTAGTAAGTACTCTCGATTTTTTTAGTATTGATTCAATATCTATAAGATCATCTTCTATTAATTCTTTTTCAATAAAATTGATTAAATTTTCATCTTTTACCTCATAGCCTTTTCTTGAACCAACAACTTCATACTTAATAATAGCTCTGTAAATAGAAGCTTTAAATATAATTAACAACACTATAAGACTACTAAGAATATATATTTTTTTGAATTTCATCTTGTAAAACAGAAATCTGAAACACAATATACTTAAAAGGTGATCGGATAAATGTTATATTTCTTTCCTTATACCTTTTTAACTTTAACAGTCCACTCAAAATTAAATGTAGACACTTCTACCCCATCTGTATTGGTTCCAATAGATTTCATCCAAACCGTTTGCCCTTCTCCTGTTTCTATTGTTTTTTTAATTGCATCTTCTACCAGATTACCATCATTACATACAAAAGTAATTCTTCCTGTAGCCTTCTTTGTAAACTTAGCATTGTTGTTTGCAACCAACATAGAGATTTTTTTACCACTGTCTCTTATATATCCAGTTACCATAGCTCCTGTAGTAAGTTCAGCAGCCATTCCTTGTACAGCCCAGAACATAGAATTAAATGGATTTTGATTTATCCATCTGTGCCTTACACTTACCATACAACTAGTTCTATCGATACTTTTTACCCGTACCCCACACAACCATGCAGAAGGTAATTTAAACAATAAGAAGGTATTAAGCTTACCCGGAGTAATATTCATGATTTTCATTTTTAGTATACACAATATAAGTAAAAAGAAACAGCATGCAAAAGACTTTAAAATCTTAAATTTATGTTAAATTATGGTACTATGTTTTGCATAATACCTTTTTTTAACCATATATTTGCATAAGAAACTATTATATACTTTTAAAATGTCAATCAAAAATCACAAAAATATCGCAACGTTTATGCATCTAGGTGCATTCTCAAAATACTTTATTCCTTTTGGGAATTATATTGTTCCAATTCTATTATGGACAACGAACAAAGACAAATCAGAATTCATTGATGATCATGGTAAAGAAGCTATCAATTTTCAACTAAGTATATTATTATATACTATTATCCTTGGAATATTTTCATTTCCGTTTTTCATTTTTAATGTTTTTGGAGATGCTACAATATCAGATTTATTTCATTTTAATGACATATCCATCAATTTCTCTGATGCAGGAGGGTTTAGAACTCTTATTGGAGCTTCCTTTGTAGGTGTTATCGCTTTAATCGGTTTTTTTCTGGAAATAATCTTTACAATTAGCGCAGCAATGAAAGCAAATAAGGGTGAAAAATACAGATATCCATTATCTATACGATTTATAAAATAATGAAGGCAGTAATAAACATAAAATATATTCTAATAATGACTCTTGCAGTTGTACTGTCCTTTTTCTTTCATGAATTAGCACATTTACTTACAGGAAAGCTATTAGGATATCCCATGCAAATGACACTTAATTCTGCTTTCTTGGTAGAAGGAGAATATAAAACAGTATGGCATGAGCACATTGTAAGTGCTGCCGGACCGCTCTTTACAGTACTAACAGCATTTGTATTTTTTTATGTTATTAGAAAGACAAAAAATATGTATTGGTATCCTTTTTTGTTTTTTGCTTTTGCTTTTAGACTAATGGCAATGATTGTATCGATTTTTAATCCAAATGATGAAGCTCGAATTAGTCAATGGTTGGGGTTAGGGTATTGGATACTTCCATTATTAGTATGCTTTACATTATTGTTCTTATTAATAAAAACATCAAAGGAACAGGAATACACTATAAAATTTAACCTAATCAATTATCTTTTAACATCTGTTTTTATAGCTGGTGTAGTATTTACTGATCAATATTTTTTAAAGTAACCATCAATCAAACATCAATCAAAAAATGAACAGTTTAACATTTAAAAATTAGTTTTATGAAGATCGAAAACACAAAAGCGCAAATGCGCAAAGGTGTTCTGGAATATTGCATACTTTCTATCCTTAAGGACGATGATGCTTATGTTGCTGAAATTTTGGGAACCCTTAAAGACGCAAAAATGCTTGTGGTAGAAGGTACAATATATCCCCTGTTAACAAGACTCAAAAATGCAGGATTATTAAGCTATCGCTGGGAAGAGTCAACGTCAGGACCACCTCGTAAATATTATGGACTCACCGAAACAGGAAAACTGTTTCTCAAAGAATTAAATACCACTTGGGAAGAATTACAAAATGCTGTAAATCTGGTAACCAAACAAAAAAAGAAGTAAAATGAACAAGACAGTTAATATAAATTTAGCAGGCATATTTTTTCATATAGACGAAGACGCTTATCTAAAACTGCAACGTTATCTAAGTGCTATAAAACGCTCTTTCACTGATTCGCAAGGGAGAGATGAGATCATAGCAGATATCGAAGCTCGTATTGCAGAGTTGTTTAGTGAAAAAATAAAGGATGAACGACAGGTTATTGGAAATCAAGAGGTAGAAGAAGTAATCACTGTAATGGGACAACCCGAAGATTACAGATTAGACGAAGAAATCTTTGAAGATGAGCCTAAAACATCAAATCAAAAATCAAAAACATCAAGACACCTATTTAGAGATACAACAAATTCTTATGTAGGTGGAGTAAGCTCTGGATTAGGTCACTACCTAGGAATAGAAGCAATTTGGATTCGATTAGCATGGATATTATTTACAATTTTCTCTAGTGGAGCCTTTGTTCTTATCTATATAGCTTTCTGGATTTTTGTTCAGGAAGCTAAAACTACAGCCGATTTTCTTGCTATGAGAGGAGAAGCTGTAAATATTAGTAATATAGAAAAGAAAATTAAAGAAGGGTTTGATGGTGTTGCTGACACGGTAAAAAACGTAGATTACCAAAAATACAGTAGTAAAGTAAAAAATAGTTCTACTACTTTCTTTGATGCTTTGGGAGATGTACTTTTATTCTTACTAAAGATTTTTGTAAAGTTTATAGGTGTTCTACTTATTATCATTGCCGGTGTAACTTTAATCAGTCTTTTTATAGGCCTGTTTACTTTGGGAACATTTGGATTTATGGATACCCCATGGGTTGAATACATAGAAGTTGGCAGTCATCCCGAAGTACCACTATGGTTAATTTCTTTATTATCCTTTTTTGCAGTAGGAATACCATTCTTCTTCTTATTCATTCTTGGATTGAAAATTATGATTAAAAACCTAAAATCTATAGGTACCCCAGCAAAACTTGGTTTATTAGGAGTTTGGATGCTTTCATTAATAGGGTTAGGAATTGTCGGTATCAGACAGGCAACTCTAGAAGCTTATGATGCGCAAGTAATCACAGAAAAAGAAATACTTCCTATAACCAGTAAGGACACACTAACTATAAAAATGGAAGGTAACAATAGATACGTTAGACATTTAAGACATAGACACGATTATAAGATCAAACGTGACGAACAAGGCAACAGAGTAATTGTTATTCAGGATGTTGAAGTATACCTTAAGGCCTCAAAGAAAGATTCTACTTTAGGAATTTCTATCGAAAAGAAAGCTCAGGGAAGATCTTATGAAGAAGCTTCAAAAAGAGCCGAAGAGCTTAAATATGCATACGAACTTGATGGTGATACTTTACTATTAAACGGTTATGCCATTACTGAATATACTAACAAATACAGAGATCAAGAAATAAAAGTGATCTTAACACTACCCGAGGGAATTACAATATTTGCTGATGATAATACATCAGGGTATAATAATTCCTGGAAATATGATGACTATATCACCGTAGATGGAAAAGAAGGAAACTATGTAAAGTTAGTAAATGGAAAATTTGAATGCGATACATGTATCGAAGATCAAGATGAATGGGAATACCAAGAATCTCAGAATGATGATGACAGTATTAAGATCAATATTAACACTGATGATGAAGATTTTAAATTAAAAATTGATGAAGATGGAGTAGAACTAAATAATGAACCCGTAAAATTAAAAATCGACGAGAACGGAATAGAAATTAAAACCGAAAATTAAATCAAATCAAAAAACAAACAGTTTAAATTCATTAAAACATAAAATTATGACAGCACTAGCCAAATTTTTAGTAATTCTTTCCTTATCATTAGCCTGTTGCTCATGCAATGTAGCTTTCAATGGAGTTAGAGGAAAAGGAGAAGTAGTAGAAAAAGAAAGAACCATTAACTCTGATTTTGATGCCATTAAAGCCAGTAGAGGCTTAGATGTAATCCTTGTTAATAGTCCCAACAAAAAAGTAATAGTCGAAGCCAATAAAAATCTACATGATCACATTGAAATCTATGTTGAAGGTAATACACTACGTGTAACCTCTGATGAGAATATATATTCTGCAGACGAAAAAAAAGTATATGTTTCTTATACCAAATTAAACAAGGTACATGTTAATAGTGGGGCGAGTGTTTCATCAGATCAAGAAGTGGTTCAAAAAGATCTTGACCTAAGTGCAACAAGTGGTGCTGATATAAATTTAGAAATAAAAGCAGAAACCGTTACTACTTCCGTAACAAGCGGTGCTATGATGAATCTCTCAGGAAAAGTAAATCATCATCAAGCAAGAGCCACTAGTGGAGCCGATATACGTGCTCAAGACCTTTTGAGCTTATCGACTGAAGCAAAAGCTACGAGTGGAGCATCTATAAGAATTCATGCCAAAAATGAATTTACAGGAAAAGCAACAAGTGGTGCAGATGTAGTCTACTATGGAAAACCAGAAAAAGTATCAGAAACAGATAATTCTGGAGGAAATGTTAGAAGACATTAAACCTTATAAATCCTAAATAACAACCTAACTAATTATTTAATCAACCAAAATAAGCTGTCTGAGAAGCAAAACTAACCAACCACTAGCTTTTCAGGCAGTTTTTTATTAAACATTAACCTAACTAATCAAATTCATCAATCTTAATCAAATCACTTCCGGATGGATAATCTAAAAAAACGAACAAATGAAAATCATATTGAAAAAATCAACTATTTGGGTAGTCATCATATTCATAACTACACAAATATCAACCTATGCACAATCAAATCAAAATCATTCTGATCAAAAGCCTCTCAAAGAAATAATTCTTACTCTTGATGAGCAGTTCTGGAAAGCCTATAACACTTGTGATATTGAGAATTTTAAAACATTCTTTATCGATGATTTTGAATTTTATCACGACAAAGGAGGATTAACTTCTGGTCTTTCCAAAATGATGAAACTAGTAGAGACTGGATTATGTGGTAAAGAAAATCCGAGGTTGCGAAGAGAGGCTGTAGAAAATAGTGTTAACGTATATCCTTTAAACAATTATGGAGCAATTATAAGCGGAGAACATGTTTTTTATATTACGGAAGAAGGAAAGCAGGAAAGATTAATTGAGATTGCTAAGTTTACTCATGTCTGGCAGCATAAAAATCAGGAATGGAAAATGACAAGAGTTTTAAGTTATGACCATCAACCTGCTCCCCAAAATACAGATAAAAAGGAAATCTCTATTTCTGATGAAATTTTGACACAATATGTAGGCACATATGAAGCTCCAAAAACTGGTACCGTAAGCATTACAAAAAAAGAACATCTTCTAGAAATAAAAGCTGGTAAAATGCAGACAATCGTATATCCACAATCCGAAAATCATTTTTTCCATAAACAAAGTCCTCTTTCCTTCGAATTTATAAAAAACGCCGAAGGTAATGTAGACAAATTTATTGTTCGTGAAAATGGAGTTATAGTAGAAGAGGCAAAAAAAATAAAATAAAATTCTTAATAATGAAACCAATACTTTTAATTCTAATTTGTGTTTTTAATATCAGTATTGAATCTTGTATATATAAGCCTTCTACAGATATATCCAACAACACTTTCATTGACGAAAGAGATGGAAAACTTTATAAAACTGTAAAAATTGGAGATCAAATATGGTTCGCTGAAAACTTCGCATATCTTCCAAAAATCGATACTATAAATATTTCTGTTTATGAATATAAAGGAAACTCAATTGAAGAAGCAAAGCTCACTATGGCCTACAAAACATATGGGGCATTATATAGCTGGTCTTATGCAAAAAAACTAGCTCCAAAAGGATGGAGGTTACCCACAGATTCAGATTGGTTAAAACTTGAAAAAGAGATAGGTTTAGATAAAGAGACCATCAATACCATCGGGTGGAGAGGAACTAACAATGAAGTAAATCATCTAAAAAAAGATGGAAAATCGGGGTTTAATATAAGCTATGGAGGTTGGAAAACTGATTATGGAAAATTTAATTTTCAAGGAGAGCATGCAAACTACTGGTGTGCTGATAGTTTTGATGACATAAGAGCCTATGAAAGGCTTATAGGTATAAAAAACAATAAAATAGGACGAGAATACGGAAACAAAGGTTGTGGTTTTAGTGTTCGTTATGTAAAAGATGATACCAAATAATATTATTTAATAAAAAAATTATGAAATATATAATCTTGACCATTAGTTTTTTAACTTCGATTATTTCTTTTTCTCAACATAAAACTATCCAAGTTAATAAATTTGAAGCTATAGAGCATACTATCGCCGGAACAATTAAAATCAATAAAGCAAATGTTAATAGAATAGAATTTTCAGGTGATGCCAAAGCTATTAAATACATTTCAGTCACTATATCGGATAACACTTTAAAAATAATATCAAAAAAATCCAACATTAACTTTAGCAAAGTAATCACGCATATTTTTACTCCATCTCTTGCTGCTTTAAAGTTAGAATCAGGAGGTAATGTTACTATGAACAGTGATTTTTCAAAAATTGAAAACTTTGTGGTTACTATTAAAAATGGAGGGACTATAAATTTATCCAACATCGAATTTAACAACCTTATTGCAACTATTAATTCGGGTGGAATCATTAAATATAAATCAGCAGATCATTTGACACAAAATATTGATGGCGGTGGAATTATTAAAGCTGTAAAAAAATAAGAATCTAAACAATGATTTAATAAACTGTTTGATAAGCAAAACTAACCAACCACTAGCTTTTCAGGCAGTTTTTTAAATCCATAAATTTAAAGTTATTCATTTAAATCATTAATTTTATCCCTAATAGTACCGCGTTCTCCTAGCCTAACAATCATCAATACCATTTGAACAATAAAACCCGGTTTAATTACGATTCTTGCCTTTTCTGCCACTTTAACATCTCGTTCTCTTATGAGCTCTGTAATCATATTACCAGGAGAACTTGAAAGCTCTTTTGCAAATTCCCATGCTCCATCCCTAGCAAGTTTCATACTAAAGTCGACTAAAAAATCGTCTACTTTTCGAGTCCATTTCAAGATTTTTTTTAATGTGGGCCAAATCTCAGCCAGATCATTCTCTACCTCTTTGACCAAAGATGATAAAACTTCATTTATCTTATCAAAATCTCCTTTAAGATTTTCAATATCCTCACCTTTTGCAACTTCTGCAGCCGCAATACCCAAATCCAGATTAATATGAGCATTTATACCAATCAACAGATGTTGTAATACAATAGGCCAATATTTATTAGATAAATTAAATGCTTTTTCCCAGGATTTGGTAACAGTTTTATTTTCCTGAAATGTAAAATAAGCATCAAGATATCTATTCGCAAATATCACATCTAGTTTTTCCATTCTTGGGCCATCATCAAAAAAATCATTATCAATCCCCTCTTTTACTTTAATAGTTACCTTTCTATATAAAGTTGCAAAATATCCTAATGGATTATTATTGGTCTTTGATTCGAGTATGATATTTCCCAAAGTGATAATAACATCATTTATAGTATGTACAGGTTTCAAGGTTCTGGTTTGTTTTTAGGTTCTAAAAGATATGAAATATACGTTCTTAAATTCTATTTTTTTAGTTTACTCGTGTAACTCTTATTTAATCTATGAGTCTATTTATATTTGTAAATAAGTTTTATATAGAATGCTATACTTAAACTTAAAAAAAACTGTTTTATTAGCATATAAATTTCACACAAATATGAGAACTTCACTGCTATTACTATTTGCTCTTCTAGTATTTGCAAATACATTTGGACAAAAAGAAAAGGTAAAAGGAAACAAAATTGTTAGTACCGAGGAATTCAATACAGAAACATTTCATACTATAGAAATATATGAAAGCTTTGAGGTCACGCTAGATGAAAGTAGTGACAATCAAGTTAAAATTGAAGCTGATAGTAATCTTCAGGAATTAATACAAGTCATTGTTCAGGATAGTGTTTTGATTATTAAATCTGATAAAGACTTAAGGCGCGCAAAAGCTTTAAACCTTAGTATTTCTTATGCTACCGAATTAAAAAAAATTAAGGTTTATGATAAAGTCAACGCAAAATCATTATCACCTATAACTTCTGGAGAGTTATCGGTAGAAGTAAATGATAATGCAGAAATGTTTTTAACTATAGATGCTGGTAAAATAAATTATGTAGGAAGCGGAAAGTCCAATACAGAATTGCATGCTACAGCCAGAGAAATTGTATATCAGATTAATGATAATTCTGAGTTAAAAGGCATCGCGACTACAGACAGTCTTACAGTAGATTTATATCAAAAGGGGGTTGCTAAACTTGAAGGAGAAGTCAAATCGATGCTAGTTAGAGTAGATAACGATACCGATTTTTATGGTGAAAAGTTAAGTGCTACAAAAACTACTTTGATAGCAGAAGGGACAAGTGATTGTTTCCTATTGACTAATGAAGAACTTCATATTGACGCCAAGGACAAAACTGAAATATACCTGCTCGGTGAGCCCAAAATTAGTATAAAAACATTTGCAAATGAAGCAACTTTATATAAGAAAAATATAGACTACGTTCCTAGTAAGTTTAGACTGAAATAAAATAAACGTTTAACATATTTTAAGTAAAAAACCCGCCAAATAGCGGGTTTTTTAATGCTTTATCTTATCAAACAATTATGATGCAGAAACTTCTTCATTAGTTTCAACCGTCGCCAAGTATCGTTCTGCATCTAATGCTGCCATACATCCAGTTCCGGCAGCGGTAACTGCTTGTCTATATTCTTTATCCTGTACATCTCCTGAAGCAAATACTCCTGGAATATTCGTTTTTGTGGATTTACCTTCGGTAATAAGATACCCTGTATCATCCATATCTAACTGTCCTTTAAATATATCAGTATTAGGTTTATGACCAATAGCAATAAATAAACCGGTGATTGAAATATCTTCTTTCTCTCCAGTTTGGTTATTCACCATTCGTAATCCTTCTACTACCTGATCCCCTAATACTTCATCTACCTCTGTATTATATAATACTTTAAGGTTTGGTGTATTATTAACTCTATGTTGCATCGCTTTAGAAGCTCTCATATAATCCTTACGAACTAACATGGTTACACTAGAGCAGATATTCGCCAGATACGTAGCTTCTTCTGCAGCGGTATCCCCTGCTCCAACAATAGCAACATCCTGTCCTTTATAGAAAAAACCATCACAAACTGCACATGCAGATACTCCACCACCTCTAAGCTTTTGCTCACTTGGTAGTCCAAGATATTTTGCAGTAGCTCCAGTAGAAATAATTACTGTTTCTGCTTCTATTTGAGTAGAATTATCAACAGTAACCTTATGAATTCCTCCTTGTTCCTTACTAAATTCTACAGAAGTAACCATTCCAATACGTACTTCTGTACCAAAACGTTCTGCTTGTTGTTGTAGCTGTACCATCATGGTTGGTCCATCTATTCCTTCAGGATATCCAGGGAAATTATCTACTTCTGTAGTGGTAGTTAATTGTCCTCCTGGTTCCATACCAGTATACATAATTGGTTTAAGATCAGCTCTTGCTGCGTATATCGCTGCTGTATATCCCGCAGGTCCAGAACCTATAATAAGACATTTTATTCTTTCTATTGTATCAGACATATTCTTTTCATTTTGTTATGATGTAAAAGTAGCAATTTGATCAGAAACCTTACATTAAAGTTATTAAGAATTGTTATTAACCTATAAAGTTCAATTATTGAATTTTTTCTTCATACTCAATACTATTACATTTACATTCTATAAAATTCCCTGATAAGATTATGACTTTTTTTGATGTATTAGATATTTTAGGAACTGTTGCATTTGCAATATCTGGAGCGCTAAGTGCTATGAATCGAAGATTTGACCTTTTTGGTATTTTTATTATTGCCTTTGTAACCGCAATTGGAGGAGGTACAATTCGTGATATACTTATCGGAAATACGCCAGTTTCATGGATGCAAAATATTACCACTATGTATTTGATAAGTGGAGTAACCATATTTTCTATTATTTTTAGAAATAAACTGGATTATCTTAAAGGATCACTTTTTTTATTCGATACTATTGGATTAGGAATTTTTACCATTACAGGAGTAGAAACAGGAATCAACGCAGGATTAGAACCAATTGTATCTATTGCTCTAGGAGCCACAACCGGCTGTTTTGGAGGGGTAATTCGTGATATTTTATGTAATGAAATTCCAGTGATTTTCAGAAAAGAAATATATGCAACAGCATCTATAGCAGGTGGGATATGTTTTATGGTTCTATATTCATTAGATTTGGATCAAAACATAACATATATTTCTACCGCCCTTTTAATCATTATAATTAGATTACTGGTAGTAAAATATAGAGTATCCTTACCTTTATTTACTATTGCAGACAGAAATACTATTGAATGAATTTATAGTATCTTTTATGTATTAATTTTATGACACATCTTATCTGTTAATAATGAAATTCGAACCTAAATCAGATCATTATCATAAAAAAGTAAGAGAGAGTTTTGAGCGTCAGAAATTTATGAAGCTAATAAATGCAAAATTAATAGATATTCAACCTGGATATTGTGAAATCCATGTCCCATATGATTCTAATCTCACACAACAACATGGTTTTTTTCATGCAGGAGTAATTAGTACGATAGCAGATAATACTGCTGGTTATGCAGGTTTTTCATTAATGGAGAAAGATTCTTCTGTATTAACTGTAGAATTTAAGATCAATTTAATGGCTCCAGGAGATGGCGAATTGCTTATTGGGAAATCAACCGTTTTAAAAAATGGTAGAACATTAACGATATGTAGATCTGAAATATTTATTGTTAAAAATGGGAAAGAAAAACTATGTGCTGCCGCGCAAATAACATTAATTGAACTCAAAAACAGCACCGATGGCAGTACTTAAGATCAATTTAAAAATAAAAAAGCGTCGTTTATAACGACGCTTTTAACAGAAAAACCAAATTAATACCTTACTTAGGCATTACCACATCACTAATAATATGGATTACTCCATTATTAGCCATCACATCTGTTTTTACGATCTGACTGTATTTTCCATTTTGATCTTTCAACCAAATCTTACCATCCTTTTTTATAACATTAATTTTGGCACCACTTAAAGTAGTTAGTTCTACTTTTCCTTTTCCCTTTTTCAGGGCATTTACAACATCCTCTGCTGCAAGTTTTCCACTTACTACATGATAGGTAAGAATCGAAGTTAATTTTTGTTTGTTTGCAGGCTCTAACAGAGAATTCAATGTTTTTGCATCTATTTTAGCAAAAGCATCATTAGTTGGAGCAAAAACGGTAAAAGGACCATCTCCTTTTAATGCTTTCACTAGATCTGCAGCTTTTAAGGCAGTAACTAATGTAGAAAAATCATCTACAGATACCGCTACATCAACAATATCCTTGTTTGATTGTTGTGCAGATAGAGATTGTACGAATAAAAATAAAATAAGTGTTGAAATAACAAAAGCTAATTTTTTCATGATTTTTGTTTTAATAGTTAAACTTTTTTTGTGCTTTACATTATCATATACACATGTTTTATAGTTTTGGATGAGGTTGGGTTGTTTTTTTATTAAATTTGAATAATCTCACTCCACATGCAAGATGATTTAGAGCTTATAAAACGACTACAGAAAAAAGATCCGAAAGCGTTGTCTACAATATATGACAGGTATTCTGGCGCTTTGTACGGTGTAATTCTTCGTATCTGTAAAGATGAAACTCAAGCTCAGGACTTATTACAAGAAACATTTTTGAAAATTTGGGAAAAATCAAATTCCTACGACTTTAAAAAGGGAAAATTCTTTACATGGTCATATCGAATTGCAAAAAACAGTACTTTAAATGCATTACGAAATCCTTCTAGACTCATCCAAAATGAGGATTTGAGTGTATATAAAAATAAAGAAACTTTTGAGCCCGAATTAGATACAATGCAATTGAATGGTTCATTGAAGAAACTTGAGCCTCATCATCAAAGGGCAATAGAATTAGTTTACTTTAATGGACTTACACATCGAGAAGCTCATGAAGAAATGAATGTACCATTAGGAACTTTTAAGTCTTATATTAGACAAGCATTAAAAAAATTAAGAGAAGAATATGAGAAGGGATTGATTATAGTATGGATGATTATAGAAAAGATGATATGATGGATAGAAATTCTATAAAAAATACAGGGATATTAGAACAATATTTGTTGGGAGAACTCTCGGAAGATCAATGTATCAAAATCGAGAACATGCTTAATGAAGATGAAGAGTTACGTGAATATTTTAATAAAATAGAAGATGACTTTGAAAAATTAGCTTTCGAAAATGCTATTGCACCTCCACCTGAGATAAAAGTATCTTTAATGGATACTATTGAAAATGCAAATGCTTTAGAAGATAAAAAAACAATCCCGATCAATAACAAAAATAAAACTCGTATTTATCTTAATATAGCGGCAAGCATAGCTGTTCTTTGTATGTTAGGTTCTGGTTGGCTGTATATGCAATGGCAGGATTCCAAAAAAAATCTAGAAATTGTAGAAAATGAGACTTCCAATTTACAAAATCGCATAACAATTCTAGAAGAGAACCTAAATGAAATTAGTACCTGGTATGGTGCAATTAATAACCCGAATACAATACAATTGGTATTAAAAGGAAATGAGATTTCTCCAAGTTCTAATGCGATCACATATGTCAATCACAATGAAAAAATTGTGATTCTAAATCCCGAAGGACTAGCTAAACTAAAGGATAATGAAACATACCAAATGTGGGCAGATGTAGACGGCGAAATGATTGATATGGGTATCATCCCTAGAGATAAAAAAATGATTGCTATGAAATATATAGATGATGCTTCATCTATTAATATTACTATAGAACCAGCAGGAGGAAATGACCATCCAACCGTAGAGCGTTTAATTTCTAATGTATTATTATAAGTGATAAAATTTAGAGAAGCAACTCAAGAAGATCTTTCGACAATCATACACATGATTGTAAATGACGATCTCGGCAAAACCAGAGAAAACTTTCAAACCCCATTACCCAAAGAATATGTCAATGCTTTTGTTGCTATACATCGTGATCCCAATCAGGAATTAATAGTGGTAGAAAATGTTAATTCTCAAATTGTAGGAACACTTCAGCTCACTTTTATTCAATATCTCACGTATCAAGGTGGAATACGAGCTCAAATTGAAGCCGTCAGAATTCGAGATGATCAAAGAGGCAAAGGAATAGGTCAAGAAATGTTTGCATGGGCTATAGGGCGCGCCAAACAAAGAGGTGCTCACGTATTACAACTTACAACAGATAAAAAAAGACCCGAAGCAATCAAGTTTTATAAAAAACTTGGATTTAAAGATTCTCATGAAGGTATGAAACTTCATTTTTCTGTTTAACATATTAGATTAAGTAGTCAAAAAATGGATACTAAAACAATAGGTATTTTAGGCATAGGAGCAATTGGATCTGTAATTGCATCTTTGATAAATCCTCAATACCTGCCAAATACATATCACTATAACAGGTCACCAAGAGAAACGATTAAAATAAAAAGAAATAATATAAAAATTGAGTTCTCAATACGTTGTGATATTTACATTGATAAAAAACAACATTTAGATTGGTTGATTATTTGTCTAAAAGAATATCAATTCGAGAATGCAAAAGAATGGTTATCCAAACTCATTGGTCCTTCAACAAAAATTGTGGTAATTCGTAATGGTTTGCAACTAAAAGAACCTATCCTAGAATTTACTTCAGAAAATTATATTATAGAATGTATGATCGATTGTCCTGTGCAACCGGGCTCTGACGGATTTTATGAACAGTTAAGAAAACCAACTATTACAATTTCTAAAAAAGAAGTACTAAAAGAGTTCTCTGATTTATTTAATAAAAAAGAACTTTGTATCAAAACTACTTCTGATTTTAAAACCGAAAGCTGGAAAAAAGTATGTGAAAGCTCAACTTTAGGAGCCATTCTATGCTTAACAGGAGAAACATGCTGGGTTTTCAAAGATCCAAAAATGCAAGAGCTCTATAAGAGCTTGCTTATCGAAGGTATTAATGTTGCAAAAGCTGATGGAGCCAATATTAATGATTCTTTTATTGATGAAATGTTTGACAAACTCATTAAATACCCGGACACAAAAGGAAGTTCTATGCTAACCGATAGACGCAATGGTAATCCAATTGAATTAGGAGCCAAAAATGGTGTAATCAAAAAAAAAGGAGCTTTCTATCATATTAACACTCCTTTTACTAATTTGATTTGCAATATCCTAAGTAAAATAAATCGCTCTCCAAAATAGCGTTATATAATAATTACTGCAGTGTTATTTTTTACCAAAATCTTACGTTTTTTTAAGATAAAATAATAATTCTAATTTGTACTTTTGCAGCAAATTTAACGTGTATTGATGAGAATATTTTTCTCCATACTTTTATTTGCTTCTTTTGCCATACGGCCCATGATACAAATCAGTACCGTTCTATATTATCAGCTTAACATTGATACTATAGTAGAAAAGTATTGTGTCAATAAAGAACGGCCAAGGCTAAATTGTAACGGAAAATGTTATTTAATGAGTCAGATGAAAGCCAAAACGCAACCATCTTCAGAGGATTCTTCTGGCACCATTGTAATTACCGAAGCTTTTATTCCGCTTTTTTTTCAGGATCATACAGTACAGATAAAAAACACAAATCCTTTCATTTCTGAGTATACTCAAAACTGGAAAGTAAAATATTTAAATACAAAAGCAATTTCCAAAGATATCGACCACCCTCCTGAGTATATCCTTTCATAATTATTCTAACATACTTTTGAATTTACTTTTGAATACGAACCAATTCCTATTCAGCATGTATTAATGCAAAAAATTCAAACCTTTTAAATATCATAACAATGATGACTCCTCTGTATACCTAAAAGTAAACAGTTGGAGAGCATCGTAATAATTCATTCTATAAGATGAAAAAACACATCTATGCCCTACTCTTAGCGGCTACTCAAATAATATTTGCTCAAGAAGAAAATAAATGGTCAGGGGCACGTCCAGATGGCCATGCCCCCATCTCTGTAATGGGAGATCATACCCATGGAAAGGGAGAAGTAATGTTCTCCTACCGATATATGTATATGAACATGGATGAACTTAATAGAGGAAGCGAAAATGTCCCCTTCTCTAATGCATTACGTCCCAATGACATTTATATGGTTACTCCAACTAGTATGCCTATGAATATGCATATGCTGGGGGCTATGTATGCACCAAGTGATAAAATCACTTTAGTAGGAATGGTTAATTATCTATCAAGTGAAATGGATCATGTGACCGCTATGGGAGGATCATTTACTACTCAGTCTTCTGGTTTTGGTGACACAAAAGTTTCTGCACTTTATAAGTTTTTTAACAAAAACACTCAACAATTACATGCACAAGTTGGTCTATCAATTCCTACTGGTAGTATTGATGAAGAAGATGTTACTCCTGCATCTTCTCCTAATGAAGTAATCCTCCCCTATCCTATGCAAATAGGAAGTGGAACATGGGATGCCGAGCTAGCTTTAACCTATCTAAAACAATGGGGAACTCTTTCTTTTGGATCACAAGCCAGAACTACACTACGTACAGGAAAAAATGACAATAACTATCGTCTGGGAAACAAATACAGCATCAATAATTGGGTAGCAGTGAAAGCTCTGGATTGGTTAAGTTTTTCGGGAAGAATAGAATTAGGTGCAATTGATAAAATCGAAGGTATTAATCCTGTGCTTAATCCAATGATGGTTATTACAGCCGATACTGCTAATTCAGGAATGACATATGCAAATGCTGGTCTTGGCTTTAATTTGTATGCTTTTAAAGGAACCCTGAAAGATCTTCGATTAGGTTTTGAAGCTGCATTACCGGTATTTCAAAACATGAACGGAGTACAGCTTAGGACCAAAGAAACATTAACATTAGGACTACAATACGCTTTATAGAACATAAAAATCATAAAAAATTAGACATGGTTTATTGATTTCAAAAAAGCATGTTAAGAGAATATAAAAAATGAAAAACACATTAGTTTTTATAATTACCCTATGTTTAGGGATACATAGTTATGCCCAACAATCATACGAAGGAAAAATAGTTGATCAATCTAACAACCCTTTACTTGGCGCTACTATCATAGCATCAGAGAATAATGCCAACGGAGTGATGAGTAATGAAGAGGGAGTATTTAAAATTACTCTTGAAAATTCTGCTGATGTTACTGTTAGCTTTTTAGGATACAATACTAAAAAAGTATCCTTAACAAGTACTTTTAATGTGATTAGATTAACTACAGACAATGTAACTTTAGAGGAAGTTCTAGTAACTTCGGCAAGTAGAGAAATTCAAAAACGTTCTGAGGTTCCGGGATCCATTGCTACCATCAACGCAAGAGTAATGAAAGAAACCAAAGCATTTGGTATCGATCAATTGGTCAATCAAATTCCTGGAGTGTTCATGTCCACATCAAGAGCAGCTAGTAATGAACAGCATTTTATGGCCGTTCGCTCTCCCATCTCAACCAAAGCATTGTTTTTATATCTTGAAGACGGTCTGCAAATTCGTCCAACTTCAGTCTTTAATCACAATGCATTATTAGAAATGAATGATATTGCTTTTGGTCGAGTTGAAGTTCTAAAAGGACCAGCATCCAGTATTTATGGTAGCGAAGCTATAGGAGGAAGTTTTAATTTTATTACTAAAAACCCAACCGAAGATCTAAGCGGTAGTGTTGGTTTTCAGACTAACGATTTGGGATTAACCCGATATGATTTTGAAGTATCGGATCAAGCAAGTAAAAAATTTGGTTTTTATCTTGGAGGACAATATGTACAACGTGAAGACGGTCCAATAGAGCATAGTAATTATGAAAAAACAGCAGTTACCTTTAAAACAGTGTATGATATTAATCAGACAACAAAATGGACTACCGTTTTTGATATTGTAGATTATAGATCCGATATGACAGGCTCTTTAAGTGAAGCTGATTATAATGGAGGAAACTATGAAAGTGATCAAACGTTTACCGAACGGGAAGCGCTGTCTTTTAGAGTTAGAACTACATTAGACAAATACTGGAATGATAATAATAAAACCTCATTCAATACTATAGTGCGAAACAATCGAATGGATCAAAATCCATCATATAGAGTTCGACAATTTAGAAACCAAGGACAATTGACTGGTTCTGGATCTGGAGAAATTAATTCTAATCAATTTAAAAGTTATGTAGGGTTGATTCAACATAAAATTGATTTTAGTTTTGCCAATTCATCTTTAATTTTAGGAGGTACAGTAGACTACTCGCCACAAGATTATATAGCAGAAACTATTAACGTAACTGTAGATCCTGAAACAGGAAGAAATTTGGATTTCAGCATTAATTCAGGAGATTTTATCCTTAATTATGAAGCTAATATTTTTAATTATGCTGGGTTTTTCCAATATGAAATTTCGCCTATCAAAGCGTTAAAGGTTACCGCTGCTCTTCGGTATGATGGCTTTGAGTATGATTATGATAATCTGGCTGATGGAATTGTTGGAGTAGATGATGCTGTAGATAATTTTAATAACCTAACTCCAAAACTTGGTTTTAATTATAATGTAAATTCAAAAACCGGACTATATGCAAACTATTCTCAAGGGTTTGCGCCACCACAAGTATCTACCTTATATCGAAACAGGAATGAACTTCGAGGAATAAAGCCCAGTCGTTATAATAACTATGAGGTTGGGGGTTATTTCACCATACCTGCAAAACTAAAATTAGATGCAGCTATTTACCTTCTTGAAGGTAATAATACTCTAATTACTCTTAGAGATGAAAACGATCAGTTTTTTAACACCAATGCAGGAAAAACAAGATCATATGGTATTGAATATGGCATCACATGGTTTCCCATAAAAGAATTATCTATATCTCATAATGGTAGTTATGCACAGCACAGATATGTCGAATTTTTTGACGGAGGTATCGATTATTCTGACACAGATAGAGAAACTGCTCCTAACCTATTAGGATCTTCTTTAATTACCTATAGAAAAAATCTCGAAAACAACCTCGGATTTAGTATTAGTGCAGAATACGAATTAGTCGGTGAATATAACACTAGTTTTGAAGGACAAGTGAATAATCAGGATGGCACTTTTGGCACCGAAACATACAAGGGACATTCTGTTTTTAATCTTAGAGCTACTATCAACTATAAAGGTTTTGAAGTTTGGTGTCATGCACTTAATGTCTTTGATGAACTCTATGCTGCAAGAGCATCTTTTAATAGGTTTAGAGGAGAAAATAGCTTTACAATTGGAAACCCGAGAGCTTTTCATCTTGGTGCACGATATAATTTCTAACAACCAATCCAACCAGCCTTCCTGGATTATTTATATCTGGGAGGGCTAATCTTAATTGAGAAATGAAAAAAAATGAAAAACTAAACACATGGCTCTGGAAATGGCATTTTATCGCCGGATTAATCTCCCTTCCATTTATTCTTATACTTTCTATAACAGGAGGAATATATCTTTTTAAAGCAGATTATGAAAAGCCAAGGCAAAAGCATATCAAAGAAGTAGCTGTAGCAATAGATCGTATTTCATTAGATCAACAATGGCAAATTGCCAATAAAAATGCTGTGAAAAAACCAAACGCTTTACTATTACCAACTTCAAAACATCATGCCACCGAATTTATCTCTGGTCGTTTTAGTGGACAAAGTAGCGTGTTTGTAAACCCATATACAGGAGAAATCTCTGGGGAGATTGTGACAAAAGAAACCGATATGTATACCATTAGAAAATTACATGGTGAATTACTCATGGGCAAATTTGGCACCAAAATAGTAGAACTTATTGCTAGTTGGATGCTGGTTCTAATCCTTACAGGTTTATACGTTTGGTGGCCGGGAAGAGGCTGGAAACTCAAAGGTTTTTTCATTCCGAGAATTGGCGAAGGCAAAAGAACATTTTTTAGGGATATGCATTCGATATCTGGGTTTTGGATTTCTGGTTTATTAATCCTCATTTTGGCTGGGGCTTTCCCATGGACTGATGTTGTTGGAGGGAACTTTAAAAAATTACAGGAAATGACAAATACCGGTTACCCCGATAGTTGGAAAGGTCACCAATTACAATCTCAACACAAAGCAGAGCCTATAACATTAGATCAAATTGCTATCAAAGCTGAAGCACTCCATCTTACAGGAACGGTTAAAATCCATTTTCCAAAAGGTCCTCAAGGAGTTTTTAGCGTATCTAACAATAACCCATCTGATTTGAACTCTCAAAAAAAGATTCATTTTGATCAATACTCTGGAAAACAGATTTTATCTAATGATTGGCAAGATGTAGGAGTATTAATGCGAGGGCGAATGTGGGTGATGGCTTTTCATCAAGGAGAATTTGGAGTTTGGAATTGGTGGTTAATGTTTTTTACGGCAATAGCCTTGACTATAATGAGTGGCTCTGCTCTGATTTCTTACATACTTAGAAAACGTAAAGGATCATGGGGAATACCAAAAGTACCCATCACTTTTAAAATTGGATATGGAATTATAATAATTATAGGAATTCTAGGTTTAGCATTCCCATTATTTGGCGCAAGTATAATCATTCTTTTAATTATTGAGTATATCAGAACCATAAAGAAAAAGAGAAAGACAATACTTTCTGCTTAATAAAAAATTATAGAGAATGAAGAAAAGTAAAGTAGTACGTTTAACTCGTAAATGGCATCGTTACCTTGGTATCATCCTTGGAATTCAATTTTTACTTTGGACCGTAGGCGGACTCTATTTTAGTTGGACGAATATTGATGAAATAAGAGGGGATCATTTAAAAAAGAACGCTCCAATATTGCCAAAGGATATCAATTACGTTTCTCCAAAAGATTTTTTAGATCAACATCTTGTAAAGAATGATAGTGTAGTATCATTAGAACTTACAACGATACTGATGGACCCAATATATCGTATTGAGATCACTAATAAAGGGGAGAGAAAAGTAGTATTAATAAATGCTGAAAATGGAAATCTGAGAAAACCAATTCAGGAAAACGAAGCTATCCAACTTTCTAAAAATAAGTTGAATATAAAAGCTCCAGTAACAGAAGTTGAATATCTCACCTCAACAGGAAATCATCACGAATACCGTAATCGGCCATTACCGGCCTATGCTATTTCATTTAGTGAACCAGCAAATACTACGATATATGTATCGGTAACATACGGAAATGTTCAAACGTTTAGAAACAATAAATGGCGAATCTTTGATTTTTTATGGATGTTGCATACCATGGACTATCAGGAACGTGATGACTTTAATAACCTCTTACTTAGAGCATTTTCTTTTTTTGGCATCTTCACCATTCTTTCTGGATTCACACTTTATATTTTGACTTCAAAGACATTCAATCGTAAAAAAACAAAATCATGAAAAATTCTATATACGTACTATTGATGGTTTTATGTATGTTGAGCTGTAAACCATCCAATCAAAAAGATAATGGTCTAACTTCAAAAAATGAAACCACAATTGACACTACTACAATATCAATTAAGGATTATAATGTAAAACCAGATGGTACTCCTTATAGCAATTCAGAATTAAATCATATGTCTCATAATGAGTTAATGATGATGGTTTATGAACCTCCTAGAGATACTATACAAACCATTGGTATTCTTTTATATGATGGATATTTTACTCTTGATGCTATGGGGCCACTTTCTGTATTAAACCATATGTCTCCTACAAAAAAAATAATGATTGGTCGAAAAAAAGGAATCATTACTAGTAGTAGCAAAGTCAAAACTCAAGTAGATTATAGTATTAATGACATTGAACAATTAGATATTCTGGTAATTCCCGGAGGGTTTATTGAAACATATCAGGCTACAAAAGATGAAGAGTTATTAAACTGGATTCGCAAAATTGACAAAAACAGTAAATACACAGTTAGTGTATGTACAGGGGCTTGGATTTTAGGAGCGGCTGGCCTATTAAAAGGAAAAGAAGCAACTACTCATTGGTACAAGGCTGAAGAAAAATTAACACAATATGGTGCTGAATATGTGAATAAGCGATATACTAATGATGGAAAATACTGGACGAGTGCAGGTGTATCTGCAGGAATTGATATGAGCTTAGGGTTAATTGATCATATTTTAGGTAGAAATTATGCTTCATTTACTGCTTTAAATCTAGAATATAATCCAAAACCTCCTTTTGAAGGAGGGCATCCTGATAATACAGATCGTGTAGTAACCTATATGATGGAAAAAATGTATGATATAGGATTAGAACCTTTATTAAAAGAAGATAAAAACAAATAAACTTTAAAATTTAATATATGCTAACTTATATTTTAATTACAGCAATTTCATTTTGTGTTTTTCAAATTATTCTTCAATTACGTAAAATGAATGATATAGGAAACCAATACTATGAAGCAAAACTTAAACGTGAAGAGGAAAAATAATATCTTTGAAAAAAACAAACATCCTTTATTAAGGTTGCCTTTTAATACAAAATGAAATAAAATTCACATAAAAAAATTATACTTATGAAATCATCGTTTATATACTCAGCCTTACTACTATTATTAATATGCACATCCTGTAATCAACTTTCTAAAGAAGAACAAGAATTTGATATTCTGATGCAAAAAATAATTGATGTGCATGATGAAGTCATGCCCAAAATGGGGGAAATGAGTAGTCTAATTAAAGAATTAGAAACCAAAGTAGATACCACAGCACAAGGACAATCCTATGCAAAAGCACAACAAGATGTAAAAGATGCATATGATTTTATGATGAGTTGGATGAGTGAATTTAGTGATACTTTTCCGCATCAAGAAGAAGACCAAAAAGTAGACAAAGAAAAGATGTCTTCTCAGATGAAATTACTGCAAGAAGAAGAGGTTAAAGTAAATAAACTTAAAGACCAAATTAACGCTAGTATTGAAAATGCGAAACAAATCTTGAAAAAGTCATAAAGGTCACTTGCTTTGTTATTTATAAAAATGTTTTACTTTAGCGGTTGCAACAAATCATATTAAAACCAATGAGAAAAATTATTGTATTTGCATCTGTACTGTTTATTTCAGTTTCATCCATGCAAGCTCAGAAAAAAAAGGATCTTCTTGATGAAATAACCAAATTAAGGAATGAGCTAAAAACCACAAAAGGTGAGTTGAATGATTCTCGCAACAAAGAGAAAGCGACCTTAACTCAGGTTGCTACTATGGAAGCTCAGGTAAAAGATCTTAAAGACACCAATGCTTCTCTTTTGAGCAACATGAGTAATTTTACACAGTTATCAAATCAAAAAGCTAAAAACTTAGAAACATCTCTTAAAAGTCTTCAGGAAAAAGATAGACAACTTAAGTTAATAAATGATGCTATTGGGAAAAACGATTCTCTTAAGCTAGCTACATTAACAGTGTTTAAAAATGCTTTAGGAGGAGAAGGAAATATCGGAGTACAAAATGGCATGGTATTAATTGTATTGCCTAATGCCACATTATTTGGGAATGATGATAGTTATAAAGTAGACGATAAAGGTAAAGGTGTTTTAGGAAAGATTGCTAATGCATTAAAAGCTAAACCAGGTTTAAAAATAATCGTTGAAGGAAATAGTAATGCTATTAGTTTCAAAGATAAAAGCATCAGTGACAACTGGGATCTTAGTGCAAAACAAGCAGCTGCCATTGTCAGAGCTTTGCAAATTGACCATAAAGTAGATCCTAAAAGAATGGAAGTGCTTGCAAAAAGTGAATACGGATCTGAAAGTATAGAGACCGCTACAAGAATTATAATTGATCCTAAGTTTGATGAGTTTTATAGCCTTGTAAAAGAAAATATGAAAAACGGTCCAAAAGAATAAATTATTCTAATGATATATATAAAAATCCGGTCCTTTTGACCGGATTTTTTATATATGTACTTAAGAGTTGTATCCTAATTATATACATTCATCAATACCAATTTCATTTTCTTAAAATAATGTCTATTCGAGTTTTAATTTTGAAAAAATAAAATATATCCATATTTTTACGTAATCAGTTACGTAAATAGTTATGAAAACAGATTTTTTTAATAATGTTGGTATTATGGCAATTGGCACCAGGCTAAGAATGCTAAGTGAACAAATGGCAAAAGACGCTGATAAAATTTATGAACTGTATCATGTAGATTTAAAACCAAAATGGTTTCCTGTATTTTATGTAGTATCTGAAAACGGAGAAAAATCAATTACAGAAATAGCAATAGAGATCGGTCACTCACACCCTTCTGTAAGCAAAACTGTTCGTGAGATGGTAAAAGAAAAGATTCTATTAGAAAAGAAAGATAAAAACGACGCAAGAAAAAATAATGTAGCATTAGGTCCTAAAGGGAAACAAATGGCAAATCAAATTCGAGATCAATACATTGATGTAAGAAAAGCTGTAGAGGAAACACTAGACCAAAGTACCTACAATATGTGGCATGCTATTGAAGAATTTGAGCTTTTATTGGATCAAAAATCAATGTTTCAAAGAGTTAAGGAAGAGAAAAAACATCGAGAAGCAGCAAATATTAAGATTGTATCCTATGAATCAAAATATAGAATACCATTTAAAGAGCTTAATGAAGAATGGATTACTAATTTTTTCACTATGGAGGAAGCCGACCATAGAGCTTTGGATAGTCCAGAAGAATATATATTAGATCGTGGAGGTGAGATTTTAATTGCGCTGTATAAAGATGAACCTGTTGGTGTGTGTGCTTTGATAAAAATGGATCATCCAAATTATGATTTTGAATTGGCAAAAATGGCAGTTTCTCCAAAGGCAAAAGGCAAAGGTATTGGATTTCTTTTAGGTGAAGCTATACTTAAAAAAGCAAAATCTTTGGGAGCTCAAAATATATATTTAGAAAGCAATACTGTACTAAAACCGGCTATTAATTTATACTACAAACTAGGATTTAAAAAAGTAATTGGTATACCTACCCCATACCAACGATGTAATATTCAAATGGAATTTAAACTACACTAAGATGTAGCTATAATTTCGGCGCTAAAAAAGAGTTGAATTATAAAATCCTTCATAATGGATTTGTTTACATGTTTTACCTCAACTCTCTGCGCCGAATTATAGCTTACTAATATAAAAAAGTTTTTTAAGTCTAATTAGAATATATATTCTATGGATTGAAAAAAAACAGAAGAACATTCGAAACATGATGTACAAAAGATTCTAATATTAGCTCTTAAAAACACATGGTATTACCGTATTCTTTTTAAGGTTTTTGTATTGTATTTTCTTAATTATTTTTATTTTAGTAATTCTAGAGACCCATTCACACAGGATACACTAACTTTATGAGGCTAAATTACAGAATTTTAACACTGCTGATTGCAGTAAGTTCCTTTCTCTTCGGAGTAAAGGCACAAAATGATCTTGCACAATTAGAACTAAAAGGATCAGTAAAATCTTTAAAAGAAATAACTTATCACGCTACTCTAGATCCAAAAAATAATATCATACAAAAAGATAGTTTTAATCAGGCGATTGAACTGGTCTTTATTCAAAGTGGGCGTTTATTAAAAAAAAGCCACTGGTTTGATACCAAAAAAAATATGGGTTCAAAACATACCTATACATATGATACTTTGGGGTTTCTAAACAAGATATATAATTACTCTCTTGATGATCATCAAGAATCTGAAACAGTTTACACTTATAACTCACAAGGAGAAAAGATACGAACTCAAGAATTTATCGATGGTAAATTAAGTCAGGATTTCTCATATAAATACAATTCTAAAGGTCAGGTTATAGAATTCATCGAACATAGTATCAATGGAAAGTTTATCATTGAGAAAACTATATTTATCTATAGTGGCCCTAACGTTTTTGAAAAAAAGATTTATAATCTTGCCAACCAGTTAGAGTCTGTGCAGACTTGTACATATGATAGTAATGGAAATAATTTTATCGATGAACATAGAAATGGTGTTGGTGAAGTAGATTTACGAGTACATTATACGTATGAGAATAATAAATTGCATGAAACCAATGAATATTGGTTTAATAAATCAAAAACCACACATTATAAAATGACTTATAATGAGCATGGTGACCAAATTGAAAGTCATATGTACTACTCTGATGCCACACCTACCGAGTACAACAGTACGACATATGAATATGACAACAATAACAATTGGATTAAAAAAATAGTGTATAAAAATGAAATTCCAATGCTCGTATGTGAACGAGAGATTGCTTATTATGAATAATCAAGTAATTAACTTAGAGTCTGGCTTCATACTTTTCTAATGTTTTCCAGATGTCTATAAATTCATTTATCCCTTCCTTTTTTAGTTCTGTATTTACGATAAGAATTTTCCCTATTTTGGTTTTAGTATTAAAAAACATGTATGATGCTACTCCAGGATCTCCCCCTGTATGTCCCATTTGCCCCTGAGCAGAAATCCCCATAAATATCCCCATATTATATTCATCATTGTAAGGACCTTCATTTCGCTCTTCAAAATTTTCGTCTGTTAGTTGTGCTTTGAACAACTCTTTATAGCTCTCTTTCTTTAGTATATTTCCCTCTCCATTATAACCTGCAATCAATTCTATGAGGTATTTTCCTAAATTCTCAGAAGAAGTAATTAAGCTCCCATCAGGGTAATTTATCAATTGGTAAAATGCCAATTCTTTTTCTGTAGTCGAATATAATTTAGAATGTTTTGAGAAATCCACTTCACTAGAAAACCATCCCGTTTCAGACATCTGTAAAGGCTTAAAAATATGAGTCTTTGTAAATTCATTAAATGGTTCGTTTGTTGCTTTTTCGATAATAAAAGCAGCTAATCCAGCAGCAACATTCGAGTATTTAAATTTTTCTCCAGGTTTATTCTTTAAAAAATTATTCTTCTTGTACCAGTCCCCTTTTTTACTTAAAATTTTTCTCAAAAATGCTTCTTGAGTCATCATTTCATCAGGAGACCGAAAATTGGTGTTTACTGTAGCTCCACCATTTTCCTTTTCTTTTAGAATGTATCCATTCTTTTCATATCGCGGAGAATCTTTTATAGTAGATGTATGTGTTGCTAACTGTCGTATCGTTATAGATGTATTTGGAAAATAAGGATTCGTCACTTCAAATGGTAGGTACTCATTTATTGGGTCATCCAACTTAAGTTTACCTAATTCCTGAGCCTTAAGTAAAGCTATACCAATAAATGTCTTAGAAACTGAAGCAATACTCTGAATAGAGTTTTTTGAGTATTCCTGATGTTCTTTCTTATTAGAATATCCATATCCTTTTGTAAATAGAATATCATTTTGATTCACAATTGCAACAGAAAATCCAGTTATATAACCACGTGAATAAATTTGTTCTAATTCTTCAATAAGCTTATTCTGTATTGAATCATTCACTTGACTATATCCTGAATACATCAAAATGGTCAAGACTAGAATACTAATTCTTTTTTTCATTTAGCTTTACGGTATATTTCGCTCTAATTTAGAAATAGGTTTTATAATTTGATGATAACGAATCTAATCCTCTAATTCTTATATCTTTAAAATGGATTTCGGCTGCTTCACTTTGTAACTGAATCTTTCCTGCTGTTAAAGGAACCATTTCTCCTTGTGAATTTAGATATCTGGAATTCTTAAGAATCATCACTACATTTCCATTAACAATATGAAGACTTTTATCTTTATAACAAATCAAATCTAGAGTATTCCATTCTCCATGAAGCTTCTCATAATCATTACTCCTAAGACAATAGTTTTTATAAGGTCCTCCTTCACCAATATGTAAATAGTCCTGATGCTCATTAGCCATTGGATTCATTATATATTCTGGGGTATATGCTCGTATATCGATTGCCGACGTAGCCTGATTCCAATAATCTCCTGTATGTCCCTGCATGATTTGAAATTCCTGAGACAGCATCCACGTTCTCCAATGCTCAGCTCCAACTGGTCCAATAGAATGATATAATATTCCTGAATCTTTAAGTAATGATTCTCGTGGAGTCCATTTTTTATCTCCCCATTTGAACTTCAACTGTAAATGATAATCCTTATATTCTTCTTTAGAAATCAAACATCCATAATATTCTCCACTTACTTTAATGATTTCATCCTCTCCTTCCTTAACAGTAGTAAATACTTTATATTCTGACTTGTTCATTCCTATCGGATCTATCAAAGTTCCATCTTCATTTTTTGGTGCAGAACCATCATAACCCTTTTGATGTTTAAAACTTAAGTAGGTATCCCAATTCGATAATTCCTCATCTATTAAATATTTCCATTGTACTTCTTTGGTAATATTCTGTCGCTCATCTTTAGGAAAGTCAGAACAAGAAATGATAATCGATAGAATACATACACACAATACTCGTATTTGAATGTTATTCATTATTGCAAGTGTTATGTTAATTCATATTTTTTTCTATTTAGTCTTGCTATACGTTAAATATATGGTAAGTATGATAGAAAACAAACGATTATTATGGATAGAATCTCAAAATCAATCTTTTCTGTAGGTTAATTCTGAAACTGTTTTTAATTCAATACATACCAGAATTAGGATTACCATAATTTCAAACAAAAAATACATTAAGCCCAAATTTGTTAGTTTTTGATAATAACAAATCACTAAACCAATGGTCAAACAACAATATATCAGATTTGCACTAATTATACCTATCAGGTATGGTCTCCAGTTTTTGGTAAGTTGTAAATGACAGTAAAATGAATACAAGGCAAACATGCAAGCAATAAAAGACAGACCATACAGCACTTTTGGAGGCATTCCAAAAATAGGTTCCAATCTTGCTAATACCAAGCCTAAGAATATAGCAGTTATCAATGCTCCTATACTATCTATAAAAAAAATCTTTTTTGGTTTCAAAGTTATTTTATTTAAGAAATTCGTAAGAATCATCAGTATGTTTTTCAGTTCCTTAATGTTTTATTTCTATTCATTAATTTAAGCTTAGATGGGTTTTAATTTACAATAATCACCTTTTAGTAACTAGGTTTGTTTTCTTTTCTTCAATTATCAAAACATTCATAATGTCAATGTAGGTTAAAATTTGAATAAAAAACGACTATTTTAATTTTCTTGCCCATTCTTTCCAATTAGATAATTCCCCTTTCCTGGTTTGACCACCCTGTGAAAAAAATTTATCTACTCTATCATCAAATTCAGTTGTTTTTACAAGTTCAGCAAACCATTGATTTGAGATAATAAACTCTTGTTCCCTATCTTTTTCAAATAAATTTACGGTAGCTTTGTTATAAGCAATTGCCTTTGCTGGGTACGTAGCGATTCTATACGCTAGGTCTTCTACAAAAGAATCGATCTCATCATCTGGGATCGCTCTATTAATATATCCATATTTTTCGGCCTCCAATGCGTCAAAATCTCCTCCTCCCAAACAGATTTCCATGGCTCTGGATCTTCCTACTTTTCTAGCAAGATATTGTGCTGCTCCACCTCCAGGAAGAATCCCTATTATAATTTCCATCTGAGATAATAACGCAGAATTCATAGCTCCAAAACTCATATCCATAGCCATAATAAATTCTGCACCACCACCACGAGCACGGCCTTGTATTTTTGCAATTGTAGCTTTTGGCATGATCCTAAATTTTTCTAGTAAACCCGAATACAATGGCATTTCATCACTATCATATACTCCTTGATCTCTAAAATCCTGAAGTAATTTAAAATCTGCATGTGAAAGAAAATAATCCGGATTAGCACTTTGAAAGACAATTACCTTTATCGATTCATCAACCTCAAGCATTTTAGCTAGTTTATCTAACTCTGTAACCAAGGTTATATCCAGAATATTAGTCTCTCCATAGTCAAAAGTAACAAACGCCACTCCTTTGTCTATTACAACGGTAAAACTCTGAAAGATATAATTCATAAGATTTGTTGTATTTTGATTCTGTATTGAATCACTATGCTCTAGTTCCATCTATTTTATATTTAGAATTTATAGAAACAAAAATCAAGAACTTGTCTTCAGAAAACATTGACTCTAGTCAACGTTTTTTCAACCTACTCAATGTTTCGGGATTCATTCTTAAGTATGATGCAATATATTTATTAGGAATTTCCTGAAAAACATGAGGATTTCTTTTTAATAAACGGTCGTATCGTTCTATAGGTGTACGAATAGATATGTCTAATTCTCGTTCTAGTTGTTGAATTGCAAACTCTTGAAGCATTTTTGTCCAAAGTGCTTGATTTTCTTTTGTTGAAGCTATAAAATCAAAAAAATCATCTCTATCAATTTGAAGTAAATGACATTCTTTTATAGCTTGTATATTATATAAGGAGGGAGTTCTACTCAAAAAAGAAGGAAAAGAAGTCATCCAGGAACCACGATAACCAAACCTTAATGTAATTTCCTCGGATTCTCTATTTACAAATATTCTTAAAGAACCCCGCTCAACGATGTACATGCTATTTTCGATACGACCTTCTCTAATAAGGTATTCTTTCCTTTTTAAAACAATGGGTGAATTGCCTTTTTCTTGTATATGTGCTATTATTTTCTTTTTTAAAACATCAGAAGAACTTACTTTTTCATTTATCATGATCTTGTCGTATCGTTTAATTGAATACTATAACTTGACAATGTTTCTTATAAAACATACCTTTCAAAAAGATCTTCTAATTCTTTTTCTGGGTCACTGCATAAACCAGGATGTGTTTTTGAGCTTTGAATAACAGTACTTCTTGAGGCTGCCAACCAACGAAATCTATCGGCTAGTTCAAATTCTCCAATAGCTCCTCCAGAGGGTTGACCTTTGCAGATTAACTTCCAGGATTTTAAATATTCCTCTAGCAGCTTTAATTCAAAGTCATTTGAAAAAGCTTCAAACTTACTTTTATTAACGTGATATTTTACACCAAGAAATTTTTTGCGCTTACAGAACAAAATTACACCAATATTAAAGAACTCTTCTCGCTCAACCTTTGGAACAAATCGAATAACAGCAAATTCAAATGTAACCTTATCTTGCATCTTCTGCTTCTTTAACTAGTGAATCTATCTTAGAAAGTTTAGTACATATAAATTCAATATATGCCGCTCTCATTTGATCAGGCATTAAAAACTCTGATTCATCCTCTAACCAATCTTTAGGTATTTTTGATACAATTTCTATGATTTTATCCTTATTAATCAATCGTTGGATTTCTTTTGAAGCATCATTTAAATGATTCGCTCGCTCCAAAAGAACATGATCTTTTATTGCAGGAAATGTTCTAGTAAGATGATTTTTCCATCTTTCCCAATTATGATGAAAATAAAAACTGGCTCCATGATCGATCAACCATAATTCGTTATTCCAGTTTAATAGATTTGTGTTTTTAAAAGTTCTATCAATATTACTAATCATACTATCCAGCAATACCACCTTGGATGCTGTCATACTATCAGCAATAGAAACCAAAGGATCGTATGTAATTGCTCCGGATAAAAAATGTAAGCCCAGGTTAAGACCTACACTGAATTTAAGTAAGTCTTGGATTTCTTCGTCAGGTTCGGTTTTGCTAAAAGAGTCATCAAGATTCATGAATACCAATTCGGGCACATGTAATCCAATCGCCCTTGCCAGTTCTCCACCAATAAGTTCTGAAATAAGTACTTTTTTCCCTTGGCCAGCTCCCCGAAATTTTAAAACATAAAGAAAATCATCATCAGCTTTAACTATTGCAGGAAGAGATCCTCCTTCTCGTAAAGGTTTTATATATTGAACAACATCTACAGTCCGAATTTCAATTGTATTCATAGCTTCGAATATAGTAAAAAGTTCATTGTTTTTTTATGAACGGATTACAAATCCATGAGATTTCAGGGATTTCATGGTTTTCTAATATTAGGTGAAATTTTGCTTATAAAATGTGACGCTACATAGGTTATCGTTATAATTATTCAGTAATCAAAACTCCTGTAACCAAACTTATATCAAATCCTATATTAACTTCTTTACCCTCTTCATTTACCCATGGATTATAATAATCAAAATCAGATCCTAAGCTAAGTTCTTCTTCATCATTGTCATCATTTATATTATTAAGAAGCAGAATATGTCCAAAATCGTAGAGTAAATGAACTTTCTTTTCATCATAATATGATGTACTAGAAGCTCCATGTAATGCTTTTTGTCGGTTATCTTTGAGATTTATTTTTTTATTGGTCTCAAACTCTGAGATCGGCATTGTTTTATCAACTTTAAATGAATTTGCATTACATGAAGAAAAGTTATATTCATTTTTAAGAACCTCTTTATTAAGTTCATTTAATTGTTCCTCATTGATCTCTGACTTAAATATGTCGTCCCAATACTTCAATTGTTCATAATATGCTTCATTATCCTCAAGGACTTTACCTCTAAATTGAATAATGGTATCTTTAGAAAGAATACAAAACCCATATTCGACTCTCATGGGACTATACCCACCCATTTGATTTTTTGTGAAACGAGTTTTACACAATATCTCTCCATTTTCATTAATCGAAATGGGATTAATTTCTGATGCAATTGAAGAAGGTCCTGTTAGATTCATCATAGAACTAAACAGAAATACTGTCATTATTAAAAGGATATTGATCTCTATAAATTTTCGCATTCGAATAGTTTTTCCCTAGGAGTATCAAACAACATGAAGTTAATTTTTACATTGTGACATAGCTAATTCCTGTATACTAACTATGCGCTATATTCCTTATTACATACTAGTTTTTCTTTTTCTATTAATTCACAAATTGCATCCCATAATGAAATTCTTTTTTCTAAAGATTGTTTTGCTATGGTAAGTGATTCAGACCATTTTACCTCATCGGTTCCACATAATTCTGATATCATTTGAAGAGAGAGAGGACCATGTTCATCCCCATCAAGTTCTATATGTCTTTCGAGATAATACGTGAGTTTGTCATAACGTCTATTTTCAGAATCTGCACTTTTTAAAATTTCGATAAACATATCTGGTATAACGTCTTCTCTACCAAATGTAAATGCCGAGGCAATCAAATGAGACTTATTGGTGTCAATAATAGCAAATGAAAAGTTCACAAAATCAGCCACTCTTTTATCAATACTAATTTCATTCAATGCCGAATTAACAGAATGTCCAGAGTCAATACATCCAATTAAAGTATTGATTTCTTTAGTATTTGCTCCAATTTGCGCCATTGCATCTAAGTACATTTCAAAATGACTTTTGGGTTCTCCTAATTCATTAATATCACTTTCTTCTCCATGGACAATTTCATTGATAAATCTTGAAAGCGTTGCATTTTTTCTTGGGGTCCAGGGTATTTCTACTTTTGTAAGTTGTAATTGTAGCGCTTTCAAAAGAGACATAAAATCCCATACGGCATATATGTGATTCTCCATAAAAACTTTAATGTCTGACACATCACTTAATACTTTGTAAAGCTTATGGTCTCTTAGTTGATTTCTTAACTCAGAAATTTCATTTTCTATATGTTCTATTCTATTCATATTGCAACTTGCGTATAACAATTGTACATATCCAATAGGTTAATGTTTTCTTATATTTTGTAAAGCGAATCTACCGTAAGATTTATTATAATCCTAATCAAAAACTACAATCCAATTATCTTGTTTTTTAATTAAAATCCTATTAAAGATAATTATTCTTTAACTACGATATAAGTAGTTGGATGATCATAATCATATATTTCTGGTTTAACATCGAGTAAATAAATATTTGTATTTGGGATGTTTCTTGATGTTATTTTTTGAGCAAGTACATGTTCTGCGAAAATTTTGAATTGAGTCGTCGTATCATTTATATTGAATTCATAATATTGATATCCTTTGGGATAGAAAGTTCCAGGCACGAAATGGTTACCTCCTGAACTGCCATTTGCTGTTACAGCTTTATCTTTGATCAATAAGCTTTTGTTATCAACTTTTATGAATTTATCTCTCCGCTGACATTGATCAAATTCATTGAGTTGTTCATAAGGCTCTTTCCTATTTCCAATATTTTCTTTCCAAAGCGGAGTAGGCATTTCTGTTATTATAAATTCATTTTGAGGATATGTTAGCAAATACCAGTCTCCGATATCTCTAACACACTCCAGATTTGTTAAAACCTGTTTATTAAATTCGTCTACTGATTTATGATAACTTATAGAATCTATTTTGCGACTTATATCATAATGCAGACTATCAGGAAACTTATTTAATGCATAAGATCCTTTTTCCTTAAGTTTTTTCTCTATATCATCCTTATATAACTGACCATGAAATGGATGAATGGGTACTTTTTGTGGTTTAGATTTTAGATCATGATACTTAATTACATTTCCATTTTTATCATTAACATAAAAATTTTCGTTTTTTGCAATAAAATAAGAGCCATGTCTGGGAATAGAATCGATACTATTTAATTCGTTATCCATCTCCATAATATACTGTCCTGTAGACCCATCATCGTAAAAAAAGTTAACAGCAGCGTATAGTGTAGCGTTATTAGAGCTATACATATCATAAATTTTCATTTTGAGAGGTTGAATCGCTATTTCAGTGTTTGAATTTTCTGGAAACACCTCCATATCAGGAAACTTATCATCCTCTGTTTTTGTATATCCACAACTAATTACAATAGTTGTAATTATAAAAAAAACAATCCCTTTTACTATTAGATTCATTTTATAAATATCCTTTATCTCTATGAATCTGAAAACACTAAAACGATTTTCGCAGAGAGATAGTGATTATTTTACGGTACAGATTACAAATTCGTTTAATCTCTAAGAATAATTTCAATCATCGTTTTTATACAAAACAGTATCAAGCAAATTCCCTTGTTCATCATAAATTTTCCATTCTCCGCTTTTTTTAAAATTTACCTTCTTCCCTGTTTTGTAAATTTTACCATTTTTAAAATACTCTACATATTTTCCATCATCGACACCATCTTTAAATTCTCTTTCACACTTTAAATTTCCATTATCAAAATAATATTTCCATAATCCATTTTGTTTACCATTTACTTTTTCACCGGTTGTATGTATTTTACCATTTTTAAAATATTCAGTTTGTTTCCCATTAGCTTTACCATTTAAATAGTTTTCTATACTTGCTATTTCTCCAGAATCATAATAATTTTTCCATTCTCCATTTGCTAATCCTTTATCATCATATTGCTTTAAATATTTTAAAGTCTTTGTTTCTTTGAAATAGCTTTTCCATACTCCTGTTTTTATATCTTCTTTATACCAACCTTCCATATAAAGTTCACCAGAATAATCAGTTTTATAATATCCGTCACGTTTTCCATTTTTGAAATTTTCTATAGATTGTATTTCTCCATCTTCATAATATAAAGTCCATTTTCCTGTTTTTCTTTCTTCAATAAATTGACCAATTTCTTTGACATTACCAGATGGGTAATAATCTTTAAAGTCTTTTACATTATTAACAATAGTTGATTTTGTATTACCAACTTCATTACTATTACTCTCTGCTTTATTAATATTGCATTGTGATAGAAGTGTTGAAGTTAAAACACCAAGAAACCCCAAACTAATCTTATTTTTTAAATTATACATTTTATAAAATTTACTGATGAAAATTGTATTAACTGATACTATATTTGATCTTATTTCAACTACGATTAATATTTCCTATTCATTTTTCAAATCATCATTAATGGTAATCTAAATGATCTTTTTAATGCCTTTTATACTCTAATATTATTTTGCATTCTTTTTCCAAAAATACAAAAGCGATGGAGTATCATTATTTTGTCTATCATATTTATCTAAAATTCCCAAAGCTTTGTTACACAATCAAAGTTGACCGCTTTGCATGTTTCAGAATCTAATACGTCTTTACAGATAAAGAAGTAAACTGAAACATAAAACATGCCTAAAAGTAGTATTACCATACTTTCTGAAACATCATTTCGTTTACCATTAGTTGATTCTGATTGTTTAAGCAAACTTATAGGGTTAATTGATATAATAAGCCAAATAAATAACAGAAGAAGGAGTAAAAATCGTCCAACAATTATTTGATTTTCAGTATCATTAGCTTTACTAAAAAAGATTTCTTCAAAAAATATAAATCTTGCAAAGAAGAATAAAATCAATAAGATACTGACTATATAAACAAAATACTTTAAAAAAGTTTTAATTTTTGATATAGTAATCATTACCAAAGATAAAAGCATTAATAATAAAGTAAAATACCATACTGTATTAATGAATTCTGAAATTACAGTTCCGTCCTGAGAACGTCTTAATATAGTTATAGCTACCAAAACTGCTACTAAAGGTATGGTAACAAGAATGGTAAAATATCCGCCAACACTCTTATGCTTGGATAGTGTTAGTATAACAATAACAAACAAAATAATAATCCACCATACTTTTAAACGGCTTAAAGAAGACGTAACCTCAACAATTTTTTCAATTAAAAAGGCATTATTTAAAATGATTCGTAATAAAACTAAAGTTGAAAAAACACCAATAAATGCTATGAATACAGTTTTGAAACGAAGGAAAAGTTCGTTAGAGTAGCGCATAAATTTGAATTTTTACTAAGGTATAAAAAAGAAGGTGATGACATTGTTTTTCTTATGGGTTTTAAAACTCTCCTCTTTTATTAGAGCAATTCTAGTGTCATAAACCTTAAATATATTACTATATATCTATAAATCAAGAATACAAAAATCACATCGTCATCCTGATAGAATAAAATAATACAAAAACATTATTGCTAAAACAATAATGATATAAGAGGGATGGATAAAAAACAGAATATCATAAAAGTGAATTTTCAATAAGCTCAGAATACTTTTAGAGTGTTCTTGTACCGAGTTCATTAGAGTTCATAAATGACATCTGCTTTGACCCAAAACATGTAGATCTATCTATTCTGTAGGGATGAAAAAACCATTTCCAAATTACTTCTTTGGTTTGTATTTGGATTTAATATTGTAAATAAATACTAAAACTTTTATGAAGCAAATCAATCTCATAAAATTTTCGTAACTTATTGAGGAATAGCTTTTAAATCTCTGCAGTCATGAAAACCTTAATTTTAATTTTGTGCGGGATGTGTTCTTTTTTCGCTATTACACAAGAAAATAAAACTACCGCAATTGAGCCTTATAACCTAGAGGGTGTTTGGGAACTTAAACATCAATTCTTATATGATGATCACAACCAAATAATTGATACTGTTCTTAATCAGAATGGATATCGCCAGGTAAAGATGTACAGCAAAGGAAAAGTGATGTGGACTCGTTATGACCCAAAAGATAATAACGAATGGTTCGGTTATGGTACGTATACTATCAAAGACGGCATGCTCGAAGAACGTTTAGAATATGCTTCTGGTCCTATGATGAAAATTGTCGATACCACACAAGTTTTTGTATTCGAACTTGTGATGGGCACCAATTCGTATCAACAAATCGATGTAGATAAAGAGGGACATTATTCACAGTCTGAAAACTATGATAAAGTTCAATGATTTTTTTTATAAAACCATTTGATCTACCCTAAATCTTATTCTTCAAGCAGTAAAACTAAAAAATCCCGACCTTATAACGGGCCGGGATTTTTAAAACACACTAAACTTAGTATCAAACTAGCTTATATAATACCAGGTAGTACCTCTTAATTCTACCCGTCTCCATCTATCTTGATTAGTATCCCAATACCACCAAACATCGCTGTATCTGTAGACTCTTACTCCATGAATTGTATAATAGTTTCCATTTTCATATACTTCTCCTCCACCATTACCAGGATACATTTGATTAATCCCTGTCTTATCTCCAGAAGATAAGGCATTACGTTGCGTACTGTAAGTACTACCATCTTTTTTGGTAATGGTAGGATTTCCATTCTTCGAAAATGCATATGAACTGTATAGCATAATCGATCCAAAATCTAAACGACTTGTATATTCATCTCCATCTCTACCTCGTTGCACATAAGTCTGAAAATTATGCTCCTTACCGCTTTGTATATTTTGAAAATTAATCGTAATATCCTGATTTCTATCAGCTCTACTTTGCTCGTGCCATAATCCTACAGCATGACCAATTTCATGAATGGTATTTCCTGTAGAACAACCATCTGCCAAGGTGATGTTCTGGCGTCCACCTACCATCCCCACACTAGAGGAGCAACCGGATCCCTTTCTAAAGCGTATATAGTTAGACTGATTTGTTCGTTGTACAAATCGTAAGGATGTATTGGCTTCCCAATGTGCAATGGCATCAGATACGCGATATTGTTTGGGTAATCCGCTCTCGACCGTATAGTATACTGTGTTATCGGGCCACCGTCCCCCGGTTCTACCGACACTCTTTTGTTCAGGAATTTGTTCTCCTTCTTCAAAAACCAACTTGGTCGGTGCTATAGACAACATGTTTTTTGAAAATACAATATCACCTTCATAGATGTATTCTCCATTAATTTCTTCAACCTGGATTTTTTCTCCCGCATAATACATCTCAGTTACTTTCCCTACGTTCTCAGGATAGGCTATTTCTACCAAACTGGCTTTTGTTACTTCTTCTGAAGCTGTGGTGACTTCATCAAATTGTTCTGCTGTACAAGCTGTCAATAACAAACTTAGTATTGACAATCTTGTGATCTGAGTTTTAATCATAATAATTGAATTTGTGTTAGATATTAATAGTTAATAATTATGTTTATGACTATTGTTTTATGACCCTTCCAGAATGAGTTTGACTAGCTCCTTTTACTTTATAGACATATATACCAGATGCCAATGAACTCATATCAGATTTGATTATGTTTCTGCCATTTGGTTGTACTTCTAAAAGTTTTTTTCCATTTAAATCATAGAGTTCGAATGCACCAAAATCAAGTCCTGCGATATACATAAAATCATCTACAGGATTAGGGTATATCATAAGCGGAAATATCTTTTCTTCAATTGTTTTAGTATTTCCTATTAAAGCTTCATCAAAAGATCGTGCATCAGACTGCTTCGTTATTTTAATCCAGTTGATATTCCAACCGCCAGATGCTGCATATAAACCAAAAGAATAGGTTCCCGCATTTATAGTAACAGTATGAGATACTGTAGTCCAGTTTTGCCATCCTCCCGTATTTGGTATATTCACTTGACCCAGAACTATTGCTCCTGCGTTTATATCAGCAGATAATGTACCACCACCAACTGCACTGGCAACACGGTATTCTATATGATAATTTCCAGAAGAAGGAAAATTAATATTTGCATATGCTATCCAATCTCCAGTATCGATATACCCAACATTTTGTCCTCCTTCTGAGCAGTTTTCGTTTTGAACACCCAACATAGAAGTATGGTTTTCTGCTTCAATTGTTTGACTAGATTCACCACCATTTATTTTTGAAATAATAATAGAGGTAACCTGATCGTTAAATCCATCGTTAACTAGACAACTAGTATCTCCTGTTTTTATAATTGAAGTTCCTGTAAAGTTATCATCAAAGTAAAGTGTAGCTTGATATCCTGATTGTACTTTTACTGAAGAAATATCATCATCTCCAATACCTAATCCAATTAATTGACCTCGTGTATATGTACCTTCTTCTAAACCTATTGCATATCCACCATAGGAACAATGTTGATACATAGTAGCTACTTCTGTAGTTGGAGGATTAGGGTTTGAATTTCCTTCGAGACCTCCAAGTGTGATTTTTACATTTCTAGGGTTTGGAGTATGGATTGTTGCTGATTGATCATACACATCATCATACGCAAACGTATAGGTTTGGCTTTCGAAGCTAATATCTGTCTGATGGAAGAATTTAGAGTACCAGTTATACGGCCAGGTTTGATAATATTTAGAAGTATCTCCAAAATTTTGTAACACTCCTGAAGGTAGGTTTAAATCTATAGCGTGTCTTGTAATTGCTGCAACCATTTGAGATTGTACTACCAAATCCCATCGCTGTCCTGATGCCATGACTCCACTCCCTTCCATTGCTTCTATTGTAGTTGGTTTTCCTGGGATTGTTGCAACCTGTCCGTCACTATCTCTATTAAATACAAATTGATTCCCACCTTGTACTTTCCCTCTCCAAATACCGGCATCTGATGTAAATACAAGCTCCTGATTAGCATACTTAGACCAAATATCATTTATATACCCATCCATAAAGTTTTTAGGAAATGCTTCGACTTTGGTAGGAAAATGAATCGTTCCTTCATCTGTATTGAGTAAGCTTCTAAATTCATTAGGAACCGTTGCTTGCCACTGGGCCAAAATATCATCATGTTTTTTTAACTCACCTACTTTTTTGTAAAAGTCATTTCCCCAGACCTCTAAACCCATGGGGTATTGATACGAATCAACTCTTGATGTATTACACCAAAGGCCAATATCATTGAAAGTTAATTCAATCAATTCAAATTTTATACCCTGATTGGGATCTGTTGGGTTTGCCAGATTTGGAGCAGAATACCCACTTGGAGCACCTGAATGGCCAAAAAAGTAGAGATACAGTTGACTTTTAAAAGAAACCATAATTCTACATCCTGCTATTTTAGGAATCTGAACCGTTTTATTAGGAATATCGCTGAGTCTACGAAAACAATTGGCATATTTACCATTCTCTCCTGGTCCCTGATTACTATCAATTACAGGGCCTTGAACTGTATTATAAGTACTGTCCATTCGATTCACTGCACCTGTCACGGGATCTATCCAAACATGGCCATCGGTAATTCCTACTATAGCAACAAATATCTCATTATCCGGATATATTGAATTATTGGTGATTTCATATGGCAATGTTTGTGCTTGAGCTACTATCCCTAATAAGAATAATAGTCCAAGACAAAATATATGAGTAGCTCTATTTTTAACTTTCATACTATTGTTATATCTAAAATTCATGATATTATTCTTTAATTACACGTTTTGTTTCTGTGCTTCCATTTTTTTCTATACTAACTAAGTATAGTCCTTTCTTAAGATTAGAAAGATCAATAGATCTTCCTGGCTCTACTGTTATAGAATGTAGTATTCTATGGCCAAAAGCATCGAACACAGTAACCCTGACATTTTCTCCTTCAAACTTAAATTGAAGTGAGTTTTTAAAAGGGTTTGGATATAATGTCATGGTATCTGTATTCCTTACTTCACCATTGTTTTCTTTATTCTCAACCAACGTCGAATCAGTAAATTTCACATCGGGTAGTCCTATTATTTTTATCCAGTTAATATTCCAACCCCCAGAGGCCGCATATAAACCAAAAGGGTAAGTTCCTGCGTTTATAGTAACGTTATGAGATATTGTCGTCCAGTTTTGCCATCCTCCTGTATTTGGTATATTCACTTGTCCAAGAACCGTAGCTCCAGCATTTATATCAGCAGATAATGTACCGCCTCCAACCGCACTTGCAACTCGGTATTCTATACGATAATTCCCAGAAGAAGGAAAATTAATATTTGCATATGCCATCCAATCTTCGGTATCGATATATCCAACATTTTGCCCTCCTTCAGAACAGTTTTCATTCTGAATACCTGACATAGAAGTGTGATTTTCTGCTTCAATTGTTTGACTAGATCCATTATTCCCTGTTTTGGAAATTATGATAGAGGTAACTTGGTCATTAAATCCATCGTTAACCAAACAACTGGTATCTCCTGTTTTTATAATTGAAGTTCCTGTAAAGTTATCATCAAAATAAAGTGTAGCCTGATATCCTGATTGTACTTTTACTGAAGAGATATCATCATCTCCAATACCTAATCCAATTAATTGACCTCTTGTATATGTACCTTCTCCTAAATCAATACCATATCCACCATAAGAACAATGTTGATACATAGTAGCTACTCCTGTAGTTGGAGGATTACTACCAGCTTGATATACTCTTACATAATCTACAGCCATACGTGCTGGTATTTTACTATCATCAACAGAAAACCCTGGCCAGTTACCTCCTACTGCCATATTGAGTAATAAAAAATACTCATTATGAAACTCACTGGTCCCGTTTACGCCATTAGTAATATCAACTTCATGATATTGATTTCCATCAACAAACCATTTGATATTATTCTCATTCCATTCTACTGAATACAAATGATAATTTGTAACATTAACTGCTGTATGTCCTCCGTAATAGGCATAATTACCATTGCCATCCTGCCAGTGAATAGTTCCATGAATATCTGGTGAGTTATTAATATGCTCAAGAACATCAATTTCTCCACATGCCGGCCAACCTACTGAAGAAATATTACTTCCCAACATCCAGAATGCAGGCCAGAGCCCTTGTCCCATCGGCAAAGCTATTCTTGCTTCTATTTTACCATATTTAAAATTTCTTCTACCTTGAGTTTTCATACGTGCAGAAGTATAATTAGCTCCGCCAAAATTTTCTTTTTTAGCCGTAATAATTAACTGTCCATTTTCTACACTGGCATTCTCGCGACGGTAATACTGTAATTCGTTATTTCCCCATCCAGAGGATCCTCTTCCGGTTTCAAAAACCCAGTCAGGGCTTATTCCGTTAGTAAACTCATCCTGCCAGACCAAGTTCCAGTTTTGAGCAACTACCACAGAAGTTGCCATTACAAAAAAGGTTAAAAAGAGTAATGTTTTGATTGTTTTCATTTTAAAATTTTAGTTAGGTTAATATTTAGTGATTTGTGTTTAATAAAACTGGACAATAATTATATCCTTCTTATCATAAAAATATAGTTATGGTTATTCTTTTATGATTCTTCCAGAATAGTTTTGATCAGCTACTTTCATCTTATAGATATACACTCCAGGTTCTAATACATTTATTCCTGGTATTGGAGATGAAGCCTTCTTATTGGTTTGTACTCCTGTATATTCAAATACTTTTATCCCTATATGGTTATACAATTCTAGGGTATATCCAACAGAGGTTTCTGTATCTAATTGCATTTGTAGTCGATCCTGTAATGGGTTTGGATATAAAAGAGCTTTAGATTGTACAGATGTAGTTATTTGACGTGATCCTAATCCATCTAAATAAGTTCGTACAGGGTTTGAAAAGGCAAACCCTCCAAATTGATCCCAGTTAATCGACCAACTCATTACTCCTCTAAGACCTGGATAGTTTTGTGATAATGAATATTGACCACCAAAAGAATTACCATTGATCAGATAATCCAGTGCATCAATGACTCCTTGAGACCCTGTAAACCCTCCTCCTGCATTAACGGTAGCAGGTACTCCTATCAAAATTTGGTCAGGACGAAGTGCTGGAAAAAACTTACTCGAATCTTTTGTAATCGGAAATCCTTTTAATAACATATCTACGAGAGCAACATAAAAATCTGCATTACCCATACTATAAAAACTATCATCTAATGCTGTTATTGACCCTGAATTGTAATACTGGACTTGTAAAAAGGTTAATTTATCTCGTAATGCATGGATTAAAGGTAAATATGCTCCAGCGCGACGATCAGCTCCTTGCGAAATTCCACCATAAAATGAATACCCCAGTTGAACAAAAAATGTTTCAGGAGCCATAGTGAGTATAAAATCATTCCCAAAATGATTATATACACTTTCTACTGCATTGATAGTATTTACTAAGACAGGAGTTGTAGGGTTTTTAAAATCGGTATCACCAAGGTCAAGAGATAGTGATTGTCCTTCAAAATCAATATCCATACCATCAAAGTCATACTCTTCGATAATAGAGATCATAGAAGTTATAAATTTATCTCTGGCAGAAATAGTATTTAATCTCACTTGCCCTTCTGCTCCTCCAATAGAAATAATTACTTTTTTACCTATTCCTTTTAAGTATTGGATGTCTGATTTAAAATCACTTTCAGTATAATTGATCGTGCTAAATTCTGGAGCTAGTTCAAAGCCTAATTCACCGTCTGTTGAGGATATTTTTGGTTCTGCGAAAGAAACATTAATAATATCCCAATTAGAGGAAACATCACGTAGTTTTATCAACCCCGAACCATTTTGAAAATTATGCCAATATCCATTTAATACTCTTTCTGGTAGTGGCCCACCTCCACCACCTGAAGTGATAACACGTATATTAACAGCACTTGATGTAGTTGACAAATTATCATTATCTGTAGCTATTGCTGTTAATGAGTAATTTCCTATCGAAAGGCCACTCCAATCAAAATTATATGGGCTAGTAGTATCTTCTCCTAATTTGATTCCATTACTAAAGAATTCTACCTTGGCTATTGTTCCGTTATCATCTGAAGCATTAGCACTAATCGTAATCGAGTTACCTTCTATAAATGATTGTCCTGTAGATGGCGAAGTAATTGATACAGTAGGCTCTCCATCCCCTCCACCAGAACCACATTCTCCAACCAATACCCAAGCATCTTCCCAATTGGTTCCACTGCCGGGAGCGTATGCCGAAGCTCCACCATTACACCATCCAGTAAATGGCCAAGGTTTACACTCATAGATATTACCATCATTTTGCACCTTGCTTCCAGCCACATATCCTCCATCTTCAACATATTGTGATTCATCGCAGCTTCCTCCTCCGGTATCTGATTGTACGGTTATATTTATTGCCGAAGATGTACTACTAGCGCCTTCATTATCGGTTGCTATAGCTACCAAACTATGGGTACCTTCGGTTGCTGTCCAATTTATTGTATATGGAGATGATGTATCTTCGTTAATCATATTTCCATCAACATAAAATACTATTTTACTGACACTACCATCTGCATCACTTGCATCTGCTGTAATACCTACATTTTCTCCTGTGGTAAATGATGAATTATTTGCTGGACTTACAATAGCAACTATAGGCATTTGATTCCCTGTCTCTATACTTACTGTAATAACAATATCAGATGAAACCGTTACTGCATTATCATTATCTGTTGCACGTGCAGTGAGCGTATGGTTTCCTGATGTTGCAATCCAATCTGCTATATACGGTACAGAGGTATCTTCTGATAATACGATGCCATCAACTAAAAATTCAACCTTAGTAATTGTACCATCAGTATCTAAAGCATCAGCGTTAATGGTTATGCTATTTCCTGTTGTAAATGTAGCTCCAGATAAAGGAGAAGATATAGACACCGTTGGGACAATATTACTTCCATCACAAGGTCCTACTTCTACCCATGGACCCCATTGTGAGTTATTACTCGCTGGATTTTGATTCTGAGTCCAATGAAACGCCTCATACTCTGTCCCTTGATAAGTAACTTTATCTCCTTTGATGTATACATTATCCGCTACCCATGATGGAGAACTACAGGCAATGATCTTTATATCCATTGTATTACTATATGTAGTATCCGATGCTGACATATATTTGGCTACTCCCAATGAAAAAAATATAGTAATTATAAGGTGTACTCTAATTCTATGTTGGGTGAGGATGTTATTTAAAATTTTCATGACTTTATTTTTTAGTGATCTATAGTTTTATGTTAGTTCTTAGAATTTGACCATCTTAAACACCTTTGTATCCTTACCCATGGTTACTGAATAGAAGTATATTCCTTTAGCGTAATTTGAAGTATCCCAGGAAAAAGTATATGTTCCTTTTTGTAAAGGTTTATTCTTTATTTCTTTATCTAATCGTTTTCCATTAAGACTAGAAACATGAATAGAAACATTCTGTCTTTGATATAATTCAAAACTAAAAGAGACAGTATCCAAAAATGGATTAGGATAGATATTCATTTTGGTTAGTGCTAAAGTTTGGGTAGTAGCAGTTCTCGATTCTGGTTCGAGAGTAGTATAAGGTGTCATTTGTGCGCAACCACATTCTGAACAATCATTGGTAGTATCCAGGTCATTATTTACTCCAACAATCCCTGTAAAACGATTATAGTGACCAATTCTATGAGTTACTTTAATGAATTCTGTTCCTGATCCACATTCTATACCGCCGTTAATAATGTTAATTGTCATCCCTAAACCTGGTTTTCTATTACGTTCCTGATCATATACTGTAGGAGTCCAATTACCGACCATTACATCATGTGCAGAAGGTTTTGGGTATTGTGGCGTCATCCAGAACCATATCGCTGTCTGAAAAGCTAATGCTCCATCTTGCACAACTTGTTCTGGATTATTTATAAGTATATTTTTATCTCCAAACAAGAATTCACTTACTTGTCCATAATTATAATTGTAACTAAGTTGGATTGGTCCTCTTCCATGATAGGATTTGCCAGGTGCGGGAGGATAGTTAATATTATTTTCGTCTCTATACCCTATCCTATCAGTCCCTTCATATCCTTGTTCTTCTCTAAAGTACAATCCCCAGGAATATCTTCCTCCAGGAGCAGTATCCCAACCTCCTGTAGTTTCTTGAGCTATATTAGCCAGAAAAGCTGCCAGCTCACGTTTACGGATCGTTTCGTTTCCTTCATTAGCAAAAGTTCCATAATCAACCACTTGGGTGATTATAGGTTTGGATTGATTCCAATCAGCATTAAAATCCTGATCAATACGAATCACTGATGATTGATTGGTTTGCTTATCTTTTCTAGTAAGACGGTATAAATTTGTTCCTTTACGTCTTTCGAAAGTTATTTCAATATTTGACATTCTGGCAATTGCATCTATAAACGCTTGATATGTATAGAAATCTTTAGCAGGATCTAGTTCAAATGTATCTAAATCAGTTCCAAATCGATATGGGAAGAACTCATTGTATTGTGCTTCTGAAAGTATAGCATCTCCTCCACTTATCTGTTCTTTTATGGTAATTTCAATCGAAAAATTTGTTACACCCTCTCTATTATCTCTAGCATATCCCGTGAATGTATATGTTTTATAATCTGAAAAAGACCAATCTCTTTCATAAATATCATCATCTTTTGGGTCTAAAGGGAATGATCCCTCTGGTACATTTACAATAACAGGTAGCTCAATACCGTCAGCATCTATTGCGTGAACTCGAAAGGGTACTGTTACTGGTAAAGACCCTGTATAGACAACAGAAGGTGTTAGTACTGTAACTTCTGGTGGTGTATTACCTCCTGTACAAGGACCTAACTCTTCCCATGCCAATGGCCATGCCCATTCTGCAGAACCACCAGGAGTATATGCGCCTCCTGCAGAACACCAACCTCCAACTTTACAACGATACCTCTTTCCAAAATTCTGAACCTCATCACCAGTCACATAGGATGTTCCATTTACATATGGTGAACTACTACAGTCTCCTCCTGATGGTGGAGTTACCTTAATATCAACCTCTTTAGATTGTGTGGTTGCTCCTAGATTATCTTTTGCCACTGCCGTAATAATATGATTTCCATCCATCGGAGAAAACCTAAACTCGAATGGTGCACTGGTATCCACACCAATTTCAACTCCATTCATAAAAAAAGTAACGCTTATCACATTCCCATCCTGATCTGTAGCCTCTGCTTCAATAATTACTACCTCTCCAGATTGAAACTGATCTTCACTGACTGGCGAATTAATTTTCACCATAGGGGATTGATTACTATCTCCTCCATCACATGTACCTAATACCTCCCAAGCACTTGGCCATGCCCATTCTGCTGTCCCTCCCGGGGCATATGGTCCTCCCAGAGAACACCACCCTCCTACTTTACAACGGTATTGCTTACCAAAATTTTGTACTTCGTCTCCAGTTTGATATGCTGTTCCGTCTTGATACTGGGGACTGGCACAACTCCCAGTCTGTGCCTGTATTTGAAACGAAAAGAAGCATAGCACTACTAATAACATCAATCTTATAAAAGTATGTTTTTTCATTATCGTGTGTTTTAATGTGTTTTAGGATGAATTACATAACAACCATTTTGTATCACATAAAACAGAGTCAAGAAATCAACATTGAATTATAATGTATCTCGACCCCGTTCTATGTAACAAGAGTGAGTATTTTGAAATACCAAGATTGTATTACAATTAATTAAGCTATTCTTTTATCACTTTGTGGATCATTTCTTTTCCATCTATTAAAATTTTACAGAAATACATTCCTTCTTTAAGGCCCGAAAAGTTTATTGGTATATCGTGTATTCCTGCTTTCATTTTTATTCCCGATTGGGTCTTTACTACATTTCCTATATGACTATATATAGTAAACGCTACAGTGCTTGATTTTGTTAATTCTAATCGAAAATTCGTTACCTCATCAAAAGGGTTTGGATAGTTTCTTGTCAACGTAAAATAAGTTTCTTGTTGTGCCGTCCTGGCGGTACAGTCACCTATGATTATCCAGGCATCTTCCCAATGGGTTCCTGTACCTGGAGCATATGCACTTGAATTTCCACTACACCATCCAGAAAATGGCCAGGGTTTACATTCATAGATGCTCCCATTGTTTTGCACCTGATTTCCTGCAGCATAATTTCCGTTTTGTGAATATATATCCACATCACAGCTTCCTCCACCTGTATTCGTTTGTACTATAACATCCACTGTTGAAGAAGTTATAGCATCATCGTTATCAATGGCAACGGCTCGAATTGTATGGTTACCTGTTATAGCAGTCCAATCTGTTGTGTATGGTGAAGATATATCTTCAGAAATTTTAGTATTATCCACAAAAAACTCTACTTTGGTAACATTTCCATCTATGTCATTTGCATTGGCTGATATGTTTAATGTCTGCCCGGCAGTATAAGAAGTTCCCTGTTGTGGAGATGTAATTACTACTGTTGGAGATTGATTCGACGGATTTTCTTCATTTTTAAATATCAAATAATTCAGATTAAAATCATCACTATCCATAACGACTCGAATTACTTGTACTCCTTTATTTAATGTTACAGAAGTTGTTACAGTTTGCCAATTTTGCCATCCACCAGTATTAGGGACATCAATCTGACCGCTGCTATTTTGTTCATCAACTTCTATATGAAATTTTCTTCCAGAAGAAATTGCTGCAACTCTGGATTCTAATGTATATGTTTTTGCGGTTTCTACATTTACAGTATATTCAAGCCATTCTCCAGTTTTTATCCAACCAATATTATATCCTCCTTCAGAACAAACTTCAATATCTACAGCATCATTACGATACTCACCTCCTTCATTACTGTCAGAAAGTTCATTAAATGCTATATTTTGCCCCCCAAGATCATAGTTTTCGGCTTCGATCTTACCAGGAATATTTCTTGGAGTACCAGCATAAGGGGATTGTGTATCATTTCCTCCATTTCCAGGAAAATTATCTGCTGGAAATTTAATTTTATCTCGGATCCAGCTTCCTGCTGATTTAAGTCTATCAGTAGTCCAAGGTCCACCAGAACAAGTTCCGGATTGCCAAACTGCGCCAGTTCTAAAATCATCAGAATAATTCCAACTTGTCCAACTAATCTTTTTTTGTTGCATCAGATCGATAAATCGTTGCGTCATTACAAAATCATTTGGTCCATCACCACTAGCCTCCTGACTACCAAACTCAGTTACAAAAACAGGCAATTGACTAGACGCTTCATCTAATCTGTTTAAATACACTTCTCCATGACTCTTAGCATAAAAATGAAAAGTATACATCACATTATCAAACTGTAATGGATTATTAATAACATCTTGCAAATTCCCCTGTCCCGATACACCAAAAGTTGACCACCCATGAGTACCCACAAGGACTACGGCATCATTATCAATCGATTGAATAACAGGTATAATCTGGTCTGCATAGGTTTTTATACGATTCCAGGTAACTCCAGAACCATTGGGTTCATTACAAACGTCATAAATGATATTATTTTTATTTTTATGTTGATTAGCGATATCGGTAAAAAAACGTTTCGCATTTTCTAAGTTATAATTTGGATCTCCCGGATTTAATTGATGCCAATCTACTAACGCATACATTCCTCTTGCTGTAGCTTCTTCAATTAATCGATTTACCTGATTGGTAAATCCTACGGGATCAGTTTCATATCCTCCTTCTTGTACATATAAGGAGATTCGAAGGATATCAGCATCCCAATCATAGGCTAGGGCATCTAGTGAAGATTCTGTTAAACAATTTCCCCACCCATACCATTGTATGCCATGAGTACTCATTCCTCTAAGTTGAATTGGTTTATTATATTGATTACAAAGTTGTGTTCCGCATACTTTGAGCTGACCATTTTGAGCAACAGGAGTTTCTTGCGCTATAGTTGTAAAACTAATAAGTGTCCAGAAAAAAGATAGAATTAAAACGAAATACCTTGTTCGTATATATTGTGTTTTCATACATTAGGTTTTAAGAAAGTAGTATAGATTTCTATATCATAAAAGATATTAGAATAGGGTATCTAAAATAAAAACCATCCGATGCCATAGTAGTTTCTATAACATCGGATGGTAAGAAATCGGGGTTAGCGTTTTATCATCACTTTACCATTGATCTTTTCTTTTGGTAAAGAAATAATATAAAAATATAAGCCTTCCTGAAGTGTACTCACATCAAAAGATTTAAGATTATCGCCTTTTTGTGTAAGTGTACTCTTGAAATCTAACATTTTGATTCCGCTGGTATTAAATATTCCCAAGTTGAAATCAGAATTTGCTCTGGAAGCTTTGATATTTACATTCATTAAATCTCCAGCAATTGGATTAGGATATACTTCTACAGCATTGATCGTTTTGCTTGCTCTACCGTCTAAGGCATCCAAATATGTTCTATGAGGAGTAGAGAATCCAAATCCAGCTACAATATCCCAATTAATGGACCAAGTCATTAATCCTCTGAAATCAGCATAACCTGAAGGGTTTTGAAGGGTATATTGTCCCCCAAAAGATTGTCCTTTGATAATATAATCCAATGCTTTATGAACCTCGGATGCGCTTGTATATCCACTTCCAGCTGCGGATGGACTAGCTGGTAATCCTATTGCAACCTGATTTGGTCGTAAAGCAGGAAACTGTTCTCCCGTACTTAATGTGAATCCTTGTAATAATACTTCTGCCATCGCTACATGAAAATCTGCATTTCCAGCAGAATATGATCTACCATCTAATCCTAACATGCTACCAGTATTATAGTGTTGAACATGGATGTAATCCATTTCTGTACGTAATGCATGAATTAAAGGAAGATATGCTCCCCAAATACCACCGTACTGCCCAATACCACCCTGAACATAAGCCGTTTCAGGAGCCATCGATAGAATAAATTTAGACATATCGTATTGAGAAAGGATAGATCTGAAAGCAGAAATAAGATGTACTACTTTTGGAGAAGTCGGATTTGATAAACTGGTATCTCCCGGTGCCAAAGAAATTGAAGTACCTTCAAAATCAATATCCATTCCATCAAATCCGTATTCATTAATAATATTAGTCATTGAACTACTAAAAATCTGAGCATCCGAAGGGTTATCTACATCAACTGCTCCAGTAGCACCACCCATAGAAATTAGGACCTTTTGACCTCTACCTTGTAAGACTCTTACATCATCCTTAAACTCTTGTATAGAAGAATATATACTATTATCCGGAATAAATTCCATGTCTGCACCTAGTTGAACTTTAGGAATTGCAAAAGAGACATTAACTACATCCCATTTATCAGATACATCTCTTAGTTTTGGAGTTGAAGAACCATTATCAAAATTATGCCAATATCCTACTAATATTCGCTTAGGAAGATCTCCTCCTGGCGGTGGTGGATTTATTGATCCTACAGTTATGGTAACTGGTGCTGAATCTACTGTTGTATTATCATTATCGGTCGCACGTGCCATAAGTGTATGATTTCCTTGAGTAGCAGTCCAATTTGTACTGTATGGCGATGACATGTCTTCTCCAACTTCTACTCCATCCACAAAGAACTCAACTTTAGTAACATTTCCATCTGTATCGTTTGCGGTTGCTGTTATATTTATAGATTGTCCAATTGTAAAACTTGCACCATCATTTGGTTGTGTAATGGACACAGTAAGTGCTCCACCACCGCCGGTACAATCTCCAATTTCTTTCCATGCATTTGGCCAAGCCCAACCATTTGGATCACCAGGAGCATAAGGACCTCCTATACTACACCATCCACCAACAATACATTCATATTTTTTATCAAAATTCTGTACAACATCACCCGTATTATATGCTGATCCGTCAACATAAGGTGCAGCATCGCAATCACCTCCGGCATCTGTATTTACCGTAATTGCTACTGCAATAGAAGTACTTGTTGCGGCATCATCATCTGTTGCCATTGCTGTAATACTATGACTTCCTAATGTTGATGTCCAGTTTGCTGTAAATGGAGCTGAAAAATCTTCACTTATCATGATTCCATCTACATAAAATGCCACTTTACTTATACTACCATCTGTATCATTTGCATTAGCTGCTATGCTCACACTTTGTCCTACAGTATACGTTGCTCCTTGAGAAGGGTTTGTAATAGTTACTGTTGGCGACTCATTACCTGTACCTCCCGTTACGCTTATTTCAATTGAAGAAGATGTAGTCATAGCTCCATCATCATCTGTGGCTTTTGCTGTCAACGTATGGTTTCCTTCAATTGCAGTCCAACTCGCAGAATATGGTGATAATGTATCTTCGCTTACCATAGCTCCATCTACATAGAATGTTACTTTAGTAATACTTCCATCACTATCTGAAGCATCTGCATTAATCGTTACGTTCGTTCCGGTGGTAAAAGATGCTCCAGATGCAGGAGATGTTACTGATACCGTTGGTGGAGTATTATTTCCACCGCAAGGATCACCGGTTACCTGATGAATTGCTGCCAGTAGTGAAGTTGCCTGATCGTTAGTATCATGTGATAGTTCCCACATCATAATTCCTCCGCCTCTTTCTATAGCCATTTCTGTCTTAGCTTTTATTGTAGCTATTCCGTTATAATTCATTCCTTGATAAGAATCACTATTAGGATTTGCTCCCATCGCTAATAATTCAGTATAGCTTTTTACTTGTGGCCTACTATAGAAAGGTACTCCTAATACGGCTTTAGATTTTGGCAACCCACGACTTAACCAATAATTTAATCCTCCTTCGGCTTGTCCCATTGAAGAATGATCTGGACCATCATATGCCATGATATTTAAGAAATCTACATCATCAAAAACACCACTTAATATTCCGTCGGCATTCCATCCGGAAACTACTACTGCAGCAGTCAATAATTTCCCTCTGCTATGCATCGCTTGTCCTAACTCCTGCATTAATAATTCATAATTCTGAGGCTCATTTCCTTCTCGAGGATATTCCCAATCCATATCAACACCATCCAGATTATACTGATTCACAAAATTTACCAGGTTATTTATAAATATAGTTCTTGTTGATGGATTAGCTGCAAGGGTTGTAAATGCTGAATCATTTCCATCCATCCATCCTCCTACGGCGATTAATACTTTTACACCTTGAGCATGACCTTGAGTAATAATTTGTTGCATTTTTGCAGTACCATCCAAAGGACGAAGGCTACCATCACTATTTGGTAACAGAAATGAATAATTTATATGTGTTAATTTATCATATTGAATATTCGAAGGGGTGCCTTGCCAGCTTGGCATATACCCTACCACTTTAAAATCACTATTACCTGTACATCCACCATCATTTCCAACGGTTATCGATACAACAGAAGAAGTACTTTGTTTATTCTCATTATCAGTAGCTTTTGCTGTTAACGAAAAACTACCTATAGTAGCATTATTCCAAGTATAGCTATATGGACTCGTTACATCTTCACCTAACTTTGTTGTTCCGTTATAAAATTCTACTTTAGAAACAGATCCGTCACTATCTGATGCATTAACATTGATAGTAATACTATTTCCAACGGTAAAGTTAGTTCCCGAAGTTGGTGATGTTATTGATACCTGTGGCGAAGATCCTCCTCCACTGCAAGGCCCTATTAATTCCCAAACATTTTCTCTATTGGTAACCGGATCATTATTTTGCGTCCACCATTTGGCTCTATATTCATTTCCTTGATAAGAAACCATATCGCCTCCCGTGTATACCTGTTCTGGCACATACGCGGGTGAGGTACATGAACCACCAGTATCACTTACTGTAATAGCAACAGAAGAGGACCCTTCACCATTTTCGTTATCATAAGTCTTGACCATAATTGTATAGTTCCCTTCTGAAACGTTATTCCAGCTATAGGTATATGGAGTAGTTGTTTTTTCTCCTAAAAGTGTAGTTCCATTATAGAATGCTACTTTAGTAATTGTACCATCACTATCACTTGCATTTACGGAAATACTAACATTAGCTCCAACTGTAAATGTATCTCCAGCCTGAGGAGAAGTAATAGATACTGTTGGCAACTGATTACCTCCACTTCCCGTGACTGTAATTGATATCGACGAAGTTGCAGTTCCTCCTTTATCATCGGTTGCTTTTGCTTTAATAGTATAATTTCCTGCAGACACATCATTCCAGTCAAATGTATACGGGGAGGAAGTATCTTCTCCTATTTTAGTATTTCCGTTATAAAATTCTACTTTGGTCACTGTACCATCACTATCACTGGCATTTGCGGCTATAGTAATATTTGAACCTGCAGTAAATGTTGCTCCAGAATCAGGAGAAGTGATGGCAACTGTAGGCATTACATTACCCACTACGCCACTTGCAAAAACTTCATTTACTTTATTGATTAATGGTGATTTTACATTGGACCACCTTTTTAATTTAGTTCCAAAAGATTGAACCGATCCGCTCATCTCTAAGTCACCATAAACAGTCCACACTATAGTTCCTGCAAGGTTATTGTCTTTGATATACTGTGCTTTTATTCCTATAGATTCTTCATCATCATAACTTAAAAAGAAGTTTCCTTTTGTCATATAAGGTACTTTAGCCTGATCATCCCATTGTCTGGTCCATCCGCTTCCTCCTCCAGTCTTTTGTTTAATAAAGAAATAATTTGGTGTACCATCATATACCTCTTGTGGCCAATTTGTATAATCGGCAGCAGTACTCACAGGTCCATCGGGTTGTATAGTTACATTTCTTTTGACGGTAGGTGCGTTTAATGCAGCATTACCCTCTGTTACTACTCCTCTTCCATAAAATGGAATACCAAAGTTTATTTTATTCGAAGGCACTCCCATCGATGTCATCTTATTAAATAATGTTTGCCAGTTAAACTCTGGCGCTTCAGCTCCATCATACGGATATACAGGCGCATTATGTCCCGCTTTATTAGACCAACCACCATTAAAATCGTAGGTCATCATATTAAAATAATCCATGGTATTGGCCAGATTTGACCAGTTAAATCCTTCTAATTTTTTATAATCTGCTGCCATTGCAGCTGTAATTAATTTATCTGGACCAATAGCATTTCTAATTTCCTGAACTAAATTCTCAAAATTAGCATAGTCAGCATTTGTTCCTGTAAAATTCATTCCAGGAAATGGCCCGGGATATTCCCAATCCAGATCAATTCCATCAAACCCCATACTAATCAGCTTTTTACAATCTTCTATGAAACGTGCTCTTTTAACCGGATCTGCCGCCATTTCAGGAAAATGTTTACACATACTCCATCCACCGATAGAAGCCATTACTTTTACTCCATTTTGATGTGCTAACTCCAATAATCCTTTTCCATCACTACCTTCTTTTGGTAATGGTAATGGTAAAGTCCCTTCAAGCCCCCACTCTGGATGGCTCCAGGTATTTCCACCTACAGTTACCTGGTAACCCAATGCTTCAGCGCGTTGTTTTACAGCTTCATTGATGTACTGAATAGGTTCGATTTCACCAAAAAGAATATGAAAATCCCAACTACTATATACATCACTAAATAGTATATCACCTGGTTGTTGCACAGCTCCTGGTTGATAAATATTCTTATTTCGAAGATCTCCACTATGTAAAGATCCATCATTGGCTACTCCAAAAAAGGAATAGTTAAGAATAGTGTATTTTGAATAGTCTATATTCAACTGAGTTAATGCTCCTTGAGCTGGCACTCCTGCCGTAGGTTGTTTCCAAGCATCCCAATTGGTTATATAACCAATGATTTGTTTGTTATGATTGGATGTGTTAGAATTTCCTCCTGTATTCACCTGGGCATTTAAGCTTCCCAGGGCTAAGAAAAAAAATAGAATACATACGGTTTTAACATGAGTTGTGTAATGCAGCCACGGAATCGTGCTGCTTCTCGAAGTTTTCATAATTGTTATAGTTAGGGTTTAAACGATTTTTGTGTGTTACTAAGTTTAAAAAAGAGCTTTAAGTTGATTTTTCGTTTTTTAAAGTAGAAAGAAGTGAAGTATCTAAGAAATTAATTCGCTAAACAACTTCAAAATATTGATTTGTAACACTTAATTAAGGATAAACTGAAATGTTGTAAAAATGAATCAATATAACCTGCAAAAACAATGTCTATAAACTAACAAATATTTGTATTCTAATTTGTGTAACACAATATGTTTAGACCTTAAAGAATATCTTTTTTTTGTATAGCACATAAGACATTAAGGTATAAAATACTACAACCGCAATTGCATATATAAATGAGGAAAAACTTCTGTCCAAAAACTCATAAACAAACAAACATTCAAAAAGCCAACGATGGATAGAAGTATCCTGGGTGATATGAACCAAATAAAATATTTTTGTAAGTATACTGGAAGAAAAATAAATGATAATGGCATTAGCCCCAACTGATTTTATAACTGAACCAAAATTATACTTACTTTCATCCATTAAATAATAAAACAACACTAAAAACAAAATCGCATACCCTGAAGTTACTAATACAAAACTACTGCTCCATAAGGCTTTATTGATTGGAAATAAAAATCCCCACATATACCCTATTACAATAAAAACCGTTCCTATCACTGATAGAAAAAATAGCTTCCGTTTTTTTGTACTTATTAAAATCTCACCTATAAAAACTCCAATGAGTGTTGTCACTATTGCTGGAAAAGTACTTAGAATTCCTTCGGGGTCATAATCAGGCTTCCAAATATGTCCTTTTAACAACTTATAATCTATATAATTAGCCCAGTTATTAGATCCTCTTTGCAATATTGGAGAAGCTCCGTTGGGTAAAGGAATATACGCTAACCATAACCAATATCCTACAAGTATCAATCCTGAGATCATTAATAATTGCCTTTTAGTGCAATTAAGATACAATATAGATGCTATGCAAAATACAATTCCTATACGTTGTAACACTCCCGGAATGCGTAAAGATTTAATTTCAAGAAAAGGAATATAGGGAACAAAAGCATTGAGAAACAATCCTAGTATAATAAGTTTTATGCTTCTAAATATGATCTTTTTGTATGTATTGGTATCTCTATTTTTTTCCTTATAAACAAATGAAATAGAGATACCAACAATAAATAGAAAAAAAGGAAATACAAAATCGGCTAAGGTCAAACCATTCCATTCGGCATGCAATAAAGGTGCATATACATAAGACCAATCTCCAGGGGTATTTACCAAAATCATTAATATTATGGTAAACCCTCTTAAAAAATCAACTGATTGTATCCTTTTCACAATAGCTATGACACCAGAGTTTTACCTATTCGTTTCCAAAGCCTGGATAGCAAGAACCCTGCAATCACTACTACAACAGTTAACATAGAGGCATCTGTGTAATTTCCGTATATCCAGTTTCCAGTTGCAAATAATGCTCCATAGACTAGAATACATCCTAAAATCATGGCTAATATCCCAGAAGGAACCATCCACCTTTCTTTGCCCGTAATAATTTCTACGTCTTGTTTTTTTGCTTTGTTTAATATAAATTTCCATCCAGGTCCACCGGGTTGTATTTTCTTATAAAAATCAAACAGTTTTTGATCATCATCGGGTTTGGTAAGAAAAGTAACCAATAACCAGACAATAGTAGTCACTAAAACAACAAAAGGAAACTCGAACCAATCAGGGAATATTCCTTCTTGAAAGCCATTTTCTATTGCTTTACCAAACAGCTTTTCGTTAATAAAAGAAGTACTTATCACTATAGAAATGATACCTGATGAAAACATTGCTGAAATTTCGCTCCAGGCATTAATCCTCCACCAAAACCATCTTAAAATAAAAATAAGTCCAGTACCGGCTCCAAACATTAATATATACTTAAATAATTGAACCGCATTAGTTAATGCTAACGCAATTAAAGTACTCACTATCATCAATAAAATAGTTGCTATTCTTCCTACATTCACTAGTTTTTTCTCTGTGGCATTCTTATCTACAAACTCTTTATAAACATCATTTACCAGATATGAAGCTCCCCAGTTTAAGTGTGTTGAAATAGTTGACATATAAGCTGCCACTAAAGACGCTACCACTAGTCCTAAAAGTCCTGTTGGTAATTTTGTTAACATCGCAGGATATGCAAGATCATGCCCCAACTTATCCTCTGTGATCCCCGGAAAAGCTTCGCTTAAACTTGCAAGATCAGGAAATACAATAAGGGAAGCTAGTGCAACGATAATCCAAGGCCAAGGTCTTAATGCATAATGCATAATATTAAAAAAGAATGTAGCTCCGATCGCATGTCCTTCACTTTTTGAAGCAAGCATACGCTGTGCTATATACCCACCTCCACCTGGCTCTGCTCCAGGATACCAGGAACTCCACCACTGCACAGCCAAAGGTATAACCAGTAATGTGATCAACCCTTTTTTATCTTCCAATTTTGGGACAAGCGATAGTTTGTCTTGTACATTGGGATTCGACACCAAATTATTAATACCTCCTACTTCGGGTAAATTTACACAATAATAAGCTGCTCCGATTGCACCTGCCATTGCAACAAAGAATAATAAAAAATCAGAGTACACTACCCCTTTAAACCCTCCTATTGCACTAAAAACAAGCGTAACAATAGCGGCATAACCAACGGTTTCAATAGCAGATAATCCTAACATTACTTGACCAATCTTAATAGCGGCTAATGTAACACCAGACATAGCAAGTATATTAAAAATAAAACCCAGATAAACCGAGCGAAATATTCTCAAAAACCGAGCTGATTTTCCTGAATACCGTAATTCATAAAATTCCATGTCTGTATTCACATTTGATCGCCTCCATAATCTTGCATAAATAAATACAGTGAGTAAACCTGTTAACAAAAAAGCCCACCATATCCAATTTCCAGAAACCCCATTTTGTCTAACAATATCTGTTACCAGATTAGGTGTATCAGTAGAAAAAGTAGTTGCTACCATAGAAAATCCTAAGAGCCACCATGGCATATTACGACCGGATAAAAAGTATTCTGATGTGTTCTTTCCAGACTTCCTGGCCACTACAACACCTATAATAAGTGTGGTTAAGAAAAAGAATATGATGATTGAATAATCTAAGGTACTTAGTTCCATTCTTGGTTTTTATTTTAATAAATTTGATTTGTTCTTTAATATTTGTTGTTTGGCGTGCGCCGCATAATTTCTTCCGATAGGAATTCTTTTGCCTCCAACTTCCAAAAGATTACCTTCTATTGACTTAACTTTATCTATGGCTATTGTATATGATTTATGAATTCTAATAAAATTTTCTGAAGGAAGTTCTTCACTTATACTTGAAAGAGATTTATGTGACATAAAAGTACCTTCTATTGTACTCACCCTGATATAGTCTTTAAGGCTTTCTATAAAAAGGATATCACTAAGGAGGATCTTAACTAATTTCTTATCTACCTTCAAAAAAATATGAGCTGGCTGAATGAGATCTATAGAAGGTTCATGTTTTTTAATTGCAATTAATCTAGCAGTTAATTTATTTATAGATTTTAAAAACCGATTAAAGGAGATAGGCTTTACCAAATAGTCCAAAACTTCTAATTCATAACTTTCTAGTGCATATTCTTTATAAGCCGTAGTAATGATCACTTGAGGATATACTTGCAAGCTTTTCAAAAACTCCAAGCCGTTCATCTTAGGCATATTTATATCCAAAAACACTACATCAATATCGCCTAGTTCTAACACGGGCAATGCTTCTATCGGACTTCTAAAAACATTAACAATCTGAACATTTTTAAATTCTTCCAAAAAAGATTCAATAACTTCTATGGCTAAGGGTTCATCATCAATTATTATACATTTAATAGTCATTAGATGGGGATTTTAAGTAAAATCGAATATTCATTATTTTTTCTTGATATGTTTAACGTAAAATTTTTGGGATAGAGAATTTGCAATCTTCGTTTTACATTTTTTATACCTATCCCATTTGATTTTTCAATTTCTAATTGTTCTTCATAATTATTTTTGGATATGAATATCAATTCATTGCCATTTCTTTCAAAAGAAATAGATAGCTCCATTCTATCATTATCCCGAAGACCATGTTTAAAAGCATTTTCTATAAAAGGCAAAAACAACATAGGAACGACTTTAACATCATCTATATTGCCACTTATATCTACATTTGAAATTACCCTATCACAATGACGCATTTTTTCAAGTTCGATATAATTATCTATGTGATCGATCTCTTGTAAAAGAGGTAACTTTTTTTGACTGGTTTCATAGATTACATATCGCATGAAATTAGAAAGTTTCAATACCAAATCTGTAGCTTTTTCAGATTTTTGTATCGTCAACGCATATAAACTATTTAGAGTATTAAAAAAAAAGTGGGGTTGAATCTGAGCTTTCAGATATTTCAATTCTGTTTTATATTGTAATTCGCTTAAATGTTTATTCTTATTTTGCTCTGTAACAAAATCTACTGTAAATTTTATAGCAGAAGTAAGTCCTATTACATATAGTTCTCCTATAGTAACAGCAACAATATGATTAAAACCAAAAGGGTTAAGTTTTCCTTGTACTTCTGGCCAAATATCCTCTGTAACCAGCCAAAAATTAAGTCCAGATCTTAAAACATAATGTACACCAAGTGCAATACAAAGTGCAACAAGATAACCTACATACTTTTTTTTAAGTATAAACTTCGGAACCAGATAATAAATATTAAAATATACTATAATCAAATGAAGAGGAAATTCGACAAGATTGGATTTTAATGAATACCAATAATCATTAAAATAACTTCCCCATCGTACCCAATTAAACAGAAAATAAACAATCCAAAAGTATAAGTGATAGATTCTTTTAATTGTTTTATGAACACCGTTCCCCATTATTAATAATTGATAAAATTCTTTTTTTCATTAACGTTTTAACAAAAATTTTTGAAAAAAGTAAGGCTATTTACACAGAAAACCAAAAAAATTAAGAAAGTGATAACAGCCAAAATACTGATATCTCTGACTATCTGTTGATTGTTATTAAAACGGTGTCGTTTGTCTAAAAAAAATTTTGCAGGAGTATTAAAATATTACTTTGAGATCATTCAAATAAACAACACTATAATATGAAACAAAAAATTTTAACCCTTACCACTTTATTATTTTTTTCTTTTCTGAGCTTTGGACAGGGGATCCAAATTACAGGTATAGTAAAGGGGGCTTCAGATGGCATACCGCTGCCAGGAGTTAATATTGTTATAAAAGGAACTACGAATGGGGTGCAGACAGATTTTGATGGTAATTATACCATTACTGCTGCCACAGGAGATGTAATCGTATTTTCGTATTTGGGAATGGCTAGTAAGGAAATAACTGTCGGTAGTGATACCGTAATTAATGTACAGTTAGAAGCAGATACAGAACAATTAGATGATGTAGTGGTAACTGCACTTGGTATTCAAAAAAGTAGAAAATCATTAACATATGCTGCTCAAGATATTAATGCAGCAGAATTAAGTAAAGTCAAACAAACAAACCCTGTCAATAGCCTTTCTGGTAAGATATCTGGGGTTGTTGTTAATAGAAGTTCTTCTGGGGTTGGAGGATCTGTTAAGGTAACTCTTAGAGGTAATTCTTCTCTAGGTAACAACCAACCGCTCTATGTTGTGGATGGTATTCCGCTATCTAATCCGACCGGAGGGCAACCGAATGATACTTTTGGTGATCTTAATGGTGGGAATAAAGATGGTGGAGACGTCTTATCTCTTATTAACCCAGATGACATTGAATCTTTAACTGTATTAAAGGGAGCATCTGCATCAGCACTTTATGGGAGTGCCGGTTTGAACGGAGTTATATTAATTACTACCAAAAAAGGTAGAGCAGGAAGTTTTAAGGTAAATTTCTCTTCTAATATTCTTGTTGAGAGTGCTGCATATTACATTGACTTAAATGACAAAGCAGAAAATGACATTGAAGATTTCTTTAATACCGGAGTCACATCAATAACTTCTTTATCTGCTTCTGGAGGTAGTGAAAATGCACAAACTTATTTTTCGTATTCTAATACTTTTGCTTCTGGTATACTTCCGACAAATGATCTAAAACAACATACTATTAATATACGAGAAACTGCTAAGTTTTTTGATGGTATAGTTACTGCTAACGCAAGTGTTTTAGCTTCAACTCAAACTATTGATAATCGTCCAGTATCTGGATTATATTTTAACCCTTTAGTTGGTGCTTACAATTTTGATTCTCCCGGAGAACGATTATCTAACTACGAACGATTCGAAGAATTTGATGACACCAGAAATATTCAGAGTCAACGATGGTTTAGACCAACTTTTGATATTGAGCAAAACCCATACTGGATTTTAAACAGAAATGCCAGTGAAGATATCAATAGAAAATTATTAGCCTCTTTAAATTTAAAGTTTAAAATTAATGATTGGTTATCACTACAAACTAGAGGTACTTATGATCAAACTCTTTTAAATTATGACAAAGAAATATTTGCTACTACAGAAGCTACATTAGCTCCCAGTACTGGACGATACATTTTTAATGAACAGGATATCAGACAAATTTATGGAGATATAATTGCTTCTATATCTAAACAGTTTAATACTATTTCTTTATCAGCAAATGTTGGTACCAGTACTACGAGAAGTTCTACAGAGATTCTAAATGCTGATTCGGGAACCGCAGGTGGGCTTCAATTTGCTAACGTATTCTCTATTCAAAATTTTAATGCTAATCCACAGGTTTCACTATCTCAAACTTCCTTAGACAAAAAGGTAAATTCTGTCTTTGCAAGTGCTACCATAGGATTTAATGAAAAACTATTTGTTGATTTAACTGCTCGTAATGATTGGTCATCTTCTTTGCCTTCTAATAATAATTCTTATTTCTATCCTTCGGTAGGTGTAACTGGTATTTTGAGTGAGGTTTTTGACTTAGGGGATCGAATTTCATTTGCAAAAGTACGGGCCTCATATGCAGAAGTTGGTAACGATGTTCCTGCAAATACAGTTTTTCCAGAGCGACAAATCTTATTTGGTGGAGGTATAAGCCCACTTAATCCTGTACGTCCTCTTGGAGAGGTTAGACCAGAACAGCAACAATCATATGAAATCGGAACAGAATGGCGTTTTTTTGATGGTAGATTCGGATTTGATATTGGATATTATCACACTAGTACTGTAGATCAATATTTCCAGGTTCCCGTTTCAACAGGAACAGGAGCTGTAACCGTAGGGGTTAATTCTGGTGATATTATCAACCAAGGTTTTGAAGGATCTATTTTTATCACACCAATACAAACAGAAAACTTTAAATGGACATCAAACATAAATTTTGCTACAAATGATAACGAGGTTGAGGAAATTAGTAATCCTTCAGATGATGTACAAATCGATAATCAGGTAATTTCTGCTCCTGGAGTAAATACTTTTGCCTCCTATTTAGTCGAAGGCGGATCTTATGGAGATATATATGCTCAGGTAGTAAAACGTGATGCGAATGGTCGACCTATTGTAGATAATGGCGCTTTGATTATCAATGATGAGAATCCAGATAACACTATAGCTGGTCTTGAAAAAATTGGTAATGCTAATCCCGATTTTACTTTAGGGTGGAATAACACATTAACATATAAAAATATAAGCCTGGACTTTCTTATAGATGGAAAATTTGGTGGAGAAACAGTGAGTTTAACAGAAGCTGTAGTAGAAGGATTAAGTAATAATTCTAGAAGAGAGACTGAAAATGCACCTATAGAAGTTGTTGATCCTTCTGGAACTGTTTCTACTCTTACGGCTCAGGAATACTACGGGCTTGCTGGAGGTAGAAATGGATTTACAGGAGAGTATGTATACAGTGCAACCAATGTTCGTCTGGCAGAACTGGCTATTGGTTATAACTTCAAATTATCAGAATCTTCTTTTTTCAAGAATATAAAAGCTTCGGCAATTGGTAATAATTTATTCTTTTTCTATAAAGATGCTCCTCACGATCCTAATGTTTCCTTAAGTACCGGAAATGCACTGCAAGGGGTTGATGTTTTAGGTCTTCCTTCGACAAGAAGCTGGGGATTGAATATTAATTTAACTTTTTAAAAAAAGACTATGAAAAACATAAATAATATATTTTTATCGGGGATCGTCATCTTTTCGATGCTATTCTCATCCTGTTCAGATGATTTGGAAGGGATTGATGAAAATCCAAGAAATATTACACAAGAACAATTAGAAGTAGATTTCCAGAATGTAGGCTCTTTATACAAACCTATGTTTGAAAATATTTATCAATATACACCGCCTTGGTCGTATCAATTGCAACAGAATCTTAATGCAGATGTATTTTCTGGGTACATGACTAACCCTAGGCCATTTGTCGCTGGAGCCAATAATACTACATACAATTTGGTAAGTGGCTGGAATAATTTTATATGGAGTGTGCCTTATTCTAATGTGATGAATAATGCACGAACTATTGAAAATGAGACCAAAGATGAGTTTCCAGAATTATTTGCTGTATCTCAAATCTTAAAGGTTACTGCTATGCACAGGGTGTCAGATGTTTTTGGTCCTATTGTATATACAAAATTTGGAGCCTCTGCTACAACAAGTGAATATGATTCTCAGGAAGAGGCTTATACTGCTTTCTTTAATGACCTTGAAGAAGCGATTCAAATCTTATCTGATAATATAGATAGCCCAAGATTTACTGCTTTTGATTTAGCATATGGAGGTAATTATGAAAGTTGGATACGATACGCAAACTCATTACGACTACGTTTAGCCATTCGTATTTCTAAAGTAGATGCTGCCAAAGCAAAAACTGAAGGAGAAAAATCACTCAGTCATCCTATTGGGGTTATGGAATCTAATGCCGATAGCTTTTTTATAAACGGTACTCTTGATCACCCGATAAAGACCATCAATAATTCTTGGGGAGATATTAGAATGAATGCTTCTATGGAGTCTATTTTAATTGGCTATGATGATCCTAGAGCTAATTCATATTTCAGCGAAACAGTTCCAGGAGATAATACTACTGTCCCTGTAGTTCCAGGATCATTAAAAGGTGTTCGTAATGGATTGCCTTTATTACCAGGATACGCAGATGAGTTAGCGCAAAAAGCAGATTATATCACTTTTGCTGTTCTTAACGATAATGTATTAACATCATCTGTTCAACTTATGACTGCTGCAGAAGTGTTTTTCCTAAAAGCAGAAGCAGCATTAAGAGGATGGAGTGGTTCTGGAGATATACAAGGAAACTATGAGCAAGGTATAACATTATCTTTTCAGCAAAGAGGATCTTCTGGAGCGGCTGCTTATATTGCAGATAATACATCAACTCCACAAGATTATGTAGATCCTATTAATTCTGCAAATAATATTGCTGCATTAAGTACCATTACTATTGCCTGGGATAACGCAGCTAGTAATGAAGAAAAGTTAGAACGTATAATTACTCAAAAATGGATAGCAATGTTCCCCGAGGGGCAAGAAGCCTGGAGTGAATATAGACGTACAGGTTACCCAAAAATATTCCCAGTGGTTAGTAATCAAAGTGGTGGAATAGTAGATACCAATCTACAAATTCGAAGAATCCCTTTTGTGGATAGTGAATTACAAACTAACCCTGATGGCGTAGCTGGTGCTGTAACCAAACTTGGTGGCGCAGATAATGCAGGTACCCGGTTATGGTGGGATGTTCCTGGTGGAAATTTTTAATTACAATTAGCCATAAACTAAATTATGAAAGAGATGGAAAAACAATATACATTTTAATTCCATCTCTTTCATCTAAATCTTAAAGCCATTAAAACAACTAAAAAATATCAAACTCTTGAGAATATGATTCAGGAAATTGAATATAAACAGGTAGGGAAGTTCGAAAAAACGAAATTTGAGAAAATTCATAACGAAATATTTCCCGATTCATCAATAGCTTCAAAATTGGTTGCAAACGAAATAGCAGCATTGATTAAGCAAAAACAAAAAGAAGGTAATACGTGCGTACTTGGCTTAGCAACAGGTTCTTCTCCTATAAAGGTGTATGAAGAATTAGTGAGTTTACACCGTTCTGGAGAACTAAGCTTTTCTAATGTAGTAACTTTTAATCTGGATGAGTACTATCCTATGGATACAGAACATCAACAAAGTTACTATCATTTTATGCACCAACATTTATTTGATCATGTAGATATTAATCCAGAGAATGTAAACATTCCCGATGGTACTATTCCAGTAGAAGAAATGGATCAATATTGCATTGATTATGAAATGAAAATTAAGCAATATGGAGGATTAGATTTTCAGCTTCTGGGAATTGGAAGAACAGGTCATATAGGCTTTAATGAGCCCGGATCCCACCCAAATTCTGGCACAAGAATTATTACCCTTGATCACGTGACTAGAACAGATGCTTCTTCTGACTTTAATGGTTTGGAACATGTTCCTAAAAAGGCCGTGACCATGGGGATAAGCACTATTATGAAATCCAGAAGAGTACTATTACTTGCATGGGGACATAAAAAGGCAACAGTGGTTCAGCAAACTATAGAAGGTGAAGTATCTTCAAATATTCCTGCTTCCTTTTTACAGCAACATAAAAACACTACTATCATTCTTGATTCTGAAGCAGCTTCAGAACTTACCCGAATAAAAACACCATGGCTTGTAGATCAATGTATCTGGACAGAGCAATTAAAATTTAAAGCGGTAACATGGCTAAGTCAGGAATTAAATAAACCCGTTTTAAAACTTACCGACAAAGATTATAATGATAATGGGATGTCAAGTCTTTTGGCTGTAGAAGGATCTTCTTATAATTTAAATATCAAGATCTTCAATAAACTTCAACATACAATTACCGGTTGGCCAGGAGGAAAACCAAATGCAGATGATACCAACAGACCCGAGAGGGCTTTACCTGCTAAAAAAAGAGTACTCATTTTCAGCCCGCACCCCGATGATGACGTTATATCTATGGGAGGAACTTTCTTAAGATTAATAGATCAAGGCCATGATGTTCATGTAGCATATCAAACATCGGGAAACATAGCTGTTACAGATGATGAAGCATTAAAATTTTCTGAAGTAGCTTATAATTTTCAAACCAACAATGAAGGGAATAATTTCAAAAAAGTAATAGAATTTCTTACCTCCAAAAACCCAGGAGATATTGATATTCCCGAAGTAAGATTGATCAAAGGGTTGATTAGAAGAATGGAATCTCTTGGAGCAATAAGACATTTTGGTTTATCTGATGAAAAAGTGCATTTTCTGGACCTTCCTTTCTATGAAACTGGTAAAATAAAGAAAAATCCACTTGGCGAAAAAGACGTAAAAATTACTGAAAACTTGATCTCAAAAATAAGACCTCATCAGATATACGCTGCAGGTGATCTTGCTGATCCTCATGGAACTCATAAGGTATGTTTGGATGCTATTTTTGAAGCTGTCAAAAATTTAAAAAATAAAGATTTCATGAAAGATTGTTGGGTATGGTTGTATAGAGGCGCTTGGCAAGAATGGGACGTTTCAGAAATTGAGATGGCTGTACCATTAAGCCCTCATGAAGTAAACAAAAAAACTAACGCTATTTTATATCATCAATCTCAAAAAGACCGAGTAATGTTTCAGGGTGAAGACTCAAGAGAATTTTGGCTAAGAGCACGCGAAAGGAATAGAAATACCGCAATGCTATATGATCAACTTGGATTGGCTGACTATGAAGCTATAGAAGCTTTCAAAAAATATAATTTTTAATGATACAACGCAATAAACTATGATATTATGTGCAGATAGTGGTTCTACAAAATGTGATTGGGTGCTCATCAATAATAATGGTCAACCTGTTTACAAATTTTTAACTCATGGTATAAATCCTCTTTTACTTTCTAAAAATGATATCCAGAGTATCATTCAAAAAGAAGATCTTATTGTACAAAAAAGTGACTTAATACATGGTGTGTATTTTTATGGAGCCGGGTGTGGTGAGGCTAAATCCAAAAAAAAGATAAATCTTGTTTTACAATCTATATTTAAGAACGTTAAAGAAATTAGCATAGAAGAAGATATTATTGGTGCTGTGAAAGCTACAACCCAAAAGCCAGGTATTGTCTGTATCTTGGGAACCGGTGCTAATTCTTGTTATTTTGATGGAAAAAAAGTAATTCAAAAATTTCCTGCTTTAGGTTACCTATTAGCCGACGAAGGTAGTGGTAATTACTTTGGAAAAATATTAATCAAAGATTATTTCTTGGGTCAAATGCCATTAGATATGGCCTCGCTTTTTAAACAAGAATATGATACTGACCTTGATCAATTATTAAATATATTATATCGTACTAGTTTTCCTAATAAGTATTTAGCCTCTTTCGCTAAGTTTATATTTAGAAATAGAGGTAATATATATATCGAAGAAATATTACATGAAGGAATTTTAAACTTTATACGTACATATCTTTTTCAATACAAAGAAGAATTATGTAAATATCCCATCCATTTCGTAGGCTCTGTTGCATATTATTCTCAGGATGTAATTAAAAAAGAATTGGATAACTATGGTTATCAGGTAAAGAGTTTTATCAAAAAACCCATCGACCATCTGGTTAAACAAATCGTTCAACAAGAAATCCTTCAAAAAATAAATTAATAATGAACATACGAAGTATATTTTTCTTTTTTTTAATTTTTATGGCTTGTAAAAACTCTGAAGTTTTACCTTCATCAACAGATCATTTTTTGAGCATTACTCCAAAACCATTAAGAGTAGTCTCCAAAAATGAAAAATTTGAAATTAACAAAAACACTTCTTTTCTATGTAAAGATGAGTCATCAAAGATTATTGCAAATTTCTTTGTTGAAAAAATAAAAGCTCGTATAAACCATTCTTTTACAGTATCTGATACTGGAAATACGAATAACAGGATTCAGCTTATAAAAGAAAACACATTAGGTTTTGAGGATGAAGAGTATCATCTTTCTATCTCAGAAAATGATATAAAAATAAAAGCAAAAACAGATCGAGGGTTGTTCTACGGTATGCAAACCTTTATGCAACTTCTTCCTTTGTATAATCATGATGCTATACAGCTTCCTTTTAAAATTAATGCCGTCGACATCGAAGATAAACCCCGTTTTAGTTGGAGAGGAATGCATCTTGATGTTTCCCGGCATTTTTTCTCTGTTGATTTCATAAAGAAACAACTTGATGTACTTTCTTTATTTAAAATAAATAAATTTCATTGGCATTTAACCGATGATCAAGGCTGGAGAATCGAAATTAAGAAATACCCTAAACTTACAACCATTGGATCTAAAAGGAAAGATGTTGATGGTTCTTATCATCAGGGATATTATACTCAAGAAGAAATAAGAGAAGTAGTACGTTATGCAAAAGATAGATTTATAGATATTGTACCAGAATTTGATACTCCAGGACATGCTATCGCAATTTTAGCAGCATATCCAGAGCTTTCATGTGATAACAAGGAGTATGAAGTGAGAAATTTATGGGGTATCGAATCCAGTATTCTATGTGCTGGAAAAGAAGAAACGTACACTTTTATCGAAAATGTTATCAAGGAACTTTCCTTTCTTTTTCCTTATGAATATTATCATATGGGAGGAGACGAAGTCCCCAAAGAACAATGGAAAAACTCATTAACCTGTCAGCAATTAAAAAAAGAAAAAGGATTAAAAGATGAGAATGAGATCCAAAGTTATTTTATGTCTCGTGTAGAAAAAATCTTAGGAAAATACAACAAGAAAATGATTGGTTGGGATGAGATTCTGGAAGGTGGTATTACTCCTACAACCAACATCATGTCATGGCAAGGTGAAGAAGGAGGTATCAAAGCAGCCAACGAAGGACATGATGTTATCATGACCCCCGTAGAGTATACTTATCTCAATTTCTACCAAGGTGATTATAAAGTAGAACCTCTTGCTTTTGGTGGGTACATCTCACTTGAAAAAACGTATAACTATGATCCTATACCAAAGGAAATTAAAATTGATAAAAGAAAACACATTTTAGGAGCACAAGGAAATTTATGGACCGAATACGCTTCTCAGGAAAAAACCATAGAATATTTGCTTTATCCTCGAATAATAGCTCTCGCTGAAACCACTTGGACACCCAAAGAAAATAAAGATTTTGATAATTTTTTAAAACGATTGAATACGATATATAATGTATTAGATCATTATAATATTAGTCACCATATCCCTCTTCCTGAAGGCCCTACTTCAGATAAAATAACTTTTATTGATAGTGTAAACCTAGAATTCACAACTACTCATCCGGTAAAAATGATATATACCACAGATGGGACAGATCCAAATGGAAATAGTGAAGAATACACAAAACCCTTATTATTTACAGAAACATCAGAATTAAGGATTGCTTCAATATTAGACAATGGTAAAATGAGTACTATTAGAAAATTATCGATAATAAAAGAAAAACCTATTGCTCCTTTGAATACCTCAAAGCTTTCTAAAGGGCTTGTTATGAAAGAAATTAAAGGACATTTTAAAAATGTGAATGATATTAAAAACAATACAAAAACACATACTTCAACTATAAAAAGAATTAAAGATTCTAATACTACCTATAGTTGGGGACATGAAGTTAATGAAGATAATTTTAGGGCAGTATTCTTAGATGGTTTTGTTGATATTCCAGAAGATGGTGTTTACTATTTCTCTAGTGTACAAGATCAGGTTTGGGTTGCCGATCAGTTATTAATTGATTATAAAACTCCGTTAAAAAAACATCCAAAAGAGAGTTCGATTGCTCTACAGAAAGGAAAACATAAACTTAAAATTGTGTATCTAAATAACATAGCTAAGGGTTGGGCAACAGATTGGAATACCGTTGAACTAAAATACAGAAAAGCATCAGAAATGAATTATAAAGAAGTAGACGAACATATGATCTTTCATTAATCTAATAAACTCCTAATTATAAAAATAGAAATCTACACAAACTCTAAAATTAACTAATTATGAATTTACTTAAAAGACTATCGGTTATCGTATTCATACAGGTTTTCTTTTTTTCCTGCTCAAATGAAAACTTTGTAGAAGATGAAATATTAGAAGCACAAAATGCTGAATCTAGTTCTATTGACAAATCAACCCTCACTGAGCCAATAATATTAGGATATTTTCCATCATGGTCAGAAAGTTGGGCAGCACCAGGACAGGGATCGAAACTAAGAGATATTCCAGAGCATGTAACCCATGTTTTCCTCGCCTTTGGGAAACCAAATCTCAGGTATCAAAAAGGATCTTTGGATATTACAAATACAGGTATTCAAACTCCTTATGGTGGTGAGACCTTAAAAGAATCAGTAGCAGCTTTAAAATCCAAAGGAATTAAGGTCATCTTATCTATAGGAGGCGAAACCTATTGGGGTAGCAATGCCGCTTATGACATAAATTATCAGCACATTAAAGATTTAGTAGATGATATGGGGTTTGAAGGTATCGATTGGGATTTTGAACCTAGCGGAAGTTTTCAAACCATTGGTGAGCCTATAAATGTTCAACGATTCATAGATTTCTTTAACAATTCCAGAGCAATCATGCCAAAAGGACAATATGTATTAGCCTGCGCTCCTGCTGGAGCTGGAGCTTTAGGAGGGCTTAATAATGATGATCCCTCCTCTCCTTATGGGTATAGTAAACGAAATGCTGTAACAGGAGAATCTGATACTAATTTATATAATGCAACTTCTCCTAATCAGGCTATTAGTTTATTTGGTTTTTCTTCAACAGGTCATATGATTCCTGTAATGAAAGCTGTAGGTGACAAAATTGATCTTATTGCTTATCAAGGGTATAACACTGGAGCTGCTAGTAATAGGAAGATTATGTACGATGCTTATAAGTATTATGCTAATCAATATGGGTTCTCAATTGCTGCTGGAACCCATTATCCAAATGAACCCTGGGGACCATATTATGAATACAACTATCAAAATATGGCAGATTTATCTAATCATATTGCCGCTAACAATTCTAACGATGGAGTTATGATATGGCAACTCTTATTAGGTAATGGTAATTCTTCTGCATATGGTTATGTTCATGTTGCCAGCCAGGTACTTAGTGGGGTTTCTCAATCACAAGCTATAGCAAACGCTGAAAACTATCCAGAATCTCCATACTCTGGTGGCGGAGGTGGCGGTGGAGGCGGTGGAGGCGGATGTGAGTCTTCTCAATGGAATGCCGCATTAGCATATACCACTGGACAAGAAGTTGTATACCAAAATAAATTGTATAGAGCAAAATGGTGGACACAAGGTAATATTCCTTCATCTAGCACAGGAGCAGGGCAACCATGGGAATTTATAAGAGATTGCGATGGTGGTACAGGTGGAGGAAATAATCAATCTCCTTCGGTTTCTATTACCGCTCCGGGAAATAATTCTTCTATAGTCGTAGGACAAGCCATCAATATTGCTGCAAATGCTACTGATATTGATGGATCAATAACTAAAGTTGAATTTTTCCAGGGAAATACAAAATTAGGAGAAGATACAAGTAGCCCTTATACGTATTCATGGTCTAATGCTACTGTAGGAAGCTATAGCTTGAGTGCTGTTGCTACGGATAATAACAATGCTACAACTACATCCGGTTCTGTTTCAATTACCGTAACCTCTTCTGGCGGAGGTGGAGGAGGTTCTTGTAGTGGTGTTACCAACTGGCAAACCTATCCTACAGTATATAATCAAGGTGATCGTGTAGTATATCAAAATACTTTATATGAAGCACAAACAGGTCCTATCTGGGTTACTCCCGGTAGTGGTGAACATTGGTGGAAAACCATAGGATCATGTCAATAATACCAGCTTAATTATAGTACACTAAAATGAGCTTTTGATTGTTTTAATCCTCTTTTGTCTATTTTGATGAAAGAGGATTTTTTGAATAAAATAATTATATCTATTTTAAATATAATGTAGATTATAATGGATATAGAAAAAAGAACACTTTTTTATGGTTCTTTTTTATATTGACTAAGGCCAATCCTTTGTTTAGCTGTATTTCCTGGTTGTCCAGGGTAGGATTCCATATCTGGATCAAGAGGTCTATTATCTCCACAACCTCCTAACGCACATATTGCATTAGCTACTAAATCCATAGTCATTTTTAACGTCTCCCTGATCCATTTTGATCTCCCTTTGGCATCTCCTGGGTTAGATACAACTTTTATGGCGTCTTGAATTCTTTTTTTCCGGAATTCTTCATTTAAATAATATTCATCTGGTCGTACCCTGCCAAATTCATCTATTTCTTCTGCATATCCTTTATACTCTTTTAACTTATCATACCATTTCTTGTATTTATCAAATACTTCTTTATCTTTTTTTAGTCTTTCATATATTTCTTCCCAGGTAGGTTTTTTCTTATCTGGGTCAAACCTGGCAAAATTTATTTCCTCAGGAAAAGGTCCTCCTCTTTTAGTTTTTTCAAACTGATTGATTTCAATCGAATTTTGATGCTTTTGCATGACTAAATCCAATTGCTGTTGAGAACCTCTAAATATCCAATGATTGATTTCAATAACGGTATCTTGATCCTTTTGGTTACCTTGTAAATGAATTTTCTTTATTTTCCATATAGGTACCTTTGTATTTCCATAATCAAAAGTATCTGATCCCATACTATCATCATAAACAATCTCTATTGATTTTCCTCTATCAAGAATTGTTTTTATTCTTCCCTTATCATCTTTTATGATATCCAGTTTAGCTGGCCTGTATAATTCTACTTCTGTGGTTGAATATACCTTAGGAAAAGCACGCATAAAAAAACCATTTCCAATGTAAGACCAAAGTCCTTTTTTTATTTCTTTACTCCCCGCTCCTAATGGAGCTACTCCTTTTTTTACGGCAATCGCTTCTATCTCATCGTACTTTATTTGAGCAGACTGCATTTTTGTTCGGAGTGAAGCATAGGTGTTCATAAGGGATTTAACCTTTTCGGGAAGTAATTTGTACTTTATCTTATCAAAATTCACCTCCATTGATAACATCTCCTTTTTTGTTAACAATGGTCTTACTGTATTCTGAAATTCAAGAGGGTAGCTGGAAAACTTAGTCCCTACTTCTATTCCCCAAATAAGAGTTTGCACGTGGTATTGAGGAATATCTGGATATATGACTGATTTTTTAAGAATGGAATGTATTACTTTAGCTTTTCTCCCTTTCAGTTTAGCTATTTGGTACCCATCTCCTTTGGTTGGACCATATACCCCGGCTTTTAAACAATATGATCTCACAGTCGACCTATAATAGCCTGGTCCAAGAGTAGAGCTTCCAATTGGTTCTGCCATTTCTGGTATAAACATATCTTCATCAAACCAATCAATACCATAGAGTGTATCCTGTATCGAGGTTGATATTGCTTTAGTTTTTTCAAAAGGCATTCTTTTACCTGTAACATTTCTTACCTTCTTCAATACTTTATCAAATATCTGAGCGCTACTGGCAGTTCCTATCAATAAGAAGAAGAAAAACAACCCTATTTTGAAACCTATTTTCTTTACCTTCAAAAAGTTTAATTCCATAATTTCATATCCCTTTTACTAGTATAGTTCATTTAAATGTATGGCATATAAAAATGAACTTAACCGAGTATTAGAATATCAGTTTAGAATATTAGAATTCACTAGAGTATAATGAGAATTTTTAATTGAGTTGGACAACCTATCATCACCTATAAACATTTTTCTTACCTAAATATAGATATTGTATACTGTACAAGTCATAGATTAATGTTGATAAAAATTATTTCTTATATCAAAAAATCTCAAAATCAAGATTTGATTAGAGAGTTTTTATTCATCATGTTTTTTATTTCATTTCTGTATAACAGTATCGTCAGTCCAGATGCAAAAATAATGCAACTAACCAACATTAAAATTCCGCTATTCCAAATAAAATATGAAAGTCCGACAAATGGTCCACCAATTATGACCATAAGAGAACTTATAGGGTTAGTTTTGATAAAATTCAAAGCATGGATGGCTAGCCCAATAAATAGTAACGATGGTCCAATGATTACAAAAGGGTATAAAATTAATGGTGTATTATTTATTTGTTCTCTTAATTCATTTCTTCCGATATCGTTACTACCAAAGCTCCACATCATAAAATCAATAGTACAAAGTCCAACATGAGCAATAATTCCTAAGGTTGTTAAAACAGATGCTATAGAATTAAGTTTATTTTTAGAAAATACATGATTAAAAGAAAATAATAATACTGCTCCAATCAAATTAAACCAATGAGCTAAATCTATATGTTTTTGTTCACTCAGTGATCCTTGAGAAAAAAATATATAACTGGTTACAAAAAATATTAGTCCTAAGATACATAAGGTTCTTGTTTGCATAATCTGTTTTTTTTATGATTTGACTATTGCAAATTCTAATAAACTATAGAGTCTATTTATATTTTTCTTTTGAATCGTCGTATATTAATATTGAGATGCTAATAAATGAGTTTCATATATTAATCACGCAGAGTATTGATGTATTTTTTACAGAAACCCAATCACTTTTTATTCTTATTGTATTTTTTTTGCTTTTCCTATCACTTTTGCTGGTATTCCTGCAACCGTCATCCCTTCTTCTACACTTTTGGTAACTACACTACTTGCAGCGATATTGACACCATTATTAATAGTAATATTTCCGAGAATTGTAGCTCCTGCTCCTATAAATACATTATTTTTTATTTTGGGGTGTCTATCTCCTCCTTGATGGCCCGTACCTCCCAAAGTTACATTATGAAAAATAAATACATTATCCCCTATTTCGGCTGTTTCTCCAATAACTAACCCAATCCCATGATCAATTACTATTCCTTGTCCTAATTTGGCATTTGGATGAATATCAATTGCATACACTTCGAAAATCCTATTTTGAAAAAACTTTGCTGTTAGTTTCTGGTTTTTCAGAAGGAACCTTCTAGCTACCCGATATGCGGTAATTCCTTGAAAACCTCTGGAAAAAAGAATCACTTCTAAATACGTTTCTATAGCAAAATCCCGATCAACATATGCTTTTAGATCAGCTATAATTTTTTCTTGTAAGTCAGGATCTTCTTCTATTTCTTTAACAATAACTTTTTGTAATTCAGATCGAGTGAAATCATCAGTTTTAAGCTTATCTCCCAATATGTCAGAAATTGCATGCCAAAAATCTTTTTTATCATTAATATTTTTAATAATTATTCTTTCTATAATCGCTTCTTTATTAGCAAAATTTTTAGCTTCTAAAGCTATTTTATTCCAGATGTTTTTCATTTATTTTTTCTATGAACTTTACATGAATCCTTTATTCAATGATAATTAGATTGAAAACAATGCAATTTAGTAAGAAAATGGAATATTTATTTTTCTTTACTCATCTTAGGTTAGAAACCTGTAGATAAAAGTTTTAATGCTTCATTTTTACATTGAAGAAGAATGTATTTTTTATCTTTAATTATGATATTTTCTGATGCCTTTATCTGTAATCCTCGTAGTCCTGTTATTGTCTTATAATATTTAAATAATTTCTCTTTATCCAACTGAAGAATATATCCTTTATTTGCATCGTATCTTATGGTCTCTACTTCGGCATCATATAAAGAACCTACCCCCAATATTTCATCAATAGTATCATTATCAAAATCTGCGATGATAAAATTGGTAGTAGGCCCAAACTGAGCTTGTATGGGTAAGGGTTGTATCTCAAAATCACCTTCACCATTATTTACCAGTATGATTGTGCTAAAATTAGTAGCTGTAAAATGAATGGCTTCTTGAAGGTTTTTATCTCCATATATCTCAGACAATGATGCATTAGCAAAAGCACTATATGTTTTGAACTTATCTTTTAACTTAGGAATTTGTTCTGATGAACATTCTTTTCCCCGAACAGGTAATAATAGTCCTGTTTTCGATTCTTTACTCAAAATAATATCCAAGCTTTTATTTTCATCAAAATCTCTCGCATAAATATGCAATGGTGCATCAATAGTTGGATGAAACTTAGTGTTTTCTCCTATATTTCCTAACAGGTAATCCATATCTCCATCTCTATCAACATCTGTTGGCTGGATTGTAAAATACCATCCTGAGGTATTTTCTAATATTTTATCTTGTTTATAGGTAAAAGTACCGTTCTCGTTTTTGAAGATGATAACTGGCATCCACTCACCTACTACGATAAGATCATCATCACCATCTTGATCATAATCTGAAAATACTGCATCATTAACCATATTTAGGTTGTTTAGATCTTTACCCAAATCATCAGTTACATCTATAAACGTTCCTTTATCATTTTTTAAAAGATATGATGGGGAAGACATTGGATATTTACCTGGTAGAACTCCACCTCCTATAAAGAGATCAAGATCTCCATCCTTATCAAAATCAGATGTTGAAACTGTAGAGGAAACGGATCTAATATTGGGTAAACCATGACTTCTTGTAAAATTACCATTTCCATCATTAATATACATCCGGTCCTGAAGCCAGACACTATTATCCACATCTTCATAACTTCCACTCCCTACATAAAGATCTTGATCACCATCATTATCCATATCAAAAAACAAAGCAGTATTATCTTCAAAATCAATATCTTTTTGAAACGTAGCACTACTTGAATTTCTAAACATTCCATCTTCTTTTTGAATGTAGACTGCTCCTTGTGCTCCTTTGGCATTTCCGATAAAAAAATCATCTCTACCATCATTATTTACATCTGCTACTGCTAATGCGGCTCCTTTTTCACTCTGTTTCTGAGGTAGTAACAATTGTAGTTTATAATCGTCAAAATCACGTTCTTTATTCATATAATCAATACCAAACTGCTTTCCATCTATACTTTTAAATGTATCTACATTCTTATTCTGAGAATGTTTAATCTGTTTTTTTGAATCTTTAGATTGCATCGTAAGTAATTGATTCGTTTTGACTTGTTTTATAATACTATATCTCCCATTGGGCCATTCTATACGTATACTATCAATAATTTTGATGTCATTTAATCCAAAATGTAATCGCTGACTTACTGAAGACTGAAACCCTCTAACGGGATATAATTCTTTTGACTGTTGTTGATTTTTTGTGTAAATATTGACTTTTGTTCCTATCCCATTTGGGTTATTCTCTTCATATAGGAGTGCAATAGAAATAAAATTATTGTCTTGATTATTTTTATAGATACTTGCGGTTTCCATCTGATTATTAAGGATCAAATCCAAATCCCCATCATTATCAAGATCTGCATATGCTACGCCATTAGAATTTATTTCTTTTTCTAACCCCCACTCTTTGGTTACAGGAAAAAAAGTTAGATTACCAGAATTTAAAAAAGCCTTATTACTCAATTTGGTAGAAGGCATCATACTAATGGCTTCATCAAGCGTTACTTTTTTACGTCGTATAATATTTGCTTTCATTCGATGTCTAAAATCCTGATTAGACAGATCATGAAGAATACCATTGGTTACAAAAAGATCATTATATCCATCATTATTAAAATCTGCCAATAAAGGAGCCCAGCTCCAGTCTGTTTTTGCAACACCTGTTAATTGCCCTATCTCACTATAGACTCCATCTCCCAGGTTAAGTTGTAGCATGTTTGACATATATTGATGATGATACCCTGCTGCTGCTAAAAGGTTAAAGTTTTCTGTACTCATTGATGCCATATTTTCTTTACCTCTTTTATGATCATCAGATAACATGTCTAATACCACTAGATCAGGTTTTAAATCATTATTAATGTCGGCATAATCAGAACCCATACTATTTACAGAGATATGATCAAAAGTTTCAAGAATTGAATTGGTAAAAGTTCCATTTTTATTATTCAGATAAAGAAAGTCTGGTTCTAAGAAATCATTAGCAACATAAATATCTGGCCAGTTATCTCCATTAAAATCTCCAATAGAAGCACTTAATCCCCAGGTTTTATTTAGCACTCCCGATTTTTGAGTGATCTCATAAAATGTTCCATTATTATTTTCAAAAAGCTGATCTGTACTTTCAGGAAGAAAACTTGATTGAATTTTGGGATCAATAGTTACATTATTATTAAAATCAGGTCGATGATTTACCAAGTATACATCAAGATCCCCGTCTTTATCAAAATCTAGGTAATATGCCTGAGTAGAAAATGCTGTAGAAGCAAGCCCGTATTGATCACCTTGTTCTAAAAAAGTACCATCTTTTTGATTTACGTATAGTTTATTCTTTCTCTGTTTCTGATTTTTTAATGATCCTGATTTACAAACATAAATATCCAACCAGCCATCTGCATTGATATCTATCATAGAGACACCAGTAGACCACCCCTCCTTATCCATTACTCCAGCAGTTTTTGTAATGTCCTCAAAAACAAAATCGCCTTTATTAAGATAGAGTGCATTACTTTCTTGATTTGAACTAAAATATAAATCTTCTAATCCATCTTTATTGATATCACCTACAGCTACTCCTCCTCCATTATAGATATATGAATAATTGAGAAAGTTGAAATACAAGGTTTCTTCCATTTTATTTTTAAAATGAACCTTACTATGACTCTCAGAAATTGTTTCGAATAATGAGGTATTCTGTTCTTTGTTTATCGCTTTTGTTATCTCAGTTTCATTTTTTGAGCAACTACTATATATTAATATCAAAACGATTACATATATCTTCTTAAACATGATGCTTAGAATTAAATAGGATTTGAAGGGGATCAGGAAAATAAGGAAGATTTTTTTTGATACTAAACTTATCTAATAAACAACACCTTTTTATAGACAAACAACACAGATTATACTATAAGAACAACTAATGCTTGTAAAATGTATTTAAACAGTGATTTTAATTATAGTAACTACTCCAATATCATTTTGATTAGTAATACTAAACTCATAATCTTCTCCATAAAGGGTATCTAAACGCTCAATTACATTACCTAAACCTGTCCTAAAAGGTATTTCATCTTCGACCAGAGGTTTACCATTATTAATAATTTTAAATACGAGCTCTTTGTCTATACTTTCTATAATAATATCTATTTGTAAGGTATCATGATGATAAGAAAAGCCATGCTTAATTGCATTTTCGACTATTGGTTGTAACATCAATGGAGGTACAGCAAGATTTAATACATCTTTATTGACTCTAATGTCAAAATTTATTTTATCAGCATATCTTATCTTTTCTATATCTATATACTTATTAAGAATTTCTAGTTCTTTTTGTAAAGGAATATATTTTGTTTTAATTTCCATTGTTCTTCTCAACATATCACTTAGATCAGCTAATGCATCCTGGGATCTTTCAACACTTATATCCATTAGAGAAGAAATATCATTTAAAGTGTTGAAGAGAAAATGTGGCTGTAATTGTGATTGCAATGCTTTTATCTTAGCATCCAGTAATTGCGTTTGTAAATTGGATTGTAATAGTTCTTGTTCTTTTTGCTTTTTAAGATAATAAAAGGCATATACAATAGCTATTATAGAAAAATATAAGAAAAAGTTAAAACTAAGCCCATAAAGTCCTCTGGAATATACACTCTCAAAAGTTATCTCAATTGGATCTTCACTACTATACTTTCGCAATACCATTTGTCCTATAGCATTATAAAATGATAATAAAAAAGCAAATACAATATGTACAAAGACACTAATTAAATTTGATTTTTTCTGGAAGATGAAAAATTTGGTGATTATAATCGCCAAAGTAATAAACATCAACTTAGTGATGTAAGAAAAAATATAAGCTATAAAAACTTGACTCCAATCATTGGTATTATCAGTCTCAAAAGATAATAATAATGATGCTGCAATATCAATGATATACGCTGTTGTATAAAATAGAAGTAAAAACCTTATTAGATTTTTATTAAAGAAAAATTTAGATTCAGTTTTTGGCATTTATAATTTTATTTTCATCTTCTTTAAAAAAGAATTTCTAAAATTCTTGGATACTGAAAAGGTTTTTTTATCATTCATAATAATACTATAATCTCCCATTCCTTCGCTTATAACTTCATTAATTCTATTAATACATACAATAGTTGATCTGTTTACTCTTATAAATTTTTCGGAATCCAATCGCTTGATAAAATCACTCATTGATATTCTATACACATGTTTTTCATCATTAACTGTAAATATTTCGGCGTAATAAGCAGAGGAGACAATAAATTTAATTTCATCAACTTTGACAAAGCGATATTTTTTACCAGTTTTGAGAACAATTCTGTCTAAAAACATATCTTTCTCCTTTTCAATATTTGAATCTTCATGACTCAAAAATTGTATCAATCTATTGATCTTTGATTTAAACACCTTTTTTTCTTCTATCTCTATTTTTTCTATTCCACGATGAAGTGCTTCTAAAAAACGTTCCTTTTTATAGGGTTTCAGCAAAAAATCAATAGCTTCCACTTCAAATGCTTTTACTGCAAAATTGTCAAAAGCAGTAACAAAAATAATACTGGGTATTTTGTCTATATTTATTTTTTTCAATACTTCAAACCCTGTCATATCAGTCATTTGAATATCTAAAAAAACCAGATCTGGCTGAATTGTATTTATTTGTAAAATAGCTTCTTTACCAGAAGATACTTCAAAAATTTGCGTCGATACATCACTTTCTTCCAAAAGTTTTAAAATCCTTTTTCGAGCAAGTGCTTCGTCATCTACTACTACTATTTTCATCCCGTTAAGATATGAATTTGATTTATGGTTTATACATCATCAATATTTTCCTTTATCTATTATATCAATGTACATCCTTTCTAAAAAAACAAAACAATACACTGATAACCAAAATATTAACTACCCAAATAATACTACATAACCTCACAAAACTGTTCCATAAATTTGATATTTTATGATAGAAAAATGATATTATAGGTACTTTAATCATGATAGATTCAAATCAATACTAATTTATCATATAATCAGTGAAAAATATCAAAAACTAATTTTCAACAAGGCTTGGATATTATTTTTATTATAAAACTTTATATCATGAAATCCATTTTTATATCTTTTGTTCTTTGGTTCTGTTTGATATTTTCAGGAAGTGCTCAACATCTTAAGCAGTTATATACTGAAAGCATAGAAGCATATAAAAATAAAGAGTATAAAAAATTTAGATCTTTAAATCTACAAGCTCTCAAACTACATCCTTCACAGCCTACTTTCTTATATAATTTATCTGCTGCTTATGCTTTAAATAATCAAAATGATGAAGCCGTACATACTCTAAACCTACTTTTAAGCTGGAATGCTAAGCTAAAATATAAGGAAGATAACGATTTTAAAAATCTATTAAAAAAGACTAATTATAAGGAAACATTAGAACAAAAAAAGCAGGAATATGAAGTAACCAAAAAATCCAGTGAGATGTACTTAACACTTCCTGATAACCATCATATTGAAGACCTCATTAAAATTGACCATATCATTTATATGACTGATGTACACAGCGGTGAAGTTATTGCCTATGATATTCAGAAAAAACAACACAAAATACTCGCTACATTCTCGGCCTCTGCGCTAGCAATTGAAAAAGGGTACAAAAAAACATCAATATGGGTTACCACCGCAATGCTTTCTCAATTTTCTGATTACAATACATCTGATCACAAAAATAAAACTACTATTTATGAGATTGATATAAAAAAAGGTACTATTCTTACCAAAATTGAACTCGCAGATAATGCAACTGTAGGGAGTATTGTCCAAGGTAAAAACGGATACCTATATGCAACGAACTCTACTACTCCAGAATTCTATATTATTGACACAAAAAAGAAGAGTATTATCAATACGATATCTTTGGATGAAGCTTTTAATATTCAGGGGATAACTATTGATCATAAAAACAATCTGGCATATATTGCTGATTACATAAAAGGAATAGTTCAAGTTAACCTTCTAAATCCATCAGAAAGGAAATGGTTCACTTCAGAAAAATATCTGTTGAAAGGCATAGACGGTATTTCATTCGTTAACAAACACACTCTTTTGGCTATTCAAAATAATTCGTCTCCAAAAAAGATAATTAAAATTAATCATCATATGGGTGTCGTTGATACCATAGACCTTCTCGACAATAATCTTGATATTGCTGGAGAACCCACTAACGGAAAATTCTATCCAGATTTTGGGTTTATTTATGTATCTAATAGTCAATGGCCTTTTTATGACAAAGAAAATCAGGCGATAAAAAATCAATGGAAACCACAAGTAATGAGAGTGTTACGCTTTAAATAATCGATATAGTTTTTGTTTTTCTGATGAAATCAATTATTTAAGAGAGCAATAATACGTAATGGTCCCCCACTACCTCCCTTTATTTTCATGGGTAACGCTATTATATTAAATTCTTTACTTGGCAGTTGATCGAGGTTCATTAGGTTTTCAAAGGCAGGGATATTTTCAGAAAGCAAGGTAACATGACTTTTAAAATATTGAGATTGTCCATAATCTATACTTGGGGTATCAATACCAATAGCATTTATGTTACGATGTTTTACTAACCATTCTGCAGCTTCATTTGATAACCCAGGAAAATGTAAATCTTTAATTGCCTCACTACCACGTTTGTCGGTTCCTAAATATTTCAATTTATCCGGATAAAACTTAGAAAAACCAGTTTCTAACAAAACAATACTTCCATCGGGTATTTGAATGTTTTCCCTTTTTTCCCAATCTAAAAAATCCTCGATACTTATTTTATAATCAGGATCAGGTAACGCTTTTTTAGACACATCAATTTTTATTGCGCTTCCTACTAGTTTTTCGAGTGGAATCTCATCTGTAGCTTGTCCGTTTTTTGAAAAATGAATTGGAGCATCAATGTGCGTACCACCGTGTTCTGCTGTAGCAAAATTATTTGCAGAATAGAAATAGCCTTTATCTGTTTCTCCTTTTGCAACAACATCTAATTCAAACTCCTTTGCAGTTACCCAATAGATGGTCTCTTCAGAAAAAAGATGCGTTAAGTCTACAATTTTAGTTTGTGAGAAATCAATTGATGTAGAATGAATTGGCTTTTGCTGTTCACGAACTTTGTTATCACAACTTAATAATATAAAAATGGAAAGTAGCAATGTAAAAATAATAGGTTTCATTTTTATTTAAAGCTTAACTGTTAGTATCTTAAAAGTAATGAATTTAATGTGTCTTATAAAGACAAAACATTAAAGATTTACTACATTAGTAACTCATATAAAAGTATCATAACATTTTCTATATTTAGATAGCTTTTATACGATAAGACATCTTATCTGGTGAAAGAAAAACTTAAAAAACATATTGAAAAAGTAATACCTCTTACAGACGATGAGTATTCATTTGTTGTATCCCATTTTTCATTTAAAAATTATAAAAAAAATGATATTCTCATTCAACAAGGAGAAAAAGTGAAGTATTGCTATTTTGTTGTCTCCGGGCTTTTAAAATTAGTTTATGGTGATAAAAATGGGAAACAACATATTGTATCATTTGCTATGGAAGACTGGTGGGAAAGTGATTTTTCAGCGTATTTCACTCAGACCAAAGCCAAAATGTCTTTACAATGTATCGAAAATACTAATGTATTTTGCATTACACTTGAAGGTTATCAAAAATTATCTACAGACTTACCCAAAATGCAGAGTTTCTTTCTTAAGAAATCTAACTCGGGTCATATTGCTTCTCAATATAGAATTTTATCTTTTCTAACATCAAATGCTAAAGAAAGATATGAGCAACTTCTTAAACAATATCCCTCATTATTTCAACGCGTTCCTAAAACCCTTTTAGCTTCTTATCTAGGCGTTTCGCGAGAGACACTTAGCAGACTTTCTTCTTAGTCTTTTTCTCTTTTTTATAATTGTGATGTTTGTCACGCAAAAACAACCATTTTGTTCAAATCTTTGCAATGAACATATAAATCTATGTTATGAAAAATGTTGGGAAGGTTTTAGTAATCATACTATTCACATCTGTGTCAATATTCGCGCAGAATAAAAATGAAAAACAAATGGAAAAACGCATTATTAATCCTTGGACATGGCAAAATGAAAGAAGCTATGTACAAGCTGTTGAAGTAACTAAAGCTGAAGGAACACTCTATGTTTCTGGTCAGACAGCCATTGATGATGATGGAAAATCAAGTACCGGCAATATGAAAACACAACTAATTCAGGCAATACAAAACTTAGAAAAAGTTATCATTCAAGCAGGATATGAATGTAAAAACATTGTAAGGTTAAACGTTTACACAACTTCATCAGAAGAACTCTTTACTTCTTTTGATGTTTTTCAAAACTGGGTAACTCAACATAACATAAAACAAGCCAGTACACTTCTGGAAGTGAAAAGCCTTTTTGAAACATTAAAAATAGAGTTAGAAGCTACCGTAGTAAAATAGTATTGTTCTCATCCAGAATTTACTTTTTTGTTATACGCTTTTAATCTTTTGTTGTATTAATTTACCCATTGTGCCTTAAAGAATTATCTATTTTTAATGAATTAATCTTTCATTATGAAAAGAAGGCAATTTATCAGTACCGCAGGAAAAGCAACATTGATGTTATTAGCTCCTATGGAGATATTAGCAAACTACGAAATCTCTGATAAAATTTCGGGCAAATTTGTTTTTGTAGAAGCTGAACAGTTTACCCATCAAGGAGGATGGGAATTGGACCAACAGTCGATGAACCAGATGGGGTCTCCGTATTTATTAGCACACGGATTAGGAATACCTGTTGAAGATGCCACTACGCAAATTGCATTTCCCGAAAAGGGAAAATACAGGCTATGGGTTCGTACGCGAGATTGGGTGGCCCCTTGGGAAGCACCAGGTACTCCTGGAAAGTTTCAATTACTTCTAAATGACAAGCCTGTAAAAGAAACCTTTGGTACAAAAGGCACAGAGTGGCATTGGCATGATGGAGGAGTTGTAGAAGTATCCCAAAAAACAAAAGTAGCTTTACACGATCTAACAGGTTTTGAAGGAAGGTGTGAGGCAATTCTTTTTTGTAAAGACTTAAATTTTGAGCCAATAAATGATGTAACGGCGCTTACTAAATTCAGAAGAAAACTACTAGGTTTACCAGAAAAACCAGAAGATGGTGGCAATTTTGATCTGGTAGTTTCAGGAGGAGGTTTTGCAGGCACCTGTGCTGCTTTGTCTGCAGCAAGAAATGGATTAACTGTAGCACTTATACAAGACCGACCTGTCTTAGGAGGAAATGGAAGTTCAGAAGTTCGTGTTTGGCCAGAAGGTCATACTCGACAGGAGCCTTTTCCTCATATTGGAGAGATTGTAGACGAAATTGCTCCTGAAATCATAGACCTGGGGAAATACGGAACCCGTAATGCCAGATTAGGTGATTCCTATGATGACCAGCGAAAACTAGAAGTTGTTAAAAATGAACCTCGTATTACTTTATTTTTAGAAGAACGTGTAATTCAGGTAAAACATAAGAATAATACAATTAGTGCTATAGTTTCTCAAAATACAAGAACTGCAGTACACACTAAAATTAAAGGTAAATTCTTTGCAGACTGTACAGGAGATGCAACCGTTGGTTTTCTCGCCGGAGCAGATTATGAAATATCCAGTTCAGGATTTATGGGATTCTCTAATATGTGGAATGTAATGGACGCAGCTAATAAAGAGGAAGTACTCAAATGCGAATGTAAAGATAAAACAGCACTCACCCTATCATGTGAAATTGGAGAGGTCGAACAACCTTTTCCGCGATGCCCCTGGGCACTGGATTTAAGTGACAAACCATTTCCGGGAAGAGCAAATTATAAGGGACAATGGGGTTCAGAAGATCCTTTGGGCAATCTTGGAGGTTGGTTCTGGGAAAGCGGTTTTGATAAAGATCCTATTACAGATGTAGAAAAAATTCGTGATCTAAATTTTCGAGCTATGTATGGAGCTTGGGATGCTTTAAAGAATGTAGATAAGTTATATCCAAACCATCGTTTGGGATGGTCTGCCTTTATTTCTGGTAAAAGAGAATCCAGAAGACTTATGGGTGATGTTAAGTTAACTGCTAACCATTTTAGAGATAAAGTTGATTTTGAAGATGGTGCATTTCCATGTTCGTGGGGTATCGATGTGCATACTCCGCATGAATCTTTTGATGAAGATCTTAAAGGAGAAGAATTTATTTCTTTTGCTACTACCGGAAAAGGATATGATTATGAAGGTCCTTACTGGGCACCTTATCGCGCACTTTATAGTCAGAATATTACTAATTTATTTATGGCTGGTCGCAATATAAGTGTGAGCAGAGAAGGATTGGGACCTGTAAGAGTAATGAAAACTTGTGGAATGATGGGTGAAATAGTAGGTAAAGCCGCTGCACTTTGTTCTCTATACAATACCACACCAAGAGGCATTTATGAGAATTATTTGGATAAATTAAAAGAACTGATGAAACAACCTGGTGCAAAGCGCCTTTAGGTTTAAAACAATCAATAGTATACCATGAAGTATTTTTCTCTATTCATCCTAATTTTTCTTTTTTCATACTCTTGCAAAAATCATGATCCTGTTCTTGAAAAAAATAATCCTAAAAAAATTACCACTCCCATTAAAGGGTTTAAACTGACTTTAGGAAAACCCGATCTCAAATCAAAATTTGAAGATGAAACATGGAGTATTTGGGGTGGTTCTATGGTAAAAGGAAGTGATGGATTGTATCATATGTTTTATTCGCGTTGGGAAAAAGCGTTAGGATGGGCTTGGGTAACTGATTCTGAAATTGCTCATGCAGTTTCCAAGAGTCCATTTGGCCCATTTAAGTTTAAAGATGTAGCACTTCCTGCACGAGGTGATAATTTTTGGGATGGATTATGTACACATAATCCTACAATCCATAAGTTTGACAAAAAGTATTACTTATACTATATGGGAAATACAGGAGATGCTAAAACACCTACTTCACCAGGAAATCAGATTTTAAATCCTGTACATCGCAATAATCAACGAATAGGTGTTGCTATTGCAGATAGTCCTTACGGACCCTGGAAAAGGTTTGATACTCCGCTCATTGATGTTAGCCCCAATAAAAATGCATTGGATGCATTAATGGTTAGTAACCCATCAATTACTCAACGTCCTGAAGGAGGATATCTTATGATATATAAAGCTGTTGGAAAAGAAAAATCAGGAATTTGGGGTGGGCCTGTAGTACATTGTGTCGCCACTTCAGATCATCCAACCGGACCATTTAAGAAATATGACAAGCCTGTTTTTCAAGCAAAAGGTCATGAATTCCCTGCAGAAGATCCTTTTATCTGGTATCAGGAAGGTAAATATCGTGCAATAGTTAAAGACATGCATGGAGCTTTTACAGATGCAGGACGATCATTAGTGCTATTTGAATCAGAAGATGGGTTGGATTGGAAATTATCAGATCATCCATTGGTTTCTGCATTAGAAATTAATTGGATAAATGGGTATAAACAAAATGTCCATCACCTGGAGCGCCCTCAGCTTTTTATAGAAAATGGAAAACCAATCGCCTTGCTTTGTGCTGCTGATATAAAAGATGACGAAAATGTCATTCAATCTTTTAATGTGCAAATTCCGATTTTGAACTAACAGTTATTTCTGTAATAGCATAAATTTTATACGTTTAAAAAATAAAATTCTGTAATGTTTTTAAAAAGAATAGTTACCCCTTTAGTCTTAATAATTTGTTTAGAAATTTTTGGGCAATCAGTGCCAAAAAATTTTAAGAATCCCATTTTGCCAGGTTTTTATCCTGACCCCTCAATTTGTAGAGTTGGAGACACCTATTATATGGTAAACTCCAGTTTTGAATGGTATCCCGGATTACCCATTCATAAAAGTAAGGATTTAGTAAATTGGGAAAAAATAGGCCATGGATTGCATCGCATTGATCAAATTGTATATAAAGACGGTTTAAAAAATTCGAATGGCATATTTGCACCCACAATTCGTTATCATAAGGGTACATTTTATATCATTACAACCATGGTGGGCCAGAAAGGTAATTTCATACTAACAGCCAAAAATCCAGCAGGTCCATGGAGTGATCCTATTTGGATTAAAGACGCACCAGGAATTGACCCTTCTCTTTTTTGGGATGATGATGATCGTTGTTATTATACAGGCGCTGGGATCATAGATAATTCTGGTAATAAATGGCCAGGAAAAAATGGGATTTGGATGCAAGAAATAAATCCGGATACCGGGGTTTTACTCGGAGAAAAAAAACAACTAACCTATGGTCATGCTTCCAACGCAAGATGGGCAGAAGGCCCACATTTGTATAAAATAAATGGTGAGTACTTGTTATTAATCGGCGAAGGCGGAACTGGCGAGTATCATGCCGTTACAGTATTTAACAGTACAGCCCTTTGGGGTCCTTATATTCCTAATCATGCTAATCCAATTATGACACATCGCCATTTAGGCAAAACACATTTAATCGGTCAAACTGGACATGCTGATTTAGTAGAAACTCAAACCGGAGATTGGTGGAGTGTATTATTAGCAAAAAGGCAAATCAAAGGGTTTGTTACTCTTGCTCGTGAAACTTTTTTGGCAAAGGTAGAAATGACAAAGCAAGAAAGTGGTGTTACTCCCATATTTAACCCAGGCATTGGACTACTACAGAAACAGCAAGAACGACCTAATTTACCCTGGACTCCCGTTCCTAAACTAAAAGAACGAGATGATTTTGATGGTGAAAATCTTAATTTAGAATGGAACTTTTTACGCACTCCCCGCTTTAATTGGTATTCACAAAATGATGGGCAAATGGTTATTCAACTTCGTCCAGAAAAAATAACTGAATTGGTAAACCCATCTTTTATAGCAAAACGTACACATAATTTTAACTATCTAGCTAAAACAAAGCTTATTTTTAATGCTAAAAATGAAAACGAAAAATCTGGATTGGTCATTTACCGAAGGCATGGTAATAATTATCAATTATTAAAAAGTAAAAAGGAGATTATTTTGATTAAAGCTTTTCAAAAAGACAACAAAGGAGAATTTTTGCCTGAAATTGTTGCAAAAATTCCCTTTAAAAAAGAAAAGGTAATACTAGGTGTAAAAGTTGAAGGTCTTAAAGCACAATTTATGTATGGGGAAAATGAAGAGGGTTTAAAAACTCTTGGAGAAGTCCAGGATTATACGATAGTTTCTGATAATATTGCAGAAAAATTTAATGGTGTCTATATTGGTATGTACGCTACTTCATCTGGCTCGAAAAGCAAAAACGAAGCAAAATTTGATTGGTTTTCTATGATAGGAAATGACTGATTTGAATAGCATAGAAATATTTATCATTAACACTATAAAACAAAATGTAAAAGTAGTAGTTTGATTTTCAAAGTATAAAATGTATACATTTACTATACTAAAAAACACATCAACTCTTTTAATTGTACATATGAGCATATGCCTGTTTATATCATATTTCTTATAAAAAAGATAAAATAACTACAACATCAAAAGGTATACATGTATATTATACTCTGGGGTTTGTAACCGCAGATCAACATTATAATACGACATATTTTCATGGCGGAAGTAATGCTGGATTTACATGTTGGTATCTAATGGATATTGATAAAAAATGGGGATATGTACTTTTTACGAACTCAGAATATGGTGAAAAACTTGGAAACGAAGTCTGGGATTATTTTGAAAGGGAGGAGTAAAACTTGAGTCATCCATCTGCCAGCAAAACAATATCTTTATTACTGATGTATTGTTATTATTCTTTATTCGTTTCAACGATTAACAACAAGCAATAAAAAAACCTTCAAATATAAGATGAAAGGTCTGAAAGATTTTTTTGAGAAGTTTTTACTTTTTTAAGCCAAACAGTTCTTCCTTAAAAATTTGAAGATATTATAAACGAATATCTATAAAAACGGTAAAAAACACCATTGTATTTTTAGAACAGAATAAACAACAACCATTTGTACATGCTTACAAACATTTACAAATACATATAAAAATATATAGTTATCTTGGTAACTATATTCACTTGTTACAACATATTCAAAAAAATATTTCCTTACCTAAATCACTAATCTTTTTAATCAGTATCCAACTGGCATTATAATTGTGCGTGAAAGGAGTATGAAACAAATACTAAGCATTTTAATAATCCTATTAATTAATGGCTTTGCGTTTTCACAAAAAACGAAATCAAGACCTGTTCTGACTGAAAAACAGAACGCTGAATGGTTTATGAAATTTAAGCAGTTGACTAATAAATCTGAAAAAATCACGAGAATTAAGCAGAAAATATTTTCTGACTCAATCTACATTCGCAAAAATACATTTAATATAATTGGATGCCGAGTAGATATCGAAAAAACAAAATCATTGATGAGAGCAATGAAAAAAGGATGTTGCGAATGTAAAATAGTGTTTGCCCTTAAGTTTAAAAAACAATCATATCAACTAGATCCAACAGAATACACTAAAGTCAATGAAATTTTAGAGTTAGTGGAACCACAAAACATTGAGGAGATTAAAGTATTAAATGGAAATTCAGCCACGGAATTGTATGGTGTAAACGGAAAATGTGGAGCTGTCATAATGTATTCTAATAATCGAAAAGTTAAACGGACAATAGAAAACATGTTGTAACACCATATATGTGATCATAGCAACTAAGTGATCAATCTGATGGTTGTTGTATTTTTGGTAAGGCGCAATGCTTGCAAAAAGTAAAAGTTAGCAATCAATGCGCAGAAAAATCAAAAATAGGGTAATATTTTGCCCTGCTAGGATACATATATTTAACGTTATATGCAATAAAAAATGCTGAACTTATCGAAATCTAAATCGGAAAACTTATTTGAGAAAATAAAAACCGCAAAAGATGTTACTAAGTTATCAATTCGATATCCGAATTATGATTTAGAAAAATATGGGCCAAGTTTTTTGAATTTTGAGAAACTGAAAAGTCTTTTCCTACAATCAAAGGCGGATAGTATAAATATAATTCCTAGTGATGTCGGTGAACTTAAGACATTAAAACAATTAGAAATTCTAAATTTCAACTATCAAGAATTCCCTAAATGGATTTTAAAACTTCCCAATTTAGAGCAATTAGTATTCAGGGGGCACGATATTGAGAGCTTGCCAGAATCAATTTCACAATTAACCAAATTAAAATCTTTTCGGTTTGAAAACTGTGCAATAAAAAAATTACCAGAATCAATGTATAAAATGAAGAAGCTAATTCATTTGTTACTTGCAGATAATTTTAAATTAGAATCAATAGATACTAATTATTTACCTATAAATTTGAAAGAATTAATAGTTTCGCCATCGAACTTATCTTCTAAACAAAAAGAAATGATTCTTAAAAGGAGACCTAATTTAAAAGTAATTGATAACGATTAAGAAGAAACTAAATTTAATCTGTGAAGAAATAATTTATGGATTGGAGGAAAAGAAAATATTTAACCGATTGAAATAAAAAAATCAGCCCAGTTAATTTATAAAATTAATTCCCAATTATAACTTACTTTTAATTTCTTTTGTAAACCTTTTATTTAGTTGGTATTTGTTAAATTAGCCGCTTAAACACACAACAAATAATATAAAAAACATATTATTTACAAGAGTCAAAAAAACCTAAATTGATGAGTAAATACCAAGGGATATTGGATCACATAGCTAGATATGTTGAATTATCAGACAGTGAAATAAAGGATTTTATTTCAATATTAAAAACTACTAGAGTAAAGAAAAGACAATTTATTGTCCAACCAGGATTTGTATCTGAATATCGAAACTATATTGTAGAAGGTGCAGTTAGAGTTTTTTATTTAGATGATTTAGGAAAAGAGCATACTGTAATTATTGCAATAGAAGATTGGTTTTTTACAGACTTTTACAGTTATGTACATAGAACTCCTGCAGAATATTATGCTGAAGCGCTTGAGGACTCTATAATCCTACAAATGAAATATGAAGATGTTGAAGAACTTTGTAGTAGAATACATTCTTTATCTCAATATTTTAGATTATTTACAGAAAGATCCATGGCTTATTCTTATAAAAGAACCATTTCTAATATTAGCAAAACTTCTGAAGAGCGATATTGGGAGTACGTTAATAAATATCCTCAAATAGCAAACAGAGTCCCGCAGTACGTCTTAGCATCATATTTAGGTATTTCCCCAGAGTCATTAAGTAGAATTCGTTCACGCTCATAAATAAAAATTGATTTACATCAATTGTATTCCTTGACAAAAGTCAAGCAATTTTCTTACCAAACATCATATTAATCTCTTAACATACAACGCAACTTTGTAGTGTCAATAATTGGCAGATTGGGTTTGAGTTTTATTAGACCATAAGTTCTGTAAAACTAGATCCTAATCTTTTTTAAAAATAAACAAAGTGAAAAACAAGTTAAAAGATTTATTATGAAAGCAGTAGTTTATAAAGAAAGGTCACAAATTGAAGTTGTGGATATACCAAAACCTCAATTATTAAAAGATGATGATGTTATCGTGCGTATTACCCTTGCTGGTATTTGCGGTGCAGATTTAGAATTCACCCAAAATGGACCAGAAATGGGTTTATTTAAAGGGATGCGAATAGGCCATGAATTTGTTGGTGTCGTAGATCAAGTAGGTAAAGATATTCATTCTTTAAAAGTTGGAGATCGTGTCGTAGCTTCAGCCATGTTTGTAGACGGGGATTGTTACTATTGCAAACGCGATTTACCTTCTGCATGTGACCACGGAGGTTTATTTGGAACTCCTCTATTTGCTCAACATGGAGGTGATGATATTCAGGGTGGACAAGCCGAGTTTATACGTGTTCCTTACGGTAACTCTTCATTATTCAAACTTCCAGAAGGTTTAACAGGAGATGAACATGACACAAAAGTTCTTCCATTAGGAGATAATTTTGCCACCGGTTATCATGGTGCATTGAATGCGAATATCAAGACAGGAGAAACCGTAGTAGTTATTGGTGACGGTGCAGTAGGGCTAAGCGCGGTAATGGCTTCTACATTATTTGGTCCTTCTACTATTATTCTTGTAGGACGTCACGATAGCAGATTAGAATTAGCAAAAACCATTGGAGCTACTCACGTAGTAAACTCTAAAAATGAAGACCCCGTAGCATTTGTAAAATCACTTACCGAAGGAAGAGGTGCAAATTCTGTGATCGATTCTGTGGGGAATAAAACAGCAATTGCCCAAGGTATGGAAATGACTCAAGCTGGTGCATCAATAAGTGTTCTAGGTTTTGGTCACCTTTATGAACCCGTTGATCAACCTTATTCATCAGCATTATTTAGAAATATAACCATTCATACAGGTGTTGTAAATGTAGCCGCATATATGGAAAAATTACTTCCTATAGTAGAGAGAGGTGTTATTGACCCTAGCAAGATTTTTACTGATATTTTACCACTATCTGAAGCAGAAAAAGGATACAATTTAATGCGTGATCGCTCTTCTGGAACGCTTAAAGTTGCTTTACGTCCTTAAGATTTTCGAATTAAAAATTCAAAATAAATAATCATGAAAAAAATATATTTCATATTCATCTTGAATACAATTATTATGACACAACTACAAGCACAAGATAACGATCTACAATTGATTGAAAAAACGATCAATTATTACTTCGATGGAATGACTACGCATAATAAAGGGTCTTTTGAAAAAGCATTCCATCCCAGTGCTACCATGAAATGGATAGACAAAAAATATGAGGAAGTAAATGCTATTGAAGCGTTAAGCGAGTATGCTAACTCAAATGACCCCGTAGAAACAAAAACCTATATGATTGCTATAAATATAGCAGGAGATGCAGCCAACGCTCAGTTAGAGCTAGAATATGACACCTTTTCTTACATTGATTTTATGCATCTGCTAAAAATTGATGGTAAGTGGAAAATTGTTAGTAAAACTTATTCTACAAGAACGAAGAGTAATAAGAAATAGAAAAATAAGAATAGACCCATGTGGAATTTTTACAGATATAATTATGAATAGGTATTTACTTCCAGTTTTTGCCATTGTTATCGGCGTTATTATTGCTTTTGTAACCAAAAAACAAAAGTCAATAGGCACTAAACTCTTATTATCATTCAGTGGCGCATTTCTATTAGCATTAACACTTTTTGATTTATTGCCAGAAGTGTATCATCATATAGAAGCCAAGCAAACCGGATTCTTTATAATGTGCGGTATCTTATTGCAAATTATTTTAGAGTTTTTATCACAAGGAGTTGAACATGGTCATGAACATAAACATAAAGAAGATAAAAAATTTCCTTGGGTACTATTTATAAGTCTTTGTATTCATAGCTTTTTAGAAGGATTTCCGATTCATCATCACAATGACATGGTATATGGTATATTAATTCATAAAATCCCGATAGCAACATTATTAACTACCTTTTTATTACAATCTAACTACAGCAAAGTACAAAGTATTGGTTTCTTAGTTGTATTTGCACTAATGACGCCTTTAGGTACCTTTATATCTAATAATTTGGTCTTAGTTACTGAATATATGGATTATGTTAATGCTATAGTGATCGGTATATTTTTACATATTGCTACAACTATTTTGTTTGAAACTGGTGAAGGTCACAAGTTTAATTTATCCAAGCTGGCAGTAATATGTTTTGGGGTCTTCATAGCTAACTTGATTTAAAAGTTCTTGAAAGAATAGTCAAGGTAATTGTAATAATAGATCTAAAAAGGATTAAAATAAATTATTGTTGAAAGTTAGAGAGACAGAAGAATCACTTTTTGAAAAAATACTAATTAATATAAAACATGCTACAACAAAGAACTGAGTTAAAAAGCAAGTCTTTTTAGTTTAATCTTGAAATATAATTTTCATCATAAGGCAATCCACTTTTTGCTATTGCAAAAGCCTGTTTCAATAACTTATTTGATACTGCAATTAA